>CAYFRG010000071.1:0-2568 GCA_964345535.1 uncultured Actinomyces sp. | reverse complement strand
CCAGATGTGCTTGACCAGCACTATGTCCAACTCAGCGGTACTGCTATCAGTGACTTCAATACGCCCGCAGACTTGGAAGCCCTGCAGGACCGGTTCGCGCCTGCGGGTGGGACGATAGGCAAAGGAATCTGACTAAACACTGGGAGCTAATCAGATGAGTACTGGCACTGTCGTGCATGAGTCCACTGCGAAGGCTTTGCTCGGGTTGCTCCGGAGTGCCGCAGAGGCGCGGACCGAGCATCTGGTGCTTTTGTTTCCGTCCGGGGCCCTGCCCAAGTTGGGTCGGCGGGGTAGATTCTGGGCAGGGGTATACCTGAAGCGATTGGGCTCCGTCACTATCGCGGTGCGCGGCGCGACGGGCCGGGGGACGCCACAGGCATACTTGGGGCAGCCAGTGTTACCGCTGCGCAACGTAGTGCAGGGATACCAGTTCGTCCTCTCCCTCCCAGAGCGGGCCGTACTAGCAGTATTTGCAAACCGGGACCTGGCAGGCATAGAAATGGCTGCCGCCCGCGGCGGCGTGGACCTCTTGGTGCAGGATCGTGACCTGCTGGAGCGCGCGGGCATTCCCTTGGGTAACGAACAGTTCCAGTTCTCTGTGATGCCCTCGGCAGGTGCCGTCCTCACCGGCGGCAAGCTGACGGACCATGCGGTCATTCCCAGTAAGGCTGCCGAGACCGGGGTGATCGGAGTCGCACCTGGCGCTTTTGAGAACGCCGAAGTCAGTACGCTGTACGCGGGGGAGAACCTGCGCTTCATCGGTGCGGACTGTTTTGTGGGATGCAGAAAACTAGAGGATGTGTTGCTTCCCAACGGGATCCAGCGGATCGGAGAAGGAGCATTCGCTAACTGCCCGAATCTGCGTTCCGTGAGGCTCCCAGGATCCATTCGGACGATTGGTGAGGGCGCGTTCAGCGGCAGTTCGCAGGACCTAAAACTGGAGGTCGTGGCAGGTTCGCCCGCGCACGCCTTCGCCGTGCAAAGGGGGTTCTCTTTCGATCTTATGAAGCCTCAGTCATCGGATAGGGGAGAGGATTCCGGGCGCCTTCTCACTAGAGGGTCGGTCACGTACTTGACGCTGCCGGGCGGGGCCCTGCAAGTGGTGAGCGTCCGTGGCTCAGCGAAGATCCCCGCCAAGGTTGGGAAGCGCCCGGTGGTCGGTATTGGGACGCTTGCCCTGTCCAGGGTCGGAAAGAAGAGCTCGGTGTCTTTGCCCAGCAGCGTTAGGTGGGTGGCGGCGAATCTGTTTGGGAACAAGGGACAGGCCGGTAGCGTCGCGGGTCTTGGTGAGGTACCTTTTGGCCGCTTAGAGTCCGGTGCCGGGCGGCTCACGCAGACGTTTGACTTCGACAGGGTTTTGCTTACACCGCGCATGCTGGCTCGAATTTTGGACGTCCCTGTACCCGACCGGCTTGAGCCTGTTGCAGATCGGCCAGCGAGCGCTGTGGCGAACAAGTTGACCGAAGTTGAGAGGGGCAGCATATTCGTTGCGCTGCCCCGCCGCCCCTCTCGCAAGCTGGTAGAGAGGGCCCTAGCCAAGGGAGCTACCGTGTTTGTTGCTACCCGGGTGGCTGTCGATGGCACCGGAGAAGCACACCCGACTCTGCTTGTCGAAGACCCAACCCAAAGTGGGAAAGACATTGGGCAGTGGCTGTCCGCCCAGTATTCCTCGAAAACGATTGCTTTGACCGGCAGCGTTGGGAAAACAACGACGAAGGAAATGATCCGCAGAGTAGCGGAAACGGAGTTCGATACTACGTACAACCTCGGCAACAAGAACGTACACACGTATGTTTTGCCCAACATTCAGAAGCAGACCTTCCAAACACAGGTGTACGTGCAAGAAACAGGGGCCTCGTTCCCCGGGGGCGTCGAGAGAATGGCGCAGATGCTTCACCCGGACGCGTTCGTGATCACCAACTTCGGCCTGAATCACGTTGGGGACTACGGGGATGACCCGGATGCACTGCTGGCCGATAAGTTGAGTCTGGACCGGTACTTGCCCGCCGACGGGGTTGCCTTTGTTTGCTATGACGACCCAAAACTGCGCGAGCAAAAGCTGACCCACAGGATAGTTTCCTACTCCGTGTCTGATTCACTTGCTGACTATCACGCAAAAGACGTCGTGGAAGCAGAGGGACAGCTCCAGTTCACTGTCGTTGAAAAGGAGACAGGCCTGGAAGTGCCGGTCACAGTGAGAGCTCTTGGCAGGCACAATGTGGCAAATGCCGTGGTTGCCTTCGCGGTTGGCCGCTGGCTGGAGATACCCGCTCAGAAGATACGGGAAGGGATTTACCGGTACAGGGGAGTTGGCCTGCGCCAGAACCTGACCGACGTGGCCGGACAGCAGGTGCTGATCGACTGCTACAACGCCTCGGAAGTGTCAGCTCGCAGTGTGTCCCAGGTACTCCAAACGATCACGCCAGGGCCAGGTGGGAAACGTTACCTGGTGTTCGCGGATATCGATGACAAACTGGGAGAAATGACCGAGGACGTCCACCGCCGCGTGGGGCAGGGCTTCGCGTCTCAAGAGCGAATCGACAAAGTCTTTTTGTTTGGGAAGCACGC
>CAYFRG010000070.1:0-2636 GCA_964345535.1 uncultured Actinomyces sp. | reverse complement strand
TACCCATTCCGGTCGCGATGAAAACAAACCGGAAGACTGATTCAACTGTTATATCTAAAAGAGCAAACAAAAATATGAAACGAGCATGATAATTATTATCGCCCCGGTAAATGATTAAAGCGAGTTCCATATGATCCCTTTGAAAATAAAAGTTTTAATCATATGAAAAAATATATCCTTCTTATTGTACTATTCTCTGTGTCGATCTTCATGGTACGCGGAGAGACACCCCGCGTGGAACCCTCCTTCTGGTGGAGCGGTATGGCTGAAAATGAACTGCAGCTGATGGTGAGCGGCGACAACATTGCCGATTATGTACCTGCGGTCACATCAAAACATGTCTCCATCAGGGAGGTGGTGACCCTCGAAAACCGCAACTACCAGCTTATTTACCTCGATCTCACCGAAGCTGTTCCGGAGAGCTTCGACCTGGTCTTCACCAACGGAAAGAAGAAGATCACCGTACCCTACGAGCTGAAGGAACGCAACCCGGAACGGTTGTCGATCGAGAGCTTTGGCCCGTCGGATGTGCTCTACCTGATCATGCCCGACCGGTTTGCCAACGGCGATCCCACTAACGACCAGATAGCGATGCGCACCCAATACAATGTAGACCGCAACGACCCCAATGCACGGCACGGTGGTGATCTGAAAGGGATCTCCGACCGGCTGGGATATCTCGCCGACCTGGGGGTAACCGCCATCTGGCTCAACCCGGTCCTGGAGAATGATATGGAGGGAGGCTCCTACCACGGTTATGCCACCACCGACTACTACCGTGTGGATCCCCGCTTCGGAAGCAACGATGAGTACCGGCAGCTGATCAGCAACGCCCATGAGAAAGGAATGAAGGTGGTGATGGACATGATCTTCAACCACTGTGGCAGCGACCATCCCTGGCTGACAGAGGTGCCCTCCCCCGACTGGTTCAACAACCTGGAGGAGTATGTGCAGACCTCGCACATGAAAGAGATGTACTTCGACCCCTACGCCTCGGAGTATGACAAGAGCAAGATGGTGGATGGCTGGTTCGTACCCACCATGCCCGACCTGAACCAGCGCAACCGCCACGTGGCAAAATATCTCATCCAGAACAGTATCTGGTGGATTGAGTACTCCGGTGTTGATGGCATCCGGCAGGATACATACCCCTATGCCGATTATGAGATGATGGTCGACTGGCTTATGGCGGTGGAAAAGGAGTACCCCGGCTACAACATCGTGGCGGAGGCATGGCTCAATAACCCCATTGGCACCGCTTTCTGGCAGGGCAACAGTCCCCTCAACCCCAACAACACCCATCTCAAGTCGGTGATGGACTTCCGTTTCATGGGGCTGTCACACAGCGCTTTCTTCGAGGAGACCACCGAGTGGAACGGAGGGCTGCACGGCATCTACGACCATATGACCTACGACTTCATCTATCCCGATATCTACAACGTGTTGCGCTTCCTCGATAACCACGATACCGACCGTTTCCTGAAGGAGTACCCGCAGGAGCTCTCCGGCTGGAAACAAGCGGTCACCTTCCTGCTCACCATGCCCGGAACGCCCCAGATCTACTATGGCACAGAGCTGCTGATGCATGGCAACAAGAGCAGGCACGACGGTTATGTACGGCTCGATGTACCCGGTGGATGGCCGGGCGATGAGGTGGATCACTTCACCCGTGAGGGACGCGATGCCATCCAGAACGAGGCGTTCGACTACCTCAGCAAGCTACTCCACTGGCGGCAGAACAATGAGGTGATAGCCCTCGGCGGCATGAAACATTACGTGCTGCAGAAAGGGGTCTACCTCTACGAGCGCTTCCTGGGTGATGACAAAGTGCTGGTTTTCATGAACGGAACGACGAACGAGGTGACGATAAACCTCGACCGCTATGCAGAGTCTATTAAAGGATTGAACAGTGTGAAGGATTTTCTTTCCGGAAAAACCGTTACCCTGGGTGAGACACTGACCCTCTCGCCCAAGGAGGTGCTGCTGCTGGAGTAAGAAACTACGATTGCATCCGATGCATTATTCAAAACAAAGTAATATCCAATGAAATATCCCGTCAAATCATTCTTATATCTGTTGCTGCTCCTCTTCGCCCTCTCCTGCGGTGATGACCCTGTGGTAACGCCGGAACCGGAACCCAAACCCAAGCCGGAACCGGAGGAACCCGGTACAGAGGAGCCCGCCCCATTGCAAGACTGGTTCTCCTGGGAGCCTGCTGCTGCTGCGGATGCCGACAAGGTGCTGACCATACGGTTCAAGGCTCCCAAAGATACCGAATTGTACGACTACACCGGTGAGGTCTATGCCCATATCGGTGTGGTGAGTGAGGGCACCTGGAAGTATGTGCCGGCAGAATGGAAAGAGAACATTGCCAAATGCAGGATGCAGAAGATAGAGGGCGAGGCGAATGCCTGGAAGCTCGAGCTCACCCCCTCCATCCGCGAGTGGTTCAACTCGGAAGAAACGCCGGTGAACAAGATCGGTATTGTGGTAAGGAGTGCTAATAGCAGTTTGAAAGGCAACAGGGATGGCAAGGATTTCTTTATTGAAAATATCACCGACAGCAAGTACAAGCCATTTCAGCCGGGAGCGGTGAAGAGTGGCACCATGCCCGCCGGACTGCAACATGGCATCAA
>CAYFRG010000069.1:0-2834 GCA_964345535.1 uncultured Actinomyces sp. | reverse complement strand
TCATTTTCACATCCAATACCCCTATCTGTTTTATCTGCTGTACTTTTATACTTTAATAAGCAGAACAATTCTTTGGGCTATATAGCTTGAAATGATTGATCGGCTTATTAAAGCTAATATCGCCTATCTTTGCCAGGCGCTAAACAAGTCTTTCTCGGCTGGCTACTCTTCTTTCAGCAGCATTTGTGTTAAACGCATTACTTCCGGATTTTCCGGCCCGAAGTCATACATTTTACATTCCAGATCCAAGCGCATTTCCAAGCCTAATTTAGGGTCAAAAGCAGTCCAGGGGGGTAATCCTTTTCCGTTTGGATTGCCTGTTTTAGCAAAATTAGTCCAGTACTGCACCATGGTTTCAGATAGTTTTTCATCTTCCCGGGTAAAAGGGCGCCAACAGTTTTTTAAATTGCCCATGGCATACCATATACAGGCCGAGTGGAAGGCACCTGGCCGATCTTCTCCTGGAGGCTGGTGTGTAAACACATAGGCATACACCGGCTTGCTGTTGTGTTCTGCTGCGGCATAAGCCAGTGCCCGGTGCTCGGCAAACCATTCAATTCCTGCTTTTTTATTGGCCAATGCCAGCGCTTCCCTGTCGTCTGCAGGATCACAGGCTTCTCCCATCATCCTAAACCACCCGTTCATTTGTTTATGAAAATTATCTTTGGTTATGCTCCCCGGCTCGTAGACGGGAAGTATTTGGCTTTCATCAATTGTAGAACCTGCCATATACTCAATATCAAGATTGGCACCATGCTTGAATGCAAGCCCCTTATCTTCTTTTAACAGATAATCGTCTACTACAATCGGAAATGATGTCCATGCGCCAAATCCGTTTTCTGCAACAAGCCGCATCAATTCGTCTGCCGGAATTGCCCTTAGCTCAGCCAAATTATTCACTTTTATTTTATGCATGAACTTAGCGCCCTGCTCTTCTAAAAAGCGCAAATCATTTCGCATTTCAGGCACGGTCAGTCCTCCACCGCTTTGCATAATTGCTCGATTAACCTTTCCTGCTGCCAGGGGACTTGCCGCAATTGTTTGTACGGAAATAGCCCCTGCGGACTGCCCGAAAATTGTAATGTTATTGGGGTTCCCGCCAAAGGCTTCAATGTTTTCTTTGATCCACTCAATGGCAGCAAGCTGGTCGAGAATACCATAGTTTCCTGACCTGGCTGATTCTTCGGTTAATGCTTTACATCCAAAAAAACCAAAAATATTTAGCCGATAATTGATACTAACCAATATCACGCCGTTGCTGGCAAGGGTTTGCCCGTCGTAGCGTGGCTCATGGCCGTAACCTTGGGTAAACCCGCCTCCATGTATCCATACCATTACCGGCAGCCCTGCCTTTTGGTTTTCGGCAGCCGTCCATATGTTTAAGTAAAGGCAATCCTCTCCCCATTTGGGAGGATAAGGGTGAAACTTATGGGTATAAAATTCGGTTCTATAAAAATTTCCTTCTGGGCGTAAAGTCTGCATACAGGGTGATCCAAAGGTATCGCACAAACGCACTCCTTCCCATGAATCAGGTTTCTGCGGTGCCTGCCAACGCAAGTCTCCTATCGGCGGCTTTGCATAGGGTATGCCTTTATAAGCGGCAACTCCTTTTGCATCACACGCTACTCCTTGCACAGTTCCATATTTTGTATTTACAGTCAACAACATGTCCTTTCCTCCATTCATGTTTCAAACTCATTTAAATGGCTTTAAATATTCATTTTATTTGTATAATCATTTTGTCATCGCTGTCATATTTTTTAAGCGCGCTTTTTAAGGGCCGCACACAATAAGCCATTTGATATCATCCTTCTTGTTGACTAATCTTCTTTTCTCAAACAGCATTATTACTCTAAGCTTGCTTCTCTTTTCACCTTTACATATCCCTTTTTATAACGGTAAAGAGCATATAGTATAATAACCACATAGAGGGCAGCAATAAATAAAACAACAAACAAATTCAAATTAGCAAGTTGTAAAAAGATGGAAGCCAAGGTTAATATTCCTGCAATTGTCATCAACGTATAGTATACAAGACTGGGCAGGTGCAGCTTGGAATTTTTCCATTGCTCAGGAAATTTGCGTGGCATATTAAATACAGCTAGAAAGATGAAAAAAGTGTTTACATTGAAAATTATTACCATGTTGCGGATAATAGAAGAAATATCATATCCTACTAAAATAGGAACCAAGGCAATTACACATCCCAATGTTAGGAAAACATATGGTGCCCCGTACTTATTTTTTTTAGCCATAAATTTGGGAAACCATCCATCTTCCGCGGCGCCAATTAAAGGAACGCCATATCCGGCAAAATTGCCGTTTAGGGTTGTAACAAGGGCGGCCAATGGCCCTGCAATTACAAATAAGATTACAAGTGGCCTGCTCCACATTGCCGAGGCAATAACGGTAAGGGGCTGGTTTGCAGCTTCTTCAACAGGCAGCAATCCGCCTGCAACAATCGCAATTAAGGGATATACGATGGTAATGGCAATAAGTGTAATGACCATTGCTTTTGGAACATTTTTTTTAGGTTCCTGAGCATTGGCACTAAAGTTCACCAAACTACTGTACGCTATGGTAGAAAAAACAAACATGCTAACGGCTTGAATAAGGCCGGAGAAGCCGTTCATCAAAAAGCCTTCTTGGGAAAAGGCAAATGTTTCCGGCGAAACCTTGGGTAATCCATAAAAACCGAAAAACAGCAGAGCCATCAAAAGAAGAACCATTAAAACATTTTGTACTTTTGCAAAAATATTCAGCCCTAATAGATTAAGAACATAAAACACAAGCAGCACAACCAACGCAACAATTGTTGGGTTGGCACTTGGAAC
>CAYFRG010000068.1:0-3043 GCA_964345535.1 uncultured Actinomyces sp. | reverse complement strand
GTTCGCCTACCGCAAGGAGTCTCTGATTTTAAATGCCCTGAACTATACTTCCGATGGATTCACTAAAGCTCCCTTCGAAGGAACAATCAGCAAAACTGAGTTCAGTAAGTTTTTCGCTGAACTGGAAGAATTGAACAAGGAAGCTGATAAATATGTTGCTGCCATTCAGCAGCTTGAATCATCGGGTGTACTCCAACGACCTACCCTGACGCGCGGCATCTTCAGTTCCGCCAAGGAATTCTTTTCCTGGGTAAGCGGAGCGGGTGAGCGCAACCGGGAACGGATCACCACCATCGCTTCCAACATGACAGCTGCCGAACGCAGCAAGCTCTACAATGGCATGAGGGATGAGTGGAAAAATAAATCGAAGAATGAGGCCGATTTCTGGAATAAGCTGCAAAAGGGTGATTATGACTCTTCGGCAGGACAGATATACAATGACTTTTATCACGATGGAGAGACTGAGTTCTCCGACCTGGCTCAGGAGAAAGGGCTTACACCGCAGAAGATCGTGGTGAATGAAGGAGCAAAGGGTGTTGAATCGGGAGCCAACGTGGTCCTTGACGCGACATCAGCCGTAGTCCCCGGTTTTGGTACAGGTACCACGGTGACTAAAGTGGCTGATAATGTGGAGAAGATGACCAAGTCGGAGAGCTGGAAAGAAGCAGCAGAGCATGGATTTCATGCCGTTTCTGACATCCTGGAGGAGGCGACCGGTGATATCGGATATACCGGCTTCAACGGCAGTGACGTGGTGAACGCCATCCGCAACAAGGTAGATGAGACGGTGTTCAAAAAAGATGACAAGGAGGAGACCAAAGGCAAGGTGTCAATAACGGATAAAAATAAAGAAAAATCTAAATCTATTGTAATCATAGAAAAGAAAGGTGGCGGGAGCAGCAGTGATGGTTCTCCATCCATCTACACCACCACGAAGAATGGCATCTCAGACGGTATCGATATGCTGGTAAAGGCAGGTAAGTGGTTGGTGACAGTGATCAACGAAAAAGGATACCGTGGAACAGTGGAGGTAGAGGTGGAAGCAGGTAAGGTGACCGTGACCGAGGTTAATACGCAGGAACCGGAGTCTGATGAAGAGGGGCCGAAAAGTAATTACGAGTTTAAATACACTATTGACAATTTCCAGATAGAGGGTGAATATTTAGATGACGGAGGAGATATCCTAACCGCATGGATGGGATATAGCGAAGAATGGGATGGATTTGAGCCACTAACCTTCAAGGATGGTTATTTTGTCGCAACAATGCATTCTGATTTCGCTGGAGAAGAGAATTACAAATTACAGATTGATTTCAAAAACAAAAAGCTACTTTTAGCTGAACAGATTAACGACTGTTATGCCTTTACATTAAAAAACTTACCAGTCGTTAGTTGGAGCGATGAGAAAATGATCTTTGAGAGTAGTGGGGAGGATTTATATGATCGCTTTACCTATCAAAATATTCCAGGTTCGGGATGCTCCCGAATGGTTGGAGCTGCTTTCGAGAGTAACTCTAAAGCCAGGATTGAGATAAGGAAGCGGTAATATGAACTTGTGATAAAAAGTTACTGATATAATAGTCTCAGGGATCACACAATAGGGCAGGCAGAAGGATATGCCCTATTGTGTGATCCTGATAGTACTATCCTTTCTTTGAGGCCCGCTTGCGCTCCGTCTCATCGAGCTGAATCTTACGGATACGCATATATTTGGGGGTTACTTCCACGTATTCATCCTCCTTAATGTACTCGAGAGCCTCTTCCAGGCTGAATACTATAGGTGGAGCCAGCTGTGCCTTGTCGTCGCTGCCGGAGGCCCGTACGTTGGTCAGCTTCTTCGACTTGGTGACGTTCACCACCAGGTCGCCCTCCTTGCTGTGTTCACCCACCACTTGTCCCTGGTAGACATCGGTCTGGGGCTCGATGAAGAAACGGCCGCGGTCCTGCAACTTGTCGAGTGCATAGGCATAGGCGTTGCCCGACTCACCGGCGATGATGGAGCCGTTCTGACGCTTCTCGATGTTCCCCTTCCAGGGCTGGTACTCCAGGAAACGGTGTGCCATGATCGCTTCTCCGGCGGAGAGGGTGAGCACGTAGTTGTTGAGACCGATGATGCCGCGTGAGGGAATGGTGAACTCCATGTGCATGCGGTCTCCCTTGCTCTCCATTGTGAGCATTTCACCCTTGCGGCGGGTAATGATGTCGATCACCTTGCTGGCCGACTCTTCCGGCAGGTTGACTGTCAGCTGTTCCACCGGCTCGCAATCCTCGCCGCCGATCTGCTTGATGATCACCTGCGGCTGCCCTACCTGCAGTTCATATCCTTCGCGACGCATGGTCTCGATCAGCACCGAGAGGTGCAGCACGCCGCGACCATAGACAATCCAGGAGTCGGCATTGCCGGTCTCCTCTACCCGCAGAGCCAGGTTCTTGTCCAGCTCCCGCAACAGTCGGTCGTAGATATGACGGGAGGTGACAAACTTGCCATCCTGACCATAGAAGGGTGAGTTGTTGATGGTGAAGAGCATCGACATGGTGGGTTCATCGATTGCAATCGGATCGAGTGGCTCCGGCTTCTCCAGGTCGGTGATGCTGTCGCCAATCTCGAAGCCGTCGATGCCGATCAGGGCACAGATGTCGCCAGAGCTCACCGATTCCACCTTTGCCCGGCCCAGTCCCTCGAACAGGTTCAGTTCCTTGATCCTTGTTTTCTTGATGCTGCCGTCCCTTTTGCAGAGGGCATAATCCTTGCCGGAGAGAAGGGTGCCGCGGTGCACGCGTCCCACGGCGATACGTCCCACGTAGTTGGAGTAGTCGAGTGAGGTGATCAGCAGCTGGGGGGTTCCCTCCCGCATCTTGGGGGCGGGGATATGACGAATGATGCTGTCGAGCAACGGGAGGATGTTGTCGGAAGGTTTCTTCCAGTCGTCCGACATCCATCCCTGTTTCGCAGAGCCGTAGATGGTGGGGAAGTCGAGCTGTTCCTCAGTGGCATCGAGGCTGAACATCAGGTCGAACACCTTCTCTTGCACCTCCTCGGGTC
>CAYFRG010000067.1:0-3085 GCA_964345535.1 uncultured Actinomyces sp. | reverse complement strand
GATGATTTGTAATTGTGTTTTCATATGAAATCATTAACTAGATATATCAAAGAACCGCTGGAAAAACTCCTTGATCTTGGAGAGCACAGTCTCCCGTTTCTGCGACCTTTCACCTGAAGGAGTGAAGCGTGATACCGGGGGAAGTACCCTGGTGATGGCTGTTCCCGTTTCCTGCACGTAGCCATCGCGGAATGCGCTCTCAATGTATCGGAAAGTCTCCTCCTTGTTGAGGTTCTCTTCAGCGATGATGCGTTCCAGCTCTTCCCGCTTCTTCTTTTCCACGAACGACTGCCAGCTCTCATCCACGTCGTTTGACGGAGCAAGTGATGATATGAACTGATCTATCAGGTCTTTCTTGCTCCTCAGCTCCAGGCTGGAGCCTACCGCCTTGTTGATCTTGACGATGATCTCGGTGTCCTTTGAATTGCCTTCATGGTACTGCCTAATCAGTTCAAGGATGTAATCAATGTTGATCTCCACCTGCTTGATCAGCTCCATTTCAAACACGATGTCGTCGTTGATGTTTTCGCTGTCGCCACGCTCCTTGTTGCGGAACTCGTGATAGAGGTTGATGTACATGCTGTGATAATCCTGCACATCCCTCTCCGTCAGGATCTGCCTCTCCTCAAACTCATCGAAGGTGGTCAGAATGTTCCGGAACTTCAGGATCGCACTGTAGAGACGAATGAACTCTTTCTGATTCTTCTCCCCGATGATCATCTCCCCCACGGGGAAGTGATCCAGCAATCCGTCCACCAGCTCAGCATAACCCTTCACAACCTTCTCTCCGTCGTTGTAGCCGTTGTAATAATCCTCGAATGTTCTCAGCAGCACGATGCCGCCCGCATCCTTGTCCCCGAAGAGGGCGATGCTCTCGTTGGTGGCATCCTCCAGGTTGCGGAAGCAGATGATGTTGCCGAAGGTCTTCACGGAGTTCAGGATGCGGTTGGTGCGAGAGTAAGCCTGCAACAACCCGTGCAGGCGCAGGTTCTTGTCCACCCACAGCGTGTTGAGCGTGGTGGCATCAAATCCCGTCAGGAACATGTTTACCACGATCAGCAAATCAATTTCCCTGTTTTTTACCCTTTCCGATACATCTTTGTAATAACCCTGGAACTTGTCACTCGAAGTGTCAAAATTCATCTTGAACATGGCATTGTAATCCTGCATCGCAGCCTCCAGGAAGTCACGGGAGCTTTGGTCGAGCAAGGTGGTATCCTCCGGATTCTCATCCCCCAGGATCCCATCCACATCCTCGTTGGCCGCATAGCTGAAGATCGTGGCCACTTTCAGTTGCTGGTCGCCCGGCAATCCTTCCAGTTGTCTCTTGAATTCGGTGTAATATTTCTTTGCCACATCGATCGATGTGACGGCAAATATGGAGTTAAAGCCAGCCAGGCGACGGTCTTTCAGCTTGTAGAAACTATTTCTCTTGGTCTTCTGATCGAAATGCTCACGGATGTAGGTAACCACATTTTTGATCCTCTCAGGCGATGCCAATGCCCTTTCGCGGTCGATGTCCCACACCTTCACATCCTTGATGTTCTCCTCTTCGCGCATGGTACGGATGTACTCAATCCGGAAGGGCAGCACGTTCTTATCGTTGATGGCGTCCACGATGGTATAGGTGTGGAGCTTGTCGCCAAAAGCCTGCTCCGTGGTGCTCAGGTCAATCCTGCCGCCTCTGCTCGCGTTCACGGCAAAGATGGGCGTACCGGTAAATCCGAAGAGGTAATACTTCTTGAACGACTTCTTGATGGCAAGGTGCATTTCGCCGAACTGAGAGCGGTGACACTCATCGAAGATGATCACCACAGGCTTTCCGTAAACCGGGTGGTTCTTGTGCTTACCCACAAGAATGGAGAGCTTCTGGATGGTGGTGATGATGATGCGTGCAGTTGGGTCCTCCAGCTGTTTCTTCAGCTTGGCAGTGCTGCTGTTGCTGTTGGCCGCCCCCTTCTCAAATTTGTCGTACTCCCTCATGGTCTGATAGTCAAGATCCTTGCGATCCACCACAAACAACACCTTGTCGATGAAGGGAAGTCTGCTCGCCAGCTGAGCCGTTTTAAAAGAAGTGAGCGTTTTCCCGCTGCCGGTAGTGTGCCAGATATACCCGCCCGCCTTGATTGTTCCGAAGCTCTTGTAATTGTGCGACACGTTAATCCTACCCAGGATCCTCTCTGTTGCGACAATCTGGTAGGGGCGCATCACCAGCAACAGTTTCTCCGAAGTGAACACGCAGTACTTCGTGAGGATGTTGAGAATGGCATGCTTTGCGAAAAAGGTGTTGGTGAAGTCCAGCAGGTCGGTGATGGGACGGTTGTTGGCATCTGCCCACCAGGAGGTAAACTCGTAGCTGTGGCTGCTCTGCTTCCCCTTTTTGGGTTTGCTGCTCTCCTGCTCCTTGATGTGCGAGAAGCGCGTGGTGTTGCTGTAGTACTTGGTGTAGGTGCCGTTAGAGATGACAAAGAGTTGCACGTACTCAAACAACCCGCTGCCAGCCCAGAAGCTCTCCCGGCTATAGCGGTTGATCTGATTGAAAGCCTCTTTCAGGTCAATGCCGCGCCGTTTCAGCTCGATGTGCACCAGGGGCAATCCGTTTACAAGGATGGTCACATCGTAACGATGCGCACGACCGGGATCCGATTCACTGGCTTGGTCTTTATCACTGTCCACATACTGGTTGATCACCTGCAGGCGATTGTTGTGGATATTCTCCTTGTCGATCAGGTAGATGTTTTTGATGGTGCCATCGTCACGCGTGAGCAGTTGAATGTGATCTTCCTGAATGATGGTGGTCTTATCCTCAATGTCGTAGTTCCTGTTCGCGATACTGTTGTTGAAAAACTGTTCCCATTCCGGGTCTGTGAACTCGTAATCATTCAGCTGTTCCAGTTGACTCCTCAGGTTTTGGATCAGTTCCTTCTCGGTGGTGAAGGGAAGGTATTCATACGCCTGCATCCGCAGCTGCTCTATGAGAGACTTCTCGAGAGCAGCCTCCGACTGGTAGGCCGATTCTTTGCGCACCATCGGCAGGTACTCCGATACAACGGTGCTTTCAGGATTCTCGACTACAAGGTTATAC
>CAYFRG010000066.1:1622-3227 GCA_964345535.1 uncultured Actinomyces sp. | reverse complement strand
CTGCAGCACGGCCCTCCGGGGAGTGCAGTGCACCTGAGCGCCGCCCGGGAAGGCCGACAGGTAGCGTTCCGCGTCGCGGATGAAGGACCCGGGCTGGGAGTATCGGATCCAGAGGCGCTCTTTGAACGGTTTTCCAGGGCTCCGGGTTCCGGCAGGGGTTTTGGACTTGGCTTGGCTCTGGTAAGGGATATAGCTGAACGTTTCGGAGGGTCTGTCTCCGTCGAGGGGACAGGCCCCGGTGGTACGGTCTTTCTTCTGCAACTCCCCGCAGCTGGATGACGCGGCGTCCAGGGTCTCACCAAGAGCTGTCTGCGACTACACTTTAGTTGAGGGCAATTCCGCTCCTACTCACTCTGCAGTCCACTACGGGCTTTTGTGCTCATTTAGGAAAAATGTCAGTGCAAAATAGGAAGAGATTTGGCAGAGTCGCTACCGCGCTGGCAATCCCGCTTCTTCTAACGGTGGGTTTAGCGGCTCCGGCTGGGGCCGCCCGGGACACCTATATTGGTACCACCGCCACCAACTCTCGCCCCAAGCAGATCACTATCAGAAAAGACACGCTTGCCGAGGTCAATAAGATGCGATCTCGGAAGCGAAAATGTGGCTCCACAACCTATCCGGCGGCGCCGCGCCTGGCATTGGATCAGGCTTTGAACAACTCCGCGTACCTTCACTCGAAGGACATGGCGAAGACCAACCAGCTCTCACATTACTCGAAAAAATATGGAGGATCCGCGGAGCGGGCGACTGCTGCCGGTTACAAGTGGTCCGCCCTGGGGGAGAACATTGCAGCGGGCTATTATTCGGTGGAGGAAGTGATCGCCGGGTGGATGGACAGCCCCGGTCACTGCGCCAACATCATGGATCCCAACTTCACTGACCTGGGCGTGGGTGCCTATTACCGAAGCGGGACCTCCTACGGCACGTTCTGGACGATACAACTGGGCAGGGGGAAGTCTGCCGGTGTTAAGGATGTGTTGTTGAACAGGGTTTCGGCCGCCACCCCGAAGATTACCGGCACGGCTCGGGTTGGGCGTGTGCTTGAGGCGAAGCCGGGTAACTGGTCATCCAAGGCGACTTTGACCTACCAGTGGTTGCGCGGTGGGAAGGCAATCAAGGGGGCCACCGGCAAGAAGTACAAGCTGGTTTCAGCCGATAAGGGAAAGCGGATCTCCGTCAAAGTGACTGGGAAGAGGTCGGGGTACGCGAGTAGTAGTAAAACCTCGAAGAAAACCGACTGTGTTTTAGGTGCCAAAGTGCTGGGGTCAAGGCCAACGATCACGGGGACAAAGAAGGTGGGGAAAACTCTGATGGCGAAGGCAGGGACTTGGACCAAGGGTTCGAAGATCAGCTACCAGTGGTATGCCAACGGAAGCAGGATCAAGGGAGCCACGAAGAGCAAGCTGAAGCTAACCAGGCCTTTGAAGGGCAAGTGCATAACCGTCAAAGTCACCGGTAAGAAGACCGGATACGTCAAAACAGTAAAGACCTCGAAGAAAACTGTGCGAGTCACTTGATCGCGGCTCGGGGCACGTGATTTAGGTCGGGTGCTTGGCTGCGAGTTCGTGATGAGGGAATTCTCGGGGGCGTGCAGGTGCAGCCGCA
>CAYFRG010000066.1:0-1522 GCA_964345535.1 uncultured Actinomyces sp. | reverse complement strand
TGGCGGACAGGGGCGGTGATTGGGATTAGAAATGTAAGATGAACGCAATTACGGAGGGGGCAACGAAGGCCCACCCTGCTTGCGCGTCGCGGGCCCTTCTAGAGTTGAAGTTGACGCGCGGCAGGGAGCATCTTATGGAGGCTTTCGGAGTCTTGTCACTAACTGAACACCTTCAGGACTGTTCAGTCACTAGTTAGCATGCAGTCTCTTAAGGGGGAATGGCGAAACAGCGCCTGATCGTCCATAAATCGTAATGGACGCCAACTCTGCACAGGTCTATAGTGCGTAGAGCTCCAGGAGTCGAGCTGCTTCTTCCTGCATGGAGTCGCGTGCCGGACCCAAGTATTTGCGGGGATCTGTAAGGTTCGGGTGCTTTTCCAGAACCTGACGGGCTTTACCCGTGAATACGCCGTTGAGGTGTGTGGCGACGTTGATCTTGGTCATCCCCGCTCTGATGGCATCCTGCATGCCGCTGTCGGACACACCAGAGGAGCCGTGCAGCACCAGCGGTACCGGCACAGCATCTTTGATGGCGGCAATTAGATCCAGGTCTAGAACGGCGTCGCGGGTGCTCATTGCGTGAGAAGTCCCGACGGCTACCGCCAAGAGGTCGACTCCCGTGTCGGAAACAAACTTGGCTGCGTCCTGCGGGTTGGTGCGAGCTCCTGGGGCGTGTACTCCATCCTTGCCTCCGACTTCACCTAGCTCAGCTTCCACACTGACCCCGGCAGCGCGGGCCGCCTGAACAATTTGCGCGGTCGTGGCCCGATTGTCGTCATCGGGCAGCTTCGAACCGTCGTACATGATCGAGCTGAATCCCAGGTTGATTGCCTGACGGCACAGGTCGGTGTCCTCGGCATGATCCAAATGGACCGCTACGGGCACGGTCGCCTGCTCTGCTAGGGCGATCATTGCGGCGCCCAAGGGTGCCAGTTGTCCGCGATGGTACTTCACTGCGTTCTCGCTTAACTGCAGGATGACCGGATGACCTGTCTGCTCGGCAGCGCCGACAAATGCGTCGGCCTGTTCCAGCAGGATCACGTTGAACGCACCCACCCCTTTTCCTGTGTCGCGGGCCTGGCGGGCCAATGTGGCCGCATCAACTAGCATTCTTGTTCCCTGTTCTTTGAGATGGTGATTAGCGGCAATAGTTTAGCGCGGAGGTCGGTGTCGATTTCTCCCGCCGTCGGTTTTGCTACTGCGGCGGCAGACGTCGCTACGGCGGAGCGCAGTCCGGTTTCCCAATCGGCTAGGTCAGTTCCGTCAAGGAACTGCGCGAAGGCTGCAACGGATGCGTCTCCCGCGCCGGTGGGGTTCCCGGCGACCGGGTAGGGCAGCTTGGCGGTCCAGACGTACCCGTCTGACCAAAGCTCCATGCCGTCAGCACCGCGCGAAACGGCGATCGCAGTTGCCCCAAGGTCTTGCAGGTGCTTCACCCCGGCTTCAATCGTGCTTGCCCCGGTGGCCTGCAGAAGTTCGAACTCGTTGGGTTTCACAAGGTCCGCGTGGGGCGCCGCCGCCA
>CAYFRG010000065.1:935-3250 GCA_964345535.1 uncultured Actinomyces sp. | reverse complement strand
GACTTGCGGTAGGGACGCTTCAGTGCATGGATGAGGGTGATGAGATCATCACTCTTAAGTGCTGCAGTAAGCGTTTCTGCCACATGACCGCCGCCGGTCTCCGCAAACAGACCGAGGGGCTGACCGACACCGGTGCCGTTGAGGAATGCGTCCTCCTCGGCATTGGCGAGTGCCTTGCCGAACTCGGTGAGAATGTAATCCTCCAGCTTGAAAGCATTGTCATAGAGCAGTTCCTCGGTCACCTTGATGGCAACATGGAGCTTGTGCGCGTCCAGAAGGATCTGTGCAAAGGTTGCGTCACCGAAAGAGAGTGCGCCGCCTTCCTCAATCCACGCAGCGGCAGGTGCAGTCGCCGCAATGTTGATTTTATGCTCACCGGATGTGGTGATGGTATGACCGAGCTTTCGCATGATGTTTTCCTCGGAAAGCGTCTGAATAAGGCGGGAATCATACTCCTCGGGTACGAGGTAGCCGCCGTCAGCGTCAACACCCTCGCGAAGGACATCGCTCACCTGGTGGAAGTTGCTGCGAAGGGCGGTAAGCATTCCGGTGCGGTAGGCATCGGAAGCACGACCGGTCTTGGGCTTCTCGTCAGCGGTGGACTTGCCGTTCATGGGCTTCTCGGTGATGGGAGAAGAAGTGGGCTTATTCAGCTGTTCTTCCATTGCGGACATGGCTTCCATGCGTTCGATCTCTGCACCGTAGTCCTGCACCTTCTTTTCCATCTGAGCATAGGTCTTGGCATCCTCATCGGAAAGCAGACCGTCCTTGTCGCGCTTGGTTTCCACAAATGCCTTTGCGGCATTCCAAGCCTGGTTGCGCTTTTCACGCAGTTCGTTGATAGTCATATTGAATTACCTCCAGTTTTTAATAAGATTGAGCCGATCCATAAGGTCATCGGCTTTTTGTGTACGGTTGGATTTTGGGGTGATGGCGCATTTTGCGGCGATCTTCTCCATGAGAGAGTTCACCACATTCGCCTTGGAATACAGCATGGAAACGGTGGGTGTGGGCACATCTTCGGACTCCGAGCTCCTCTGCATGATTTCGTCCGCAAAGCCGAGTTCCACAGCCTTGTTTGCGTCCATCCAAGTTTCCGCATCCATGAGGTGCGAGAGCTTGGCACGGGAAAGCCCCGTCTTGATCTCATAGGCGTTGATGATGGAATCCTTAACGCTTGAGAGCATCTCGATGGCTTTCTGCATTTCCTCCGAATTGCCGAATGCCGCAGTCATGGGGTTGTGGATCATAAGCATGGACACTGGGGATACCAGCACCTTCGTGCCTGCCATAGCGATGACGGACGCTGCGGATGCGGCAATGCCATCGATTTTCACGGTCACATCACCCTTGTAGTCCATGAGCATATTGTAGATTTGAGCCGACGCCACGCAGTCGCCGCCGGGAGAGTTGATCCACACGGTAATATTTCCGCTGCCGGACATGAGCTCGTCCTTGAAAAGCTGCGGGGTGACATCATCGTCAAACCAGCTTTCCTCGGCGATGGTCCCGTTCAGGAACAGGGTTCTTTCCTGTGTCTGTTCCTGCGTCTCCGAGTTCGTCACCGTTCGGCTCTTCCAATTCCAAAATTTCTTCATCGGTTTTTCCCTCCTTTCCGTCATCGGTAGGTGTATCTGCAAAAGCACCGGCATTTTTCAGCGGGAGCATATTGCCGTTAATGAGGTACAAGTCGCCGCCGTCCTCTGCCGGGATACGGTCGAGGTTTTCAAGCTCCCGGATGTCATTTGCGGACATCCAGCCGTTCTGGCGGCCGATGGCGTACCCGTTCATGCGGCTCTGGTAATCGCCGCGGAGCAGACCTTCCAGATTGAACTTCACGAAATACGCCGCTTTTTCGTCACGCGAAAGGAGTGACCGCTGTATGGACTGCTCCCAGCGGATGACCCAGGGGTCAAGGGTGTACTTCACGAACTCCAAGGACTGCTGCTCAATATTGGAAAAGCTCGACTTTTCCAGGTCGCCAACCATATGGGGCGGGACTCGGAAAATTCGAGCGATCTCATTGATTTGAAATTTTCGTGTTTCGAGGAACTGCGCCTGCTCAGGCGAGATGCCGATAGGCGTGTATTTCATGCCTTCTTCCAACACGGCGATCTTATTGGCGTTGCCGCTGCCGCCGAAGGTGGACTGCCAGCTCTCCCGCACACGCTGCGGGTCTTTGATCGTGCCGGGGTGTTCCAGCACACCGCCCGGAGCGGCACCGTTGGCAAAGAACTTTGCTCCGTACTCCTCACAGGCGATTGCCATGCCGATGGCGTTCTTTGCCATAGCGATGGGACTGTAGCCCACCAGAC
>CAYFRG010000065.1:0-925 GCA_964345535.1 uncultured Actinomyces sp. | reverse complement strand
GTGCGCTTTACGAGGTCACTCCGACGTATGCAATGAACAATATGCACAGAGACGAGGTTCTCGACTTCATCGAAGCCGAGTCCGGGAATATGCAGCACATCCGAGGGCTGAAGAGTTACAGCGAACTCCTTATCCTTGATAGCCTTGTCTGTGCCACGGTAATAGGTGTAGTACAGGCGACCATCCTCGTCTCTGTCCACCGACATCTTGTTCGGCATCAAAGGGTACAGGGCAACGATCTCGTTCTTTCCGTTTCGGATGATCTGCGCATAGGCATTACCCCAGAGGAGCAGATGTGTCATGAGTGTTTCCCGGAACACGAAAGAACTCATTTCCGGGTTCGGCTCATCGTGGAGCAAGCGGTAGAGCGGATGGTCAAGCGCCATTGCCTTGCCGCCGCTGTCCGTGTATTTATAGAGGTGCAGCGGCAGACCTGCGACAGCCTCAGACAGGATGCGGACACAGGAATACACGGCGGTCATCTGCATGGCGGAGCGTTCCGTCACCGTTTTGCCGGAGGTAGTACCACCCATGAAAAAGGCATAGCCACTTCCTGCCGTGCGGTTTTGAGGCTTGTCCCTCGATTTGAACAGTCCTGAAAAGATACCCATATAAACGCTCCCTTCATATAAATAAAAGACCTCGGCTGTCATAAACAGACTCGGTTTTGTCATTTCCACAGCGTATAGCTCTGTCAAGTGCCATGATCGTTGCCACGGCGCCGTCGATTTTCTCTGTGGATTTTTCCTTGTCCGGCTTGATGTTGCCTGCCGGGTCTGTGCGGATGAAGATGTTGTCCATCATCCAGCGGAGGACAGGATGCCCGCCGTGGGCAATGCGCTGTTCCAGCACCAGCTTCATCAATTCTTTAGTGGGCGGAGACATATCCTTGAAGCCCTGTCCAAAGGGAACGACCGTGAAGCCC
>CAYFRG010000064.1:0-3444 GCA_964345535.1 uncultured Actinomyces sp. | reverse complement strand
AGCACGTCCGCTGGGGACACAAACGCGACCAGGTCGCCATCGGTGTGTCCACGGCCCAGGAAGTCTATTTGGACGGAGACTCGCCCAAGATCCAAGGTGAAACTCTCAGAGATGGTTGCGGCTGGTGCCACAAGATCTGCGACCGCTAACCCCAAGTTTTGGGCTTCCTTTTTCAGCTCGGGATGTGCAAGCCAGGACGCCAGGGTTTCATGCCCGTAACTGGCACCGGCCGCAGTGGTCCCGAACCCTGAAAGACCAAAGTAGTGGTCCCAGTGCCAATGCGTCACCAGAACGTGCCCAACGGGGACTCCCGCCACTTGTTCTGCCTGGGTCCGTATCTGCCTTCCCTGAGGGGGCGAAGAACCAGTGTCGATGACAAGAGCAGAGTCGTTTCCCACGACAAGCCCAATGTTTACGGATGCAGGCTCCGCGACCGCCACGTACACTCCCGCAGCTACGGGCAAGAAGGGGCCAAGTGAAAACTCCATGTGCAGACCCTATCCAAATGATGCCGAGGAGATGAAGTGGTAAGAGTGCTCAAGCAGCGACGAATGTCGTCCATCGTTCGAGTTGGTCAGTGACGTCGGGAGCACCGCGGGCGAGGGTCGTTTTCCACGACAGCAGACGTTCATTTTGAAGCCTGCCGATCAGTGTGATTGGGTGTACGCCAAACGCATCTGCTTGCTCCTTCGCCCAAGCCATGCTTGGGCGTTCGGGAACGATAGGGAGCTGGCCTGGTATTGCCAGCTCCCTAGCTAGCCGATCAGCCTTCGCCTCTAGGCCCTGGGTCTTCTCTGTTGTCAGGTCGTCAACGATGACTGCCCCGTCCTCTGAAACATGACCCAGCAGAACATGGGCTGTCTCGTGAAGGATAGTAAAAAGCACCTTGTCCAGTCGCTTCCCTCGACCGGAGATGCCGATCACGGGGGTGCCGTCGACGATTAGTGCGCACCCGTCGAGCTTCGCTCCTGGGAACGCTTCAACATAGACCAGCTTCACCCCGGCTTCCGCGAAGGCCGCTTGGAAGGCAGAGAACTCTTCTGGGTTGCGTGCTCTTTTCGAGAGCTGTTCAGCCAGCTCTTGAAGCCGATCAGGAGAGTAGGGAGCAACCTCCAACTCACGCGCAGTGGTCTTAACGCAGGCAACCCAGGCTCGCTGCACCACACTGACTGCCTCGTCCGTATTACTCCGCCGCGCGGCAAACCTGACCGTTGGCTCTTGCTCTAGGTTCTGCATCCCAAAAAGGTGAAGAACTTCTTTCGACTGCCCGGCGGGATCAGACGCGGTTATAAAGCCACGCTTCCGCAACAAGGTGATCGGTGCTAACTCACGCAATCTTGCGCGGGTCTTCACGGCGTCAAGGTTCTCCTTAATGCGCGAGTCCTGTGCTTGCTCCCAAAGGAGGTAGGAGTCTTGTAGGTTGAGCCAGAACTCAGTGCTTGTTCCGAGCGCGGCCGCGATCTGCGCTGCAGACTCGCGAGTGATCTCCTTCTTTCCCGAGATGATCTCGGACACGAACTGTGCTGGCCGCCCCAGAACATCCGCAAAATCAGCCTGAGTCCAACCGCGCGCGTCGAGTTCGTCGGCGAGGTGCTCCCCGGCCGGGAACACCTCGGCAGCTATCGGCGTGCTCATGATCGTCACTCTCCTTCAGTGGTAGTCGACCATCTCGATGACTATGACCGTCCGGCCTTCGCCATCCGTCTCGAACTTGATGATGAGCCTGAACTGGCGGTTCAAGCGGATGGATGACGTTCCTGCTCGGTTGCCCTTGAGCCGCTCCAACCGGAGTGAACGCATCGCATACAGGTCTCGTTCATCAGTGGCTGCGCGCAGCACCTGGATCTTCTTCCGGTAGGCCTTGATGACGTCTGCACCCCAACGTCGTGGTGCATAGGACGCATCCTCGGCCAAACGCCGGAGGTCATCATCCTCGAAGACAACGCGCAAACGTCCTACCTCACCCGGGAGGCATGATCAGGCTTACACTATCGCACTCCCTGACTGGTCTACGCATCATGGGCGCATCACCCTTTATATGAACTATGCTATCCCAGTGATATCAGTGCTGCAAGGCCTTTGTCTTGCAAAACAAAGGGCCGCCTCGCTCCAACGAGACGGCCCCAGCAAAGCTCCGAGAACAGCTACTCAGGACTCGTACGCTCGCTCTTCCGACAACTCCAAGAAATGCAAAAAGAGCTGACAAAACACATAGTAGAGTCAGAGTAGCGCGGGGTTGCTTTATTTTTGACAGAGCTCCAGCAGCTCAGTGTAGGAATCACTGAAGGCAGTTTCTGCGTCCAGCGCTTCTTGAAGCTTCACCGTGGTGTCCCCATCGACATGGATCCGCGTGTCGTAGTCGACCTTGACCATGCCCAGTTCATACGTCTCCAAGGCTACGGCTTGGAACTCCGGGTCCGCTGCTTTCTCTCCCGCCTCCTTGATAGCGTCCATGAGGGCTACCTCGCTATCGATTATTACCTGGTAGTCATCCATCGCCGCGTCCATGTCCGGCAGCCCTTCTGCGGCCTTGGTGGCGATCAGAGCGCAAGCATCCTTGTTGCTCATTCCTCCAGTGTCGCTTGCACTATCCTCGGCAGATTCTTCTGGTGCGGGTTCTTCGACCACCACTTCTTCAGGTTCGTCCGCATCACTGTCGAGAACAAGTTCTTTGATTTCAGCCGGGTCTGTTGTTGTGGTCTCGGGGCTGTCTGAAGAGCAACCCGCTACACCTAACGCCAGGGCAGCCGTTGCAGCAACAACCGCAGTTAGTCTACGAATCATGGTGTTGACTCCTTCCATCGGCTAGCCAGCATCTGGCAGCCGCTTAGTGTGGATGTTGGGATCTGCAGACCGCACTCCTGATCAGCAGCCCGCAATTGTTAGAGGACAAGAGAACACTCGAGAATCGGTCCCGTGCGCATAGTTACTTGAAAGGGATCGAAGATTCACGAAGGCGATCCCGTGTGCGCTGCCGAGCCGTAAACCCCACTGCTTGCTCCCCTGGAGATTCCAACTGAAAAGGTCCTTGCAGACCAAGCCGTGACCAAGCCGAACTTTGGATTTTTCCGTCAAACTTCCGACGGCATGCTCCTGGGACGTCTTGGTTTTGGCAACAAAAGGGAAGCCACCTGAGCTACTAAACGCAGGCCTTCTGTTCTCAGCGCGGACGTTGGTCATCGGGGCCTCCTTGCCCTAAGCCAGCGAATTCCGATGCTATTCCGCTACCCTCATTTTCAACATTAGCGTTTTTGGTGCGGTGGGAAGGATATTTTCTAATGCCAACTCTAAACGCGTCGACTGATTTGCATTCCTGCACAGGCCCGGTGACGGTTGACCGAGTAGTCTCGGTAGAGGATCCTCCCCGCACAGTCAATCTTGCCGCCCAGTAGACGTACTCGATCGGAACGGTGAACGATAATGACGAAGCCCGCAGAACAGAAA
>CAYFRG010000063.1:0-3994 GCA_964345535.1 uncultured Actinomyces sp. | reverse complement strand
ACTCCAGCAGGGAGGCGAAGAAGAAGAGCAGGATGGAGAACTGTATCCCCTCACCGAAGCGCATCTCACCGTTCGTTCCCTCACGGTTGTATTTCACCAGGAAGTAGAAGAGCAACAGCGGGGTGCCGAAGCTCAGGAGTGTAGCGGTGAAGCTGAGTAGCGGGTGCAGAGCACCGGTGATTACGAACAGGTACTTGAACACCCAGAACAACCCGAGAATTAATCCGGCATGCATGGCGTCGTTCAGTATCTGATTTTTATTTGATTCCATTGATTTCATCTTGAGATGCAAAAGTAATGAAAATAATGGAAATGGTTTGAACCGTCAGGTTGTTAATCACAAAAAAAGAGGCTGTCTCAACATACTAATGAGATGGTTTTTTACATCCCATCCACTAAGAATCGCCATAGTTGGCTTTTTACAGCGTATTAATTCAGTCGTAACTGACTCTAATCTCATTCTAATCTATTAGAACGAGATTAGAACCATATTAGAACCATATTAGAACGAGATTAGAACCAGTAACGAAGAAAATTGGCTGTCTCATGTTATATTTTGAGACAGCCTCCTTCGCTGTTCATGCCCTAAGGGTTCAGCATTTATCAAGAGTTGGCAAGCGCATCAGCATCCTTCTCTTCCTTCGTCCTGGGGAGGATCAGGTTGAGCAGCACACCAATTACGGCTGAGAGACCGATGCCGGTCATGCTGACGGTACCCATCTGCAGCACCGCACCGCCGATGCCGGTGGTGAGAATCAGTGAGACGATGATCAGGTTGCGTGAGTTGCTCATGTTGGTCCTGTTCTGGATCATGTTGTTGACACCCGTGGCGGCAATCATTCCGAAGAGAAGCAGCATGATACCTCCCAGCACAGCACCGGGAATCGCCTTGAGCAGGGCGCTCACCTTGGCCACCATGGAGAAGATGATGCCCGTGACGGCCGCGATGCGGATCACCGCAGGATCGGTCACCTTGGTCAGTACCATGGCACCGGTCACCTCCGAGTAGGTGGTGACGGGAGGGCCACCAATCAGTCCCGCCACGCAACAAGCAATACCGTCGCCCAGCATGGTGCGATGCAACCCGGGATTCTTCACGAAATCCTTTCCGGCTACCTGGCTCACGGTGAAAACGTCGCCCACGTGCTCAATCACAGGTGCGATGGCTACGGGGATGAGGAAGAGGATTGCCTCCCAGGAGAACTCAGGCTTCACGAATTGTGGCAGTCCCAGCCAGGGGGCTGCGGCCACGCCGGAGAAGTCGACCCGTCCCAGAATGGCCGCAACGGCGAATCCTACGATGATGCCGGCGAAGATGGGAATCAGCTTGAGCAGTCCCTTGGCATACATGCTCACCACGATGGCGGTGACCAGTGCGATGATGGCCAGGAGCCAGTCTTCAGAGGCCATGCTGACACCCGTGCCGGCGAGCGAGAGACCGATCAGCATGATCACGGGGCCGATCACCACGGGTGGAAAGAGCCGTTTGATGAGGTTCACTCCCTGCCACTTCACCAGGGCGCTCATCACGAAGTAGACCGCTCCCACGGCGACCAGCCCGGAGAGGGTACCCGGCAGGCCGTAGAGCTCGGTGGCCTTGACGATAGGTGCGATGAAGGCGAAGCTGCTGCCCAAAAAAATAGGGACCTTGCCTTTCGTTACCAAGTGAAAGATCAATGTCC
This sequence comes from uncultured Actinomyces sp., assembly GCA_964345535.1. Taxonomy (GTDB): domain Bacteria; phylum Actinomycetota; class Actinomycetes; order Actinomycetales; family Actinomycetaceae; genus Scrofimicrobium. Next base: position 2,312 of record CAYFRG010000063.1, on the reverse strand, counting down.
CTATCCCTGCGGTGAACAGTGCGGTAGAAGGATCAAGTCCGACGAGTAAAGGTACCAGTACGGTGGCGCCGAACGCCACAAAGAGGAATTGTACCCCGACGACCGTTTTTAACGCGGGGCTTAGTTGCTTTTTGTTTTCCATTCAATTGTTAAATTCATGATTTGCCTGCAAAGATAAATTTTTTTTTTGAATCTTCAAGGTTGCGTCATAGCAACAGCAACAAAAACGAAATTCAAGAAAAGCAGCATAGTGCACTCATCCATCGCAATTCAATATAACAGTGCGAGATATTGCAAGCCGTTCTCTCACTCGAAGAGAGATAATTACCGTTCATTCACTCTATATTTGTAGCTTCAAATGCGTGTTACAAATTTCAAATCAGGTGATCAATACAATGAATCAACGGGGACATCCAGTAAAAAAATGATTCGGTTTAATATTGATGAGATTTCGTCAGCGAATCATCCAGGCGAGGGCGAAGACGAGCGATGCCTGCCAGTTGATGGCGATCTCGTTGTGCGAGTAGCTCTCCTCCAGGTCCACCCAGTCGGTGGCGCTGTGACCGCCGCCCACCAGGTATCCGGGCCAGGGAGCTTCCACCTTGTCGGCACCCGATCTCCGGTCGTGCGGATGCATGGGGGGATTGATACCCAGGCCGGTCACGTAGGAGCGGTTATAGGTGTTGCGTCCGAAGAGGTGTGCGATCTGCGTGAGGGCCGTCTCCCGGTAGTCGTCCCGTGGCTGAAGCTTCTCTGCCACGTAGAGGTTAAGCGTCTGCCGTGCAACCGTGCCGTTGCAACCCCAGTAGTAGCGCACCAGCGCCCGTCCGTAGGCGTCGTTGCGGGCACGCGTCACCATGTTGTCAGCCGCTCTCAGCGCGGTCTCCCGAATCCGTTCCTCCACGACCCTGTTTTTACCCTCCCTCTCTGAGAGGAGGTAGGTGAACATGCCCAGGTTGGTCACGTTGCCCCAGTCCCAGTCCTCATCCACCCGGAAGCTGATTGCTGCGGCTCGCTGTTCGAAGTCGAGCAGGTAAGCCTCCTCGCCTGTGGTCTGCCACAGCTCGGCAGCGGCCCAGAGCCTGTCGTCCGGGTCGGTGGTCTGGTAACCACCCGTCTGGAAGTCGCCCTGTATGAAAGGCTTCTCTTCGGGGTGCTGTTGCAGGTAGTCGTAGCTGAGCCGTGCCGCCGTCAGCAGTCTGTCGGCATAAGCGGGATCGTAAGGTGCAAAGAGGCGTGCCGCCTGTGCCGTCATCGCCGTGAAGGAGGCGGTGGCAGCCGAGCTCCACTCGGTGAAGTATCGCTTCTCCTTGTCATCCTGCGGCATGATGAAGCCGGAGAAGTTGGTACGGGTGAGCTTGTGTGAGACCCGTCCGCTGCCGTCGGCGTATTGCATCTTGAGTACCCAGCCCATCTCCCATTTCAGCTCCTGCAGGTAGGAGGGCAACCCGGGTGCGGTTTCCGGCAGCTGCAGGTTGATCTTCTCTATCTGTGGTTGGAACTGTTCCCAGGCCATCGAGAGAATCCCCATGGTGATGCCTGCGTTGACGATGTACTTGCCATGGTCGCCCGCGTCGTGCCAGCCGCCGCTGCCGTCGCGCTGGCCCCCTTTCTCTCCCAGGTAGTCGAGGTAGCCATCCTCCATGTGGCACGCTTCGGTGCAGAAGTGATCGCCGCCGTGATCACCGGCCACCGCCATGCCGCAGCGCCAGAGATAGAAGCCCCGCATGGTGGTACGGAAGGGATCACGATAGATGGTCTCACCCACCGGAAAGATCGCCGAACGACTGCCGTTCGACAGCTCGAGGTAGTAGCTGCCCGGGCGCTGCAGTGCCGAGAAGTCGGCCATTACAACCTCCTGCCCTGTATCTTCCTGGTAAAAAGGGCCGGAGGTCTTGCCGCTAAACAATGTTTCGTTTGTCTCTGCATCCTTCACCACGAAGGTATTAACATCGGCAGTGATGGTTGCCTCCTTTTCCTGTTGTGGCAGGTAGCCGAGTGAATTGAGGCGGATGGCTCCTGTCGGCTGTTGTGCTGCAAGCAGGGCGAAGAGGAAAAGGAACAGGGTTGTAAGAATCGTTTTCATGCTTATATTAGGTTATTATGTTGGTACGTTGGTACGTTAGTATGTTGATACGTTTGATAGTTCTTAGTTTGATGTTTGTAGCTCACCACTGATCACTTACCACCCGGATGCTTGATCTCCGGCCGGTTGCGGTTAATACGGGGGTTGCCCGCATCGGAGGAGATGGCGTGCGCCCGCATTGCCTCTTCGGGGTAGGGTTGCATCAGTTGCTCCACGCTACTGCGTT
>CAYFRG010000062.1:0-4081 GCA_964345535.1 uncultured Actinomyces sp. | reverse complement strand
TCCGCTTTTCACGCGGGAGGTCAACGCCGGCAATACGTGCCATTTGTTACTCCATAGTTTTCTCATCAGAGGCCGTCATCTCAGCTCCACCTGCCGGTGGCCCCGGCCTCTGAACCGGGGGTAGCGAACCTGTGGATCCGCTGCTGAGACGCTTCGGGACTGATCGTCCCCGCGCAGGCGTCAGCCTTGGCGCTGTTTGTGGCGTGGGTTTTCGCAGATAACCATGACTTTGCCGTGGCGACGAATCACCTTGCACTTGTCACAGATCGGCTTCACGCTCGGTTGAACCTTCATAGCGGTTACCTTCCGCCGCTTTAGCGGCAGTCGTTACTTGTAGCGGTAGACGATACGACCCCGGGAGAGGTCGTAGGGGCTTAGTTCCACGACGACACGGTCATCCGGAAGAATCCGAATGTAGTGCTGCCGCATTTTTCCGGAAATGTAACCGAGCACGATGTGCCCGTTCTCCAATTCCACACGGAACATGGCGTTGGGGAGAGCCTCAACGACCCGCCCTTCAACTTCAATTACTCCGTCTTTCTTTGCCATATCCTCCGCTTGTCCTCTTCGGGTAGCTCTTGGGCACCAGAGAGTGTGCCCGATCAACCAGCCTACTGGAGAATTCGGCGCTGCAACAGCACATATGGTGCGCAGGTGTGCAATATCACCAGCAGATCAGTCGTCACGCGATGGACACGGGAACAATCCCGAAAGGAGCCAATCCCTCCACGCCACCGTCAGGCGCTGTGAGTACGGCTATCCCGTCATCCAGCACAGCCACGGTGTGCTCCCAGTGAGAGGAAAGCTCACCGTCCGCAGTTAGGACTGCCCACTCGTCATCAGCGACAAGAGTGTCAATTGCCCCCGCAACCAACATTGGCTCAATGCAGATGACCAACCCGGGCCGTACCCGTTCGGTTCGCCCCCGAATCCGGTAGTTGTAGACCGTAGGGGGCTCGTGAAGCTTGTTGCCAATGCCGTGACCCGTATAGCCCTCAATGATCCCCGGGGTCCAGCCCAGGTCGCGCCCGGCATCAGAAACGTAGTCCTCTATCGCCCCGCCAACGTCATCGAGGCGCCTTGCGGAGGCAAGCGCTGCCACCCCCGCCCACATCGCCTGTTCCGTAACAGCGTCCAGTTCTGCCGCTTTCTGGGAACCAGAACCGACGATCATGGAGAAAGCAGAGTCTGCGTGCCACGCACGGCCAGCCCGCTCAACACTCGCCCCGGAATCGAAGGACACCAAATCCCCTTCGCGGAGTGCAGTCGCGTCAGGGATACCGTGGACTATGACATCGTTGACCGAAATGCAGACGGAAGCGGGAAAGCCCTGATATCCAAGAAAGTTTGGCCTTGCGCCGACTGCGACCGTCGTGTCGTAAGCGAGCTGGTCCAGTTCTTCCAGCGTCACCCCCGGCTTGCAAGCATCACGAAGGGCAGTGTGAACTTTGGCGACAACTAGGCCCGCCTCCCGCTGGTACCCGATCTCAGTCGGACCCTTCAGGGAGGGAGAACGCCGGGCGGCCACGCTTACTCGGCCGCCAGTTCCGGCAGAGCCATGATCCGATCGGAGACCTCTTGTATCGTCCCTATTCCACTCACGGAAACAAGGAGGTCCTGATCCGCGTAATACGTGGCGATCGGCTCAGTCAGATGGTGGTATTCCTCTAACCGCTGCGCGAACACTTCCGGCTTATCGTCAGAACGGCCCTGCTCAGCGGCGCGCTTCATCATGTGCTTCACCAGCACGTCGTTCGGCGCATTAAGTTCCAAAACAGTCGTCAGTTTCAGTCCCTGAGCCGCCAGGATGTCCCGAAGGGCGTGAGCTTGGGTCAGCGTTCGAGGGAACCCATCCAGCAGGAACCCCTTGCATACGTCATCGGCAGTAAACCGCGCAGCCACCATGGGGATGGTGACATCATCGGGAACGTACTTGCCCTTATCAATGTAAGCGGAAGCCAGTTGCCCGAGCTCCGTTCCACCCCTGATGTTGGCCCGGAAAATGCTTCCCGTGGAAATCCACGGAATGTCCAGGCATTCAACGATCCGTTCCGCCTGGGTCCCTTTACCAACCCCCGGGGGGCCGAGCAGGACAATTCCTATCATTTCAGGAAACCTTCATAGTGGTGTTGTTGCAGTTGAGAGTTGATGTCCTTAACCGTTTGCAGACCGACGCTAACCATAATCAGCAGCGTCGTACCGCCAAACGGCATCTGCGAAGGCGCCAGGTTGAGCGGGATCATGAGCAGAGACGGTAGCGAGGCAATCACAGCCAGGTAGATCGCACCGGCAAAAGTAAGCCGGTTGACTACGAAGCGTAGGTACTCAGCAGTGGGACGACCAGCGCGGTACCCCGGAACAAACCCGCCGTAACGCTTCAGGTTATCCGCGACCTCGTCCGGATTGAACGTGATCGACGTGTAGAAGTACGCGAAGCCCAATATCAAAAGTGCTTCTGTCCCCAAGTACCAGAGCGACGTTCTGCTCATATTGATCTGGATCCACTGCGCCCACGCGGCACTCGGATCAGCAAACTGCGCGATCATGGAGGGGAGCATCATAACCGACGAGGAGAAAATCACCGGAATAACCCCGGCCATGTTGATTTTCAGAGGAATGTACGTCGTGGTGCCGCCGTAAGTCCGGCGCCCAACCATGCGGCGCGCATACTGCACCGGGATCCGCCTTTGCGCAGACTCGACGTAGACAACTACCACCGTGATAGCAAGGATCATGACCACGATGATCAAGACCTTGCTCCATCCACCGCTGCCACTCCAAATGTCTGCCAGCTGAGTCGGCATCGAAGCGATGATGGAAGTAAAGATCAGAAGCGACATGCCGTTACCGACACCGCGTTCGGTGATGATCTCAGCGAACCACATGATAACAACCGTGCCGGTTGTCATCGACAAAATAATGAACAGGTAGGAAAGGAAGTTGCCGTTAGGAATAACCGGCAGGGCACAACCCGGGAACATCTGGCCGTTAAGGGCCAGCGTCAACATAGTGGTCGACTGCAAAACCGCCAGGAACACCGTCAAATAGCGGGTGTACTGGGTGATTTTTGTCTGTCCTGTCTGCCCTTCCTGGTGCAGATCGTCGAGTCGTGGGATGGCTACGCGCATCACCTGCATGATGATTGACGACGTAATGTAAGGCAAAATTCCTAGGGCGAACACCGACAGCTGCAGTAAAGCCCCACCCGAAAACAGGTTGAACATGTCGAGCATGCCGGTCTCGCGGGTCTGCACCAAACAGGAGTTGATGTTCTGTGATGACACTCCGGGAGCCGGAATAAACGTTCCCAAGCGGTACAGGGTCATCATCAAGAGTGAGATGAGGATCTTTTTGCGCAGATCCGGAGTGCGGAATGCCTGGGCGAAAGCGCGTATCAAGCTTCCTCCTCGTCCAAATTGTAAAGCCAACACATTTTGGCTACCCGAGCTAGACTACTAGGTTTCACTCGGAGGTGGTTAAACTGCCGTGGAGTCCCTGTGGGACACCACGAACAAGAAAGGAGGGCACTCGCTAACCGAATGCCCTCCCCTAGTGCTCTACCGGGCGGATATGGAACCGCCGGCCTTTGTGATTTTCTCTTCGGCGGAAGCGGACCACTTGTCGGCCTCCACCTCAAATGCGATGGTGACGTCCCCGTTACCCAGAACCTTCACCGGCTGATTCTTGCGAACCACGCGCCTGGCTACCAGGTCCTCGACGGTTACCTTCCCACCTTCGGGGAACACTTCCTGCAGTTTGTCCAGGTTCACAACCTGGTACTCCACGCGGAAAGGATTCTTGAAACCACGAAGCTTCGGAAGACGCATCTGCAGCGGCATTTGACCGCCTTCAAATCCGATGCGAACCGTGTTGCGGGCGCGGGTTCCCTTCGTACCGCGACCAGCGGTCTTACCCTTGGAGCCCTCACCACGTCCCTTACGGGTCTTCGCGGTTTTGGCACCCTGGGCGGGACGCAGGTGGTGAACCTTTAGGATTTCACCTTCGCCAGGATTCAGATCGTTACCAGTGGAATTAGCCATGGTTACGCGACCTCCTCAACTTCTACCAGGTGCCGCACGGA
>CAYFRG010000061.1:0-4140 GCA_964345535.1 uncultured Actinomyces sp. | reverse complement strand
GAGATGGATATCTACGCAAGGCAGGAGTACATCCGCGACCCAGACAGCCCGACCCAGCCGAAAGGCTCCATCGCCCGCAACCGCGTGAGCAATCTTGAAATCTGGTGCGAGTGTTTTGGTAAGCGCAAAGAGGACATCAAGCCCTCCGACTCCTATGCGATAGCAGCGATCATGCTTCGCATTCCTGACTGGCATAAAACCGACGAGCGGGAGACGCAGCCCATCTACGGCAGGCAGCGTTTGTATAAGCGTGTTTTAAGAAAAAGTGCGGACAACCTCTTGGGACAACTCCCACAGCTTGTCCCCGTCCCAAAGGTTGTCCAGACCTCAAGTCCCATGAAATCGGGCGAAAACAGCAGTTTTTCGGACAGGCGGACAAGGATTTCTATATAGCACAAAAACACTTCAATATAGAAGGAAAAGCAATCCTGTCCGAACGTATTTGCGCGCGTATAGAGAATCCTGACCGCTTGTCCATGGAGGTAAAGTACATGAGAGAAAAACAGATTGAGCAAAAGTTCGTGAAAGCCGTGAAAAACATGGGAGGCATTGCGCCGAAGCTCGTGTGTCCGGGTTTTGATGGAATGCCTGACCGCATCGTGCTTTTTCCGAGCGGTCGCATAGCTTTCGTGGAAGTAAAGGCGATGGGCTGCAAGCCGCGTCCCTTACAGCTTGCGAGACATGGACTGCTTCAGCAGCTCGGCTTCAAGGTTTACGTTCTTGACGATGAGCACCAGATTGGAGGACTTCTTGATGAAATACGAACCGCATAACTACCAGACCTACGCCACCCGTTATATCGAGGAGCACCCCATCTCTGCGGTTCTACTGGACATGGGTCTTGGCAAAACGAGCATTACATTGACGGCGCTGAACAACCTGCTGTTTGATAGCTTTGAAGCGCACCGCGTTCTGGTCGTCGCCCCGCTTCGAGTGGCACGGGACACATGGTCTGCTGAAGCAGATAAGTGGGATCACCTGCAGAACCTCATCTGCTCCGTGGCTGTCGGCAGCGAAGCAGAACGCAGAGCGGCGCTTCTGAAGTCCGCAGATATTTACATCATCAATCGGGAAAATGTGCAGTGGCTCATTGAGGAAAGCAAACTACCATTCAACTATGACACCGTCGTGGTAGATGAGCTGTCCTCCTTCAAGAATTACCAAGCAAAGCGGTTCCGGGCACTGATGAAGGTTCGCCCCAAGGTCAAGCGTGTCATCGGCCTCACGGGTACACCTTCCGCAAATGGCCTCATGGACTTGTGGGCGGAGTTCCGGCTGTTGGATATGGGCGCTCGGCTCGGACGCTTCATCAGTCATTACCGGCTTGACTACTTCATGCCGGACAAGCGCAACGGACAGGTCATATTCAGCTACAAGCCGCTTCCCGGAGCGGAACAGCGCATCTATGACAAGATCTCAGACATCACCATTTCCATGAAGTCTACCGACCTTTTGAGAATGCCGGAGCTGGTCAGCAGCGAATATACTGTCTGGCTCTCTGATGAGGAGCACCAGCGTTATGATGAATTGAAGAAAGACCTTGTGCTTCAACTCCCCGATGGCGAGATTACTGCTACTAATGCCGCTGCGCTTACCGGCAAGCTTTGTCAGATGGCAAACGGCGCTATATACACCGATGACGGCGGCATCGTAAACCTTCACGACCGAAAACTGGACGCATTGGAGGACATCATCGAAGCGGCCGGTGGGAAACCGATGCTGGTGGCGTATTGGTTCAAGCACGACATTGTCCGTATCATGGAGCGGCTACAAAAGCTCCATGTCCCGTTCTCCAAGTTGGACAGCGCCGACAGTATCCGTAGGTGGAACACTGGAGAGCTGCCCGTGGCACTTATCCACCCCGCCTCTGCCGGTCACGGGCTTAATCTCCAGAGCGGCGGCTCCTGTATCGTCTGGTTCGGGCTGACATGGTCACTGGAGTTATACCAGCAAACCAACGCAAGGCTCTGGCGGCAAGGACAAAATTCCGAAACGGTTGTGGTGCAGCACATTGTGGCTAAGGGCACCATCGACGAGCGGATTTTGAGGGTGTTATCCAAGAAGGACAGCACCCAATCTGCCCTGATTGATGCTGTCAAGGCCGATCTGCATGCTTAAGACAATCTACGACAATCCGTGCCAATCCGAGAGAAATACAAATATCGGAGGTGCAGATTATGAACCCATATGAAGAATTGGCTAATGCCATCGTACTGCAGGCGGTCAAGGATTACAGACAGGCGCTGAAGCTATTGAGCGAAAATCCACACAGTAGGTCCGCCATGGCCGCTGTTAATGAAATGGAGCGGTTTTTCCGTTCCGACTGGTACGAAACTCTCACCTTCGTTGATGGTGAGATGCTGATACGAAAGCTGAGAGAGGAGGCAGTTCTATGACGGCGAAAGAATATTTGCGGCAGGCATATCGGCTCAACGAGCTAATTGACTCCCGCATTACGGAACTGGAACGCCTACGGGACTACTCCACAAGACTGACATCCTGTAGCTTTGAGGGTGAGCGCGTCAGCAAGTCGCGCAGCACAGAAGCCCCGTTCGTAAGGGTTATCGAGAAAATCGTCGACCTGGAAAAGGTAATCAACCGTGACATCGACCGCTATGTGGATTTGAAAACGGAAATGAACGCCGCAATCGACCGGGTATCCAACGTGGATGAGCGCCTGCTTCTCCGCTACCGGTACCTCAATAACTATAGCTGGGACGACATCGCACAGCTACTTAACGTTTCCGGGCGGACGGTACACAGGATTCATTCCTCCGCCCTCTATAACTTTCCGGTGCCGGTTTGAATGTTGGCACACTGTGGCACAGATTGTCACAGTCAATACAGGTATAATGGTAGTATAGAAAAGTGTATGATCCGAGAGAGCCTTGAGGGAGCAATCCCCCAGGGCTTTTCTTATGTCCTGAAAGCGAGGTTAACCCATGCCGTACAAACCAAAGCGTCCCTGTGCCTACCCCGGCTGCGGTCGGCTTGCTGAACGCGAGCAATACTGCGCCGAGCATAAAAAGGTTGTTACCAAACAATACAACCAGTACGAACGCGACCCCGCTTCCAACAAACGATATGGTCGTGCATGGAAACGCATCCGTGACCGCTACATCAAGTCGCATCCTCTCTGTGAGGAGTGCGAGACACACGGTAGGCTTACCCCCGCTGAAGAGGTACACCACATCCTTCCGCTCTCCAAGGGCGGAGGAAATGAAACGAAAAATCTGATGGCTCTCTGTAAATCCTGTCACTCTCGAATCACTGCCGAAAGCGGCGACCGGTGGGGGGCGCTCGAATCTCTAAAACCTTTTCAAGCGGACAGCGGCGTGGGGCTTCGTGTTGAAAAACGCACAATCAAACGACCGAATAGCCCCAGCACGCAAGGAGTGTGATGAATATGGCCAAAGACGGCACCAACAGAGGCGGCGCTCGTGTCGGTGCGGGTGCAAAAAAGAAGCCGCTCGCCGACAAGATATCAGCCGGGAACCCCGGCGGCAGAACATTAACTGTGATGGAGTTTTCCGACACAGCCGACCTGCAAGGTCAGGCAATGCCGGAACCAAATAAAATGCTCGAAGCCGTACAAAAGGACGGCAAGACGCTCGTCGCCGCTGACATTTACAAAAACACATGGCACTGGCTACATGAGCGCGGTTGTGCGGTGCTCGTCTCTCCACAGCTTTTGGAACGCTATGCCATGAGCGTAGCTCGCTGGATTCAATGTGAGGAAGCGGTTACCGAATATGGTTTTCTGGCGAAGCACCCCACCACGGGCAATGCAATCCAAAGTCCATATGTGGCGATGGGTCAAAACTATATGAACCAAACCAATCGACTGTGGATGGAGATATTCCAGATCGTCAAAGAAAACTGCACCGGCGAATACAGCGGAGCCAATCCCCAGGATGATGTGATGGAGCGGCTGTTAACCGCCCGGAAAGGAAAATAACATATGATTACTTATAAAACAGCAGAGAGCGTCTGCGCCGGACACCCGGATAAGCTATGCGACATCATTGCCGACAGCATCCTTGATGCCTGTCTGCGCAAAGACAAATCCTCCCGTGTTGCCTGCGAGGTCATGGCGACCAAGGGCAAAATCATCGTTGCGGGCGAGATCACCTGCGACGG
>CAYFRG010000060.1:2203-4216 GCA_964345535.1 uncultured Actinomyces sp. | reverse complement strand
ATTCGAACCTGCGACCCTCCGCTCCCAAAGCGGATGCGCTACCAAGCTGCGCCACGTCCCGTGCCGACTGTTTCGTGCATGTAAAGCATAGTGGGTTGGGCGGAAGATTCCTAACCGCGCTTCTGCCGAGCTCTGCTTAGTCGACTACCTCGAAGTCAACGGCAGCGCGGGCCACCACTGCGGCCTTGATTTTCCCCGCCACTGCTACGTGGAGCGGGTGCTCCTGGTAAGCGTCCAAGGCGGCTTTGTCGTCTAGGTCCGCGATCAGGACCAGGTCCCAGCTGCCAGCCTCATCAAGAGTGTCTGGTTCCGCGGTCACGCTACGCAAGCCTCCGATTTCACCTTCAAGCTCCGCCAACGCCAAGGCCAAGGACCTGGCGAGTTTCGCTTTTTCTTCCTTGGACTGGTCGGCCATTTTCCACATGACTACGTGCCTGATTGCCATGGTCTGTCCCCTTCCTTCACGGTTCAGTGCTTCACGGTCAAGTGTACTCGTAGGGGTACGCGAAGTACCGCCTGCAGGTAGACTCCCTTCTAGGGTTGGAAGCCACCAGGAGGGCGTTTTGACAGATCCGAGTACCGAGGTTGAATCCGCGGACGAAGCGCACGAGTCACAAACGCGCAAGGCTACCAAAACCGATCATCCGGTAGAGAGAGCTGAAAAAGAGGCCAAGAAAGACGGCCTAGGAATCACAGCTGGTTTTCTAGCAGTGTTTCTTTTCATACATGTCCTGGCTGTGTCCGGATGGAAGTGGGAAACAGCCGCGGACATCGCGGATTCTTTCGACTTCGACGACTCGATATCGATCATTTTCGGAACCATTTTCGAACTACCCATCGCGACGGGGTTCATCACCGCCATAATCTTGCCGATAGTGGTATTTCGTATCTACTGGACTCGTAAGGACGCGCGCACCGGCGCACTGATCAAAGACTTGTTCATCGCCGGGGGAATCCTGTCCACGCAGTACGTGCTGATCCACAGTTTCGACATGTGGTGGCCCACCGTACTGGGCCTGGTCTTGCTTGTCCTCTTGCTGATTCTGAGTCGGATTTGGGTGCGAGGAAAAGGCGCCAAGTTCATTTCGAACTTGGGACGCCACGTGGGAACGCTGCTCCTACTCTCACTGGTGATCTTGGGCCTTGTAGTGGATACTCCTTGGATGCCGCGGGAGCGTTTAGAGACTTCTGATGGCGTTATGACAGGGCACGTCTTGGAGGTAACCCCCGGCTTCGTCAAACTTCTCACGGACGACCGCGAAGTGGTCATACTTATTTCTGGAGATGTGAAGAGCCGCGAAACCATAGAGAAGGTGCCGCCGTCTCTCGGCTGGTAGCGTCACCTAAAGCCACTCATAGATCGCGGCGGCCGCTTCTGCTAGCGCACTGACCGGCAGATTCTCCGTCATGATCGCCATGATGAAGTCGCCTTTGGGCGAATAGATGATTCCAGCGTCGTGATAGACGTCGTCTAGCCAGCCGACTTTGTCCGCTACGACAATATCTTCACCGACTCCGGCGGGAATACCGTCACGGAACTCCTGGTTCACCATGAGCTCGATGGCCCGCTCTGTGCTTTTTTCGTTCAACAGCTCGCCGCGGTAGAGCCTTCCCAGAAACTCGGCTAAGTCAGCGGGAGCTGTGCGCAGGTTGCCGAACTCAAAAACAGTGTTTTTCGCCCCTACAGAGTCTGCCACCTGCTGCATGTGTGGGTACCCCATCTGATACATCCACTCTTGGGGGCACTCATTCTGGGAGTAGATGATCATCGCGTCGACGCACTCATCAGCGGACCAGGACTCAAGCCGACTGGACGGAGAGAGCTTTCCATCTTCCATGCGCGCCAGCATGTCGTACATGACGAACAGCTTGTACGTGCTGGCCGAGGTGAACTGGCGTTCCGCGTCACGTTCAAAGAGGACTTTGCCCGTGGCCGGGTTTGTGACGGTCACTGCCCCTTCCCCACCGTCGAAAGCGGCGTCCAAGTCTTCGTTGAGGAGCTCGCTGCGGATA
>CAYFRG010000060.1:0-2103 GCA_964345535.1 uncultured Actinomyces sp. | reverse complement strand
ACTGTCTTCTGGATCAATACTGCCGCATCATTTCTTCTCGGGTTGCTGATAGCTGTGCTTCCCGCAGCGCCCGGATCTCGCCTCTCCCACCGGTACCGCCTGCTACTAGGTACAGGTTTCCTCGGCGGGTTCACCACCTACAGCGCGCTGGCAATCGGAACCCTGGAGTTCCCAAGCTTCTGGCTGGGGGTCACGTACGGAGTCGGTACCGTTGTCCTCGGCATACTGGCCGCATTAGCCGGAGGTGCCGTCGGGACCTGGTTTATCACTCGCAAGGAACCGAGAAGATGAGAGTTGCAGTCGTGGCCTTCGTGGGTGTGGGAGGCGCTCTGGGGGCCGCCCTACGCTTCGGCGTGGATTCGTGGCTGCGACCCACATTCAGTGGGCATATTCCCTGGTCCACGGTCGCCATAAACGTCAGCGGGTCGCTTCTACTGGGGCTATTCACCGGGTTGCTCGCACCGTCTCCGCTTCTTGCCGTCCTGGGATCGGGAGTACTTGGCGGGTACACCACCCTGTCCACCGCTAGCGTGGAAGCGGCAACGTTACTCCGAGCCCGTCAATGGGGACCAGCGCTCACCTACGCGGTCACCACTCTGGTTCTGAGCGTCCTGGGAGGAATCCTGGGGTTGTGGCTGGCGGCTTGCGTCAGCGTTCGTATCGGTTGAGCCACTTCAGGTAGAGCTTTAGCTGCCCTTCTTGGCGGGCATCGGACTCGCCGATCTTGAGCTCCACTGCAGCGGACTGATGCGTAGTCGCGTCACCATCGCGGACCATTCGCGAAACTGATCCTGACCAGGGATTATACGAAAAAGAACCAGCCCCGATCCAGGAACCAGGGCTGCCGCATCAGGGTGCCTATGTAGCACGTTCGGCAACTCCGCCCCCAAGACAAAAACCCTGGTCAACCGCCTGTTGCGGGGCGTCTACAAGGTGTCCGCACGACCCCAGAGTAGCGCTCCGAGGGACGATCGGGGGCCCGTCGTGAGGACTATCGAGACGGCTCAAACTTTTCTCACTGCCGCCGAGGTGGACCAGCTTGTCGGTGACTACCTGGGGGGGATGAGTGTCAAGTCCCTGGCCGAACGGTATGGCATCCACCGCGCCACGGTGTTCTCCCACCTCCGTCGGCGCAACGTGCCGAGCCGTCGACCGGGGCTCTGCCTCGACGAGAAGGCGGAGGCTGTGCGCCTCGCCCGCGCCGGCGTCTCGATGCGGGCCATCAGTCGGCGGATGGGTGTTGACCGCAAGGCAGTGCGTGTGGCGCTCGTTGAGGCGGGGCTCGTCGTCGACGCGCAAGCAGAGTAGCGGAAAGGGCACCTGGGCTGCGGTACCGGCGGCAGAACGCTGACCGCGGCCGTCGGCCGAACGAATGCCGAGCGCGGCAGACTCAGGAAACACGGTTGAGGGGATGGCTGACATGGACGTCTGGCGATGGAATCGTAGGTAGGCCGTTAAGCCAGTCAGCCAACTCTTGTGCGTTGCGAAAGACATCGGCACCAAAGGCGCGAAGCTCGCGAGAGTCGACGAGCGCGGCTCGCGCCTCGGCGTCGGTGAGAAGTGCGTCGCAGTACGCGTAGGCGATAGCGAGGGCATCGATGTCGGCGATGTGGTTGATCTTCCACCGGTGCGCGGGATTGCGGTGATAGTGGGTCTTCATGCTGACCGCGACCTGCACCTGCGGCATCGCCGCCCAGAGTGCCACCATGTCCTCGGGGTCATCGTGTCTAAAGCCGTCTTCCTCGCGCTGTTGCAGGTGCAGGACAAGCGGTCGCATCCATTCATGGGCGACCTCGCGTCCGAAGACGAGGTCTCGCAGACGACCGCGCCGCCACGCGGGATCGTTGTCGAGGATGGCAGAGGTTTCGAGCTCGAAGTCAAGTCGGCTCTGGGTGCCGACCTCGTATGTCTCAGGAGCGTATTCACGCTTGCGTAGTTCAGGGACCTCGGCATCCTGCGGTCCTTCGAGGAGCTTGCGCTCACGCAGGTAGTTCATGTCTGCGAGTTGTTTCTCGAACGCCTCGTCTCCCAGCTCCTTGCGAAGCCGTGGCTCAAGGTCTTCGCCTGTGCGTTCGTTGACGAACCGGAACCCACTATTGCGGC
>CAYFRG010000059.1:0-4225 GCA_964345535.1 uncultured Actinomyces sp. | reverse complement strand
CAATGCTGGTGCCGGATTTACGCAGAATGTAAGACCATTCCTGGAAGCCCTCACGAGAAAGCCCCAGCTTTTGACTGGTGTTGTTGATCTCGCGGCCAGTCGCAGCAGCGTCAGTGGCGAGCTTGAACATGCCCGCGCCCGCACCAACCGCTGCCACGCCCACCGCAGCGCTCGCACCAGCGACAACCTTGCCAACCGTTGCGAAAGCGCCAGTGATGTTCTTAATCTTTGAGGACGCCTCACCAGTTTCCTCGGCGGCTTCTTTCGTGCCGCGCGCATACAGGCCTAAAGACTTGGTGACCTCCTCGATCTGCTCTTCCTCAGCATCCGCCGCTTTACCAGCGGCCTCCTGCTCGGCGGTCAGGGTTTTCAGCCGGGCTTCGAGAGTTTTCGCCTCGGCAGAGTTTTCCCCGTACTCGTTCTTCACCGCCACATAGGCCTTGACGGTGTCCTCGATCTCCTTACCGAGAGCGTCGTAGCGGTCAGCGTTAGAAAGGAGCGCTTTGTCGTTGGCGGAGAGTTCCTTTTCCATCCCAGCCAGCGCAGTCTTGGCCTGGTTTAGTTGGATTTGCCAGTTCTGGGTGCGCCGATCCGATTCCCCAAACGACTCACTAGCGTTCGCCAGAGCCCGCTCCAACTCGGTGATCTTGGCTTTTTGGGCGTCAATCTCCCGCACCAAACCCGCACTGCGGGCAGTCAAGGCCGCGGCGGACTTGTCGGTGCCATCAAAACTCGTGGCCGCCAATTTGAGTTCGCTGCCGAGGACACGCATCTCCCGGTTGATATCCGAGATGGCGCGCTTGAACTCGCGCTCACCCTCCAGACCAATCTTCAAACCAAAAGACGAATCAGCCACAACGATTACCGCCTTTCAATGGATTGCTGCAGCGCGCTTGTCGAAGCAGCGGTTTAGCCTGGAAGCATGTCCACCACGATTGACGTCTACCCAGCGACCGATTTCTTGCCGCTGGTGGAGCAGACGCGCACTAGAACCCAGGAGCTGTTCCAGGAGTTACTGGACCGCTACGAAGTGGGTTCTGAGATCGCGGTCAAGGCGTTCTACCCTGGCAAAGAAGGAGAGCCGACCCAATACTTAGCGGCCGATGTTCGCTGGCACCCGGGCCTGGACATTGGTTTCGCGTACTGGATTAACGGGGTGTGGGACTCTAGCTCTTGGCCCGAATGTTGTGCCGTCGAACCCGATGATTTCGTCACCTTGGAAGATGCGACTGGTTCCTTCGCCTGCGACCCAGCGGATGTTGGGAAACGAAGGATCTTTGACGAGTTCGAGCGGGTACTCCTGCCAGAACGGCTCGAGGCCGTGCTCGCTCAGGACCACTACTGGTTCGAATACCGCAACCTTGGAGGGGCAGCAGTCGCCTCCACGGGATACGGCCTGGTGGCCGCGGCACTCGCCGAAGCAACCGGCGGCATCATCGCCTCTTTCGACAGCGCCTTCGAGATCGAGCACAACGGAGAAGACGCAGCCACATTCCTCACCTGGTGGGGCGACGAACAAATCGGTTTCTACGGAACCGAGCGATTCGCTGAAGCGAGGCCTAGATTCCCGGCGGAATGATGTCATCGATGAACACTTCTCGATAGGGTCTAGCACGGCCGGTTTCTTGTTTCCAACACTCCACTAGGTCGAGGAGGAGCCCGAAGGGGGTGAGCCAGAACTGCTCGCCTGCTAAGTGCAGGTGGGCGGTGGCGAGGTAGAGCAGTCTGGTGAACACCGCCGCGTCCCCATCTACTCCAGAGACGTTTCGGCTTTTGGGTTAGTCTCAGAGATGACGTTGCGTTTAGTGCCGCGCGTTAGGCACTCGGCGATGGCGTCCTTGTAGTCCACTAAGTCACCTGGCACGGTGAGTAGCTCGACTGTCTCCTCAGTCAGCAGCGACTGCTGGTCGCCTGGGTCAGTGAGGTTGTGGATGAGGATGGACTGGTTCGCCAGCAACGTGATCAGCCAGATCAGGTCTGAGAGGGATTGTTCGAAATTCTCCGCGGCCATGAGCGTCTCGCCCAGGTTTTCTAGCCCTCCGAAGCGGCCTGCGATCTCACGAGTCGCGCGCGTGGTGAGGAGCAGTTCGAAGTCTTTACCGCCAATGGTGATCGAAGCGGAACGCTCTAGAGCGTCAACCGGCTCGCCAGTTTTGGTTTTGGTTTCGTTTTTGGTGCTCATTTATTTACCTTCCCCTTGTGACCCTGCCGTGAAGGTGGGTTCGTAAACGGTGTCGTACCAGGTCGACAAGATCAGTGCGGACTCGGTTTCTGCTTCTGATACTTCTGCTTTCCACGGGTGGTTCCCGTTGGCGTCGGGCTTGTTGCGTCGCAGAATCGTGCCTTCAATAGTTGGGGTGGAGAAGGTGATCGAGTCGCCCTTGGTGGCAAGGCTCGTGGCGGGGACAGCGAATTTTACGCGGTAGAGCCAGAAATACTTGAATGAGCCGTCTGCTTTGCGGGCTCGAAACGCGACCGCGACACTGCCGCCGCCATCTTCACTGGTGGAGATCAGCACCCCGTTTTTATCCAACCTTGCGCCTACTAGGTCAGCTGCCACCTCACTGCCGAGGTCATCGATGCCTAGGCTCAGGGTGCCGGACTTGAACTCCTTGACGATCTCGCTCGCCCCGTCATCCGCAAGAGGATCGCTTCGGCTAGTTCTACGGAGAGTTCTGCGCTGATTGCTTTCGCTAGTGGTTTTGGGTCAGCGTAGGTTTCTTCGCCTTTAGTGTTTTCGGTGATCGGCGCGTAGTAGAGCCGGTCTAAACCAATAGTTGCCATGAGGAGTGTTCCTTTCAGAAGAGGGGTTGGGGTATGGCGGTATCTACCGCCCAGTGGTGGTATTTCGTGTCATCCTCAAAACCGACGTAGCGCCTGCCTGTGACGGTCACGCCCGCTTCCAGAAGCGCAGTTACGAGGGTTTGCGCGACTGGTTGGTAGTCGGTCTTGGTGAAGACGCTGGTGCGAACCTCAACCACTTCTGCGCTGGGTTGGTCACCCGCGAACACTTCGAATGTCTCCGCCAAAGGCACCAGCACCACGTAGGCGTCTGGCGCGGGGGTGGCGGCGTGGTTGCCGACACTGACCGGCAAACTCAGCGCCTTGCAGATGCGGGTGAGGGTTTCTAAGAGTGTTTCGCTCATTTAGGTAACTCCTCATCAATCAGAGTCGTGAGCCGCGCTTTCATGGCTTCAATACACGCGGTGCGGGTTTGGCTGCGCGTTGGCGCGAGGAATGGCCTGGCTGCCTGGTTGCTGCGCCCATACTCGAGGACGTTCGCCACCAGGGCGTTCGATCTGCCGTCGCCTCGATTTTCAGCGAACCCGACTTTTAGGTTGTGGTCGCCTGCCCGCCCGGTCTTCACCGGTGTCACACCCAGTGCAGAAGCTAACTGACCCGTCGAGAGGGAGGGGCTTTTAGTTGCCCTCCCGATCGCGCCTGCAAGGTTGGCAGCGAGTTTTGGGGCAACTACCGCGGCTCCGGCCTTGAGGGTTTCTTCGACCAGGTGGTCGAGGTCGCCGCCGAGGCGGGTTAGTTCGTCGATGATCTGGTTGGGCATTTTCACCTCAGCCCTGGCCACGGCGATCACCTGATTTCGTCCCGGTGGGTTCGACAAGTTTTGCAAGGATCTCTAGGTATCTGCCGCGGCCTCTTACGTCTTCAACGCTTTCGACGCTGAAGCGTTTCCCGCCCGCGTCAATCACCAGGCCAGAGATTACTTCAAGGCCAGGAATCATGCGCAGGCGAAACAAATGCGTCGCTTTGGAGAACGCGGCGCGGTTCACCCAAGCGCTCGTCGCGTGACGTGCTTCCACGAACGCACGGGTAGTGGCGATTGGTAGGTATCGGGCTTCTTGGAAACCCGAGGCGTTAGTTGCCACTTCTGTTTCGAAGATAGTGATGGGCGTGTTCATCTTCCCAAACGACATGACTGTCCCTCTCTTAGACTTTCCAGTCGCGATCGAGGATCAGTAGGCGGTTCACGGCCACCCACACGGCAGCAGAAGCATTCGTGCTGTCGGCGTAGAACCCGCCCGTTGAACCATCCCGCGACTCATAGAAGTGGGAGGCGAGCATGACCGTGGCTTGCCTGGTAGAGCCTGGCATCGGGTGGTCTTGGTAGTGGTTTTCGGGCAGGTGTTGGAAGGAGGTGGCATACGCGAGGCTGGCTGCAACCATCTGGGAGACGAGTGCATCATCCTGGTCGTGTTCGAGGACCAAG
>CAYFRG010000058.1:0-4427 GCA_964345535.1 uncultured Actinomyces sp. | reverse complement strand
GCCAAACTCGGTTGCTGCTGTCACCACTAGGAGACCCACCAGGAGCGAGTTCGCAAGGAGTGGTAACAGCCAAGATAGGAATGTGTTGCCCGTTGCTGCGGTCACTTTTGCGGGCCTCCCAGCAGCCGCCAAGGTATCTCCGCGCCAGACGTCTATCTGTCCCCACCAGAGGTCCCCTGCCGCCATGACAAAGGCGTTAGGAGCCGCGTTGGCCGGTGCCGGGGCCGGAACCTGACCGGGAGCTGGCATATAACCACCACCTGGAACCTGACCTTGCACCGGCAGGACAGGCGGAGCAGCCGGCACCGGAGGCACAGATGAAACCGGGGGTACAGATGAAACCGGAGGAGGAGGCGGCGGAGTCGCAGGCTGATGCGCCACAGAAGCTGGCGGTGGGGGTGGTGGAGGCGGCGGAGCTGCAGCGGCGGGCTCAGAAGAAATTGTCACCTTCAGGTCCTCCACAATTTCTGTGACTGTCTCTGTTGGAGGTGGCGGTGGTGTCGGAGCCCATGCCGCGTCTTTGGACGCGTCGGCATCGGGTGGCAATGGGTTTGTGTCAGTCATTGAGGGATCCCTGAGGTCTAGGTGCAAAATGTTACCTGGAGCAGCACCGATCCGATGCCAGCTAGTTCAACCTTAACAAAGCCCCCTGCTGTTAGCTCTTTGAGCTCTGCCTTATGCTTTCACCAATTCCAGCGTCAGTTCCTGAAGGTTCGTTACGGTGACTTGAACCCCGGAGGTGTCCGTCCAGGACAGGACGCTAGCGCCCGATGCGAAGTCGGCATCAAGGGTAGCCCTGGCTTCTCCGTTCTCCCACTGCAGTGACAGTGGACCGCCGTGGTACTCGAAGGAGAACGTCCCTTGGAAGGCCGGATGGTTCGTTCGAAGCCACATGAGCGCCCGCATGGCTGCCCCGCCGGGGGTGGTGACTGCTTCCTCGACCTGCTCCGGAGTGAAGGACGCCCGGTTTATATCCCGGCCCACGCCCGAGCTTGCCAGCAGCTCCATATCGTTGACACCCAGCACGGCCCCAACGTAATAGACCTGCGGGATTCCTGGGATGAAGAACTGGACTGCCCGGGTTTGCAAGTAGCGTTCAACATCCCCGCCCAAAGCTGAGAAGTACGTCGAGTTCACCTGGTACAGGTCCAAGTTGGAGGCTGCCGCGCCAGTGGCCTGTCGGCTTTCCCCACCGGACTTCTCATGAATTCCCTCCACCAGGTCATCCAACTGTTCCGGGGTAAGCAATCCGGGGCGCGGCTGTTCTTCCGCGCTGGGTCCCACGTCGATAATCCCAATGCCGTCGTGCGTGTCCAAAACCGTCACGCAGTTGGTGGGCCGAACTTCAAGCCATCGCACCAGTGGTCCTGCATCCCCCGTGTACTCCGAGTACAAAAGCAGCGGTGGTAGAGCAAAGTCGTAGACCAGGTCGACTTTGTCGGCAAGGTCAACTTGGTCCTCGTAATGCGAGTGAACCTCGGCCAGGACGCGCATCCCACGCTCCCGCGCGAGCGCCGTGATCTCATCCATGAGCCGCGTGGTCTCGGGCGTCATGAAGCAGTCTGTTCCGGGCGTCTTTGCCGCGTAACCAACCGCGTCCAACCTGACTGCGGTAACACCATTTTGTGAAAGTGCGTCCAAAATCCGCACCAGGTAGGCACGTCCCTGAGCTGAATCAAGGTCAATATCCGCTTGCTTGGAGGTGAACGTAGTCCAAATGAGCCTCTTCTCCCCTGCGATCGTCACCGGGGTAAAGGGCAGGCCTGGACGGGGCCGATAGATTGTCGCTAGGTCCTCTTCGGTTGCCCCCTCCGGGAACACTGAGGACAAAGTGAGGAACAGATCCGCGTACTCGGAGTCTTTCCCTTTCTCCCGGAAGTCCGCAAACTCGCTGGAGTCAGTGGACATGTGGTTCACGATCGTGTCCGCCATCAGGTCGTACTGGGAACCGTAGTCTTTCAGGTCCGCCCATGTCCCAAGCCGCGGGTCAACCTGCGTGTGGTCGACGGGATCAAAACCAGCATCTTCACCATCAAACGGGGTAAAGAAGGGAAGCACGTGCACACCGCTCACAGCATCCCCGTACACCCGGGTCACCATTTCTTTCTGAGCGGGTATCGTCCCCCCAAAACGGTCAGCATAAGTTATCAGTTGGACACCGTTTCTCATTGCTTCTCCTAAGAACACAAACACAGCGGGCCACAAGTAAACGCCACAAAGACGCACACGTCTCAAACGTAGCTAAATCGATTTAGATCGGGCAAGTCCTTGGGTCCAGCTTACTCAAAAGGAGGGAGGCTCGAGCGAGTTTTGGTCTAGCTATCGGGTAAGCGGCAGCAAGGCGATTGAGTCGCACGAGGTCCGACAAAAGACGTGTTTCCGTTGGAGGAGCGCCACCTCCCGGGCGCGTTTCCCGCGGGATAGTCGGCAGACTACGGCCGAGACCGCAAGTCATCTGTCCCACGAATAGGCATCGGTCAATACCTTTCTCGGTCTGACTGTGTTCCTCCAAGCGCACATACAGCTACTGCTTACTCATAGGGGCTCAGTCACTTTCGTGATCAGGTCCGCTCACGAATCAAATGCGACTCGTTACCTTCCTCCGCAGCGCCGCGCAGATCCAGGGTATTGCGCTCCCAAACCGAACTCAGGTGAGGTCCCCCACCCCGAGGAATCGACTAAACTTTAAGACGCACGTCTTCGCGAAGACGTTGCGTTAAGAAGGTCCCGGCAAAAACGGAATTGTGAGTGAAGTCTAGGTAACTCAACCGTACCGAGATATTGCCTGGATCTCAGTCGGGCAGCTGTCACGGCCCATCCACGCCATCCGGTCTGAGTCTGTTCTTACATGCGGCAGCACATGGGAATGGTGTGCGTCAGCGTTCGTGTCTGGTTTGGGGGTTTTTTCTAAGCATCATTTGTAGGGTTTGAGTGAGTGCCTAGGAAGGGCTGTAGTGATGACTGATTTTAGTGGTTCTGGGCGTAAGTCCCGGAAGCTTTTATCGCCGTCGGTGAAGTATGAGATTTGGTTGCGTCTGGTGCGCGAAGAGGTGACTATCGCTCAGGCTGCGGATGAGGCCGGGGTGGATCGCACCACGATCACCCGGTTGCGTAATGTCGCTAAAGATGGGGCCCTGACGGCCTTGGCTGCCTCACGGCCTGGTACGGGTGGTAAGAGCATTCGGGATGTGGAACTCGAAGAAGCCCGGGCGGAGATAGACCGGCTTGGGGAAGCCCTCAAAGAGATGGCAGTGAAGGTGACACTGTTAGAGAAAAAAGGGGGCTGGGACTGACCCCGAGTGTGCCAGTCCCACCCCGCCTGGACGCAGAAAGTAAAGCCGTTCTCCTGCAAATGGTGCAGGAAGGCTTGGACACGGGTCAGTCCCTAACCTGGATCGCAGGAGTGCTGAAAATTGGTGTGCGGCGCCTTTCTAGGTGGAGAAACAATGCCACCGTCCCTGGGGGCCTAGCAGATAAGAAACCCGGGGCGGTGCTAAACCGGATCACCCCGGCTGAGATAGAAGCCATTTTGGATGGTTTCGAAGTGTTCGGCCAGAAGGACTTCTCGCACCGGCGCCTCGCATATCGGGGTTCTTATGAGGGCTTGTTCTGGGTGTCTCCTTCCACAGTAGCCAGGGTGTTAGATGATCATGACCTGCGCTTTCGCCGGCCCCCTGGGCCGGGTCCTTCCAAACGGGTGCCGTTCCCCAGCTGGGTTTCTTACCAGCCAAGGAGCGTGTGGGTGTACGATTTCACCCGTTTCCCTAAAGCAGGAATGAGTGTATTGATCATTGAAGACCTGGTCTCGCGTAAATGGATCGCGCACGTGACTAGTAGTGAAGAGACCTACACCCAAGTCCAAATAGCTTTCGAAGAAGGACTCAAACGTGAGGGTCTGTGGGAAGAAGGAATGCGCCTAGCTAAAGAACAAGGACTAGCCCGCCCGGACATGGAAGGAGAAGACGAAGCTATCCCCCTCCTACTTGCTGTGTCTGATAACGGCCCTCAAATGCGTCACGGCAGGACTAGGGCGTTCATGGCAACAGTTGCTATCGCCCAGCACTTCGGCCGCCCTGGCACCCCCGAGGATCAAGGCTGGATCGAAGCACTGAACGGAACCATCAAACGGGAATGGCCCCACCTGAACCACATCCATGACCCCGCCACCCTAAGAGCAGAACTCGAAGTAGTCCGCCAGGAGTACAACCACCACCGGCTCCACTCCGGAATCGGCTACGTCACCCCCGAGGATGAACACCAAGGAAAAGGAAAACAAATACGCCAGCGAAGAAACGAAGGACTCAAACAAGCCAAGAAAACCCGGCTTGCCTACAACAGGAAACAACGAGAAAATAGAACCGTCCAAAACGAACCCAATGATGCGTAAAAGAAACCAAAAAAACGGACATTAACGCTGAAACACCGCA
>CAYFRG010000057.1:1704-4557 GCA_964345535.1 uncultured Actinomyces sp. | reverse complement strand
GGCGCCGACGACTACCTAACCAAGCCCTTCCACTACATTGTGCTGCTGGCCAGACTGAGGGCGCTTGTCCGGAGGGCCCGCACGTCCCCGGCCTCAGAAGAAGAGGTTTCCGAGCGGCTCGTGCTCGGTGACCTTGAGATCTTGCCCGCTCAGAGGAGATGCAGCCGGGGCGGGGTGGAAGTGGAACTGACCGCAAAAGAGTTCGACATCCTCGTCCACTTGGCACGCCGACCCGGAGTTGTCGTGTCGAAAGAAGAACTTATCGACGAGCTGTGGGACTTCGCCGCGCCGGCGGCCCCGAACGTCGTGGAAGTGCACGTTAGTTCCTTGCGGCGCAAGATTGACGCCCCATTCGGAGCTCGCAGCATCCAGACTGTGCGGGGCGCGGGCTACCGCTTGGAGGGGTCGTGAGGGCTCGGACGTGGGTGGCTTCCGTTCGCGCGCGGGTTACCTTGGGTGCGGTGCTTGCCGTGGGGGTGGCGCTGGCGGTCGTTGCCGTGCTGGTGGTCCGCATGACGGCGGGGGCGATGATCTCTGATGCTCAGAACGCGGCCGAGGTGCAGGCTAGGAACCTGGCCATCGTCGCCGATGCCGGCCGGATCGGCTCTACTTTGGATGTCGATGCGGCCGGGACTACGATCCTGCAGGTTGTTACGGAAAGTGGGGAAATCCTTGGCGCCTCGCCGCAGTTACGCGGGGTGCCTGCACTGGGCGACAGTGTACCCGCGATAGGGGCGGGGACCGCCAGTACGGTGCGGGTTGAATCATGGAGGGGTCAGGCGACGGACTACCGCGTGGTAGCGGTGGGAAGTGAATCTCCGAGCGGGCCCGTAGCCGTTTACGCGGGCGTGTCCCTAGCTGAGTCAGAACGGGTCCTGTCCGGACTCACCCGCACGCTTTGGGTGGCGCTCGGATCGGTTCTAGTTGTGGTTGCAGGGATCTCTTGGCTGGTAACGGGTTGGGCGCTCCGCCCGGTTGACTCGATGCGTCGGGAGGTCGACAAGTTTACCGATCAGGATCTGGACCGGCGCGTTCCAGTGCCTGCTCACCAGGATGAGATCCGCCGCTTAGCCCTGACAATGAACCGAATGCTCGATCGGCTGCAGGAGTCAGCGGATAGACAACGGGCTTTCATTGCGGACGCTTCTCATGAGCTCCGCAGCCCGCTTGCATCTTTGCGCACTCAGCTGGAGGTTGCGGCAGCGCATCCCGGTTCGTTTCGGGTGGCAGAGCTGGCCGAAGAGACGCTGGTGGACGCACTGCGCCTTGAAGATTTAACTGCGGGACTGCTGGAACTGGCGAAGCTGGACGCCGGGGTGACAAGACCGCAAGTGCCGATCAACGTGGGTAGAGAATTAGCCCGATTGGTTCGCGAACGCCACGCGGATAGGGTTTCGACGACTGTTGATGCCCCCGAGGGCTTGGTGGCTAGTGCTCCGGACAGCGTTTTCAGCCAGGTCCTATCAAACCTTCTGGACAACGCGGTCCGTCACGCTGAAACGGAGGTTGTGGTCACCGCGAAAGAGGTGGGTGGAATGGTGGAGGTTAGCGTCCGGGATGACGGGCCCGGTGTCCCTAGGGAGGACACGGAGCGCATTTTCCAGCGCTTCGTGCGTCTTGATTCGGCGCGCAGCCGAGAATCTGGTGGGACCGGGTTGGGGCTGCCGATCGCGCGGGAGCTAGCCCGGTCCGCTGGGGGAGACGTGGAGGCACTGGAGTCGAGTAGCGGTGGAGCTTTCCGGCTGACTCTACCCGTTCAGCGTTAGCATTCCTCTGCTCTCTGACCGGTACTAGTCGGCTGCGACCAGCCAGACGTAGTCGGTCGCGCACCCGCGCGGGATGTCCAGACTGTTCGGAAGGAGCGCGGGGGCGGTAGGCTCCGTCACAACGCCGCCACCGAGATCGATAGCGGCCCCTTCCGCATAGAAGCTTCCCTGGTAAGTGATCCCGTCATCCTCGCTGGCCGCCTGACCTTCGGGAAAGACAGGGAGCCACGTTTCATTGGTTTCGCCTACCCAGACGTAAGTACAGTATTTGTCGAGCATCAAGGTGCCGGATAGGAGCGCCCCCTCAGCCGCAGCGTTTTCGTCCGGGAGGTAGGTCGCGATCTTTCCTGCCTGGGAGCCTGCCCCGGAGCACGCCGTAAGCAAGGCAGGGACGATTAAGGCACCCGCCACCGCTGCCAGGAGCCTTCTCTTTCGGCTCATTTGTATCCTCTGCCTTTCACGCAGGTGTTTCCGTGCGGCTGCAAAACCGCTAGGCGACCAGGGCGGGCCCGGTTTTCGTTGTATCCGAACCCGCCTTGGTGTTCGCCAGGGATTTGTGAGTGTGCGCGCTGGCTAGGAACCCGATGGTGCCCGGGTCTTAGTTGGCTAGGAGCTCCTCGACAGCCTCTTCTTCCTCGGGGACCGGGTAGGGCTGCTCTTCCTTCACTTTCCCACTGGAGAGCTTATCCACTATGACTGCTATTGCCCCGTCGCCGGTCACGTTAGTCGCGGTACCGAAGCTGTCCAGGGCGATGTAAGCCGCGAACATCAGTCCGATGGCGGCATCACCAAAGCCGAGCATCTGCACCAGAAGACCGGATGCCGCAGCGATCGCTCCACCGGGAACGCCGGGAGCGGCAATCATCATGACGCCCAGCATCAGCAGGAACGGCAGGAACGCCCAGAAGCTGTAGTTGCCACCCATGAGGATGAGCACTGCGATGGAGAATGTGGTGATCTTGACTATTGACCCTGAAAGGTGAATTGTTGCGCACAGTGGAACAACGAAGCTGGAAACGGTGTTGCTGACACCAATACCGCGCGCCGAGTTCAAAGTGATCGGAATGGTGGCGGCTGAAGAGGACGT
>CAYFRG010000057.1:0-1604 GCA_964345535.1 uncultured Actinomyces sp. | reverse complement strand
AATGGCGATAAGGATCCACCCGAGCAGGGGGATGCGCCGCAGATAGGACATGTGAGCCTCACTTCACTTTGTTGCCAGGATGAGGCCAAACTACTCCTAGAGTAATGTGCCAGTTTCAGTTGATCAGTAGGCGGATTAATTTGTGCGGTCCAGTGGGTGCGTGATTGCGATTGCCTCGTGTGGGTGGATGCGAGCTACGCCCGGGGCTCCACGAAAACAGCGGCGGTTCGAGCTGGCACACTTACTAACCCGTGATTTGTGTCCCAAAATGACCGGCGTACAACCCGGTCGCCCCCGCGCTCTTGGATCGGGTGCAGGGAGAGCTTTCTGCCCGTCAGACTATCGATCTTTCCCGCCCATGTTTGGGGCCGCGAATTGAACACGACTAACACCGCCGAAAAACGCTCATCCACGGGAGCCGATGCATCTGAGATGAACATCGTGATCACCCCGGGATACTGGTTGCCGTTGGCTGGGAAAGTCACCTTTTGCTTTACCGCCTTTGCATCTCCCAAACTGAACAGCGGAGACGACGAACGGATCCGGAGCACATCTAGGAATCCTTCTCTGGCTTGGTGCATGTCCGCACTACCCGGTTTCAGCTGAGGATTCTCCAACAACGGACCCATAACGTCCCATTTGTCCCTGTTTGGGCCAGCGGCCGGTAGCCCGGTCCCGAAGACGTTTCTCCGGCCTGTCCAATCCAACCCGTTGAACCAGTCCCCGGAGTTGTAAGAGTCTCGGTCCAGCGATTTGGAGCGTAAGAGTTCCGTGCCCGCTGCGAAGAAG
Source organism: uncultured Actinomyces sp. (assembly GCA_964345535.1). Classification (GTDB taxonomy): domain Bacteria; phylum Actinomycetota; class Actinomycetes; order Actinomycetales; family Actinomycetaceae; genus Scrofimicrobium. Next base: position 815 of record CAYFRG010000057.1, on the reverse strand, counting down.
GCAACCCCTTGGCTGAACGCGACAATGGCGTTGGCCAAGAGGTGCAAGCGAACCCGCTGGTCCATGGCGGCACTTTCGGGGAGCTTGAAGACACCGCTGTCGAACAGTGTCTCGTTGTCATGCGCTTCTACGTAGTTGACGCATTCTTCCGGGCTCAGGGCAAAGCCGGCTCCGTCCAGGTGTTTTCCCAGCACCGGTCCGTGAACGGTCGGTACAGGGTAGTCGGCTAACGCCCCAACCAGTCCCGACATGACCAGTTGCTGGTTCCACTCCAGTTGGTGGCGTTCCTCTCGGGCTGAGGTGCGCGCCGCGGCATGCATGTTCGGGTCGGTGAATTGGCCTGAGGCGAACCCTTGGCGCAACCGCTGATCCCCGTCGAAAGGAGCGCCGCCACGCACAGCGTCCCGAATACGGTCGTTGAAAGCACCGATACCGGTTCCCCCCAAGTTCCCCAGCTTCGCCTGGCGAAACAGCCTGCCACCAGCAACTTCCCCAAAGTCCCAACCTTCTCCGTAGAGGTACACGCGCCGCCCGGCCACTCCGTCGCGGTCTTCGGTGAGCCGGTCCAACGCGCCGCGGATCGCCCGCATGTTTTCGAGGGAGTGGTGGCCCATCAAGTCAAACCTGAATCCGTCAACGTGGTAGTGCTTCACCCAGCGGACCAAAGTATCGACCATGAGCTTTTCCGTCATTATTCGCTCAGTAGCCACGTTCGCGCAGCAAGTGGACGTCTCTACTTGTCCGTCTTTGCCGAGGCGGTGATAGTAGCCGGGGACGATCCGGTCCAACACCGACTGGCAGCTGCTGCCACTAGC
>CAYFRG010000056.1:0-5624 GCA_964345535.1 uncultured Actinomyces sp. | reverse complement strand
TCTGGAATCACCGGTTGATGTTTCCTCTGCTGGGTTTGAGTACACGATGAACCCCACGGGCAACACCGTGGTTATTACTAACAACGTCACCTGTTCTCAGAACTTGACGCTGCTGAAGTTTGTCGAGGCCGAGGAAGAGGGGTTCATGCCCGCTGACTTCACCGTCATGGCAAATGGGCCTACGGGTTCCGCCTCAATTAGCACTGCTGGTTCTACCAGCGTCTCGGCTGCCAACACCATCGAGGTGGTGGCGGGGGAGGAGTACACGCTGAGTGAGGATGCGGATATTGCCTACCTGCAGCGTTCCTTGCAGAAGTACACGGTTAGCGACACCTGTCCAGCTGTTCCTACTCAGGCTGATCTTGATGATGATTCCTGCTGGGTCAATGTTGCTGATGTAGCAGCGGCAGTGACCGTGGCCGATGGTCAACATGACTACTACAGGTTCGTCAACTTCAAGCCGATAGCTCCGGGACTTCCGATCACAGGTGGTCTGGGTACGGATGCCTTCCTCATTATCGGTGGGGTGCTCCTCAGTGGTGGCTTGGCTTACCTCGTTTGGAGTAGGCGACGCGGCTCCAGCCTTCCCCAACTTCACTCCTAGAAAAGGGTCCCGACCAGAAGGGTCGGGACCACCAAAAAACGAATTTCAAAAACCGGGCACGACAGCCCAAAAGAAAGGAAGACAGTCGCAGCACTAGCTGCTGTGGCCGGCCTGTCGCTGGTCGCAGCTTGTTCATCACCTACTCCGGCGGGCACGGACTCCGGTACCGAAGGTACCGAGAGTGGGGGAGGGGAAACCTCTACCAGTGTCGGCCCGTTCACCATCGGTGTCTCAAACGCGTTCGTGGGTTCTGAGTACAGAACCCAGATGATTGAGGCCATCGAGGAAGTCTTCAATGAGTACAAAGAGCAGGGCGTCCTCGACGAACTGGTCATGGAGAACGCTGACACGGATGTAAACGGTCAGATCCAGCAGGTTCGCAACCTCACTAATAAGGGCGTCGACGCCATCATTATCGACCCCAACTCGGCCACCGCCCTCGACGCAGTCTTCAAGGAAGCCATCGGCCAGGGCATCAAGGTTTACGCCATTGACCAGGCGGTAGAGACCCAAGAGGTCCTCAACGTCGGTATCTCCCAGCAGGACCTCGGGGCCGCTTCGGCCACCTGGTTTGCTGAGGCCGTTGGGGACGGCGCCAAGATTGTTACCGTAGAGGGCGCCGCGGGCAACCCGGCAACCGAGGCTCGTTGGGCCGGCGCGGAACCCATCTTCGAAGCCGCAGGCATCGAGGTTCTGACCCGCGGTGACGGCGGCTGGGACCAGACCACCGGTCAGACGGTCGCCACCGACCTTCTTGCCACCTACCCTGACATCGCCGGAATCTGGACCTATGACGGCATGGCCCAGGGCACACTGAAGGCTATTGAAGCTGCGGGTAAGACGGATTCCGTCATCACCACGGGTGAGGCCCGCGTTGGTTTCATGCGCATGTGGAACGACCTGCTTGACACCGGCTTCAAGACCGCCGGCGTCATCAACCCCCCGGGCACGGGAGCCACGGCACTGCACTTCGCTGTCAACCAGCTGCAGGGCCTTGAACTGGATGAATCGAAGTTGGCTGAGGACGGCCACTCCATCATCCTGCCCCTGGATCCGACCATCACCGACGCCAACTTTGCTGAGTACTGGGAGCCGGTTAAGGACAAGCCAGACACCTATGTTCTGGACTCAATCCTGACCGCCGACCAGGTCATGGCGTACTTCAAGTAACCAACCCGGGGTGGGTCGGTGCATCTGGCCCACCCCACCATCAGCAAAGAGGCAGACTCTCAATGCCTTTCCTCGTTATGGAAGATGTCTCCAAACGCTTTGGCGGCGTTCGGGCTCTTCAGGGTGCCAGCCTGCAGGTGAATGCGGGTGAGGTCCACGGGTTGCTGGGTGCTAACGGCTCTGGCAAATCCACCTTGAACAAGGTGCTGTCAGGCACCGCTAATCCTGACCAGGCGACCATTTCTATCGCTGGGCAGCCGGTGCGAATCACCCGCCCCATCGATGCTCACCGGCACCACGTCGCCTCCGTTTACCAGCAGCTGTCGCTGGTCCCCGAGTTGAGCATTGCCGACAACCTGCTCCTCGGCACCGAGATTTCCCGCGCCGGTTTCGTTGACCAAAAAAAGTCACGCCAGTACGCGGAAGAAGCCCTGGCGCACTTCCTTCCAGGAATGGACGACGGGGTCACCCTGAACACGGAAGTCGGCGACCTTTCGCCGGGCTCCCAGCAGCTGGTCGAGGTCGCTAAGGCCGTGGCCCGCCGCCCCCGCATCCTCGTCCTCGACGAAGCCACCGCCTCACTGCGCCGCGACCAGGTCGAACTGGTCTTCTCAATGGTGCGCCAACTGGTTGATGAGGGCGTCGCCGTCGTCTTCGTCTCGCACCGCCTTGAAGAGGTGCGGCAGATCTGCCAGAGGGCAACCATTCTGCGCAACGGCAAAACCGTCGCCTCCGTCGATATGCAGGACATGTCTGAAGCCCGCCTGGTCCGCCTTATGGTTGGTGACCTGGTTGAGGAAGAGGTAGAGGGAACAGAACAGACCAAAACCGCCGCCCTCAGTGAAGAGGTGCAGCTGGAAACCCGTAACCTCCACTCCGCCACCCTGCGCGGAATCAACCTTGACGCCCGTAAGGGTGAGGTCGTGGGACTGGGAGGCCTGCAGGGTCAAGGGCAGTCAGAGCTACTGCACGTCCTCTTCGGCGACATCCCCAAGACTTCGGGTGAGGTCAAGATTGCCGGTGAGACCCAGAATTACCGCGGCCCCCGCGGCGGCATCTCTGCCGGTGTCGCCCTCGTCCCCGGCGACCGCGGCAGCCAGGGTTTGCTCATGAAGCGCCCCATCCTTGAGAACCTCTCTATCATCAGCGGACGCAAGCGCCTCATGGCCAAGTGGTTCGTCAACATTGGACGCGAAAAGCAGGCGGCCGGCGCCGAAGTTGACCGCCTCCAAATCAAAATCGGCAGCCTACGCGACGCCGTCTCGACACTCTCCGGTGGCAACCAGCAGAAGATCGTGCTTGGCAAGTGGCTGATGAACGACCCGCGCGTCGTCCTCCTCGATGACCCCACCAAGGGGGTTGACGTCGGTGCAAAGGCCGAAATCTACGAAATCATCCGCACCTTGGCCGCCAGCGGGGTCACCGTCATCCTCAACTCCAGTGATGACCAGGAACTGGTGGCACTGTGCGACCGGGTGTTCGTGTTGTATGAGGGCGAGGTCGTCACGGTTTTGAACGGTTCTGAAGTCACCCAGGACAATCTGGTCTCAGCCGCACTACTTTTCGGCACCACTGAACCCGCCGCAACTGAGGGAGGGCAGCGATGACTGAAACCAAAACCGGCCTGACGGACGTCCTGCGTGACGGATCGTGGACGAAGCGGTTTAACTTCCGCCTCAACTACGCCGTCACACTCGGCCTTCTCATCCTGGCGGTGGTCATCAACGCCGCGCTGCAACCCACCTTCTTTACCCAGTACTCCCTAACCAGTAACTTCGCCACCTTCGCCCCGCTGGTCTTCGCGGCGATTGCCCAGGCGATCATCATTATTGGCGGCGGCATCGACCTCTCCCTGGGGGCACAGGTAGCCTTCATCAGCGTGGTGACGCTCAGGGTCATGGACGGTCAGGATTCACGGATCTGGCTGGGGGTCATCACAGCCCTGGTCACCGGGGCCGCCTGCGGCGCCCTCAACGGCTTCATCGTTGCGGTCATCCGCCTGCAAACCCTGATCGCCACCTTCGCCACCTCATCCGTCTTCGCTGGCCTGGCCCTCGTGGTCTTGCCAACCCCGGGTGGGGCAGTCCCGGCCGCTATGGTCTCCACCTACCGCATGGCGGTGGCAGCTATCCCCGTGCCCATCCTGCTGGTCGCCCTCGGCATGTTGCTGTGGTGGGCGATGTCGAGGACGCGTTACACCCGCCAGCTCTACGCCGTCGGTGGCAACCGTGAGGCCTCCTATGCCTCGCTGGTGCCCGTCACCTCGGTGACCTTCCGCAGCTTCGTGTTTGCCTCCATGTTCGTGGGCATTGCCGCGCTGACCGTCCTCGCCAACACCGGATCCGGGGACCCCTTCATCGGAGCCAACATGGCGCTCGACTCCATCGCTGCCGTCGTCCTTGGCGGCATAGCACTGTCGGGCGGTCGGGGATCACCGTTCGGGGCTGTTGCAGGAGCCCTGATCCTGGCCATCTCCTCCAACATCCTCTTCTTCCTGAACGTCCCGACGACCTACCGGGCCCTGGCTTCCGGCCTCATCATCATCGTGGCCCTGGCACTTTCCGTGATGACGACGAAGAGGGGTAAGGCATGAGCACCGCAATCGACACTCCCGTTGAGGATCTGACCCGCGAACGCAACCTCGGGTTCCTGAAGAACCCGGTCCTCATCGCCCTCGTCATCACCATCCTGCTCATCGTGGTGGGACAGATTGTCTCCCCCGGCTTCGGCTCCTACAACCAGGTGCTGGCCATGCTGCGGGTGGCGTCTTTCCTCGGCTTCATCGCCATCGGACAGACCATCGTCATCCTCTCCGGCGGGGACGGCATCGACCTCTCGGTGGGGAAGGTGGCCACCCTCGGGGCCATCGTCGCCTCCAAGATCATGGAGGGGTCCAACGACAACCTGATCCTGGGGATCCTGATTCCGCTTGCGGTTGGCTGCGCGATTGGCTTCTTCAACGGCCTCGGCATCCTGCTGCTGCGGATTCCCCCCTTCGTAATGACCCTGGGCATGTCGGGTGTGGTTACCGGCATCATCCTCGCTTACACCGGCGGCGTTGCCGGAGGACGAAGCGCCCCGGCCCTCACCGCCCTCGTCAACGGACGCTGGCTGTTCAACATCCCGGGGGTTCTCTACCTGTGGGTCATCGCCACCATCCTGGTGACAATCTTCCTGCGCCGCACCTGGACCGGGTGGAATATCTTCGCGGTGGGGGCGAACCGCACTGCCGCCCGACTTTCTGGCATCCCGGTGACGAGGACGGTTCTGCTTTCTTACGTCCTCTCTGGATTCTTCGCGGTCATGGGTGGTCTGATGCTTCTGGGTTACACGGAAACCGTCTTCCTCAACCTGGCTGACAACCTGACTCTGCCCTCGGTGGCAGCGGTGGTGATTGGCGGAACACTGGTGGCCGGGGGTATCGGCGGTTACGTGGGCTCGGCCATCGGTGCCGTCCTGCTCACGGTACTGTCCTCTTTCCTCACCACCATCAACATGCCGGAATCAGGACGCATCATCATCAACGGCACGGTACTGATTCTGCTTCTCGCGGTTTACGGCAGGCAGCGCAAACTGCGCAGTTAGCCAGGCAGGTTTGACAACTGTTTCTTAGGTTCTACTCGAGTTCTGCAGTTTGACGCATCCTGCTTCGGCAGGGGGCTGGAAAGGATTGATTGACAATGGCAAATCGAAAGACGCTGGGCGTCGGAATACTTGGTGCGGGGTTTATTGGTCACTTCCACGTTGACTCATTCCGGGGCGTCCGGGACGGGGATGTGGTGGCGGTGTCTTCCCGGCGCCTTCACAAGGCAGAGGAACTAGCCCGCAAGGCCGAAGAGATCGGCGTCGG
>CAYFRG010000055.1:0-5754 GCA_964345535.1 uncultured Actinomyces sp. | reverse complement strand
CCGCGCTGCCGCTCTACTGGAGGCGTGAGATACTTGCTGGTGAATCCCCACTGCGCGAGGAGGAACAGCCATGCCACACAGGGACGGGATCCATATTGAGGAAGAGGAGCTTCCCGGTATCGGACTGCGCGATGACTTCCTAACCGAAAAAGGCAGGCGCGTGGGGGTGATAACTTTCCGCGACGGACACAGGGAACTCCTCGTCTATAAGAAAGGCGACCCCGATTCGGTTTCCGAAACTGTGACTCTAACTGAGAGCGAAGCCGACATTCTGGCGGAATACCTGGGAACGCGCCTAGTTGTGCAGCGGCTGTCTCGGATTACCGATCAGGTAGCCAGGCTGGGATCCGAAGCGGTAGAGGTGCGCCGGGGCGACTATATCGAAGGGATGACCCTTGCGCAGGCAAACGTGCGCGGGAACACTGGTGTTCCGATCGTGGCTGTGTGGCGGGGAGACGAGGTGACCCCCTCCCCCGAGCCCGATTTTCGTGTTCACGTGGGAGACCAGCTGGTTGTAGTTGGTACGGATGAGGCCATTGAGGCCGCCAGAGCTTACATCGCGGGAGGCTGAAACAGGTGGACTTAGCTAGGGCTCTTCTAGAGCTTGGCGGGATTCTTCTCGGGTTAGGAATTTTGGGACGGTTAGCCTCCTTGGTGAGCTTGTCACCCATTCCTTTGTATCTTCTGGGAGGCCTACTGTTCGGCGTTGGCGGCGTTTTCCCCCTGCTTGGCGGGGAGCTCAGGTTTATTGAGATCGGGGCCCAGATTGGAGTGATCCTGCTCCTGTTCCTTCTGGGGCTGGAATACTCTGCCAATGAGCTGGTTCACAACTTAAAAACTCACTACCGCTCGGGTTTCTTGGACTTCGCACTAAACGCAACGCCCGGTGCGCTGGTCGGTTGGATGCTGGGCTGGCCCCCCGCGGGAATCATGGCGATGGCTGGCGTCACCTACGCTACGTCCTCTGGTATAGCAGCGAAGCTGCTTGGTGACCTTGGACGCTTGGGCAACCGGGAAACCCCCATGGTCCTCTCGGTTCTGGTCTTCGAAGACCTTCTAATGGCGATATACCTGCCCATCCTTACCGCGCTACTTGCGGGCGCAGGTGTCCGCGGAGGCTTGATCTCCGTTGCAGGTGCGGTCGCTGCGGTTGTGCTGGTCATGTTCATTGCCCTGCGTTTCGGGAATCAGATTAACCGGGTCGTATTCACCCCGAACGATGAGCTGCTGCTTTTGGGTGTTCTTGGACTTGTTCTTCTGGTTGCGGGATTCGCGGAAGAAATGAACGTGTCTACCGCTGTCGGGGCTTTCTTGGTTGGAATTGCTCTTTCTGGCAACGTCGCGGAGAACGCCCGTAAGGTTCTGACTCCCCTGCGTGACCTCTTCGCAGCGGTGTTCTTTGTTTTCTTCGGAATGCAGACTGATGCCCGTTTGATTCCTCCGGTTTTGGGCTTTGCGCTGGTGCTTGGCCTGGTGACTATGATCACGAAGATAATTGTGGGCATGTACTCGGCTCGGAAAGCAGGCATCGCTCTACCCGGGCAGATTCGAGCGGGTACCATCATGGTTCCTCGCGGCGAATTCAACATTGTCATTGCAGGACTGGCAACGACGGCTGGCGTGGCTGGAATAGGCCCACTTGCGGCGACTTACGTGATGTTAATGGCCATTGTCGGACCGATATTGACTCGGTTTGCCGACCCGATTGCCAGCCTGATTCAAGGCCGCAGGCAAGGTAGAGCGAAAAAGGCTGAGGGGATCACTTGACTCCTTGATGTGGAGGTATCCCTGACCGGGACTTATGTCCACCCCCGTTGCACTCCGGAGAGGCTCTCCCTTTAGGTAAGGTTGCGCTAACCTAATTCGAGAGGGGGTAGGAACGTGAACAGAAAAGGGCGTCCTGAACGCGAGGTTTCTAGCAAGCGACTAGTTCTGACCCCGCGGGGTCGCAGAGATGTTCGTATAGTCGCCTCGGCGCGACTTCTGACCGCGGTGTTCATGGCAGCCACCCTTGTTTCCACTGCGAATCTGATAGGCGCGCACTTTTCAGGCCAATCGCTTCAGGGCGGTTCTTTCCTGCTGCCTTCGGCTTCGTTGTTCCTGGCCGGAATGGCAGCTTTCTTTGAGATCGCGTACGGGGGCGCTGCTGCTAGAGCAGAAGAAATCCGGATTCGCAGGAGACTCCTCAAGGACATTTTCGAGTCCCCCTCCGCTCCTGGACGCGCCGATGGTGACATCAGCTCTGGCGACTTGATTACGCTGATGACCGACAACACGGAGAGGCTTACCGAATACCGGCAGGTCTATTTCGGGGCAACCGTGGCAGCCGTTCTCATTCCCTTTGGGACGCTTCTGTACGTCGCTCTCGCTTTCAACTGGGTGGTTGGACTCAGTCTCATGTTCCTTGCGGTGATGGTGCCGGTCCTCATTAGGTATTTCATGATGTTTTTCCGGAAGACGTCTGCCAAGTCCCGAAAGGAAAGGGCAACGTTGGCAGGAAAGTACCTGGACGCTATCCGGAACTTGGTCCTTATTCGCCTGCTTGGAGCCGGCCCACGAGTTGAAGCGGAACTTCGTGAACAGGGCGAGAAGAACCGGGGCGCAATAATGAAGCTTCTGGCGGGAAACCAGATTGTCATCATAGTGATGGATGGCTTGTTCTCACTACTACTGATCTGTTCCGCTGCTGCCCTGTCCATTTGGCAGCATTCGTTGGGAAATCTTTCTCTCACCGGCGCGGTGGCAATAATGCTCCTCACCACGCTCCTTGTGGAGCCCCTGGTCCAGGTCGCTGGGTTCTTCTATATCGGGATGGGAGGGATGGCTTCTGAGCGAAAGATTGCTAGCTTCCTTCGAGGCCAAGCTGAGACCGAAAGTCGAATTGCAGCTGCTGGTCTGCGAGCGATCGAGGAGTCGGCACCGACGAGACCCGCGATGGTGGCGGGCGACGCCATCGAAGTTTCTGGTGTGGGATTCGATTACGGGCGCGGGCCCGTGCTGGGCGGGGTCACGTTCTCTGTCCCAACTGGATCGAAAACGGCCATTGTAGGACGTAGTGGTGCCGGGAAGTCGACGCTGCTGTCGCTGCTCCGCGGTTCACTACCGCTGCAAGAGGGAAGTGCGGCAGTCTCAGGACAGGACCTGCGTGGCCTGGACCCGGGTGGTATCCGGGAGCTGACCGCATCGGTTTCTCAGAAAACCTGGCTGTTTACGGGCACGATCGCAGACAACCTGCATTTGGCCGCCCCCCATGCCACCGAAGCGGACATGTGGAACGCTCTGGAGGCAGCCCAAGTCGCCGGGGAAATAGAGCGCATGCCAGCGGGTCTATACACAGAAGTCGGAGAACAAGGGTCCTTGATTTCTGGAGGACAGGCCCAGCGGATTTCGCTTGCTCGAGCTCTTCTTTCGGGGCGTCGGATTCTCCTGCTGGATGAGCCGACTTCGCAGATTGATATGGAGTCAGAAGATCATTTGATCGCAGCGCTAGACGGGCTGGGCCCGGACTGGACCTTACTCATGGTCACGCACCGCCACAGTCTGCTGCGTATCGCCGACGAAACGTGGGACCTATCGGAAGGCCGTTTGCTTCCCTCTCGAGAACTTGTAGGACGGTCAAAGTGACAAGCGTGACCACTCAGCAACAAGCCGTTCTGGAACGGCAGGCACCTCATCGACAAGAGAAGGGGTCGCACGAACAGACTGACCCGACTCTGCCTCAGCTGCTCGGTTGGCTCACGGGCATCACACGGCCCGTGCACCGCCCACTGCTGGTTTCAACCGTTCTACGCCTGGTCAACTTGACGTTGGACATTGTTCTCTTCGGGCTTGCCGCGGGAACCGTCGTGGCGGTCGGGCTTGATGGAGCGCGCCCGGGCCCCCTTTTCGGTTGGCTTGCGCTAACAGCCATATTGAAGGCAAGCGCATACTACCTGGAGCAACTGAGCGGACACTACGTGGCATTTCAGGCTTTGGAGCTGCTGCGAACAGCTGTCTTTGCCGCCATGTGGCCGAAGGCTCCGGGCATTGTTGCGAAGTCGCGCTCCGGAGACATCTTGGCAAGTCTGACAAGGGACGTGGACCGGATTGAAGTTGTCTACGCGCACACATTTGCGCCCGTAGTTTCTGCTGTCATCGTTCCGACATCCGTAATAGTGGTAACCGGTGCCGTGGTCGGTTGGCCCGTTGTCATCGTGCCTGCGATTGCGATAGCGCTGGGTCTCCTCGTCATCCCGTTCCTGGGCCTTCGTGCGTCTCTGGATCAGACAGGACAGACGTTGGAGCTACGCAGGGATCTAGCTCACCACCTCACCGACTCGGTGTTCGGGGTGGAAGAGGTCGTCGGGTACGGACGCCAATCAGAAAGAATCGAGGCGACAAACCTACTGGGACGTCAAATCGCGGACTCTGCACGGGGCCCAAGATCTTGGGCGGCTTTCCGCCGGTCTGCCAACATGTCCCTAATGCTGGCTTCAGCCGTCGGAATAGCCGCAGGCGGCATGAACCAGGGGCTTTCAATGGTCGCTGTAGTAGCTCTGACCGCTGGTTCTCTGCGGCTGTTTGAGGGACCCCGCGGAGTTGAGGATGCCGCAGGATACCTTGACCACTCCTTGGCAGCAGCGAAGCGTCTGTGGCATATCAGCCACGCACCCGAACCGGTGGTTGACGGGGATCTTCATGCTGACAAAGGTGGGGACATCTGTTTCACCGGCGTCGACTATGCGTATGAGCCGGACAGTTTTGCCCTGCAGGATCTGAACCTCACGATACCGGCTGGTTCGCGCACGGTTTTTGTAGGCCCCTCGGGGTCTGGGAAGTCCGCAGCCGTACAGCTTCTTCAGCGCTACTACGATCCCAACGTCGGCACGGTTTTACTGGACGGGACCGACATTAGGGATCTAACCCTCGACTCCCTACGTACTCAGGTTGTTTCGGTATCTCAGCGTAACGAGCTTTTGGATACCTCAGTTCGTGAGAACCTGCTACTCGGTACTCCGGAGGCAACCGAAGCAGAACTGTGGGAGGCACTGCGCGCGGTGCATATCGACCAGGAGATCAGGAGCACCCCGGACGGTTTGGATACCAAGGTTGGGGCCGCCGGCAGGTCGCTGTCAGGTGGACAGGCCCAGCGCCTATGCTTAGCACGCGCGCTCTTGATGAAGCCCTCCGTCCTAGTGCTTGACGAGTTCACTGCGAACCTGAACTTGGAGTTGGAAGAGGCTGTGCGCGCCGATATCTCCCGCGCGCTCCCAGATTCGACGATTGTTGAAGTAACCCACCGGTTGGAGTCCGCCTTGGACGCCGACCAGATTGTCCTTATGGACAGAGGCCGGGTGGCTGCGGTGGGAGCGCCTGGAGATCTGGCCCGCAAGAGCGAGTTTTTCGGCCGCGCTCTTATGGCCGGTGGCGCGGAGCGTTCCCGGTGAGGGACCCTCTGGGGCAGCTCCAACAGCTGGCAGACCGCGGGGTGCATTGGGGGCGGCACTCTGGGCAGCTACTTGCCAAAGGCCCTGGGTCGATCCCAGCGGCTGTGCTTCTCCTCTTTGGAAAAGAATCCGAGTCTCAATCCGACCTGGACGGGGTCGATTTGCTTCTTTTGGAGAGGGCCGCCACCCTGCGCGAACACCCTGGCCAGGTCGCTTTCCCTGGAGGGCGGATAGATGAGGGTGACGTCAGCGCAACCGCGGCTGCCCTGCGGGAAGCGAACGAAGAAACCGCGCTGGATCCGCAGGGGGTGCGGGTTTTAGGTGAGCT
>CAYFRG010000054.1:0-6456 GCA_964345535.1 uncultured Actinomyces sp. | reverse complement strand
GTACCCCCAGTGGGACTCGAACCCACACTGTATCGATTTTAAGTCGACTGCCTCTGCCATTGGGCTATGGGGGCCGCGCGGTAACTATTCTACCAAGTTGGGAACGCCCAGAAACTCCCTGCTGCCCACTCAGTCTGCCCGCACAGTCTTTTCCGCCCGTAACAAAGAAAGTGCAATGCCGTCTAGCACATCATGTTCGGACGTGTACGCGCCCGCAAGAGACTTTCCGACAGCCTCCGTCTCCGAACGCACCCTGCGCAGGATCTGGCGCCACACGATCGCGCCTGCACCGATCACGTCTTCTCGACCAGGAGGCATGACCGGAAGAGCAGCTTTCACCCGGGTCGGTTGGGTAATCATGAACTCAGCTGCTTCCTCCCAGTCCTCCCAGGACAGGAGCCTTCCGTGCGTCAGCTCCGGGGAGTAAACCGGGACCCCTAAGACCCACGCCGCCAAAGTAGTCACGGTGCCAGCCACTCCCACAACGCTACCCAGGTTCGCAAACCCCACCGAGTCGGCCACCCTGTCAAGCTGCGCGTCCACCCAGTCGGATGCGTCCCTGATCCGCTGTGCATCAATCGAGTCGGTGCCGAACCGTTCCGTGACCCTCACGGACCCCATGTCCACAGACAGGGAGCGGCTCACAGTTTCCTCACCAACAACGAACTCAGTGGAGCCTCCCCCAATGTCAACCAGCAACACGGGGGACGCAGGTTTACCCTCCAAAGTGGCGGTCGCGCCACTAAAGGACAGCGAGGCCTCTTCTGTTCCCGGAACAACCTCCGGTTTCACGCCCAGTCGCTGCTGCACAGAAGCCATGAACTGCTCACCGTTTGTAGCGTCTCGCATGGCCGACGTACCCACGAACCGGACCCGGTCTACCCCGTAGCGGTCAATGAGGTCCGCGTATTCGTCAACCCCAGCTAGGGTCCGGGCGACCGCGGCGTCTGAGAGCCGTCCCGTCTGGTCGACCCCCTCACCCAGCCGTACGATACGCATCTCCCGTTCTAAATCCCTCAGGGGCATTCCGCCGCCCTCTGCAGAGGTTGTCTGAGCGCGTTCGGCGATCAGCAAGCGAAGAGAATTGGTTCCACAATCAATAGCAGCCACTCGTTCCACCAGACCATGTTAGGCCGACTGGTCGCATATATGCGACCAGTCGGCCTACCTGTCATTTTGAGCAACCACATTCCTGCTGGGACCACCAGCCCCTAGCTGCGATCTCTTCCAGCGCCGCGTCCCCTATGGGGTTGACCCCCGAGCCAGCCGCAAGGGCATGCCCAATCAAGGCATGCAGACACTTCACCCGGGCTGGCATGCCGCCAGCGGAGATCCCTTCGATCTCCGGCACTGAGCCCAGGTTCGCTCGGCGCTGCAGGTAGTCTTCGTGTGCAATAACATATGCGTCCCTGAGCGTTGCATCGTCGCGCAGCTGCTCGTTATACATCTCCATTAGTTGCTCGGCTTCAAGAGTTGAGCACGCCCGGACAAGTTCTGGCGACGTCAGGTAGAAGGTGGTTGGAAACGGGCTTCCGTCTGCCAGACGGGGCTCCGTGATGACCACAAGTGGATTCCCGCATTTGCAACGCGCCGCAACCCCCACGACACCTCGAGGTTTCCGTCCCAGCTGGGCTTCCAATGCGGCAAGGTCTTGCTGCGTTGCAGCTGACCCGCCTGGCACAACACTTCCAATATCGGGACTGTGCCCAGCTTGATTCATCCACCGTCTCCTTCGTTCTCCTCCGAAAGTGGGACGGTTTCCACTCGCGCGGCCTCGGCAACAGCCGGGGGTTCATCGATGTCGATGAGCTGTTCCTGCAGCTTTAGACTCCAAGGTTTAGGGGGCCAGTCTTCGGTACCGGTGGTTTGCTCCACTTCCTCATCCGCGACGGGCGCGTCAATAACCGTGTACCGGGTTTCGCCGGGGTCCACGTAGCCAAGACGGGCACGCGCCTGCGCGGAAACATATTCCGGATTCTCCCAGTTCTCAAGTTCGGCTTGGAGTCGTTCTTCCTGAACGGCGGCGGCCTCACCGTCTGCAACCGCCGCCCGGTACTCACGTTTCATGTCGCCCCACTGAAGGAGGGTCGGGATCAGCACGATAGCCATCACCGCGACAATGAGTGTTGCCAGGAGCATCCGGGCGGATATGTTTAGCCCGCCAACCGAGATCCTATTGACTGCAGAAACTCGACTGCTCTTTGTCCTCTTGGCGTTTTCTTCCCCAGGCCCATTATTCGAACGGTTGTGTCGGCGCTTAGCGGTTTCGCGTCGGCGCACTTGGGCGGGGCGTCCGGACACCGGGGCACGTCGGGGCGCAGCTGGATGGGCGACTGGTCGCATATTTGCGACCAGTCGCCCATTTTCCCCACTGGGGGGTTCAGCCGACATCATGGTTTCATCTTTCCCGAAGTGCCGTACCGCGACTAGTCCCCACGCCCGACGCGCATCATTTTGCCAGCTCCGAAAGGCCCCACGTCACTCCGAACTTGCTCAGGCAGCGCAGTGGTGGGGCCATAGGACGTTGGGGGTTAGGGGACACCGGTTATAAGACGTTGGGAGTTGCAGGACATTAGGGGTGTCTGGGGGAACAAGATTTTAGGAGTGTCGGGATTGTGGCCGCCCAGTGACGCTCGCATCCTACAGAGAAGTCCCGCCACAGCTGTCTGTGGCGGGACTTCTCTTCTAGCTAGGGCTAAGTGCATCCCTGCGCGCGCCAAGCTTCAAAACCGGTCGGCAGCCCGGTCCCTGCTAAATCAGGGACTTGGGTCCGGCACGGTTCGGAGCTTAGCTGACTGCAGCTCTGAACTAGAACTTCGCGCGGGGGAAGGCATCCTTACCTGCGTAGGTTGCATCTTCACCAAGTGCTTCTTCAATGCGAAGCAGGCGGTTGTACTTCTCAACGCGCTCGGAGCGTGCGGGGGCACCGGTCTTGATTTGTCCGGCGTTGTTCGCAACGGACAGGTCCGCGATGGTGGTGTCGCCGGTCTCCCCAGAACGGTGAGAGGTCATGGTGGCGAAGCCGGCACGGTGTGCCTTCTCCACGGCATCCAGAGTCTCCGTCAGGGTTCCGATCTGGTTCACCTTCACTAGGAGTGCGTTGGCGATGTGATCGTCCACGCCGCGCTGTAGGCGCTCGGGGTTGGTGACGAACAGGTCGTCACCAACCAGCTGAACACGGTCGCCGATTTCGTCGGTGAGTTTCTTCCACGCGTCCCACTCGTCTTCAGACAACGGGTCTTCGATGGACACCAGCGGGTAATCGGTGATGAGCTTCTCGTAGAAGTCGATCATGTAGTCGGTGGAGCGGGGCTCACCTTCAAACTGGTAAGCACCGTCCTCGAAGAACTCGGTGGAGGCAACGTCGAGAGCTAGGGCCACGTCGGCGCCCGGCTTGTAGCCGGCCTTTTCGATGGCCTCAATGATGAGGTCTAGGGCTTCCGTGTTGGAATCCAGGTTGGGGGCGAAGCCACCCTCGTCACCCAGTCCGGTGGATAGTCCGCGCTCCTTAATGACGTCTTTCAGCGTGTGGTAGACCTCTGTGCCCATGCGGAGCGCCTCACGGAAAGAGGGGGCGCCGATGGGGGCGATCATGAACTCCTGGATGTCAACGTTGGTGTCCGCGTGGGAGCCACCGTTCAGGATGTTCATCATGGGGACGGGCAGAACATGCGCGTTGGGACCGCCAACGTACTGGTAGAGGGGGAGCTCCGCGTTGATGGCGGCGGCTTTGGCGACGGCCAAGGAAACGCCGAGGATGGCGTTGGCACCCAAGCGGCTCTTGTTGGCGGTGTCGTCCAGTTCGAGCATTACCCGGTCAATGGCGCGCTGGTCAGAGGCATCCATACCTTCTACTTCCGGAGCGATTACGTCCAGAACTGCTTCTACTGCACCTTCGACACCCTTGCCCTGGTAGCGGTCGGAGCCGTCACGCTTTTCGACGGCTTCGAACATTCCGGTGGAAGCACCGGAGGGGACAGCGGCGCGGGCCGCCACCCCGTTATCCAAGATGACGTCAACTTCCACTGTGGGGTTGCCACGGGAGTCAAGGATTTCGCGTGCGCGGATCTCTTCGATAAATGCCACTGTTATCTCCTTATTGGTTTGGATTAGGCATCGACTTGCATGTGTTCTTCTGCGACGCGGCGCGCCGCACAACGGTTAAATTTCTGGGGTGGTCAGTTCGACCACGTCGGCAAGTACTCCTGTGGGGACGAATCCCTGTTCAAGGTCGTACTCTCCGTAACGGGGATTCACTACTGTGGCTGGTGCTTGTGCGAGGGTTTCCAACGTGTCGACTGCGCTTTCGTCCACCGGGACTGTGGTCATCGTTTGGGCGACCACGATCGTTGCCAGCGCGTCCAACGTCGACTGGTCTAGGCTCTCAAGCTCACCGCCAGTTTCGGCGACCAGCATTGCTAGCATCTGGGTGACCTCTGCCGAGTCCCGGTCGATGCCCAGTTCACTAGCAACCTCGAAATACGGCTGCGCGGCCGCTAGCAGGAACACAACGTCCTGCCTGGAAAGAGCTTGACCAAGTACATCGGAGAGCTGGTCGGTGGCGACGGTGATGTCAGACTCCGTGTAGGTGACGCCAAGGGATTCAACGGCGGTGCCTGGGTTCGAGGCGGAACTGCACGCCCCCAGGGAGACCGCCAGTCCCAAGATCGCGCCGGTGCTCAATATCCGCTTCACTGTCTTCACGCGGCCCTCCTTGTTAAGCCGTATTCAGTCTAGTGCAAATCTCCCGCAGACAACTAAACTATTTCCGGCCTCTTGGCCACCGCTTGGGCTGGAGTTGGCCTACTTTGTCTCCGTCGCCGCCTTTTGGGCACGGTGGTTGGGTACAAGGACCTTGCGGAGCAGGTCTTCGACCCATTCAATGAGTGCCTCGTCGACCGGCGTTTGGCTGTCGCGGGCCAGCTTCCCACCGAGGGGAACCAGGATCTGCCGTGTCGCAGCTTTGATGACCGAACCCGGGTACAGGCGGCGCAGCCGCAGCGCGGCAGAGTCCATGAGTTCGATCGGGCCGAGGCGCAGATAGTTCCCCTGCGTGGCGGCCTCGTCAATTCCCAATTGGCGAAGCATCGACCGGAGGCGGGCAAGGAGGAACAGTCTTTTTACGGGCTCAGGAAGGGGCCCGTACCTGTCCGCGAGTTCCTCTTGCAGTTCACGGACAGCGGCCGGTCCAGACACGTTTGCGATTTTCGCGTAGATTTCCAGCCGGGCAGACTCCCCGGGGATGTATGCCTCGGGAATGTGCGCGTCCACGGCCAGATCCAGGCGGACCTCTGCGGTCGAAACCGGTTTCTCCCCCCGGTACTCAGCCACCGCATCGGAGACCATGCGGACGTACAGGTCGAAACCGACCCCTTCTATGTGTCCGGATTGGGCTCCCCCAAGCAGGTTACCGGCCCCGCGAATCTCCAGGTCCTTCTGGGCAACGGCCAGTCCAGCTCCCAGGTCAGAGTGAGCCGCGATGGTCCGTAACCTCTCCAAAGCGGTCTCGGTGAGAGTTTTCCCCGGAGGGTAGAAGAAGTACGCGTATGCCCGCTCGCGCCCGCGCCCAACACGGCCACGCAACTGGTGGAGCTGGGAAAGTCCAAACGTGTCGGCCCGGTCCACGATCAGAGTATTCGCATTGGAGATATCCAGGCCCGTCTCCACGATCGTCGTGCAAACCAGGACGTCGAACTCGTGATTCCAAAAGTCAAGGATTGTGCGTTCCAAGTCGTGCTCGGAAAGCTGGCCGTGTGCGACTCGGACCCGAGCCTCCGGGACCAGCTCTTGAACGTGTGCGGCTACGGAATTGATCGACTCGACCCGGTTGTGGATGAAGAACACCTGTCCGTCGCGGAGCAGTTCCCTGCGAATCGCAGCGGCAGTCTGAGCGTCGGACTGGGCGCCCACAAACGTGAGGACGGGCTGCCTGTCTTCGGGCGGCGTTTGGAGAACGGACATCTCCCGAATCCCTGCGACGGCCATTTCCAGAGTCCGGGGAATGGGAGTGGCCGACATGGCCAGGACATCCACGTCCGTGCGTAGTGCCTTCAGAGTTTCCTTGTGTTCAACACCGAATCTTTGCTCCTCATCAATGATCACAAGCCCTAGGTCTTTGAACCTGACCGACCCGGTGAGCAGCGCGTGGGTTCCGATCACCAGGTCCACGGAACCGTCCAGCAGTCCCTCCCTCACTTTTTCGGCCTGAGCGGGGGTGGAGAAGCGAGAAAGCTGCGCCACGTTCACCGGAAAACCACCGTAACGTTCCTGGAACGTGTCGAAATGCTGCTGGACAAGCAGTGTTGTTGGGACCAGGACAACCACCTGTTTCCCGTCCTGTATAGCCTTGAACGCTGCCCGCACCGCGATCTCAGTTTTCCCGTATCCCACGTCGCCAGTTAGCAGCCTGTCCATGGGGACGGCCTTCTCCATGTCTGCTTTGACCTCGTCAATCGT
>CAYFRG010000053.1:0-6706 GCA_964345535.1 uncultured Actinomyces sp. | reverse complement strand
GGCTCGCCATCAGCGCGACCTGGGAGACGACGGTCGCCGTCGACAGGACGCGCTCAGGGCGGATCTTGGCGGCGTAGCTGACCTTATAGAGGATCGGGAGTAGTGCCAGGGCAATGTTGCCAGTGCCTGAGAGAACGGCGAACAGCCACACGAACAAGGGACCGACCACTGGGATTGATCCAGGGTGCTTGCCCATGGCCTTGCCAGCGATGCGTACTAGGTAGTCCATACCACCTGCGGCACTCATTGCTGCGGTGGCAGAGATGACGGCAAGGATAATGAAAACTGCAGACGTTGGCGGCGTCCCGGGTTGGGCGCGCATAAACTCGACCATGACGAACACTGAGACACCAGAGGCACCGATCAGCGCCATCGGGCCGTACTTCGCACCCAGTCCCAATGGGACCAGGAACAAGATGATTTGGAATATGACTGTTGCGACTTCCATCGGATCCTTCTTCGGCATCGGGGGCAGGAGCGGTCACAGCAACCGGTAACCGGAGGACGCCGGATGTTCGCAGTTGTGCCCCAGGATAGATTCGGACTGCCGACGCCCGCTCTGTGAGTGCGGTGCTCTAACCCCTAGGCGACGGTGCCGGGATTTGAGTCAGCAGTAAGCCTATCACTTGTGCCCGAAATGCTCCTTTCGAAACGTTCCGTGGATCTTCCATATTTAATGCGCCTATCTTGTATTTTGTGTCAGCGGACTGTGGACTTAAGTATGATGCTTCTATATTCGTCAAGCAGGGTTTTTGATGCTTTCTGGGTTGAGTGTTCTGGTCTGTTTAGTAACGAGAGTGCAATGGATTTTGCGGGCTAGGTGCCTTTTCAGGCAGCACAAAACTTCGCGTTTGCTTTTGCCTTCTTTGATTCGTTTTTCAACGTAGGCTCTAGTGTCCGCATCGATTCTCATCCGCACTAAGACCACATTGTGTAGGGATTGATTGAGCTGACGGGCACCACCGAGATAGAGACGGTGACGCTGATTATTACCCACGTATGCGGGGATGAGACTGGCCACTACCTGTCGCTCGGCACGGTGCACTGCGAGAGCTGACCGCGTCAGCTGCGGCTCCCAACAATTGAGCAAGGACGGAGCGCAAGCCCGACGTTTCAGAACGCAAAAAAACCGGCTGTGGCCCTCCTGAAGCATGCACACGCGCTAGTTTCGGGCTGTTTCATGTGTTCCCGGCCCGCGCTAAAAGGGGAGCTTGTTTTGTTTTGCTTCCCTGCGTCTCTGCTTCAACCAATTTTGCGATCAGGATACGGACCTTTCGGTCTGCGGTGCCCGCTGTTGCTTATCCTCATGGAGGCCATAAGGCCTGCAGCCGTTATTCATTGGGGGCGTGCGTGGCTATCGAGGTGAAGGACCTCCGGAAGAAGTACGGAGCTTTCGAAGCGGTTAGGGGCATTTCGTTCGCGGTGCCGCAAGGCGGTGTTTTCGCGTTCCTAGGCGCTAACGGCGCCGGGAAATCGACAACGATCGGGTGCATCACCACAACGCTGGCTCCGACGTCCGGACAGATTACGGTCGACGGCCTCGACGTCGCGCGGGACGCGAACCAGGTCAGAAAGCGCATCGGAGTAGTGTTTCAGCAATCGCTCCTTGACCCGCTCCTGACGGTGAAGGAAAGCTTGGTGACGCGCGCTGGCTTTTACGGGCTCGGCCGCGGCGAAGCCACAGCCCGGGTGGGCGAACTCAGCGAGCTGGTGGGTTTGGAATCGTTTTTCGACCGGCCGTATGGGGTTCTTTCAGGGGGGCAGAAGCGCCGCGCGGACATTGCGCGCGCAATGATTCACTCCCCGCGGGCCCTCTTTCTTGACGAGCCAACCGCAGGATTGGATCCTCAGTCTCGGGAGCAGATATGGGGCGCCTTGCATCAGCTCAGGCGCGAACGTGGCGTGACGGTCTTTCTGACGACCCACTACATGGAAGAGACAGAGCGGGCCGATGACGTGTGCATCATCGACGCGGGGAGGGTCGTAGCGACTGGCACCCCGTCATCTTTGAGGGCGCGATACTCGTCGAGCATTCTCACTGTCCGAGGCGACAGAAGTCGGTTACTCGAAGCGTTTCAACAACTCGGAGCGTCGCCTCACGTATCCGGCGACGACCTCGTTATTCCGGTCGACTCGGCGAGGCAGGCACTGGCGTGGCTGAACGCCGTCGCCGTCGACGACTTCGAGTTCCGTCACGGGACGATGGACGACGTCTTCCTTGCAGTAACCGCGGAGGAAGCGTTGTGAAATCAGTTGCCATCCTGACGCAGCGAAACCTGCGCTTGTTCTTCCGAGACAGAGCCGCCGTTTTCTTTTCGCTGCTTGCTCCTCTGATCTTGATCGGCCTGTACGCTCTTGTCCTCGGTGCGCTCCAAGTCGACAGTCTCACCGAATCGTTGCCCGCAGCGAGCCCGGCGAGCATCCAGTGGTTCGTGAACTCGTGGGTGTTTGCGGGTATAACGATGATCACGACCCTAACCACGGCGCTCGCCGCCCTCTCGACCTTTGTCGAGGACCGCGCGTCCGGTCGCTTCCAGGATTTCCTGGTGTCTCCTGTCCGGCAATGGCAAATGATCCTTGGTTACCTTTCGGCAAGCTTCCTGATCTCGGTGCTCATGAGCCTGGGGACCGGCGCGGTGGGACAGCTTTACGTGGCGATCCGCGGCGAGGCGATCATGTCGGTTCAGCAGATGGCAGAGTCCGCCGGGTGGATTGTTCTGTCCAGCGCAACGTTCGCGGCGATGGCAAGCTTTGCCGTCACTTTCTTGAAGTCATCAGCTGCGTTCTCTGCGCTATCCACGGTGGTTGGAACCCTGTCTGGGTTCTTGGCTGGTGCGTACATCCCTGCGGGGGCGCTTCCGGCGGGGGTGGTCAGCGTGTTGAACGTGCTTCCTTTCGCTCAGTCGGCGATGCTCATCCGGGGGCCGTTCACCCACAAGGCGCTTGATGCTCTCACCGTGGGCTCGGGCCAAGAGCAGGCGCTCGCACCACTCGAATCGTTCTACGGCATTACCGCATCGGTTGGCGACTGGCAGATTACTACCCCGGCCGCCGCGCTCGCCCTCGTGGGATTCACAGTGGTTTTCACAGCTCTGAGTGT
This sequence comes from uncultured Actinomyces sp., assembly GCA_964345535.1. Taxonomy (GTDB): domain Bacteria; phylum Actinomycetota; class Actinomycetes; order Actinomycetales; family Actinomycetaceae; genus Scrofimicrobium. The sequence continues at coordinate 3,606 of CAYFRG010000053.1, read as the reverse complement.
TTGGAGGTTGTCCCGGAAAATCCGGTGACTCGGACGATAATCACGGGCTTGGCCGGACGGGGGAGCAGAACGCGCCCCGGGTGACTGCGTCTCTCGCATCCATTTAGCGTGGGTTACCTTAGTGCAGGCCGCCGGATGCTTCGCGGCTGCGATCGCGGGCGAGTGCGGTGCCCGCAGCAAGATGTCTTTCCTATCTGAAACGGAAGGTGACCGCGCCGCTGAGATTGACGGTGGCCTCGTCGATCAGCAATTGCCACACTCGAACAGAAACCCTCGCAAATAGGATGCATCCAGCGTCGGTGAGGCACGCGTTCGACCGTGGCTGCTTGTCGAGTCCGGGTGAATACTGACCACCTAGGTGTGGTGCTGCTCAGCCCGGCCAGGGGCCCGTGCCCCGTAAAGGTTAACTGCGGACTGAAACCGCACCCGCGCAACGTGTTCGAGTAGCTGCGCGGGTCTACGAGGTGAGTGCCGACCGGTTAGTGACCTTTGGGCGCTACTTGGTCTCTGCAGGCTCTGAAAAGGTGAACAGCTTAGTGTCGGTGAGAAACTGTGACTGCTCGCCAATGCGATCAGCCATTTCAGTCATGTCCAAGACCTTCACGGGTGCGCCTGGAGTGAAATCGAGGTTCTTCAGGTCCAGCCAGACCATGTAGGGGGTGTACATGGACTCGAAGATGTAACGCAAGTTCGTGTGGTCGCAGGTCGTTCGCCAAATTGTTGATGCTATGTTCGGCTGACTCCTGGACGCTGCGCCAAAGGGCTGGGCGGCGTCGCGGAGCACCGAGAGGAGTTCAGCGATGGCCATCTTTGTGGAGTCGGGGGTAGGCAGCTGGCTCCGGTACAGGCTGGCCCTCACAAAACGGTCTTCTGAAGACGTCGTGCCGGGAAGCTCCTTGGTTCCGCCAAATCCCTCGTAATTTCTCAGATTCGCCAATTGCTGTGCAAAGACTGGTTTGTTCGTCAGCGTCGTGTATTGCTCACCATGGGTGAAGACGATCTTTCCATCTACAGATTCGATGACTGCCACGTCCCCGGTAGCGTCAGAAATCTGCAGGTGGACAACGGCCTCACCGCCCTCTATTTCGACGTCGAGTATCTGGTAAGGATTGGCCTCGCAATCCGCGACAGCCTCGGCAACCGTGGCGAAATTATCTAGGTAGTACTGGGCCCACAAGCTCAGCGACAGACCTGCACGACTGGCATCACGGCTGCCGTAGTCGCTTGGCGTAAGCCAGAGCATATGCGCGGCAAGTCCTTTTTCGTTCAAGCCGTCGGCGCTGCCAATGTCAAACACGGATGTGATGACGCTTCCGTACTTCGAGGTCCACTTCAGCGGATTCGGATCGCCAGGGCCAGCTCCGTCGACTTCTCGACCGGCCGGAACTACCCAGAGCTTTGAGTCCATCGACCCGAACCAGTCCATGTTTCGCGATGAGATTACGGCTTGGCCGCTGTCGGCCCATACGACTACTGTGCACATGCTTTGGCCACGTGTCCTTTCGAAAGATGAACCAAGTCGGGTTGCGCCGGGTGCTGGTTGGAAACGGCGCCAACGTACGATATGCCAAAGTGTATTGGAAGGCAATGGCTCCAGTTTACTAGACCACGGATAACGCATCGTGTTCCGGACCAACAACAGTGCTGGTGGGAAGGTGTATCCGGTCTGCTGGGTGTCGCAGAGGGCATGCGTACGTCTCGGGTGGTGCCGTCTCAGCGGCCAACGGTGTCATGTGTTGTCAAATCGCTCACGGGCTCTATGTCAGCGGACTAAGGGTGCGCAGGTCCGTGCCTTGACAGCTGTCCCTCGCGGATCAACCGTGCTGAGTTTATTGAAGGCATGCTCAGGTGGCTCGGGGTGTTCTAGACCGGAAGCGATCTGCCGTCGTGTCCGCGCGAGGATCGATAGGAGACCTCTGCGAGCCCGGAACAACTAGAAAAGGGGGTAGGTTCCTGGTTTACGCAGTAGCCCTCGTCTCATTTGCATGCGTGGGGCAAGCCGTCGGGTGTTCGGTCTTGATCTGCAAAGAATTTCGCCGTACGATCAAAAGACAACGTTGTCTTAGTGGAAATGTTGAGCCAAGCCGGGGTTTCCGGACGTGTCAACTTCTGGGTGGTTCCAAGGTGGGGGATAGGCGTATGACTGACGAAGCGGTGTTCGGATCCGACGGAGACTACCTGAGCGATGAGCAGCACGCGCGCTGGCTAGCCTCCCACCGGAGTAAGCTTCTGGATTTCTATCAGCCAAACGTAGCGGCCGCTGGCCAGGGGCTGGCATGGCTGGACTCCGACGGAAGTCCTCTTCCCGAGAAGGGCTCCCAGCTGTGGTTAGGGGCCCGCATGATGCACGTTTTTTCTCTGGCCGCTCTTGAAGGCAGGCCGGGCGCAGCGGAAATTGTCGAACACGCTCTGGACTTCTACTTGGAAGGGCCAGGCCACGACACCGTGTTTGGTGGGTGGTACCCGGTCGTCGGCGGCGCGGATCCAGCAGATGCCAAAGAGCTTTATGGGACGGCACACGTGATCTTGGGGGCAAGCTCGGCCGCGATAGCGGGGTTTTCCCGGGCAAATGAGCTGCTGGCCGAAGCCCTGCAGGTTGTGGAAAACAAGTTCTGGGATGCGGAAGCGGAGCGGGGGAAGGAAAGCTTCGACCGGGAGTTCCTAGAAGCTGATCCCTACCGGGGTCAGAACTCGAACATGCACCTGGCAGAGGCCTACTTGGCCGCATACATGGCGTTGGGAGACTCCAAGTATCTCCAGCGCGCGGCTCGAATTGCGCGGTACATTACGCGCGAAGCAGGTGACCCCGCGAGTGCGGCTCCGTGGCGGTTGAACGAGCACTTCTCCTCCGACTGGGAACCGCAACCGGACTACAACATCGAGAACAAGACCCATCCGTTCCGCCCGTATGGCACGCAGGTCGGCCACTGGATGGAGTGGGCAAAGCTCCTAATGCAGATGCGCGGCCTTGGAATCGAAGAACCCTGGCTGCTTGAGACCGCAGAGACGCTTTTTGATAAGGGCATTGAAGAGGGCTGGGATTCTTCCGGCGGCTTCTATTACACCCTTGACTGGGACGGCGAACCCGTGGTTTCTGCCAAATATTTTTGGGCACCAGCCGAAGCAATTGGGGCGGCAGATCTGCTTTACAAGGAGACAGGCAACCCCTTCTACCTGGCCTGGTACCGCAGGCTGTGGGAGTACGTGAGCACGTACGTGATCTCCTCCGAAGGCTCCTGGCACCACGAGTTGGATTCAGACAACCAACCGATGGTCGAGACCTGGGAGGGCGCCCCGGACGTCTATCACGCCTACCAGGCGACCCTATACGCGCAAACTCCAGCGGACCAGAGCTTGGCCAGCGGGCTGGTTCGTAAACAGAATGACTGACCGGAGCCTGCTGGTCTTCGATCCCGATGACCTTGCTACTCCTGCAAAGACATGCGGTAAGCGGCATGAAAGGACTATCTAATGAAACAAGCCATTATCTTTGGGGCGGGAGCCGTCGGCAGAGGCTTCATGGGGCAGGTGCTCAGCGAAGCCGGGTACCGACTCGTATTCGTTGACACGAACGCGCAGCTGGTCCAGACGCTCAATGAGTCGGGC
>CAYFRG010000052.1:0-7080 GCA_964345535.1 uncultured Actinomyces sp. | reverse complement strand
TAAAACTATATGATTGTCCGCCCCCGGCTGTCAACGGTTATTCCGCACGGCCCTCACCCATTCGATAGAGTCCACCTATGAGCCAAACCCGGGCCACACCTCCCGATACCAGCCAGCCAGTTGGGCAAGCGCGGCTAAGAGACACAAACTTAGTCGCCGTCGCAGAGCAGGTATTCTCATCCGACCAGTGGCCTTCCCGGGTGGATATTGCCGAGGCCACCGGGCTTACCCGAGCAACTGTCTCCCGCCTGGTAGACCAGTTGGCAGACGCAGGATTCGTGGAAAAGCTCCCTCCCGTGCGCCTTGCCCAGCAAGGACGCCCCGCCTCTCCGATCCGTCCGGCCGAGGGCAAGGTTGCCGGAGTCGGCCTGGAAGTTAACGTTGACTACGTGGCCGGGCGGGCCATCGACTTAGCAGGGAAAAGCCTGGGCGGTTTCAAAGTAGACGGACACTTCGCCGGATCCGAGCCGAAAGAGACCCTTGCCCTTTTGGCCAAGAAAACCGCGCGCCTAATACAGGACTTGGAACAAGCCGGCACTGAAGTGGCCGGGATAAACCTGGCCGTACCCGGCATTGTTTCCGCTACCAACGGGCGCCTCCTAATCGCCCCGAACCTTGCCTGGTCGGACCTTCCCCTGCAGCAGATGCTCAAAGCCGAACTACCGGACTCTAAGGGCGTGCCGGTACGCGTGGACAACGACGCCGACGCGCAGGGTTTCTTCGCGGCTCGCAGCAGGCCCGGAAAGCTGGTCACAGATGCCAGTTTTCTGTACTTAGTCGGGGATCGCGGGATTGGCGGAGCCATAATCATGGACGGAGTGCCGACCGCCGGAGAGTCGGGATGGGCGGGAGAAATCGGGCACATGTGCGTCGACATGGACGGCCCAGACTGCTTCTGCGGCTCCAGAGGCTGCCTGGAAAGGTACGCGGGAATCTCCGCAATTTTGGAGGCAGCCGGATTGAACCCAAAGGTCCAAAACGTCACGGACCTGAAAAAGCGGCTGGAGATAGGTGACCAGCCCGCACTGCGAGCTGCAGAGCGGGCCGCGGGCGCCCTGGCGGTTGCCTTGGCAAATGCCGTGAACCTGCTGGACCTGTCGCAGGTGATACTCGGGACCAGCCTGGGGGCACTCCTACCCTGGCTTGAACCTCGACTCACAGAGCTGACCAGCTCAATGCTGCTTGGAGGAGAGGCCCGGGCGTTGCGCATTAGCGCGGCCGAACACTCCGCACTGCCGTCCTGCACGGGAGGGGCTTTTCTGGCTTTGCAGCGGATCATCTCCGACCCAGGCGCTTGGATCAGCGAAACTAGAACTGTTGACATCCCACACAACCCTATTTAAGATTACGGTAATACTTAAGATTTGGTGGCCCAGGCCGCCGCTGCGCTAATTGAGGTAAAAATGGCTGGAATTGTCGTTGCGGGAAACATGATCGTCGACAAGTACCTGAACGTGGATTCCTACCCGGAGCCCTCTGCCCTCACCACAATAAGATCTGTCTCTTACGAACCGGGCGGCCTTCTGTGCAACTGCGCAGTGGACCTGGCGCGACTGGACCCGAACCTGCGCATTCCCGTCGTCGGCATTGTCGGGGATGATACGGAAGGCGACTTCGTTCTAGAGCGCCTTCACCAGTACCCCGGGATCAAGACGGACGCGGTGATTCGAGCTGGGGAAACCTCGTTCACGGACGTCATGGAAGACGCTTCCACGGGTAGCCGCACGTTTTTCCAGTACCGGGGGGCGAACGCGCTTCTTGACGTTGAACACTTCGATTTCGCAGCGTTGGACGCAGACTTGCTTCACATTGGGTACGCGCTTCTTCTGGATCGCCTAGACGAGCCGGACCCAGAGTTCGGCACTCGGATGGCTAGGCTCCTCTCTATGGCTCAGGACGCGGGCATGGAAACGTCCATGGACGCCGTTTCTGAGGACTCAGATAGATTCCAGGTCATTGTCCCACCCGCACTCCCCCACCTGGACTACCTGCTGGTGAACGAGTTCGAGGCGAGCCGGATTCTTGGCAAACCACTTGACCCTGCCGCGGAAGTCACGCCGGAACAACTACTCCCCCTGGCCCACGGCCTGCTCAACATGGGAGTGCGCCGCTGGGTCGTCATCCACTGCGCGCAAGGGGCCGTGGGGGTTTCCGCAGACGGAGAGGCGATCCAGCTTCCCTCTGTCCGCCTGGAAGAAAGCCAAATTGCGACCAGGACTGGCGCCGGGGATGCCTTCGCTTCCGGGACTCTCTGGGGCGCTTGGGCGCGAAAATCCCTCCAAGAGGCGATGGAGACCGGACTGGGAGCAGCGGCCCTGTCGCTGCAAGTGGCAAACGCGACGGACGGAGTCCCCGCGCAGCCAGAAGCACTCGCCTACTACCTGAACAGCGAAAAAGTCTACTGGTAACAGTCATCAGGAAAACTCGGCAGGGCTCGGTCACTAGGGCGCCTCTGCCGCCGCGGGGGCTACTGAGCTGGCTCGAACCCTCCGCGCGGAATGTTCGCGCCCGCCCGGGCGCCCATTCGTTGCCTTCTTGTCCACATCTGCTCCTCCCCCAGGTTTTTCGGTACCGGCGAAAGCCCCCAACCCGCCCGCCCAGAATCACTGACCCGCACTCACGCAGTCTGTCTTCTTCAGGTAGATTTGTGGGGGACACGCTGCTGTCCAGCCACGCTCTACCGGTGGGAGGCCCAAGTAAACATGAGTGACATTTCGGAACACGCTGAAGTGAACGTCCTCATGGCGGATTACGCCAATGTTGATGAGTCCGGGAAGCTGAACGTCGTCGGCGGCGGCATTGCGCTGCTGGGTTTTGATCCGTATCAGCAGAGCACCCCGCGCTTCTGCGTGGTCATCTCCATCGATGTCACCCACGAATTCGTTCCCGCCGACTTTGTCTTAGAGGTCGCCCTCACTGACGATGGCGGGGTAGTCTCCCTTCCCACGGATGATGTTGACGATCAGCCTGTTCGCGTGGCCAACAGCATCTCCTTGGAACGCGCTCAGGGAATGCCCACGGCGCGCATCCGCGACCATGTGGGCGCCACAAACTTCACCGTGCTGGACTTCAGCAACGGACTTCCCCTTACCCCCGGAATCCCCTACAGCTGGCGTGTCTCCATCGATGGCGACACTGAGAACGCAGCCAGCTACCCGTTTGCTGTCCCCGGGGAACCCGACGGGCCCGTCATGGGGTAGGCCCCTTTGAGCCAAGCAATCCAACCAAACAACCGTGGAAGGGCAGTAACGATGACTGTACGAATCGGCATTCTAGGGGCGGCCGACATTGCCCCAACAGCAGTGATCGACCCGGCGGAGTCGGTCGAGGGCGTCCAGGTTGTCGCGGTTGCGGCCCGGGACCCCAAGCGAGCCGAGGAGTTCGCCCGGGAACACGGGATTCCGCGTGTGCTTCCCGACTATCAGGCTGTCATCGATGACCCGGGTGTGGACGTGGTTTACGTTCCTACGCCCGCTTCGCTGCACGGGTATTGGACGAAACGGGCGATCGCCGCGGGTAAAGCTGTCCTGTGTGAGAAACCGTTTGCCGCGAACTCCACCGAGGCGCGCGAGGTCGCAGCCGCCGCAGATTCAGCCGGCGTCCTGGTCATGGAAGCGATGCACTCCGAGCACCACCCGCTGTGGCGCGCGGCCCAAATCGCCATCGACTCGGGAGACCTGGGCACCCTGACTGAGATCGAGGTCGACTTCTCCTGGCCCATTCCCGACAAGTCGGACATCCGCTGGAACCCTGAACTGGCTGGCGGGGCCCTGATGGATCTGGGGATTTACCCGGTCACGCTACTGGAGTACCTATTCGGTGCGATCAGCGTAGTTGGCGCAGAGGCCACGGAAGAAAACGGTGTGGACGCCACCCTCACCGCGCAACTTCTGAGTGGCGGGGGCGTTCCCATAAAGTTCCGCACGTCCATGGAAGAGGGAACAGAGCCGGTCCAGCGCCTGATTGTGCGCGGGGATCGCGGACAAGTAACTCTTGACGGCTTCGTGCATCCACACAACGGCGGACAGTTAGAAGTGACCGTCGACGGCAAGACTCGGGTGCTCCCCGCGGACGAGCAGTCCTCTTACGCCTGCATGTTAGAGGTCTTGAGGCGCGGTGTCACCGAAGGTGCCGACGTGGTCACGGATGCCGCTGCCGCCACGGTCACAATGCAGCTGGTGGATGATCTCTACGCGGCGGCCGGTATGGAGCCTCGCAAACCCAAACCGTAACCCTCAGAACGGCCCGCAGTCCCGAAAAGTCTGCGACCATGAGTGCATGATAAAGGACAGCAGGAAAATCTTCCCCGGGCGGGAATTCATCTCTACCGTCCTGCAGGCGGCGGACACCAAAGCCGACACCACGGAGCACCTGTCGCGCGTGTTCGTGATGCGCGCAGGGATGGCCGGCATTCTGATAGGCATCTTCTACCTAGCTAACTACGCGGTCATTGCGGCGTTCGTTGACGTCTCTCCTGACCTGGCGAAGCTGGGTGCGATTGCCGGTGCAATCGTCTTTGGATTCTGCCTGGTCTTCATTTACTTCTCCAAGTCGGAACTTTTGACCTCTAACATGATGGTGACGACCATTGCCGCCTACTTCCGCCGCATGAGCACCCCCCGGGTCCTAACCGTGCTGGGCCTGTGCTACCTGGGTAACTTCCTGGGAGGCCTGCTGGTTGCCATCATGGTCCGCTTCACCACGCTCCTAGACGGCAAACCGGGCGACCTGGTCACCGCATCCGTCAACCACAAACTAGGCTACGTTTCCGGCGGCGCCGCCGGTATGACGGACCTGTTCTTCCGGGCCATACTCTGTAACTTGATGATCAACATAGCGATGCTTCTGATCTACAACGGCTTCGCTAAGTCTCAGGGCGTGCAGGTGGCGGGAATGGTCGTGTCCGTCCTGCTCTTCGCTTTCTTGGGGTTTGAGCACTCTGTAGCGAACACGGTGCTGTTCACGGTTGAAGCTCTGCGCAGCGGAATCGACTTTGGTTTAGCCGCCGGAAACGTGGGGATAGCTCTGGTCGGCAACTACATTGGTGGCGGACTTCTGATCGGGCTTTACTATGCCTACGCTAACGACTCTGAACGGCACGCCCGCAAACGCCCGGAACTGCGGGAAAACTAATCACCGCAGGAAAGCTAACCACCAGGCGAGAACCTCGGACCGATCCGAAGCCGCCTGCCAGACAGGAACCAGCTTCCCTAGGGACCACGGACTGGCGGACGCCTCCATCCCCCTGCGCCATCCCGGGGCAGAATAGACCCATGGCTACAAAACGAGCCCTGGTTACGGGCGCTTCAACAGGTATTGGAATGGCCACCGTGCGTGCACTGGTCGAAGAGGGCTGGGAGGTCGTCGCAACGGCGCGTCGCAAAGAGCGACTAGACACCCTGGCGGGGGAAACTGGCTGCCAGATAATCGCCGCTGACCTCACGGTCCCAGCAGATGTGGAGCGGGTGGCGCAGTGCGCCGCAGAGAAAAAGCTGAACGCGGTTGTGCACGTCGCTGGCGGGGCCCGCGGGGTAGACACTGTTGAGGGAGCCGACCCGGACCGCTGGCTGACCATGTACCAAATAAACGTGCTCAGCGCCCTGAACCTGACACGCCTGTGTTTGCCGCTCCTCAGGAAGTCGGGGGGCGGTGACCTGGTCTTCGTGACCTCGACCGCCGCCCATGGCACCTACCCGGGAGGCGCCGGATACGTCGCTGCGAAGCACGCCGAACGCCAAATTGCGACGACGCTGCGCATGGAACTTGCTGGCGAGCCGATCCGAGTTATCGAGATAGCCCCGGGAATGGTGAAAACCGAGGAGTTCTCTCTTAACCGGTTGGGATCTGCGGAGGCAGCCGAGGACGTCTACGCGGGCGTCGAGCAGCCCCTGGTGGCAGAGGACATCGCGGAGTCGATCCGCTGGGCGCTAACCATGCCCAGCCACGTAAACGTTGACCTGATGGTGCTCCGCCCGGTTGCCCAGTCCACGAACACCAACGTGGTGAGGCAACCCCTGCGGGTCAAGTAGCAACCCGCAGGGGGCGTCACTAGAAGACGCCCTCCTGGTAGCCACCATCCGCTTCTTCAGCTGGCTTTGGCGCGCGGTCCGGAACTGGCAGCGCAGGCGGTGCCGACGGAGCGGGTGGCGCTGGCGGAGCGGGAGGCACCGGAGTCCCCGTGGGCGTCATCGACAGTGTCTGCTGCGGGGGCGGCGTCGCGTCCATCTCTACGGTAACGTCACCCGGACCCGCCGGAACCGGCTGGCTTACCACGGGCGCTGCCGGATAGGACTCAGTTGGCATCTCCGGGGTCATTTCAGGCTGAGGCGCCACCGCCTCTGCCTGGTAAGGCTGGCCGGGAACAACCCCGGTCGAAGCTGCTGCAGGAGCGGCGGCAGGGGCAGCAGCTTGACGTGCAGCAGCAGCCTGCTGGCGCTCTTTCTGCTTCGCTAGGGTCGCCGAAATGCGACCACGGAATATGATCAGCAAAACGACAGCAACGATTAGCAGAAGTAGAAGCACTCCGACTACCACCATCCCTGCCACGGGCATCCCCGAGCCAGAGAAGTGGAACTCCACGTTTGAACCGCCAGGAGCCACCTGCGGCCACTCCCCTTGAACAGAAGTCAGGAACGGAGTGGAAATGTCGAAGGACACGCCCTCTGTTATCGCGGACTGGCCAAGCAAACTGGACGGGCTGAGAAGAAGGTACCCGTAGAAGTCGCGAGAAAACGTCCCGGGCGCGACGGTGAAACCGTACTCAGAGCCTGGAAGGTAGCTAGACAGGGCGCTGCTCACCGCGTTTGAATCTGTCCCCGAGAACCTGAGCGAGTACGTTTTGGCTTCGCCCGATTCCTTGACTGTCACCTCTTGACCGCTTGTCCCGGCGAAGAACTCTTCCAGCCAGTCACCGGCTTCAAGGGCCCGCGCGTCAGACACTGCGTATTCGATCGTGACACTTGAGGTCCCCGAGACGTTTGCATCCACCTGGACGGTCACGGAATAGACGGGGAAGGTCTCTTGGAACTCGACCAGCTCACCGTCTGCGTAGTGGAGTTCCTCGGTTACGAAGTAGTCTTC
>CAYFRG010000051.1:0-7200 GCA_964345535.1 uncultured Actinomyces sp. | reverse complement strand
AAATGAACGCCCCATAGTAGGCGAAGTTGACCATGAACCACACGGTCCAGATCGCTGCGGTTCGCCCCCGCAGTCCGGGCGCGAACAGAGACGTGCTACCCCGTGACCCATCAGCTTCTGCGTGTTCTGGGTGAGGGTCGGGACCGGGCGTCCAACCTGCTTCCCGGGCCGACTCCTCGAACTGTTCAACGACGGCCTCGGCCTCGGCGACCCTTCCCTTGGACAGAAGAAAACGAGGCGACTCCGGCAGACCGGACCGAATGTAGACGGCATAAAGAGCGGGCAGAGCGCCGATTCCGAAGGCGACCCGCCACCCCCAGTCCCCGAGGGGTACGACGTAGTAGCCGACAATCGCTGCGACCGTCCATCCAAGAGCCCAAAACGCCTCCAGCCACACCACAACAGAACCGCGCACGCGTTTTGGAGAGAGCTCAGAGACTAAGGTTGAGGCGATTGGGAGTTCACCCCCCAAACCCAGACCCACGACGACGCGCAACAGAATGAGGACGAGGACACCTCCAGCAAACGCGGAAGCCCCCGTCGCCACCCCGTAAACAACCAGTGTCAATGTGAACACGTTTCGGCGCCCAATCCGATCCGCCAGCGTGCCCCCAAGGGAAGCGCCTATCGCCATCCCAATGAAACCGGCCGAAACAATCCAGGAACGCTGCAAGTCTGTCAGTCCCCACTGGACCGACAGCACAGCAATAATGTAAGTGATGAGACCGACGTCCATGGCGTCGAACGCCCATCCGATGCCCGACGCCGCCAGCACCTTACGATGCTCCTTCGTGAAGGGCAGCCCGTCTAACCTGCCAAGTAGCTGGTCCTGACTGTCGTCTTGAGAGCTCATTGAGCCTCCCGATGTCTACGCCTGGGAAGTTCCCCGCTACCCTGAGCATATTCCTGCTTCGGCAACTGACGCTTTGCCGTCTATTTGCTGCCCGCGAGCGTGGCTCACGCCACACCGAGCGCGATAGGCTGAGGGCACATCAAGAGAGAGGCCCCGGCATGTGCCGCTGGCTTGCGTATCACGGCTCCCCAATTACCATCGACACCATTGTTACGAAGCCGGACCATTCGCTGGTTGACCAGAGCATCAACGCTCACTACCTCCGACTCCCTGACTACCCTTACGCTGATCAGTTCCGGAACCACGACTTCCCCACAAACGGGGACGGGTTCGGGGCGGCCTGGAACGGTTTGGGGGGAAAAATTGGGCAGTTCCACCAGATCACCCCTGCTTGGGATAGCGATAACCTGCGCAGCTTGGCCGAGCAGATTCAGACCGGGACTGTGCTGGCACACGTCCGCGCGGCGCCCGGGGGCACCATCGCGCAAGACAACTGTCACCCGTTTGTCCACGGTGGCTGGATGTTCCAGCACAACGGCACCGTGGGAGGCTTCGCCAAACTCAAGCGGACTCTCACCATGGACGTGGATCCGAGTCTTTACCCCTTCATCCGGGGCAACACAGACACCGAAACATGCTTTTACCTGGCGCTCACCTACGGACTTGCCGCCGACCCAGTGAAAGCGCTTATGCGGCTAAACGACCGCATTGAGGAAGCCCGGGCCGAAAACGGAGTCACCGAACCCTTTACTGCCTGCATGGCTGCGTCCGATGGTGAACAGCTGGTTACCATGCGGGTCTGCAGCCAGAAGAACCTCGGTGACAATCCCGCACCCACGTCGCCATCCCTGTTCTGTGCGCAGGGAGCAGCTAACGTGCGCATGGCTGATGGGACCACACAGCGTCTCCCGGACAATACACAACTCGTCTGCTCGGAGCCGCTGGACCTACATTTCAGCGACCACACTTGGAAAACGGTAGAGGATCGCACAATCAGCGTGTTCAAGACCGGGCAGCCGCCGCAGCACACTCCCATTCCGGTGAACTAAAGACCCGACTACTCCTGGACCTCCGGAACGTGACAAACAGAAACGATAATGCGACATAATTGTCGATAAATTGCAGTTCGTCACATTTCTTTTAGCTGCACGTAATACGGTTTTCTTGTCCGTGCCAGGAATCAAGCTTCGTAATTCTCGCCGCCGCTACTTGAGCTGAGACGGCAAACGATGTTTCCCTATGCTCTCCAAAATGCCAGGAAGGAAGCATGTGCCATGCGAGGAATGGCCCCTGCACTGAGAAATCTCCGTGCCCAACGCGGCGCCGAGAAGTCACATTAAGACTCAAGGAGAAAACATGCGTATTGGTGACATTACCTCTAGTCCGGATACCGTCGGTGTAGCCGTTATCCAGTGGCCGATCCCCGTCTGCCCGGACCAGCAATCCATCATCGACAATTGCAATGCTATTGCTGACCGAGTGAGAGACACGAAGCTCTGCTTCCCCGGCCTGGACCTGATCGTCTTCCCTGAGGCCAGCACTCAGGGAGTGAAACTGCAGAAGAACCTCTCCCGCCGGTATGCAATGACTGCGGACGGGCCCGAAATGGCGATATTCAAGAAGGCCTGTATCGACAACAAGGTGTGGGGCGTGTTTGCGCTCGATGGGGAAAAGAACCCGGGAAAGAACCCCTATAACGCCTCCGTATTGATAAATGATCGGGGCGAAATCGTTCAGCACTACCGGAAGATCATGCCGTGGGTTCCTGCCGAGGAGTACTTCCCAGGCGAGGAAACGTTTGTGACCGATGGACCTAAGGGCATCAAGGTTGGGCTCATGATCTGCGATGACGGGAACTACCCTGAAATGTGGAGGGACCTGGCTTACAAGGGAGCGGAACTCGTTGTACGGACCCGGGGATATATGTACCCGGCGGTTGAGCAAGAAATACTGATGGACAAGGCGATGGCCTGGGCCAACAACGTCTACGTCGCCGACGCGGGGGCTGCCGGATACATAGATGGCTACTACATGTTCGGCCACTCTATCCTGATCGGCTATGACGGCCGTGTCCTCGGCGAATGTGGAAGTGCTCCCTACGAGATGCAGTACGCCGAGTTTTCAATTCCTTCAATCCGGGACATGCGGAAGACTTGGCAGGCAGAAAACCACCTCTACAAGTTGGCCCACCGGGGCTACAGCGGCATGATCCAGTCCGGTGACTCAATCTTCGGTACGGATGAGCTTCCCTTCCAGATCTACAAAGACTGGGCATCCGACCCCGCGAAGATGCGCAAGCAGATGGACTCGCTCACGCGCGTCTATCCCGGAGTGGAAAGCTGTCCCATCCTCGGCATTCCCTACGGACCCGACCAAGACTAGCCGTTACTTCAGCGGCCCTGGTTCCCGAGATGAGGGGCCAGGGCCGCTCTCTTCTCAGCGTATACACGCATCAAGCATGACGCAGGGAGGGTCCTGCAGGGCACTAGACGAACCCGAACCCTCACACGCGATAACGTTCAGCCCTTGAGTTGAAACTAGATTGCAACAGAGTTCTGCTCCCCGGCGCCCCGGCATCGTAGAGTCACTGAGCTTCTTCCGGGCGGAGTGCCGGCACTTATCTACTCTGCGTACTCGGGAGTCAGCTCGAAGACGAAGTCCAGCCTGCTCGACAGCACAACGAGTCCTCCGCCACCAAAAGCCACGATCGCATCGCAAGCTCCACACCCTCTGTGCTGCTGCGCCAGGCATTCTCCTTCCCCTGCACAAAATGCTGTTGCTTCCGGGAGAATATCCGGTCGGATATTGACCGCTCAGGTGTTGGGGTGGTCAGGCTGGAGAAATGAGTAAACGACTACGTCCCGATGCGCACCGCCTGTTGGTCGCGCGCCAAAGTACACTCAAAAAGCAGTCCCCTCCTGCGGCGACTATAATCGGAACGACGTAAGCCGTCTGTTTCGATCCACACCGATCCGACTGCATTGCTTGACTTTATGTGTTGGAGGTTTTGATGGCACTGCGCGATCATGCCGACAGCATTCTTGAACTTGTTGCGTCTCCCAAATCGGCCGTCAAAAGGGAGGATCTTTCGGAGTTCATATCCGCACGCAGAAACTCACTCAAGAGCCGGCTCCAAGCGGAACCTGTTAGTTCGTTGGAGCTCGCGGCCGCCCTGTGGGCTGCCCTCATGCTGGATCGCCCTGAAGAGGCCAAAAAGATGGCCGACACCCTGGACTTCTTGGAAGCGATCGAGACTGACCCGCTAATGACAACGGTCAAAAAGGCTCGTGCGTCTATCGCTGTCGCTGTAACCCATCTTGCCAGCGCTGATCTGCCTCAGGCCATGAAAGCGTCGCGTCTAGCGCTTGATTACTCCGCGGAGAAGGGCGCTCACCAAGAGGAAGCTGTCGCGCACTCGGTTATGGCAGCGATTCTTGCTCTATGTGGCCATTACAGGACAGCAAAGGAACACCTTGCTACCGCTAAGGAAATCGACAAACAGTCCAGCTCAGACAATCTGACCCGAGAGGAGAAGCAACGGTTCCATGCGCATTGGCCCAGATTGTTCGCTGAGCTGCTGATCGGAGCAAAGCAGGGCGGTTTGGAGTTCGCAACTGAACTTGCCGAAATTCCGCTGAAGCCGTCCCTCAACGGTCTTGTTAGCGGCTATCGCATGTACCAAACAGTGGCGGGCCAGATGATCCGAGGGGAGTTCTTGGCAGCGTGCAGCAACTGTGAGCTCTACCGGAGCCGTCTTGATTACGTGGATAGCCCTCCTTTGTTCAACCACTTGATGTTGGGCGCTGAAGCCTTGTGTCTCCTCCAAACTGAGCGACCAGGAAAAGTCCTCTCTTTGCTAAAAGACGCAGAGTCTCCCCCTTGTCGGTTCGTCCCCTATGACCTTCTTCTTGCCAACGCTCACATTTTGCTTGGAAACCCACAAAAAGCATTGGACATCCTGGAAACAGACTCAGATGTTACAACGCCCCAGTGCGTTTCAGCTAGGGCTTCAGCGCTGCTCCGTGAAGCTGTTGCACGTGAAATGCTAGGGGACCACAGAGGGGCTGACCTTGCCTTCTGCGGGCTCTTCCATCTGGCGGACACAGAACAGGGAGCGGTGCCTCCTATAGGCCTGCCGCTTCCTATCCTTGAAACGCTTTCGGGTCGGCTGGCCGGGTCCTCCCCGGGGATACTTGAGAATCTAACCACGGGTTCTTTCAGCCAGTTTGAGCAGCGTGACGCTCAGAGCCCACCGGGTAACTGCGCCAGTCTGACTCCCCGCGAACTAAATCTTGCCGAACATTTGGCGGCAGGCAAGACGTTCAATGAGATAGCGAAGGAAACTCGCCGCTCCCCAAACACATTGAAAAGCCAGTCCAGCTCACTTTACAAGAAGCTTGGAGTTCAATCCCGCGAAGAGGCAATTTCAGTCCTCCAGAAAGCCGGGTTTTTTACTTAGCGTCAATTATTCCGGGATAGGCAGTAGCTGCAGCTTTTTCCTTAGGAGAAGACGAACCTGCCGCACCCAGGACTTCTGTGTCAAGCGGAACTGACAGCAAATCATAACGGCCGCAGAAGATGGCGACGTGAGTCCGCCAGACCCAGCGGCGTCCAGACGATAAGCGCGACCAAGTCTTGATCTTGGTGGATCACCAAGGACGCTGTCTGGTCAGGCAGGATCGTCTGCAGTTCTACCGCCTGGTAGGTGAGCACCTCATCCGACACGGAAATGGTAAAAGTGTTTCCCAGCTCCAGCTTGTTCCGTCACTGACCAAAGCGGTTTTCGCAGGCTCCGTGCGAGCCATAAGGGCTAAGTGGGGTCCTCCCACCCCGGGGAAGGGCTGCGTCCCGCAGGTACCCCGCCTCCTTTTCTAACACCTGATTTGACGTTCCGTGGTAGATCGGCAGGTACACGTCAGCCACGGGGATCTTCAACCGAGCCATAATCCCGGTCTCCCTGGGGAGCAGATCCCCGTAACCGGCTTCGTCTTCTTCATCGTGGAGAACGGGTTTGTTGGATTCAGCGCCGACTACGAGTTATCCACTAGACAGAAGCCCGTCGTATTCGTGAGCGAGTTCAAACTGTATGTCATTCTCTCGAAGTCGGGCCCTCTTGCACCCGGTCTTGATAGGCTGCGGTAGCTTTCGTTTCGTTGTGTTGGCGCCACCTCGACGCCGGTGACGGGTGTATAGACACCAGTATCTCGGCCACGCCTACCAATACCACGGCCATTGACATCCAGTAGGGCTTCCACTTTCCTTTCGGCTTCTTACTCTTTTACACCCTGGAACGAAACGGGTTGTCGCGACTACCGCCCTCCCCAGCAGAATGTCCGTCTTGACCAATCTTTTCCCACACTAGAACCGTTTGTTGGGTGCTAGATACGCGTGGTTACCCTCGGTGAACCTTCAGCTTCACAGCTCAAGAAACGATGCGGTAGTTGTTCACGAGTGAGCCCGGCTGATCTCCATCCCAGTTCGAGATCCACAGGCCAAGAGGTACCGGCGGGTTCTTATCCATCCCACTGAACAGAACCATTTTCGACTGAGGCATCCCTGGCTAGGCCTTGCGCCGAGGTCGGCGAAGTCAGTCGAGCCTCAGTTCTGTTTGGGAGCGCATCGAGGGTGCCATTTGAGTACGCGACGCTTCCCGCCGTTGAGCATCATGCGTGAAACCCAGATTCGGCCGCGCTCAGAACAGAATCAACGCGATCGGAACGATCTTGATAGCGGCTGACACCACAGCTCCCTCAGTACGGCTAACCTTCGAGCACGTAGCGGAGGGTTTCCACCACTTGTCGCGTGGTAGTGCACCATGCCAACGCCTGCGCGTCAACTTCCTTGAGGGGGTGGACTATGTCCTCGGCATGGAGCGTAACATAGGGCTTCCCCAGCCCGGCACAGTAACCTGCATCGAAAGCAGCGTTCCACTGCTTGTATTTGTCCCCAAAACGCACCACCACCAAGTCGCTTTCTTCAATGAGAGTACGCGTGCGGATCGCGTTAACCTTGGCTGACTGGTGGTCACGCCAAAACTGGTCGGATGTTTCACCCAGGTGGTCGCCCGCCGCGTCGCTTGCCTCATGATTCGTGACAGGCGCCGTGAAAGCCACGTCCAGACCCAAGCTCTCAGCGTCGCGTTCGATTTCCTCACGCCAGTCACTGTGGATCTCGCCCGCAAGATAGACAGTAAAGGTCATGTTTCACTCCTTAAAACTCGAAGACAGTTGCTGCCTGCCTTCGTCTTCTACCCTACTCAAGGCGGATCAGCCCAGTGACTCCGAGAAAAAGCAACCAACGCAGGGGGTTCGTTTAGGAGCCCGTTAGTACTCAGACTCAAACGCGAC
>CAYFRG010000050.1:0-7335 GCA_964345535.1 uncultured Actinomyces sp. | reverse complement strand
CGGGTTGGAAGCTGATGGGCACCCGATGAGTACCCAGCGATGAGCTGCCAGCAGTATTAGTCGTTCGTCTCCTGAACGGGACGAACCGAACAGGAGAATTGTGGCCAGGATGCGTGTCCACGAGCTCGCCAAAGAGCTCGGAATCACGAGTAAAGAACTGTTAGCTCACCTGAAAGAGAAAGGTGAGTTTGTAAAATCGGCGTCTTCTATGGTGGAGGCCCCTATTGTGCGGATGGTCCATGAGTCGTACGCGGCTATGGCTCCCGCTGAAGTACCGGAACCAAAGAAGCCTGAGAAGGCAAAGCCCGCTGCTAAGAAGCCTGCCGGTCCGAAGCCCGGTCCGGTAGTCCCTCAGCCGGAGAAGCCGGCCGCGCCGAAACCTCCGACGACGGAGCCTAAAGCTGGCGCTGCGAAGCCCAGTCCCAGGCCGGCGCCGACACCTGCTCCGGCCCCGCCTAAAGCTGCAGCGCCCGCACCGAAGCCGGCTGCGCCGACGCCTCCCGCTCCGACGCCTGCAGCGCCAAAGCCTGCTGCGCCCCGTCCGGCGCCCAGGCCAGGACCCCGTCCCGGTGGTCCGCGCCCGGGTAACAACCCTTATGCTTCAACCCAGGGAATGCCCCGGCCGGGTGGCACGGGCGGACCTCGCCCCGGCCCGCGGGGTGCCAGTGGACGTTCGGGTCGTCCCGGCTCGCCTCGTCCTCAGGCAACTGGCGGGCGTACGGGTTCGCGTCCCAACCCAACTATGATGCCGGGCTCTGCAAGCTTCACTCGTGAAGATGCTCGCCCGAGCGGTGGTCGCGGCGGCGGTCGTGGCCGTGGAACTGGCACTCGCCCGGGTACACCGGGTGGCGCGCCAGGACAGACCGGAGGTCCGGCTGCTTCTGGTCCTCGGGGTGGCCGCGGGGGCCGCGGTTCAACTCCGGGTGCTTTTGGCCGGGGCACCGGACGCTCCCAGAGGGGGCGCAAGTCCAAGCGGGCCAAACGTCAAGAGTTCGAACAGCAGGACGCACCATCCATTGGTGGCGTTTCGATTCCACGCGGCAATGATCAGGAAATCAGGATTCGGCAGGGGGCGTCTCTGGCAGACCTAGCGGAGAAGATCGACGTTAATCCCGCAGCCTTGGTGACCGTTCTCTTCCACCTTGGAGAGATGGCCACCGCCACCCAATCCCTTGACCAAGACACGTTTGAAACGCTTGGAGCCGAGTTGGGCTACAAGGTCCTTGTTGTGTCACCGGAAGACGAGGACCGTGAGCTGTTGGAGTCCTTCGACATCGACCTGGATGCTGAGGAACAGCAGGATGAGGCGCATCTCCAGCCGCGTCCCCCGGTTGTCACTGTCATGGGTCACGTGGACCACGGAAAGACGAAGCTCCTTGATGCCGTGCGACTGACCGACGTTGTTGATTCTGAGCACGGTGGGATCACCCAGCACATTGGGGCTTACCAGGTGCGCGTTCCCCAGGACGATGGGGATCGGCCGCTGACGTTCATTGATACACCCGGTCACGAGGCGTTCACTGCCATGCGTGCCCGCGGAGCGAAAGTCACGGACATTGCGATACTTGTGGTCGCGGCGGATGACGGCGTCATGCCCCAAACCGTCGAAGCGATAAACCACGCACAGTCCGCGGACGTTCCGATCGTGGTCGCCGTGAACAAGGTCGATAAGCCCGAGGCTAGCCCGGATAAGATCCGCGGCCAGCTGACCGAATACGGCCTAGTGGCGGAGGAGTACGGCGGCGACGTGATGTTCGTTGACGTCTCCGCCAAGCAGCGCCAAGGAATCGATAGCCTGCTTGAAGCCGTCCTGCTTACTGCAGACGCGGCCTTGGATCTCAGTGCAAACCCACGCGCCGAAGCCCGAGGCGTCGCTATCGAAGCGAACCTGGATAAGGGCCGAGGAGCGGTGGCCACGATGCTTATCGAGCGCGGAACGCTGCGCGTCGGCGATGCGGTCGTTGTCGGTAGCTCGTACGGCCGCGTCCGGGCAATGTTCGATGAGAACGGAAACCCGTTGGAAGAGGCTGGGCCATCGAGACCGGTACAGATGCTGGGGCTCACATCGGTGCCTCGCGCCGGTGACTCTTTCCTGGTAGCTGAAGACGATCGGACTGCTCGCCAGATTGCTGACAAGAGAGAGGCCGCGGAGCGTCAAGCCCAATTGGCCCGCCGTCGTAAGCGCGTTACGCTTGAAGACTTCGACAGGGTCCTCAAAGAGGGCAAGGTCGACACCCTTAACCTCATCATCAAGGGTGACGTGTCCGGTGCGGTCGAGGCCTTGGAGGACTCGCTACTCAAACTGGACGTTGGCGAAGAAGTGGCACTGCGGATCATTCACCGCGGCGTTGGCGCCATTACTCAGAACGACGTCAACCTGGCTACGGTGGACGACGCGGTTATAGTCGCGTTCAACGTGCGTCCGGCCGAGCGCGTCCAAGAGATGGCGGACAATGAGGGCATTGAGATCAAGTACTACTCGGTGATCTACAAGGCTCTGGAAGAAATCGAAGCTGCCATGAAGGGCATGCTCAAGCCGATTTACGAAGAGGTCGAGCAGGGCCGCGCGGAGATCCGCCAGGTGTTCCGCTCTGGCAAATTTGGAAACATCGCTGGTTCCATGGTTAGGACCGGCATTATGCGCCGGGGTGCGAAGGCTCGTTTGGTTCGCGACGGTGTCGTGATCGCGGATGACTTGGAAGTGCAGTCCCTGCGGCGTGAGAAGGACGATGTCACGGAGGTTCGCGAAGGATTCGAGTGCGGTATCACCTTGGGCTACAAGGATATTGCCGTCGGCGATATTATTGAGACCTGGGAAATGAAAGAGATCGCTCGCGACTAATAGCAAACGATGAGGGGGCTGGCATAGCGTCGGCCCCCTCGTTGTTTCGCCGTAGGGCCCGCTCTGTTTAGCAGCAAATTCATTTTCTACCAGTTTTTCCCGGACCAAGCAGACAGTTGATCTGCACGGGCCTCACGGACCGGGGCCGCAAGTAAGGAAGTTTGACATGGCTGATGCGTCGCGCGTGAGGCGCGTGGAAGAGAACATCAAGATAACTGTGGCGCGCACGCTTGAGCGGCGGGTGAAGGATCCGCGCGTAGGCTTTGTGACCATTACGGAGGTGAAGGTCACGCGGGATCTGCACCATGCCACCATCTTTTACACGGTCCTTGGTGATGAGGACGAAGCTCGGGCAACGCGTAGGGCGCTCGAGTCTGCAAAAGGACTCATCCGGTCGGAGGTTGGGAAATCACTTGGCCTACGCCTAACGCCGACCATCCGGTTTGAAGAGGACAAACTGCCGGAAGAAGCGGCGAACATTGAGGACGCGCTGAGAGCCGCCAGGGAAAAGGACGCCCAGATTGCGGCTGCTTCCGCAGGGAAGAACTATGCCGCTGGGGAAGATCCCTATCGGACGGACGTACTCACAGACGAAGATGAGCTCTAGCGAAGTCCCTGAGGGGAACATCCGTGCCGGAACTTGGTCTGACAGGGGAGCCGAATCGGGGATCCTGCTGGTGGACAAACCCAGCGGGATCACAAGTCACGGCGTCGTGTCGCGCGCTCGAAAGGCTCTTGGAACCCGGAAGGTAGGGCACGCTGGCACGCTCGACCCCGCTGCAACCGGCCTACTGATACTCGGTGTTAACCGGGGAACCAAACTGCTTCACTTCCTCTCGGGTTTGGACAAGAACTACGTGGCAACCATCAGGTTAGGAGCCACGACGGTCACCGATGATGCGGAGGGAGACATTGTCACGGATGTGGGGTCGGACTGGATCCCGGTGCCCAGGATCGAGTCTGCAATGGCTGCGCTGCGCGGCGACATAATGCAGGCTCCCTCCGCTGTCAGCGCAATCAAAATAAACGGCCAGCGGGCCCACAAACTTGTGCGTGCAGGGGCTGAGGTGACGATCCCGGAAAGGCCCGTCACTATTGAGAGATTCGAACTCATTGGTGAACCCGTTGAGGTCGACGGTTACCTGGAACTGGACGTGGAGGTTGAGTGCTCGTCGGGTACGTACGTCCGTGCCATCGCTAGGGACATGGGAGAGTCACTAGGGGTCGGAGGCCACGTCACGCATTTGCGGCGCACAGCCATTGGCCCCTGGACGGTAGACAAAGCGTGCAGTGTGGACAGCGCCTTGAGCTCGGGGGCTTTCTATCCTGCCGGTGATGTCTGTCGGATTCTGTACCCCTCCGCCGGTATCACCGAGAAAGAATGTGATCTGTTTCGGTACGGGGTGGGTCCGGAATGCCGAGTGCGGGGGGCGGAAGACGGGGACGTCCTTGCTCTCGAGTGCCCGGACGGGACCACGGCGGGTTTGGGCGAACTCAAAGCCGGTAGGCTGAGACCCGTATTTATTATCGATCCGGTGTAAACCTAGTTCAACGTGAGGAAAAGATGACACAGAAAACAGCGCAGCAGTTCGGCCAGGTAGATCCGACTCAGGAAAACCCGATGTCTGCGGCCAGCCAGGGATGTGGTTGCGGCGGTTGCGGTTGCGGTGGAAAAGGTAGTGAGCCCCGCTCGGGTTCCAAAGAATAACTGCGTTAGGCCTGCAAGTGAATGTTTGGACGGGTCTTGACCAGGTTCCCGGAGACCAGCAATCCGTGGTCACCATCGGGAACTTCGACGGTATGCACCAGGGACACTCGCGCGTAATCGGATCCTGCGTGGAACGTGCCAAGCGTCTTGGGTGCGACTCGGTCGCTCTTACTTTTGATCCGCACCCCCGCTCCGTTCATCAGCCGGGAAATCCGGTCCCGATGATCATGACAACCGCGGACAGGCTGGATGCCATTGCAGTGACGGGGGTGGACGCGACCCTACTAGCACACTACGACCGATCGCTTTATTCCCTGTCTCCAGAGGACTTCGTGCAGGAGTACCTGGTGGACAGACTGGGTGCTCGCGAGGTCGTGGTAGGAGAGGATTTTCGGTTCGGTCGGGGAAACACCGGGGATATTGATACCCTCCGACAGCTGGGAAAGGTTTTCGGCTTTGAGGTCACGATGGTCACTGACGTCGTCTCGCAGGCGGGGCGAAGGTGGTCATCTTCGTGGGTCCGTGAACTGCTTCAGCAAGGGGCGGTAGAAGAAGCCGCGGCCGTACTCGGCCGTTTTCATCGCGTAACGGGCATTGTTGAGCACGGGGCCAAGCGCGGACGGAAGCTCGGGTTCCCCACGGCCAACGTCGCCGCTGCGGGACAGCTTGTTCCTGCTGATGGAGTGTATGCGGGTTGGCTCGTACGCGATGCCGAGGTAGCGGGGGAAGAGGCGTGGGGTGGAGGCCAGGAGTACCTTCCGGCTGCGATTTCTGTCGGCACGAACCCGCAATTTGGTGGAAGCAAGAGGACGGTAGAAGCCCACGTGCTGGGCCGATCGGACTTGGATTTGTATGATGAGGAAGTAACGGTGGTGTTTGTCCGGCGCCTACGCTCAATGGCAAGTTTCGACAGCGTGGATCAGCTTTTGGCGCAAATGGATGAGGACCTCCGTCGTACAGCGGTCACACTGGGCGTGAGGATAGCTCGGCGCGTGGACCCGGAAGCGGTTACCGCTGGAGTCTGAGCGGTAGTCTGCTGGAGCTTGAGCAGTAGTCTGAGGAGGAATCAAGCAGTAGTCTGAGGAGGAATCAATGGTGGTTGCTTTCGATGGCCCGGTTGTTCAGACGGTAAATGGTCCCGTTCAGGGTTTTTGGCGTGGGCCGGATCTTCTCAACCACGCGGCTAACCCCAGCGAGCTAGTTGCGGATGGCGCCGCACATCCCAAAGACGCTGACTTTCGATACGCAGCTTTTCTAGGCATTCCATACGCGCAGGCGCCCGTTGGTGCCCTGCGGTTCGCCAGGCCGCGTCGACCCGAAAAGTGGTCCGCTACCCTAGACTGCACAGAGTATGGGGCTACCCCGGCGGTGGTGACCCCAACTGATTCTCTGGTTCCCGAACCAGCTTTCCCAGGTTCGGACATTCTGAACCTGAACGTTTTCACGCCGGACCTGAATCCACAGACCCCCGCACCGGTACTCGTTTACATTCACGGTGGCGGCTTCACAAGCGGTTCGCCATCCAGCCCCTGGTACGACGGACGGAGTTTCAACAGAGACGGCGTAGTGACTGTCAGCATCTCCTACCGGTTAGGTTTTGAAGGGTTCGGCGCCGTTGATGGCGCGCCCGCAAACAGGGGTGTTCTGGATTGGCTTGCGGCACTGGAGTGGGTGCAGGAGAACATTCACACCTTTGGAGGAGACCCGGGGGACGTGACCATAGCCGGGCAGTCCGCTGGTGGGGGCGCGGTGCTGACGCTTCTGGGACTGCCCCAAGCTCAAAGGCTGTTTCGCAGGGCCTGGGCCATCTCTGGGGCGACAGGTGACATCCCCATGGACCGTGCCCGCGCGACAACCCTGGAGCTAGCAAAAATCGCCGGCGTATCTCCGACACTGGCTGGCTTTTCCTCACTTACCAGGCAGCAGTTGTACTCCGCGGAGCAGGAACTGGTGGAGGAATTGTCCCGCCCGACGCTGTCCCGGGTGCGAAAGGGGCCCAGGGAGGCGCTGGCCTTCGGCCCGGTTGTGGATGGAGTGACGGTACCGCAGACGGCGGCTGCGGCTATAACTGCCGGGATCGGCGCTGACAAGCACCTGCTTATCGGTGCCACTGTCGACGAGTTCACTTTCATGGCAGATGAACTCCCCGCTTTTATCGATGCCATTCCAGCCCGGGTCATATTGGAGCTGCTGGGGCTCAGGGGCAAGGCAGCCACAAGGTATATTCGTGGTCGCGGCGCCCAGAAGACTACAAGAGATATCGTTGGCCGATTCACGACAGATAGTATGTTCCGCGCCCCTGCGCTTCAGATAGTGCAGTCGCGGGGCAGCGCCCCCACGTGGCTCTACGACTTCGCGTGGGTAGGCGGTAAAGAGTCCCGAGCCATCCACTGTTCTGACCTGCCTTTCTGGTTCGATATCTTGGATCAGCCTTACGTCAACTGGTTCTTAGGGGATGACCTGCCAAGTGACTTGGCCGCGCAGATGCATGGTGCGGCTATTGATTTTCTGGTTACGGGAGACCCCGGCTGGCCCAGAGTCCGTTCAGAGGAAGCCACAGCCATGATATTCGACGGGAGTGGTCAAATGCGCTTGGACCCCGGCGCGTACGCTGCGGAGGAGGAACTCCTGCGTCTGTGATCGCAGGAGGTGCGCAATATCACCGCTGAACTCTCCGCTCAGGAGCGGTTTTCCTTCCGGCCGCTGAGGCCATCCTGGTAACCTGTAACCTGCCGTCAGATCGGCCGCGGCTATGTCATGCCCGGGAGAATGGGCCCCGACGCTC
>CAYFRG010000049.1:0-8024 GCA_964345535.1 uncultured Actinomyces sp. | reverse complement strand
CACGGTAGCGCTCCGATGTGGATCCAAGAGGATCTGCTCCCGTTCTGAGTTCTGCTAGCGCCCCCAAAGCAACTAGGCTACTGCCATGAGCACAATCCTCTCCGCAGTTGCCTGGCCGTACGCGAACGGCCCCCGCCACATCGGTCACGTTGCCGGTTTCGGGGTCCCCTCAGATGTATTCTCCCGCTATATGCGAATGGCCGGTCACGACGTGCTCATGGTGTCCGGGACGGACGAACATGGAACGCCAATTCTTGTAGCGGCAGATCAGGCGGGCGTCAGCGCGCGCGACCTGGCGGACAAGAACAACGAACTCATTGTCGAAGACCTGGTCAACCTGGGCCTGTCCTACGACCTGTTCACCCGCACGACAACCGGCAACCACTACCAGGTAGCCCAGGACATGTTCCGCCAGGTGCGCGACAACGGGTATCTGATAGAGCAGACAGCGCTGTCCGCGATTTCTCCCAGTACGGGCCGCACCCTGCCGGACCGCTACATTGAGGGCACCTGCCCTATCTGCGGTGACACGGGCGCTCGCGGCGACCAGTGCGATAACTGCGGCAACCAGCTGGACCCGACTGACCTGATAGAACCCCACTCCCGGATTGACGGGGAAACTCCGGAGTTCGTGGAGACCACCCACTATTTCTTGGATCTGCCGGCGCTGGCTGAGGCGCTCACCGAGTGGCTGGATGAGAAAGAAGATTCAGGCCTTTGGCGCCCGAACGTCATCCGTTTTTCTAAGAACTTCTTGGAAGAGATCCGGCCCCGCGCGATGACCCGGGACATTGACTGGGGGATCCCGGTCCCCGGTTGGGAAGACCAGACTGGCAAGCGCCTCTACGTCTGGTTTGACGCGGTCATCGGCTACCTGTCCGCGGCTATCGAGTGGGCGCGCCGCACCGGGGATCCGGAGGCATGGCGCAAATGGTGGAACGATCCCGAAGCGCTGCAGTACTACTTCATGGGCAAGGACAACATTGTCTTCCACTCTCAGATTTGGCCTGCAGAGCTGCTGGCTTACAACGGGGAAGGTTCTTTGGGGGGCGAACCGGGAGCTTTCGGGGAGCTGACATTGCCGACCGAGGTCGTCTCTTCTGAGTTCCTCACCATGGAGGGCAAGAAGTTCGCTTCGTCTCGCGGAATCGTGATTTACGTGCGAGATTTCTTGGCGCGCTACCAACCCGACGCACTGCGCTACTTCATTAGTGCTGCAGGGCCGGAGACCGCCGACGCGGACTTCACCTGGGAGGAGTTCGTGCGCCGCACCAACAACGAGTTGGTCGCCGGTTGGGGGAACCTGGTGAACCGGACGGCGTCAATGATTCACAAGCGCTTCGGAGAGATTCCAGAGCCGGGTGACCTGGAGCCAATCGATCAGAATCTGCTGGACCAAATCCAAGCCGGATTTCTGGAGGTTGGAGACCTGATCCGCACCCACCACCAGAAGGCGGCCCTGAACCTAATCATGCGCCTAGTGGGTGAGGCGAATCGTTACGTCACTGAAACCCAGCCGTTCAAACTAAAGGCTGAGGAAGAAATCCCGCGCCTGCGCACGGTCCTGTGGACTTTGGCCCAAGCGGTTTCTGACCTGAACATTATGCTGGCGCCGTTCCTGCCGCACGCCTCTAACGCTGTGGCGCAGGTAATGGGTCAGGATGAGGTCATTGCGCCAATGCCGGTCGCTGAGTGGGTAGAAGACTTGGACGTGACCCGCGAAGACGGGGAGCCCTTCCGCTATCCGATCATTACCGGGGACTACACGGATGCGCCCAAGTGGGAGCGCCATGACATCGTCGTAGGCACACCCATTGCCAAACCAAAACCCGTCTTCGTGAAGCTTGACGAGGCGATCATAGAAGAAGAACTGGAACGCGCCCAAGAGGGATAACCTCTCGGGCCGCACGGTCTTTTCTCTCCGGAGCACCGGTGGTGCCATGGCTGCCGAAGCTGCCAATTTGGTTTTGTAACCCGGCTTGCGGGATGCGCATCGCGCCCGCAGCCGATTGGTGTGGCTGCAGGGGCGAAAGAGTATTGGTGAAAAGGTGGGGACTTAGCCGTTGGCGTTGTACGCTGCGCAAAGCTCATTCATGGCGCCAAGCCACTTGTAGGCGAAGATGAAGGGCCCAACCAGGATCAGTAATCCCAGTACTCCCCAGAGCCAGAAATTTGACGCCGAGACGCTCCGGGGAATTCCGCGCCGAAGCTGCTCGTCACCAATTCTGTTACTGAACCCGTGCCACCAAACGAAGTACATGACGCCAACTGTGATTGGGACCAGTAGCAGCGCCACCAACCAGTAGTTCATGGTTCGTTTGTTGTCCCAGTTAGTGGCGATCATGTTCAGGTCTTCGCCAGCGCGAGCCGTGATGTAGATCGGGTAAATATTGAAGGTGATGATGCCGATCAAGATGAACTTCACTAGGGAGCGGTTCGTGTCCAAGTTTGGTCGGTGCATAGGAGCGGCTGCGACAACCACCGAGCCCTGGGACACCACTGCTACTGGTGCAGCAGATTCTTGGGGCGCCACGGGTGCGGCCGCTGCGGCCGACTGTGCTTACGAGACGGTCTCCGTTACGGTCTCCGCCACCTGCGTCTGTGGGAGAGGCTCCGTGTGCTGGGTCCACTGGCTTCCATCCCAGTAGCGCTGAACGCCTGTTCCGTCTGGGTACCAGCCGGCTTCTTGATTGGCCATTGGGTCGTACTCCTAATGTTCTAATGGAGGCTCTAATGGTGCGTGTGTTGATGGGCGGAATGATTCGGCCCGGATTCCGCCTATGTGGCGCAGGGCACTTCTTGGCAATGTCAGGGACGGCATTATGACGCGGGTTAAAGTGGATAGCTGTTCCAAACCAGGCGTTTCTAGAAGGCGCAACAACCGTGTCCCTGTCCAATTTGTGCGCCGAAAGCGGCCTGTGAACTGACTGGTTTGTTCAACGCCGTGCCTGCATCCCAATAATACGTCTCCGAATCAGGTCTCGCAGATGCCGTGTTCAAGCGCAAACGCGCTGGCCCGGTAAAGGGTTCTACAACAAGCTACCGGTCGTTGTGCCGGCTGTGTGTCCCCGTATTGATTCCCGTTTTGGACTTCGTATTGGAATAGTCTTCAAGTGGGCCGATCAGGTCAGATGGGAACAGACTCACGAAACCGACATTGCATTTCGCTGCGGCGAATTCACCGGGGCCGGTTTTGTTTTGGGCCGAATCTCTTTGGGCCCAATCCATTCAGGTTGGATTTAGGTGAGCAGAGCTTATTTGAGCTGAATAAACTGGTGCGGACGGAGCCGAAGGCGCACAGCTTCTTTGCGGTCACGCACGAAAGTGTTGAGAAACAACGGGGTGTCTTGGGAACGGCAGTTTTCTCGGCTCCCGTGTCCCGGAGTTGGAATGTAAGCTGCGCCAGAATATCTAACGGGAGGAGCTGGACCGCTGCGTACTTCGTAGCGGAAAAAGGTCATCTAGTTCGAAACGAAAGAGATCGCGAACTCGGCGCTGCTGGACATGGCCGCCCCCTCTAGGGGTACAGTGACTGTCGATCCGGTGACGGTTCCCTCGGCGATTAGCTGCCAGTCCCCAGAGGTACGGTATGCGATTTGGTAGCCTTCACCCGCGCAGGCCGGGCTGATGTCGGTGAACTGGACCGAACCAGGTTGGAACGGGTCCTCCGCAGATGCGTCGAAGGTGGTTCCGGTGAAACTGCCAATCACGGGCACTCCCGCTTCTTGACAGTCGAGTTCCGCAAGTGTGGTGCCGGCTTGGAAATTACCTGACCAAGCCGTGTCTAGCTGGCTCGCGACCCCAAGCGCCAATCCCAAAACTCCAAGGGACCCGACAGCCAAGGCTGTAAAACGGCGACGATTTGTCGGCCGCGAAGCACCCACGGTGCTTCTAATGCCGATCATTGCGGACCCCCTCAGAGAAAAATCACTGACGGAGGAGCCTCATCGCCCCACGCGCGATGTGATTTCACTGACAGGCTACGCGCAAAGTGCGAATAATGCACATCTGGGTATTTACGGGCAGGTAAGTAGGTTTCCGGTGCCGGCGGACTGCCCCTGGATGTCTATGTCCGCTGTTTTTCCAGCTCCGACCTTGTCCCTGTTCCATCCTGGGTTTCCCTGAACAGTTATTGTTCGGGGTGTCACGTCGCATGCGGAAGTAACAATGTTGGTAAGACCCCCAGCCTGGTGGTTTTGGACCGCGCTGGCCAAGAACGGCAGCTCATCACTGGAAAGGTTGATAGTCGCAGTCCATACCTGTTCGGTAGGAGAGTCAGAACTGAGGTCAACGTGTAGTTCGTAGTACTGGATACCGCCAGCTTCCCAGTAGACGTACTTGCGTGTCGTGACTGTGCATTCGCCATCTGGGATTGTGCAAGAAACGGGAGCACCCGGCACCGTCCCCGGATCTGGGTCGGTGACCGTCGCCTCTGTGCGCAACGGCCAAGTGTCCGCGGTGATGAGGACGCCCCGGTCACTCGGTGCGAAGGCGCCAACATCTACGGTGTTGGTCAACTCGCCGACCATGGAGTGAACCTCGGTTCCCTCGTTCCCCGATAAGTGCAGGCTCACCTGTTCGCCAACGCATTCCTCGGGCAAGTCGAAGTGGGCGACCCCACCATCAACATCAACAGACACAGTTTGGCTGGTGCAGCGGTACTGGGAGTCAAACCAGGGTGCCGTCGGGGAAGAAATATCCAGTGAGGTCGCGGCTGCGAACCCGAAAAAAGCAGCGACAAGCACCGCGACCGCGGCCAATGCCGCCCGCAGATGCTTAGGTGTTCGCTGCGCTTTCACTGTTTTGATTCTTGCCTTTGCTCAAATGGATTAGGTTTGCTTGCCTGCCGGTCTTTCCTGCCTGTGCGGCGGGGTCAGCTTTGCAGGCTTTCTGCGGATTGGGATTCCGAGTGTTCTGCAACACTTGCCGACGCCGATTTGGGCTTCTTCCGGCCGGGCCACAAGTATAGTGCGACAGCCATCAGTATTAGCGAGCCCCAGACCAGCGGGCTGGTCAGAACCCAGGCGAAGGAGCCCAGGTTCGGCACAGAAAAAATCATCTTGCCCGTGACATCGGTTAGTTCAGGGTAGAACGGATCGATGAAACCGTTGTTGTCGCCTTGGAGGATGACCGTTCCGTCCTCGTTAAACCCGATGATCCTGTGGATCACCTGGGCGGGAACATCGTCGAAGGGGTGGTAAGAGACGACGTCTCCCACGTCGTAACTCCCTGTCCGCATGACCGCGAAGTCACCAGGCTCTAACGTTGGTTCCATCGAGTGTCCCTTGACGATCACGTAGGACATTGCGCCGCCGAGTTTAGCGGGCCAGATTGCAATCATGAGCACGGCGAAAAGACCCCAGCCCAATACGGACGCGGTCCGTTTGAGCAGGGGCCTTTTTCGATCAAGCGATAGCTTTTGGCTCATATCTGGCCGGGGTCTTAGCCCCCGTAGATGGTGAGAGCGAACTCGTCGATCTTCTGGACGTCAACGCCCGCGGGAACCTGGAAGTCAATGACGGAGCCAGAGACGGTTCCGGTGGCGGGGGCGGACCACTCACCGCTACCCGTGCGGTAGGTGGCTTCGAAGCTCATGCCACTGCAGGCCGAGTCGATCCCGGTGAACTCCACGCCGTCCACGTCCCAGGGAATGTCAGCCGAGTTGGCAAACTCCGGGTCGGTGAACTTCGTGGTGATCTCGCTTGTCTGGCAGTCTGCGTCTACGGTTACGGCACCTGCCTGGAAGTTACCGGCCCATCCAAGATCCAGCTGGGTTGCGGCGGCAAGGCCCAAGCCTGCGACACCCAGAAGTCCAAGGGCACCAGCGGCAATCTTCCGGCCGTGGCTCTTCTTTTATGTTTCGTTGTTCATTCTCGTTCTCCTCAATTCAAAAGCACGTTTCGTCTTATCCGCTCGCTTGCCGCTTTCTCAATGGCGCAGCTGCGAGCTCCCGAATGCAAAAGTACTGTCACGCCTTGGGTCCCGCAACCGGTATTCCGCCAAGGTGGGGAGCGTCACACGGTGTGGTTCTTCGACTTTTGAACCCTTTCAGTGCGAGAGGGGAACTTTCCGGGGCGCGTTCCGGGCTGCGCATTTTTTCAAAGGGAAATGACGTGTGAGCAGCCTTTCACAAAAGGGCCACAAACTGCCCCAGATTCCAGGAGGTTGGTCTCTAATGTTTCGTGATTGGGGTGTTCTTAGCAACAGAAAGTAGGCGATTTTGACACTTAGTGGAAAGTGTAAGGGGGAAGCTAATGTCGCCCTGATGCCCGGCCTGCGACTGACTGTTGGGTCGGTATTTGGGACTTTGAGAGGTTTGCCGCCCCGCAGGCGTTATCTCACGTTCTAAGACAGAAAATGACTATCCGGCGACCGTGAACGACGCGAAGATCCGCGCAGAGCAAGCGAGTCTTTCCCAATGCGACAGCTCGGCAAAAAGGGTCGACCCCATTCCTGGCAAGGGGGCTGGCCCCCGTATCCTTCTCAGCCTGGGAAGCCGCCCATTTGCGGTCCGGTCAGCGCTCAGCCCCGCCATTCTTGTTCTGGGATCACCGCGTGGGTAGCAGTAGAGGTTCCGGCAGCGCATCACAGGACCTCCGGGAGCCTCTTCGTCATAGAGGTCGGCCAAAGGATCTGATTGACGGGCTCTCTGCTTGCTCCAAAGAGACCAAGACCATTTCTTCCGTTCTGTTTAGCGCACTCTGGGTAACGAAGTCCGAACCGCTCAGATGAAGTGGCTGCCAGTCGCAGACCAGCCGCTTCTTTGAAATATCCAGACCAAACGTCATTTTCCCGTCGTCATAGTGGCCTGCCCACCCAAGGCGCGGCACTACTGCGCCGACGTTTTCTGTTCGGGCCTGGCCTTTAGTAGACGTAGTGGTGGATGAGGCGCACGGAAGTCGTTCACGGGATCATCTGACGCGTAGCCCAGTGCCAGTCCGGTCAACAATCCGTAGTGGCGAGGGATCTCAAACTCTGCTTCCAGTGGGTGCCTCCACAGGGACAGAACACCCAGTGGGCAACTGTCCACGCCGTTTGCCTTTGCGGACAGTATTAGTGTCTGCAGCATGATGCCAGCGTCCTGCGCCGAAAAGGGTAGAAGCTTCTTGTGCGCGAAAATCCACAGGACTGTAGGGGCGCCGAAGAACTTCACGTTGCGTCGTTCTGCGTCGGTTCGGGCAGCACGGTCGTCGCGGGTGATGCCCATGTGCTCGTAAAGTGCGCGCCCTACCTGCCGACTGCGGGGAAGTAAGTCCTTCGGATACGGCTTCCATACTTTGAAGTCCCCGGTGGGTATCCCGCCGGAGAGCACCCCTCTCATGATGGCCGCAGGTTTGCGGCTTCGTAGCTGCGTGGTGGTTTCAAAAGCCTCAATGTATGCGCTGCGAAGGCGTTCTAGCCGCGCTCCCGAGGCAATAGCAACGCAGTACGGGCGTGTGTTCGACCAGCTGGGACAGTGGCGCGCGTCGTCCAAAATAGAGTCCATCGTTTCGGCTGGGATCGGATCGGGACGGAAACTCCTAACCGTGTGGCGACTATTTAGCAGGTCGGAGAACTCTTTGGCGGACATGACGCCAATATAGCTGAGGCTCACCAGTCCCAGGGACTTCGGTGAGCACAGTCCTGCTTGTGTCTGATTTCCCTTCATAAGCGGAGCAGAGCAGGACGTAGAGCTCCCCCAAGGATTCCTAGCTGCCGCTCAGTGGCCGGGTAGAAGATCACCCTGCTTTTGAGTACATCTCGGGTTTTGCCCGCGACAAAGATTGGGGGAGCGCGGAGTCCACCTGGCAAGTATCTTAGGGACAAGCCCCAACATCTGCTGCAAGATAGGGATTTACCGGACGGTGAACTTCAGTGCTTGGAGGTCACCCTCGCGTGACGAACTACCGATTAGCAACTCGAACTCCCCGGGTTCCACGACCCGCTTCCCGGCGGCGTTCACAATCGTGCAGTCGCTGACCGGAACGACGATTTCCACCTCCTTGGTTTCCCCGGGATCCAACGGCACACGCACGAACGTCTTC
>CAYFRG010000048.1:1645-8083 GCA_964345535.1 uncultured Actinomyces sp. | reverse complement strand
ATGGAGTAACAAATGGCACGTATTGCCGGCGTTGACCTCCCGCGTGAAAAGCGGATGGAGATCGCGCTCACCTACATTTACGGCATTGGCCGCACCCGTTCACACGAGGCCCTAGCGGCCACCGGCATCAGCCCGGACCTGCGCGTCAAGGACGCCAGCGAAGAAGACCTGGTGAAACTGCGGACCTACATTGATCAGAACTTCCAGGTTGAGGGCGACCTCCGCCGCGAGGTGCAAGCTGACATTCGCCGCAAGATTGAGATCGGCAGCTATCAGGGCATGCGCCACCGTCACGGGCTTCCCGTCCGTGGGCAGCGCACCAAGACCAACGCTCGTACCCGCAAGGGCCCGAAGCGCACCGTGGCCGGTAAGAAGAAGGCCTAGTCAGGCACGCCCCGGTAACGGGCTCAAACTTGTAGGAGAAAATCAGGAATGGCTCAGAACACCCGCGCTTCGCGCAAACCGCGTCGGAAAGAACGGCGCAACGTAACGCACGGTCAGGCTCACATTCGCTCGACCTTCAATAACACAATCGTCTCGATCACGGATGATACGGGTGCGGTTATCGCCTCGTCTTCTTCCGGTCAGGTCGGTTTCAAGGGCTCTAGGAAGTCCACCCCGTTTGCTGCGCAGCTGGCCGCTGAGGCTGCCGCTCGCCGCGCTCAAGAGCAGGGCATGAAGAAAGTTGATGTCTTCGTGAAGGGACCGGGATCGGGTAGGGAAACCGCGATCAGGTCACTGCAGGCTGCCGGTCTGGAGGTTGGCTCCATTCAGGATGTCACTCCCCAGGCACATAACGGCTGCCGCCCGCCGAAACGCCGCCGCGGCTAGTTTCTTTCGCTCGAGCTCTGCGCGGGTTTTCCCGCGCAACTCACACGCTGCATTCAAAACCGCTCAAGCGGTAGCCGCCCCCGGAGTCATATAGCGGGCTCCGGGAAGAAAGGAAAAAAACGTGCTTATTGCACAGCGACCAATTTTGACGGAAGAGGTTGTTTCAGACAACCGGTCACGATTCATCCTGGAGCCGCTGGAACCCGGCTTCGGTTACACGCTGGGTAATTCCCTGCGTCGTACCTTGTTGTCCTCCATCCCAGGGGCAGCGGTCACCTCCATTTACATTGAGGGGGTTGAGCACGAGTTCCGCACCATTGAGGGCGTGAAGGAAGACGTTGCGGAAATCATTCTCAATGTGAAGCAGCTGGTGCTGTCCTCCGAGAACGACGAGCCGGTCATCATGTACCTGCGCAAGCAGGGGCCCGGTGAGGTCCTAGCCGGCGACATTGTGCCGCCAGCCGGAGTGGAAATCTACAACCCTGAGTTGCACATCGCGACTCTAAATGAGCACGGCAAGCTTGAGATCGAGCTGACCGTGGAGCGCGGGCGCGGTTACGTTACCGCCGCTCAAAACAAGGACTTTGAGGGAAAGAAATCCCTCATTCCGGTTGACTCCATTTACTCCCCGGTGCTGAAGGTTACCTACAAGGTGGAAGCTACCCGCGTTGAGCAGCGGACCGACTTCGACAAGCTGATCATCGACGTGGAAACCAAATTGTCGATTGCGCCGCGTGACGCCATCGCATCGGCCGGTAAGACCCTGGTTGAGCTGTTCGGTTTGGCCCGGGACCTGAATGTTGAGGCCGAGGGCATCGAGATCGGACCCACCGCCACTGATGAAACGTTGGCGGCCGACCTGGCACTGCCTATCGAAAGCCTCAACCTGCAGTCCCGTTCGTACAATGCGCTGCGTCGCCGCGGCATCCTCACCGTTGGGGAACTGGTGGCGCACTCAGAGGCGGACCTGCTGGACATTCGGAACTTCGGGACCAAGTCCATCGAGGAAATCAAGGAAGCACTGTCCGGTCTTGGCATGGTGCTGAAAGACCAGCAGCTGCCCGGTGGGGCGGAAGCTGACGGCGGCTCAATCTTCAGCGATACGCCGTCCATCTGAACTATCAACAATTTAGAATAATCAGGAGCTATTATGCCCACCCCTAAGAAGGGACCCCGTCTGGGCGGGAGCCCGACCCACCAGAAGCACATCTTGTCCAACCTGGCCAAGCAGCTGATTGAGTTCGGTGAGATCACCACGACCGAAGCGAAGGCTAAGGCGCTGCAGCCCTACTTCGAAAAGCTGGTCACCAGGGCTCGTCGTGGGGATATTCACTCGCGTCGTCTAGTGGAGAAGAAACTCCACGACAAGGACTACGTTTACATGCTGTTTGACGAGGTCGTCCCGGAGATCGCACCGGACCGAGAGGGTGGCTACACCCGCATCACACGTCTTGGTAACCGCAAGGGCGACAACGCTCCCATCGCGCTCATTGAGATCGTGACCGAGCCGGTTGAGAAGAAGGCTGTTGTCCGCGAAGCTACGAAGGCTACAAAGGCGGCTGCCGAAACGGTTGAGGAAGAAATCCTTGAAGAAGCCGAAGAAATCGTAGAGGCCATTGAAGAGGCTGAAGCGGTTGTTGAGGCCGAGGAAATCGTTGAAGAAGCAGAGGCCGCCGAGTCCGACAAGTAGTTCTTGGTTCTGCCGGTCGCGGTATGAGCAGGGAACAGCACTGGGGTAAGAGCGGCTAGAAGGGATCGGAGCTAAGGCTCCGGTCCCTTCTGTGTCCCCTGGCAAGTTAGAGTAAGGCCTATGGGTTCAGATCCTCTTCTTACACTGTGTATTGATTGCGGCGGCGGGGGCATCAAAGGTTCCGTCGTGGATAGCTTCGGTAACCTGGTTGCTCCCGCGCGGCGCACGCAGACGCCCTACCCGCTGCCCCCGGGCCTTCTCGTGGATGTCATAGAGGAGCACGCGCGGAACCTTCCAGTTGCCTCCCGGGTGACTGTAGGAATGCCCGGGATGATTCGTCACGGGGTCGTCATTGCGACCCCTCACTACATCACGAAGGATGGTCCCCGCTCAAAGGTCCTGCCCGACCTGGAACACCAGTGGAAAAACTTCGACATGAGACAGGCAGTGTCTAGGGAACTGAGCCTGCCGACGATTGTTCTCAATGACGCGGAGGTTGCGGGTGCTGGAGTTGCCACCGGCAAGGGCTTAGAAATGATCATTACCCTGGGCACAGGCTTGGGGAACGCGGTGTTCGACAATGAGCGTCTAGCGCCGCACGTGGAACTGTCCCAGGGATTTGTCCGGTGGGGTCTCACTTACGACAGCTACATAGGGGAGCATGAGCGTCTGCGTCTGGGCGACGCCCACTGGTCCCGCCGAGTACGCAGAGTCGTAGACGGCTTGCGGCCCATGTACATGTGGGACCGACTGTACCTGGGTGGGGGTAACTCCAAGCGGATAACGGCCTCTCACCTGGAGAAACTAGGTGACGACGTGGTGGTTGTGCCCAACGATGCTGGTATTTTTGGTGGTGTCCGCGTCTGGGAATGGGGTCTGGGTGAGCGACCCTGATCTACCGGTCCGCTTGCGGCTGGATCTTGCGTATGACGGTAGCTTCTTCCACGGTTGGGCGAGGCAGCCCGGTCTGAGAACCGTCCAGGGAACAGTGGAGGCCGCACTGGAAACAGTGCTCCGGCGTCCCGTCCCTCTCACTGTTGCCGGTAGAACCGATGCGGGCGTGCACGCCGCCGCCCAAGTTGCGCATTTCGACGTCGATAACCACGAGTCCCAACAGCTCACCGTTCGCCGACTTCAGTCGCTTATAAACCGGGAATACGCGCAGCTGTGGCGCAAAGAGGTGATCTCCACCAACCTGTCTAGGACAGAGGCTGGTGCGGGAACCTCGGACATCACCCTGGTTTCCCTGACAGCGGTCACAAACGAGTTTGACGCGCGCTTCTCAGCAGTGGGACGCGGATACGTGTATACCGTCGCGGACGGCCGAGCGAAGGCCAACCCCCTGGCAAGAATGCACCGGTGGGAGGTCGGGTACGACCTGAACGAGGCCGCTATGGCGGAAGCCGCTCAACATCTGGTGGGGGAATGGGACTTCCTCTCCTTTTGTCGCCCGCGGGAAGGCGCGACCACGATCAGGACTCTGCGTGAGCTCAGCGTGGGGCGGACTGCGCCCGACCGGCCGATCCGTTTCACTTTGGAGGCGGACGCTTTCTGTCACTCGATGGTGCGCACGCTGGTTGGGGCTCTGGTGGAGGTCGGGCGCGGGCAGCGCACCCCCGACTGGGCCCGGAACTTGGTGAAGAATCCCAGTCGCGAGTGGGGTGTCCCGGTTGCGCCCGCCAGAGGGCTTGTTCTTGAGTTCGTGGAATATCCGCCCGAGGATCTCTGGGGCACTCGCGCGAGGCAAGCACGCAACCGCCGCAGCATGCCCGTATCCGGCGCGTCTTCGATCCAGGTATCTCCAGTTGGCATGGCAAGTGAGGAATCGGGCACACTTCCCTGAACACTTTGACCAGCATTGACGCGGGTAGCTAGACTTAATGCCGTTGTGCGACCTGTGCACGGCTGCATCTCCCACTCGCGGCTTGCACGTCAGGGTCCATGACGGATATCTTCCAGCGAATTGGTTGCCGACGTCCCGCCGGACGGCGCCGGTTCCACAATGAAAGAATTGAAGGTTTCGCAAGTGCGCACCTACTCACCTAA
This sequence comes from uncultured Actinomyces sp., assembly GCA_964345535.1. Lineage (GTDB taxonomy): Bacteria > Actinomycetota > Actinomycetes > Actinomycetales > Actinomycetaceae > Scrofimicrobium. Next base: position 3,516 of record CAYFRG010000048.1, on the reverse strand, counting down.
GGCTGGGGACGCTGACAAGAAGTGGTACGTCGTAGACGCCACCGATCAGGTCCTTGGCCGACTCTCAGCGCAGATTGCCGCCATCCTTCGCGGCAAGCACAAGGCGACTTTTGCGCCCCATATGGATATGGGCGACTACGTGATCGTCATCAACGCTGACAAGGTTGTCCTCACCGGCAACAAGTTGGACCAGAAGAAGGAATACCGGCACTCGGGCCGCCCCGGTGGGCTGCGTGAAACCACCTACCGCGAACTGATGGCTAAGAACCCTGAACGGGTTATTCAGAAGGCCGTCACCGGGATGCTTCCGCACAACTCTCTTGGTCGCGACCAGGCGAAGAAACTGCATGTGTACGCGGGTCCTGAGCATCCCCATGCGTCGCAGCAGCCGGAACCCCTCGAAATTAAGCAGATCGCCCAGTAGTCTCTGGCCGACCGAATCATCAAGTTTAGGAGAGACGTGGCAGAGACCACCGAAACAATCGAGCTGGAAGAGGAAACTTCCCCTAGCTCGTACACAAGTGAAACCCCCAGTGCCCCTCAGGGTGCGGGGCAGTCAATCACCGCTCCTGGAAAGGGCCTGGGTCGCCGCAAAGAGGCTATCGCCCGCGTGCGCCTTATTCCCGGTTCCGGTGAATGGACCGTTAACGGCCGCACCCTTGAGGACTACTTCCCGAACAAGCTGCACCAGCAGATGGTGCGGGAACCGTTCACCCTCTTGGACTTGGGCGGGCGCTTTGACGTCATCGCTCTCATCTCTGGTGGCGGTACCTCTGGGCAGGCTGGCGCTCTGCGCCTGGGCATTGCCCGCGCGTTGAATGAAATTGACCGCGAAGCGAACCGCCCTGCACTGAAGAAGGCTGGCTTCCTTACCCGCGACGCCCGCGCCGTGGAACGGAAGAAGGCAGGCCTGAAGAAGGCCCGTAAGGCTTCCCAGTACTCGAAGCGCTGATCTTTCGATAAAAAAAGGAACAGTCCTCATTGCGGACGCCTTCCCATGGTCCTTACAACACCTCTGTTCTGAGGAGTTGTAAGGACCATTGCTTATCTTCTTATGGGGGTTTGGGGACTGACAGCCCCGATTCTGCAAGGTCTTCCGGTAAGCAGACCACTTAGAACGAGTGGGTAACGTGCATCGGCCTCACCGTGTTGCGAATGCCGCCGATCCGTGACATGCAGTGCGAATCATCCCATTATCTGGACACTGTGAGGCAGCTAATCTCCTGTGGCACCAGACAACGCGAACCAAGCGACTTGAGGCAGGTGGGATTGGTCTCCCCGAAAGACGCGCTGTCTATCCGCGGCCTTCACATGCTGGGGCCCTGTTAGGGGGCCTATTTCGCACCTGCGTGAAGCGCACCAGTGTTCTTCGATAGGGGACTCCTATATCTCGTTGACCGAAGGGCTGCTAACGGGCCTCTACATGCGAACATGCTTCGTCTGACGAAACCGTTTATGGGCGATACGCAAAGGGGCGGCATTACGTCATAGTTTCGCTTGGCAACAAAGCTGACCTCGGTCAGTCGCGGGTTTATCCGAAAGTCGTCTTTTTTTGGGGGCTCCTATGGGTTTCCGCTTATGTCCATGAGAAGAAGCAAAGAGCCCCTTGTCAGAAAGCCAGGTCACGAATTGTGCAGATTGTGCCAGCATCTGGGAAGTAGGGGCTATCGGTGAGGGCCGTTTGTCGTATAGTTTCTTAGCGGACGAGTGCGACTGCGGTTTTTGGGAGCGCTCCCTAAAATGAGCCAAAGGTCGTTGGCGGCAATTCAGAAAGGTAAGCAGATAGTCATGAATTCTGGTGAACATGTTTCGCCCCCTCTTCGCCGCACTTGCGGCCCTAGCAGTAGCGGGAACGGGGCTGATCGCAGCCC
>CAYFRG010000048.1:0-1635 GCA_964345535.1 uncultured Actinomyces sp. | reverse complement strand
CGGGCTCTTGCCGGTGACGATCGCCCAGGTGGCGAACGTGACTCGTTCGGCGGCATCGCGCGGCGGCACGTCGGCGCCCAGCGCCTCGGTGACCGCCTCGGAGGTCAGCACCTTGGCGGCCGCCGCGGCGGTGACGCTAGCCGGCACCGGACTGGTAGCAACGTCGGTTGCAGCCGCGGCCGATCCGGTGGGCCGGGGTGCCTGCGTAGGCGAGAACCCGATGGGTGCAGCCACCCCGATTGGTTCGGAGAACGGCTACACGGTCTTTGTCAAGGAGAACGCGGAGTTCGCTAATGCTGAGACGGAAGGCTCCATTGCCGTAGGGGGTGTTGCGACCTTCACCAAAGGTAGTATCTACCCGGTTATTCATAAGGAAGTGGGAAATGCGGACTACCAGCTTCCTACCTTGGACAGAGAGCCAAACCGGGTGCTCCTGCAGAAGTTTGGTGCAGGCTCAACGTCTGAAGTGAAACTGGAGGAACGTAACTCTCCGCACGTGGGCGTTGTTGGTAGCGCGAAGATCTTTGACCAAGCTGTTCCTGCTCACTTCTCGGTTCAGGACAAGGGCGGCGGCCCGACATTTGCTGAAACCGGCCATGTTCAACGTGCTCCGCAGGTCTGGGTCGCAGAGTACCCGTTCTCCAAAACCGCCATGGATATCGATGGCACATTTGCCAGTAAATTCCCTGCCACTGATCCTGGCGCTATCTTGGCGACCTACGTTGGCTACGCCACCCCCACAGTTGAAGATCGGACCAACAACGGGATCAATCAGGTAGCTCTGCAACCTGGGCCGAATAGGGTCAGTATTTCCGATTTCACCGGCCATCAGGGGAGCTTCAATATTGAGAACGCCTCGGCTGACAACTTCCTGGTGATCAAAGTGACTCAGAGTGATGTTGTGGATGGGGTGCTGCGTATTCCGACCTTGGGGGCAGAAGGCAATACCCCCGATGGTGCGACTCAGATCTCCGGAGTTCTTTTTGACCTTTCGGAAGTGACCGGGGTCGTCGAACTTCAACCTAAAGGAAACATGATCCGGGGCTCCTTCTATGCTCCCAACGCAAGACTGCTTCACGACTCTCAGGGGGTCAACCTTGAGGGGCAAGTAATAGCTAAGGAGTTTGAAGCCACCGGCAAAGCCAATGAGATTCACACGAACCTCTTCGCAGGCCGCTTCCCGAAAGGCCGCTTCCCGTGCGATGGCCCTGCTGAAGATAAGGGTACTTTCAACTTGCGGAAGATTGTTGATGGTGTTGATGGGGGTGTGTTCCCTGCGGGTACTGTGTTCCCGGTGACGGCGATGTGGGAGGTTGATGGTGAGGAGTTCACCGATGCCTTTGAGTTGCCTGCGGATGGCTCTGTTGTTGATTCGGGGCTGATGTTGCCTGAGGGTACGGTTGTGACCTTGGTTGAGGGTGATTTGCCGGATGCTCCGGAGGGTTATTCCTTTGTGTCTTCGGGTTTGTCTGCTGAGACGATTGAGATTCTTGCTGATGGGAATGCGGATATTGCTTGGAGTGTGACGAACACGTACAAGGAAGATGAAGCCGGTCCGCAGGAGGGTACTTTCAACTTGCGGAAGATGAGCTCGGCGCCGTCGGCGGATTCGACCTAGCGAAGGTTCTGAAGGGT
>CAYFRG010000047.1:0-8205 GCA_964345535.1 uncultured Actinomyces sp. | reverse complement strand
GGCGGCGCACAACCCAGTCGAGCACGCGGGAGTTGTCCCCGAAGCCCGGCCAGAGGAACTTGCCGTCGTCGTCCTTGCGGAACCAGTTGACCTGGTAGACAACCGGGAAGTTCTCGCCGAGTTCCTTACCCATCTTGATCCAGTGACCCCAGTAGTCAGCCATGTTGTAACCGCAGAACGGCAGCATAGCGAACGGGTCGTGACGCAGTGAGCCAACCTTGGTGTCAAGGGCAGCTGCGGTTACCTCGGAGGCAACGGTCGCGCCAATGAACACGCCGTGCTCCTGGTCGTAGGCCTCGGCAACCAACGGGACGTTGGTCGCGCGGCGGCCACCGAAGAGGATCGCGTCGATCGGCACACCCTGCGGGGCTTCCCAGTCTTCGGAGATGATCGGGCACTGCCAAGCAGGAACCGTGAACCGGCTGTTCGGGTGGGCTGCAAGCTCACCGGACTCGGGAGTCCAGTCGTTGCCGTGCCAGTCGATCAGGTGATCCGGAACGTCTCCGTCGATGCCTTCCCACCACACGTCGCCGTCGTCCGTCAGGGCAACGTTCGTGAAAATGGAGTTCGCGCGCATGGTATCCATAGCCATCGGGTTCGTGCCGTACGAGGTGCCCGGGGCCACGCCAAAGAAGCCGGCCTCTGGGTTAATCGCGTACAGACGACCGTCTTCGCCTTCACGCATCCAAGCGATGTCGTCACCGACCGTGGATACGACGTATCCGGGGATGGTCGGCTGCAGCATCGCCAGGTTTGTCTTGCCACAGGCAGACGGGAACGCGCCGGTGATGTGGTAGTCCTTGCCGCTCTTCTCGTCGTGGAGGCGCAGGATGAGCATGTGCTCCGCCATCCAGTCGTTGTCGCGGGCCATTGTCGAGGCGATACGAAGCGCGAAGCACTTCTTCCCGAGCAGGGCGTTGCCGCCGTAGCCGGAGCCGTAGGACCAGATTTCGTTAGTGTCTGGGAAGTGGGTGATGTACTTCTCGTCGTTGCAAGGCCAGACGGCATCCACTTCGCCCTCTTCGAGGGGAGCACCAACGGAGTGCACCGCGGGGACCCATTCCTGACCTTCTGCAATGAGGTCCATGGCGGGGGTGCCCATGCGGGTCATGATCCGCATATTCGTAACCACGTACGGGGAGTCGGTGATCTCGATACCCAGCTGGGAGATCGGGCCACCAACGGGACCCATAGAGAAGGGGATGACGTACATGGTACGGCCCTTCATGGCGCCATCGAACTTCTCATGCAGGATGGCTTTCATTTCCTTCGGGTCTGCCCAGTTGTTCGTCGGGCCGGCCTCTTCCGGATTCTCGGAGCAGATGTAGGTACGGGACTCGACACGAGCTACGTCGGAAGGCAAAGAACGAGCCAGGAAGCTGTTCGGACGCTTCTCCTCATTCAGGCGGATGTACATTCCGCTTTCGACCATTTCAGTGGTCAGGCGATCCCATTCCTCGTCACTGCCATCAACAAATTCAACCCGTTCCGGCTTGGTCAGGGCTGCGATCTCGGACACCCAATCAATGACATTTTCGGGAGTGTTTTCCGGCGCTGCTGCGCGGACATCCTGTTCAGTTACGGACATTAGCTGCTTGCCTCCTGAGGGACTTAGCTTCTTAGTCTTGCGGGAAACGTCCCGCTCTAGCTGTTTCATTATTCCCCAAATAGCCCTCAGATGCACGGCCCATTAGTCCCGCACTCGGGCTGAGTCAACCGCTCTCACGCGGGTACTCGCTCACGCGCGCGCGATTGATTGTGTGTTTTCCGGGTTGTGCCATAGTCTGGTTGCGCCCACATCGGATTGAGTCTATGGAGGACTACCGTGGCAAGAGGTAAAGATCGGGGACCATCATTCTTTGAGATCCTCACCGCCCAGGCGGATCAACTAATCATCGCGATTGATCTGCTGACCACCCTGTTCAACGCACCAAGGGACGAACAGCACCTGCTGCGTGACCGACTGCATGAGGTAGAGCACGACGCGGACGACCTCAACCACTCGATGATCCGGAAGTTGAACCAATCCTTCATGACTCCTCTTGACCGGGAGGATCTGCAAGAATTGGCCTCACTCCTCGACGATGTCATGGACCTGATGGACGAGGCGGGAGATCTCCTGGTCCTTTACGACCTGGCAGAAATTCCGGAGCCCGTGTTTTCCCTGCTTATCGCCCAAATCGAGGTCCTGGCGGAATGCGCGCAGCTTACGGCAGAGAACATGCCCAAGCTGACGAAACCACAGGAGATGCGGGAGTACTGGGTGGAGATCAACCGCTTGGAGAACGAGGGCGACAAGGCTTACCGCCGGACCCTGAAGCATCTCTTCGACGCGGGGCTGGACCCGGTGACAATCATCAAGCTGAAGGACATTGTCGAGGTGCTCGAGAAGTGCACCGACAAGTTCGAGGACTTGTCCAACACCATTGAGTCCATTGCGGTGAAGGAGTCCTAGGAAGTGGACCTCAATCTCTTCCTGGTTATCACGGTCGTCGTCATAGCCCTCCTTTTCGACTACACTAACGGCTTCCACGACGCAGCCAATGCGATAGCCACCTCAGTTTCCACCAGGGCCTGGTCTCCCAGAGTCGCCTTGGCTATGGCCGCAGTGATGAACATAATCGGCGCAATGCTCGGCACGGAGGTTGCGAAGACAATCGGCGAAGGCATCATTGACATTGCAGGCTATTCGAACTCAACAAACCCCGCGGAGCAGCGGCTGGGTCTGATCATTGTCCTCGCGGCCCTTGTCGGAGCTATCACCTGGAACTACATCACGTGGTGGTTCGGAATGCCTTCGTCTTCGTCCCACGCCCTCATTGGTGGGCTGGTAGGTGCAGGCCTCGCCTCCGCAACCGTGGTCGAGTGGGGCGGCATCGTCTCCCACGTCGTCATCCCCATGTTCCTGTCACCCGTTCTCGGATTCTTCCTTGCGTACTTCCTCATGAAGGGAGTCATGTCATGGCTGAAGGACCGTCCCTTCCACAGGACTATGCGTCGTTTCCGATTCATGCAGCGTTTCTCCGCTGCGGCCATGGCGCTGGGTCACGGATTGCAGGACGCCCAAAAAACGATGGGCGTTATCGTGATGGCGTTGCTCGCCGGGGGCTACGGCGAAACCCACGACATTTATGACGCTGTCACCGGCGATTTGACCATCCCATTTTGGGTCAAATTCTCAGCAGCATTGGCTATTTCTGCCGGGACCTACGCGGGTGGCGCACGAATCATGAAAACGTTGGGACAGAAGATCATCGACGTGGACCCGGCGCGTGGCTTTGTCGCGGAGACGGTCTCAGCAGGCGTCCTGTACATTGCCGCCTTCTGGATGCACGCCCCGATCTCAACGACCCAGACTGTCACCTCTGCAATCCTGGGGGCGGGCGCCTCGAAGAGGTTCTCAGCTGTCCGCTGGAACGTTGCTGGGAACATTGTGGTCGCCTGGTTCTTGACCTTGCCCGCAGCCGCGCTGGTTGCCGCCATCATGTTCTTCGTGTTCCACGGGATAATCCCCGCTTAGCAAGATGCGCAAGACCTGGTTTCTCCTGGGGTCTGTCCTTCTACTGGGAGGCTGCTCCGCAACGGCCCCTCCAGAGGTGGGAGACTGCCTTGCTAGTCTTGATTCTGCGAAGCTGCAGGTTGTCAACTGTCAGAAGCCGCACGCTGCACAGGTCGTCGGCGTTTACGCTGCTCCCGGGGACAACTATCCGGGGGAAGACCAGTTGCAGGACGCTGCGCGTTCCACGTGCGAAGGAGCTTTTGAAGAGTTCGTAGGGATTGAAGTTACGCGATCCATTTACGACCTGGCCCCCCTGCTTCCGACAGAGGATTCATGGAATGAAAGTGGCGACAGAGAAATTCTCTGTGTCGCAAAACCCACTGGCGACGAGGACCTGACCGCCTCTGTTGAGGGGTCGGCCCGCTAGTGCCCTCCCAGTCGCGTATAGGGGATGTGCCGCTCTATTTCTAGGACCCGCGGCGCTTCCCCCAACGGATGCGCGACGTGAGCTATGAGCATCTCAGCCGTTCTCAGGCCAGTCTGGGGCGATGTCAGCGCAGGATACCTTCTTGAGCCCGCGCCCCTCACTAGGGGCTCAAGCAGGGCCGGGAGACCCGGCCTGTGGTGGCTCACGACGTGCACCCCCTCATCCTTGCGCAGCAGATCCTCCATAAGGCGAGAAGATCCCTCCGGGTCCGATGCCACCGAATCCTCGGTAAGCCTGTCATCCAAGTCAATGTCGAGGCGCGTGATGGCCCCGTACGGAGCCACCGTTTGTACGCATCGGGTCCACGGGCTGCTGACAAGGTGATCAGCACCAAAAGCAGAGAGAAGAGGGGGTAGATCCAGAGCTTGCATCCCGCCCACCCGGGTCAGAGGACGGGGCCCATCGGGGCCGCGCCACTTGTCCCTAGATCTCGCCTTCGCATGGCGCAGCAAAATGATCGAGGTCGAGGACAGCTCCCCCCTCTGACCCATCTTCAGCAGCTCCGCTAGGAGTCGGCGGTCTCCCCTGCGCGTCAGGATTTGGCGGGCCTTCCCCGGTTTGCACCAGCGGACCTCGTCAATCTCTTTTGACGGTGCCCGGTGGACGGGAGGCCTGGCGAACTTACCCGGCTGTTCACCCGCAGCCCTGGCTGCCCAGTAGTGAACTTCTTTCGTGTGACCGGAGCCGAGCCGGTACCGCTGCACGGTCAGCGGGGATTGGAGATAGACCAGCTCCCCTGTTTCCTCCTCAACCTCACGTACAGCCGCCTGGGCTATCGGCTCGTTATGCTCCGTTTTCCCCTTGGGCCAAGACCAGTCCCTGTATCGGGGTCGGTGCACCAACAAAACCTCAATGTCGGCCGGCTCCAGAGGCGTTCCGGGCGCAGCTCGCTTCGCCTTCCCGACGGGACGCCAAACCAGGGCCCCGGCGGAGCGAATCAGGCGCGGAGGAACAGCTGAAGGACGTGCTACCACGTTTCCAGCCTAGCCTCTCGAGGAACCCTCGGCGTGACGAGAGGCACCGAGGCGCCATCACCTGCCAACAACACGCGCCGAAGCCTCGTCCATAAGAAGCTTCTGAATATCCTGCAGAGGAGCGCCCGTCTTGTCGTGCGTGCGCCGCTTCCAAGCACCACTCTTCCGTAGCTGCCAGGACGTTATCCGCGGAGACACTCCCGTTCTAATCAGGTCCGTGGCGTATTCGATGTGCTCCGGGTCCTTAAGACTGACAAGAGCTTCCACGCGCCGATCCAGGTTCCGGTGCATCAGGTCAGCAGAGCCGATCCAAACCTCCGTGTCTTCGCCAACCCCGAAAGCGTAAATCCGGGAGTGCTCCAGGTACCTGCCCAAGATCGAACGAACCTTGATGTTCTCAGATAGACCCTTGACTCCTGCTCTCAAAGCACAGATCCCCCTGACCACCAGGTCAATCTTCACACCGGCCTGGGAGGCGCGGTAAAGGGCGTCTATGATCGCCTCGTCAACAATGGAGTTGACCTTGATACCGATCCAGGCGTCCTCACCGCGCTTATGCTTCTGCACCTGCTCTTCTATTCTCTCAAGAAGCCCGCTGCGGATAGACACCGGCGCAACCAGGAGCCGCCGGAAAGTCGACTTCGGAGCGTAACCGGAAAGCTGGTTGAAAAGCCGCGTCAGATCCTGGGTGACGTCATTATCTGAGGTCAGCAGACCGAGATCCTCATACCCCCGGGCTGTTCCAGGGTGGTAGTTCCCCGTGCCGACGTGGCAGTAGCGTTGCAGGCTCTCTCCCTCTTGGCGGACAACCAGGGAAAGCTTGCAGTGAGTCTTCAAACCGAGAACGCCGTAAACAACGTGAACACCCGCACGCTCCAGCTGACGCGCCCAAGAAATATTCGCATCCTCGTCGAATCGCGCCTTGATCTCCACGATGGCAACTACCTGCTTACCCTGCTGAGCTGCCTCGATCAGAGCGGAAACGATCGGCGATCCCTTAGATGTCCGGTAAAGCGTCTGCTTGATTGCCAACACGTTCGGATCGCGGGCTGCCTGGGTGATGAACTGCTGTACCGAGGTTGCAAAAGAGTCGTACGGGTGATGCAGCAAAACATCATGGTTGCGCAGAGTCGCGAAAATATCACCCGGCTGGGAAGACTCAACTTCAAGAAGTCCCGCGGCAGTCACCGGGACGTACGGGAGGAACTTCAACGCGGGCAGATCAAGGTCGTGCAACTCGTTGAACGCGGTGTAGTCCAAGGGAGGCGCCAGCTTGAACACGTCCGCTGGCCCAATCTCTAACCTCTCCATCAGGAAATTCAGCATGAAGGGGCTGATCGACTCCGTGACCTCCAAACGCACCACCCGACCAAACCGGCGCCTAGAGAGCTCCTCCTCCATGGCGGTAAGAAGGTTTTCTGCGTCGTCCTCCTCGACTTCCAGGTCCTCGTTGCGAGTCACGCGGAAAGTGTGGGCCTCTTCAATCTCCATGCCCGGGAACAGATGGTCCAGGTGGGCGATTATCAGGTCTTCCAGTGCGATGAAGGTAAGCCCGCTCCTCTGGCGGACATAGTCCTCCGGTCGCCCCTCACTCACCGAATCGACATTCACCAAACGCGGCAGTGTCTCAGGAACCTTGATTCGAGCGAAATGCCTCTTCCCCGACACCGGGTTTCTCACAACGACGGCCAAGTTTAGCGACAGGCCAGAGATGTACGGGAAGGGGTGGGAAGGGTCAACAGCTAAGGGGGTTAGCACCGGGAAAAGGCGGTGACGGAAATACGTAGTGAGCTGCTCGTGCTGACGCTCGCTCAAATCATCCCAATTCCGCAGGTGCAACCCGGCCTCATCCAACGCGGGCAGGAAATCCCGCAGGAAGTCCTCGGACTGGCGATCGGCAAGCTCGCGAGTCCGCCGGTGGATAAGGTCCAGGATCTCCCGGGGAGCCAGACCCGACGCAGTGGGCTTAGCTATCCCCGCAGCGATGCGCCGCTTCAACCCAGCGACGCGAACCATGAAGAACTCGTCCAGGTTTGAACTGAAGATTGCCGAGAACCAAAGCCGTTCCAGCAGCGGCAGGTTTGGGTCCTCCGACTGCTCCAAGACGCGTTCGTTAAACGCAAGCCAGGAGAGCTCTCTGTCCGCGAAGCGTCCCTCCGGCAAAGGCAGGTCCGGACCCATGGGCTTGGACCTGTCTAGAGGAAGCCCCAGAATGGGAGAGACCTCGTCTTCCCATTCTTCTTCCGCGTACTCGTGCGTTTCTTGTCCCGGTTTGACGACCGGGTACTCCTCGTCCACGTGTTCTTCGCCGACCAGATGCTCGTCAGCTGCGTCAAGGAACAGCTCCTCAGGCAGCGCCGTATCCAGCTCGACTCGCTCATCAGTGGCGGGTCCATCCTCCAGCGAGACCTGGTCGACCTCCGACAGAAGGTCGGGAGCTTTGTCTTCACTCGAAGCGGAGTGTTCTTCGTTGGTCATCCCAGCGTTCCTTGCCTAGCTTGGCGAGCGCTTTCTCTAAGCTCCTGCGCCGTGGACAAAAGAGCATCCGCACGCCGGGTAACCGGGTGCGCCAATTCGTGTTCGTCCGTATCGATCCAGCGGGGTCCGTATTCGACCCCGGCAGCCATTACCTCCATGGTCTGAGCCGCGGCCTCGAACACCGGCGCCAGTTGATCTTCGTTAGCAGACCCGGAAAGAACCACTCCGACTGCCAAGAGAACCTCATCGAGGGTTGGTTTACCGGCAGCGTCGCCACCCAGACCCTCCACACCCTCCTGGAACCGTTGTGCCACCACTTCCGGGCTGATCTCATTCCACTGCCACAGCAGATAGATTCGCCAAAATGCTCCCGCGAGAGTTATCGCCGAGGACCTGTCCCAGAAACCCGCGATCGTATCTACCCCGTCGCTGCGCACCGCAGCCTTCAGTCGTTCCACGTGCTCCGAGTCGAAGTCTCCTTCAGGTACCCCGAGCAAAGCCCAGGCCGATGTGTGGGCTATTTCCGTTTCCTCAGCCGGGTCCGTGTCCCCAACTATTTCCTCCGCCTGCTCCGGACCAAGCATTGCGGGGCGCCGAAATTTCCGGGCCATGAGCTGTATCCTTTCCCGAAGTGATTGGTGGTGTGACTAAAACCGGTCTACTCCAGGTTTCAGCATTCCTACCTTAAACACTACAATGGTTATGGGCCTATAGCTCAGCTGGTAGAGCAACGGACTTTTACTCCGTGGGTCGCGGGTTCGAGTCCC
>CAYFRG010000046.1:0-8840 GCA_964345535.1 uncultured Actinomyces sp. | reverse complement strand
GGCGGCGCGATTGAGACGCCCGGGGTCCGGGAAGCTCTTGAGGCGGCAACTGTGATCTACATCGAGGCCGATCCGGCAGAACTCCTCCGCCGGGTCAGCAGGAACAAGAAGAGACCCCTTTTGCGAAAGGACCCGGAAGGTACGCTCGCAGAACTCGAGAGCAGAAGGGTACCGTGGTTCAGGAGCGCGGCGGACATTGTTGTCCAGACAAGCGCGTCTCCTATCGCCGGTGTTCTGGAGCAGGCACTTGCGGCGCTGGAAGGCCTGCACGTGACCGAGGTGGCCGCGTCCCCTTCCTATCCCGTGGTGGTCGGGTGGGAATGCACAGACACGACCCTCCAGAAGTTTCCCGTAGAAGCCAAGAAGGCCTTACTGATAGCGGCTCCGAGTCTAGAGACGCAGGCGCACTCTCTGGAGAAGACTCTGGTGGAGGACGGTACGGAAACGCACCTCTACTTTCTGCCTGACGGTGAGGCCGCGAAGACTCTGCACACCGCTGATAACCTGTGGCGGGTTGCCGGGGAGCTGAAGCTCGACCGGAAGGACATAGTTATCACCCTTGGGGGTGGTGCGACTACTGATTTGGGCGGCTTCATTGCTGCCACGTGGTTGCGTGGGATTCGAGTGGCGCATTTCCCGACTTCGCTGTTAGCGATGGTGGACGCAGCTATTGGTGGTAAGACTGGCATCAACAGTGCGGCGGGGAAAAACCTAATAGGAGCGTTCCACAACCCGCAGCTTGTTGTCGTCGATTTGGCACAGCTTCGCACGCTATCGCAAAAGGAATACACGGCGGGGCTGGCAGAGATCATCAAAGCCGGGTACATAGCAGATCCATTGATCCTTGACATCTTCAAAGACAACCCGATGCTAGGACAAAGAGACTGGGCCACAGGGCCCGGGGGGACCGTGCTTCAAGAGGTGGTCGAGCGGGCTATCCGAGTCAAGGCAAGGGTGGTCGCTGAGGATTTCAAGGAAGCCGGGCTGCGTGAGATGCTTAACTATGGTCATACATTGGCTCACGCGGTGGAGAAGCAAACTGAGTTTCGTGTCCGACACGGCGAGGCGGTCGCCATTGGGATGGTTTTGGCAGCGCAGTTGGCAGCCGACCGGGACTTGATCTCGCAGGACTTGGTGGAGAAGCACCGTTTGGCTCTTTCGTCCGTAGGTCTACCCGTTTCGTTCGATGGTGACGGGGAGGCCTTGGTCAATCTGATGTACACAGACAAGAAATCGCGTGCAGGTCAGCTGAGATTTGTTCTGCTGAATGGCGTCGGGCGGGCCCAGACAGAGGCTGTTACGCGCGAGGAAGTTCTCTCTGCCTACAACAGGGCCGTAAAAGAGCGGGGGCTCAGTGACTGACCCGCGCATAGTCTTGGTCGGCCCTAGCTCGGGAGGCCGCACCAGCGTCGGCTCCGAATTGGCGGAAGCTATGGGCGTAACGTTTGTAGAGACGGAAGATGTCCTCGAACAGATTCACGGACTCCCTTTTGCGCGGCTTGCGCTAGAGCTGGACGGTGAGCATCTGAAGGAAGCAATAGCCGAGGCCTCTCTTCGTGTCCTAGATGAAGATGCGGTGGTGAGCTTGGTCCCATCAGCTTTGGAGATTCCCGAAGTTCGGGAAAGGATGACGGAGCTGAGAGGGTCTTCGGTGCCGCTAGTCGCGGTAACGGCGGAATTGAGCGTGCTTGCGCGTCGGGTCGGTCTGAATGTGCCTCGTTCGGCCGCACTTGGGCAACCTCGCAAGTGGTTCAGAGATTTTGTCGTGGCTCAGCGTGAAGGCTATCTTGACCTGGGCGCCTCTGAGTTTGACACAGGCGCCTGTCTGCCCGGGCAGGTCGCCCGACAGGTGATCCGGGAATTCGCGCTACAATAGCGCCGAACTAACAGCTGAAGAACGGGTGGCGAGAGTGGCAACTACAAACGATTTGAAAAACGGCATGGTCCTGGTTATTGACGGGCAGTTGTGGCAGGTGGTCGAGTTTCAGCACGTCAAGCCCGGCAAAGGGCCAGCTTTCGTGCGCACGAAGATCCGCAACGTTCTGTCCGGAAAGCATGTTGACAAGACTTTCAATGCCGGCGTGAAAGTTGAGACTGCCACCGTCGACCGCCGCGAGATGAACTACCTGTATCAGGACGGCGCAGACTACGTGTTCATGGATAACAACACCTATGAGCAAACGATGATCACGGCTGATGTTGTAGGGGACGCCGCAAACTTCATGGTGGAAAACCAGGACGCTATCGTCGCCTTCCATGACGACCAGGTGCTTGCCGTTGAGCTGCCAGCCACGGTTGTCCTCGAAATAACTCACACGGAGCCCGGCTTGCAGGGGGATCGTTCGAACGCGGGTACGAAGCCTGCAACCGTTGAGACAGGATACGAGCTCCAGGTGCCGCTTTTCCTGAACCAGGGGACCAAGATCAAAGTTGACACCCGCACAGGTGAATACACCGGACGGGCCAACGACTAACGTGACGAAGAGTCAGGGAGTCTTTACGTCCCGTACGAAGGCCCGTAAGCGAGCGGCAGACGTTATCTTTGAGGCCGAGCAGAAGAAGATTGACCGTCCGGAAGGCCTGCGCGAGCTTCTCCAAGAGCGACGCGTTGTTAGCGCTGCCCAGACACCACTGCCCGAGTACTCTCAGGAGATAGTGGCCGGTGTAGCGGATAATCTTGCGGGCATTGACTCTGCTATTCAGGATCACTCTAAGGTTAAGGATCTAGATCGTCTCCCGGGAGTCGATTTGGCGGTACTTCGGGTAGCTGTCTGGGAAATGCTACACAATTCGAAAGACTTAGATCCGATTATCGCCATAGACGAAGCTGTGGCTATTGTAAAAAGCATTTCGACCGATCGTTCTCCTGCATTTGTAAATGCCGTCCTGGACGCAGTTAGGAAAGACAGGGTCCTGGGACTTTCGGCTCAAGGTGATGAGGAGAAGGGGACCATTGACGCGGCCTCGGTGGTCCCACAAGGCACCGATACCGATGAGATGTGGGATGAGTTGCTGGACGAGTATTAGCTTGAACTCTCGCAGGTTCTGCTGCATTGGACGGGTGGACTACTCCCACTAGGAGAGGCTCACCCGTTCGCCGTCTGTGGGTTGGGCGTCGCCGGGCAGCGGTCAGGTGTCGATGGCGGCCGTGTTTAGCTCATAACTGTGCGTTGAATAGATTCTTCGGTAATCTATTTACATCCACATTATTTGGATCATGGTTGCCACCAGACGACGAGGTGATGGAATTGGCACTACCAGAGTTGACCACCGAAGAGCGCCGAGATGCTCTCAAGAAAGCAGCGTTCGCTAGAAAACGCCGTTCCGAAGTGAGCACGGCGCTGAAAGCCCGGGAGCTGTCCCTGCCGGAGGCATTGAAGTTAGCTGAGACGGATGAGGCCCTTGCAAAGATGCGGGTCAATTCTCTTCTCAAGTCTTTGCCGCGGGTTGGACCTCACCGTGCTGAAAAGATCATGGAGGAAGTCGGCATAGCACGATCTCGCAGGCTTCAAGGACTAGGGTCGGTGCAAAAGGAACGCCTGTTGAACTACTTCGAGAAGTAGCGTGGGATAATGGCCGGATGGAACCGACACCAAACGTATTCGTTCTATCCGGCCCGACGGCAGTGGGGAAGGGGACTGTAGTCAAAGCATTGCAGGATCTCTACCCTGACCTATCTGTGTCCGTGTCGGCTACGACACGGCTCCCCAGACCAGGGGAAATCGATGGCCAGGACTACTTTTTTCTCTCCGAGAATGAATTCGCTCGCATGATTGATGCTGGTGAGCTCTTGGAATATGCGCTTGTGCACGGACAAGCTCACTACGGAACCCCTCGCTCCGCGGTTGAAGATGAGTTGGATCGCGGCCGGACTGTCCTTCTGGAGATAGACCTGGCTGGAGCTCGACAAGTTCGCGAATCACTACCCGGGGCGAGGTTCCTTTTTTTGGCGCCGCCATCTTGGGAAGAGCTGAAGAGGCGGCTCATCGGGCGGGGTACCGAGGGACCTGTTGAGCAACAGCGGCGCCTGGAAACAGCACAGTCGGAGATGGCTGCGGCCCCGGAATTTGATGAGGTTGTGATCAATGACAACCTGGAAGAAGCCGTGGCTAGGTTGGCCTCGTTGTTGGGGCTCCACTAGTCTTAGGGGAGCTGCAGCCGCGAAGACCGTTCGGCGGCCGCCACTTTAAGGAGACCGACGCGAATGTCAGGAATTGTTGCGAACCCCGAGGGGATCACGTATCCACCGATCGATGAGTTGGTGGAAAGAACCGACTCGAAGTACGCCCTGGTCATTTACGCTGCGAAGAGAGCACGCCAGATTAACGCCTACAACGTACAACTGGAATCAAACATGATTCAGTTTGTTGGTCCGGTCGTACCGATCGACGCCGACGATAAAGCTCTGTCGATCGCGCTGCGGGAAATCGTAGAAGACAAGCTGGAACTTGGTGAAAGCGAAGCCTGAGTCCCATTCCGGGAGGACGGTGCTGGTCGGGGTAGGGGCTGGCATCGCCGCCTATAAGGTCGCGTACGTGGTGCGGGGCCTTCGCGAACGCGGGCACGCAGTACACGTAATCCCTACGCTTAACTCCCTGCACTTTGTCGGGGAGCAAACGTGGCAGGAGCTCTCAGAGAATCCGGTAGGGACCGACGTGTTCCACGGCGTCGGGCAACTCAGCCACGTACGGCTGGCGCGGGAGGCAGATCTTTTCCTGGTTGCCCCCGCGACCGCCGACCTCTTATCTCAGTTCCGTGCAGGGGCCGCTTCGAGTATGCTCACTGCAACTTTTCTGGCGTCTGGCTGCCCAAAGGTTCTAGTCCCTGCCATGCACCACAACATGTGGACCGACGCGGCCACTAAGGATAACGTTAGCGTCTTACGGGAACGCGGGTTGACTGTTCTAGAGCCGCGCGTTGGCAACCTCTCTTCGGGGGATACGGGTGCTGGCCGGATGCCGGAACCAGAAGAGATTCTGGCCGCGGTAGACGCTGTGCTAGCCCCGATCGAGCTTCCGCTGGCCGGGCAGCACGTTGTCGTAACGGCGGGCGGGACCGTCGAACCTCTCGACCCCGTTCGCTACCTGGGTAATCGCTCCACTGGACGTCAAGGAATCGAGATTGCGAAGGCGGCCGCAGCCGCCGGTGCCCGCGTAACCCTTTTGGTGGCCCAGACTAGCGTTCCTTTACCCCAGGATGCGGCGATACAGGTCGTGTCGACCCCCACCGCAGAGCTGATGCTGGACGGCCTAGAGCGGTACGTACCCGGAGCGTTGGCTTTGTTCATGGCGGCAGCTGTGGCCGATTATCGGCCTAAGAGTACTGCGTCTGGCAAGTTGAAGAAGGAGACTTGGGGAGACGAACCGGTAATCGAACTCGAGTTGAATCCGGACCTGCTTCACACAGTTGCACACAGCCCCTGGCGCCCGCAGATCGTGGTTGGCTTTGCCGCAGAAACCGGCACAGACGAAGAAGTCAACCGACTTGGCAAGGAGAAAGCGCGACGTAAAGGCGCGGACATGATTGCCATAAATCGGGTGGGCGAGGACACGGGCTTCGGTGAGGTAGAGAACTCCCTACTCCTTGTTGACGGAGATGGCGGTGTGCTCGGTGAGCTGGTTGGCGACAAGGCTTCGTTGGCTGCTGGACTTGTCGATATGGCGGTGACCGCCGCGGGTTAGAGTGGAACCGTGATTGCTGAAAACGAAACTCTTTATACGGCTGAGTCCGTGACGGAAGGTCACCCGGATAAAGTCTGCGACCAGATTTCTGATAGCATCCTCGACGAAATTCTGTCTGAGGACCCGGCGGCGCGAGTGGCGGTGGAAACCGTCGCGACCACGGGTCTGGTGCATGTGATCGGGGAAATTACGACCACCGCCTACGTGGAAATCCCTCAGATAGTACGGAAAGCCCTTCTTGAGATCGGGTACGACTCATCGGAAGTCGGCTTTGACGGAAGAACATGTGGAATATCTGTGTCCCTTGGGAGCCAGAGCCCGGACATAGCTCAGGGGGTACGCACATCTGCCGAAGCTCGCGAAGCGGACGCGGCTGATCTAGATCCACGTGACGCACAGGGCGCCGGTGATCAGGGAATGATGTTTGGCTACGCGAGCGCTGAGACGCCAGACTTGATGCCCGCACCCATCTGGTTGGCGCACAAACTTGCGCGCCGCCTGGCCCGGGTGCGCAAGGACGGTACGGTCCCCGGTCTGTACCCCGACGGGAAGGCTCAGGTGACACTGGCATATGTCGATGGCCAACCGGTACGTGTCGACACGGTTGTTGTTTCGACTCAGCACGCTCCCGACTGGGACCAGGACGAACTCCAACATGCGCTGGTGGAAAACGTGGTGATGCCGGTTTTGGAAGAGTCCGACCTGGGTCTGGACTTCTCCGAGATGAGGCTCTTAATCAACCCCTCCGGAAGGTTTGTCCTTGGGGGGCCGGCCGCTGACGCCGGTTTGACCGGACGGAAGCTGATCGTCGACACGTACGGCGCTGCGGTGCCGCATGGCGGCGGCGCGTTCTCTGGGAAGGACCCCTCCAAAGTTGACCGTTCGGCAGCATACGCTGCGCGGTGGGTCGCAAAGAACGTGGTGGCGGCCGGCCTGGCGGAAAGGTGCCAAGTCCAGCTGGCCTACGCTATTGGTAGCTCTCAGCCCGTAGCTGTCTCAGTGGATAGCTTTGGCACGGGTGTGGTTCCCGACTTGCAAATTGCTAGAGCTGTGGAGAAGGTTTTTGACCTGCGTCCCCTGGGTATTATTGAGGATCTGAACCTAGTCAAGGTTCAGTATAAGGATCTGGCAGCCTACGGTCACCTGGGGCGTCCCGGGTATCCGTGGGAGGAGACCAACCGGGTGGAGGACCTCCGCACCGCAGTTGGCCTGTAGGGGGTGAGGGCGATCGAAGAGCCCCCGAGTATTGCGCAGGTCGTAGTGGACTTGGACGTGCCACACCTTGACCGCCCCTTTGACTACTTGGTGCCGACGCGGTTGCAGGCATCGGCTGCAGTGGGTTCTCTGGTTCGGGTTCGGTGGGGCAACCGCCGTGTGAACGGTTGGATAGTGGGGCTCTCGGAGGAAACCGAGCACAAAGGTGAGCTGGCTCCGCTATTGCGAGTGCTGTCAACCATTCCCCTGTTCTCTGAGGAAATGCTTACAACCTACCGATATTTAGCGACCCGGTACGCGGTCAATCTCTCTCAGGTGCTCTCTCTGGCGATCCCTCCGCGCAGGCAGAAAGTAGAGGAAATGCTGGAGCCCGTTAATGGGGCTGCCTCAGCTGAGGCAGGGGCCCGGCAGGTGTCGGGGGGTAGGTCACCCCTGCCCCGCCGGGTTGTCCAGGTGGTTCCTCACAAGGAACTGGATGCTCTGGAGAAGCTGTTTGAGGACTGCTGGTCGGCGGGCATTCCCCTAATTGTTCTGGCTCCGACGCTCTACCTTGCCAAGGTGATTCGCAAGCGCTTAGAAGAGAGTTTCCCCAGTGTGAACGTGGGCTTCCAAGCCTCGGAGCTACCCCAAACGAGTCGATACGAGACTCACCTTCGCGCTCTACGCGGTGAGTACGTTGCGGTCGTAGGGACGCGGGCAGCCGCTTGGACTCCCTTTAGGGAGCCGGCGGTCGTTGCAGTCTGGGATGACGGTTCAGACCATTACCGGGAGCGGCGGGCGCCCAGGGTGGATGCTTTGGACATAGCGGTCGCCAGGGCGCGGTGGGAGGGGTATGGGCTGGTTGCAGCGTCGCACAGCCGCTCCGTAAAAGCTCAGATGCTGGTCGACTCTGGCTGGGCTGTATCTTCGGAGCCAGAACTTCAGGCGGTGCGTGAGGGAACCCCGCGGATTCGGGTATCCGACCCTGACTCGTTTGAGAGGGAGGGGTTCGCGTCTCTGTCAACTCTCCCAGAAGCAGCTTTCAAGGCCGTGCGCGAGGGGCTCACCGAGGGGCCGGTTCTGGTCCAGGTGATGGGCGTGGGGCGATTCGTGACGCTCCCGTGCAGCTCTTGCGGCGTCAAACCCAGGTGCACTGCGTGCGGATCCATCCTCGAGGGTAAGCATGCGCCGCGGGACACGGGCCTCCTGTGCGACGCCTGCGGCACAATCGGCTCGCTCCGCCATTGCCCTAGCTGCAAGGCGGGCCCCCTGAGGACCCTGGAGATCGGGGCCGACCGGGTCGGCCGTGAGCTCGGCCGCGCTTTTCCTTCAACACCTGTTGTTGTCTCCTCTTCCACATCCAGAATTAGGCGCCGGATTCGCGCGGTTCCTCAGATCGTCGTTGCCACCGCGGGGGCGGAACCGTTCGTGAGGGACTGGTACTCCGCCGTGATCGTTTTAGAGGCGGATCGCCTTGCCTACTCGGACCGGTTGGACGCAGAGGAAGAAGCCGCCCGCCGTTGGTTTAATACGTTTTCTCTTGCACGCCGCGGGGCTCCCGGCGTCTTAGCTGGAGAAGTTCCCGACCGTCTCCGGGCAGCTTTGGTTAGGTGGCGCCCAGTGGCGCTAGCACGCGACCTCCTGGAAGAACGACGAGAGGTCGGCTTCTATCCGACCCGGTGGGTGGTGGGTCTTGAGGGCCCCGTGCAGCCTGTCCGCTCGGTTTTAACGGCACTGGAATCGGGGGACTATCCGCTGGAGCCGGCCGAACCTCCTCTTCAGATTCTGGGCTATGCAGATGTCTTGCTAGAAGTGGAAAGGGACGACCAGCCCGTCAAAGCTGTTCTTTCCTGCGAGACGCGCCAGGCCATGTCTCTCATGCGCCACCTGAAGACACTGGCTAAGCAGCGGAGTCTGCAGCGTGGTCCGCTGGTGAAGGCAACGGTGGACCCGGCCCTCCCACAG
>CAYFRG010000045.1:0-9838 GCA_964345535.1 uncultured Actinomyces sp. | reverse complement strand
GCGCCCAAAGCCACCCGCGCAGCAGTCTCTCTGGCCGAGGCGCGCTCAAGTATGTTTCTCGCGTCGTGCTGGTCGTAGGAGAGCATCCCTGCCAGGTCTGCGTGCCCCGGTCTGGGACTGGTCAGGGGCCGATTTCTGCCCATTTCCCTGTGGTCCCCACGGCCGGCGTCAATCTTCAGTGCCTCCGGGGCGACAGGATCGGCGCTCATAACCGTTTCCCACTTCGGCCATTCAGAGTTCGCTATCTCTATGGCTATTGGGGCGCCGGTGGTGAGCCCGTGGCGCACTCCAGCAAGAATCCTAATGTGATCCTGCTCGAACTTTTGCCTGGCGCCGCGGCCGTAACCAAGTCTGCGTCTGGCAAGTTCTTCACCTATGTAATCGGTGGTCAGAGGAACGCCCGCTGGCATTCCCTCCATTACCGCTACCAGCGCGGGCCCGTGAGATTCTCCAGCAGTGATCCAAGTAAGCATGCGAACAACTCTACACACAGACTCCGAAGCTAAAGCGGCCCGCCCACCCAAATGAGGCCAACACCCAGCCACGCAACGTACAACCATGGTCCGAGGGGAACGCGTCCAGCCCAAAACATCCCCTGAACCGCGGCTAAAGCCAGCGCTACCATCAAGGTCACCAAAGCGATCAGGGGACCCGCGGTAGCCCCCAACCAACCTCCCAGTGCCGGAGCGATCAGTACATCACCCAAACCGAGTTGTCCGACAAGAACACCCGGTGCTAGTGCCAGGGCCCAAACTGCGGCCCCAATGATGACGCCCACCCGGAAGTCTCCCCAAGTCGCGGCTACCAGAGTTGCTATGGACAGCTCAACGTAAAGCAGCTTAGTGATCGAAAGTGGAAGCCTCATGCTCCTAGCATCCACGGCTACCGAAATCGCAAGCAGCTGCGCAATGGCGATGGTTGCGGCGCTAAGCCCCGCCCCCGCAATCGTCCCGGGAATTAGGATCAGGCATCCTGCAAGCCCGCCACCCCAGACCGGCCACAACGGCTCCTGACGAGTCCAATAGGCCCAGACGACATTAGCCACCAGGAAGACGGCAGCGAGCCCGTACACCGCCATCGAAGTATCCTGGCACCCGGTTTACTGCGCGGCTACCAGCACCGCTTGGTACACGGGGTCGAAAGGGGCCTCCCTGCCGCTCATGAGCTTGACTTGGGCCAATCCCTGGTGGGTTAGCATAGCAAGAGGATCCAGCACTATTGCACCGGCTTTCGCATAGCCTGCGGAGAGTGCAGAGCTATCAGCGTAGACCACGTCCAGGATCATCTTGTCGGGGCCCGGTGTCGCCAGATCTGAAATCTGCCCGGAGACAGCCCCCGGAACCGTGGAAACCACCAAATCTGCGCTGTTTAGCCAGTCCGCGATGAGATCGGTTCTTTCCCAACGCAGAGGGGTGAACACGAGGCCTAGATCCCGCGCCGCTATCGTCACGTTCCCCACCCCTTGGAAATTCCTGCCAACCACCGCAATCTCCTTGTAGCCAAGGGTCGCAACGGCTGCCAGAGCGGAGGACGCGGTGGCACCGGTCCCAAGCAGCAACGCTCTATTTCCCTGCGTGCTGTTCTGCTCCGCCAAACGTTCAAGAGACACTCCCTGGGAGTGCCGTACGGTCTCCACAATGCCGTGGACGTCTGTGTTGAATGCTCCCCACATCCCCGCAGCTGGCACCAGTGTGTTTGCCGCGCCCACCAATTTGGCAAGACCGTCCTTCACATCTGCAAGGTCAAGAGCAGCGCGTTTGTTCGGCATCGTCACAGACAGGCCCGCACAGCCACGCGGAATGGAACTGATAAACCCGGAGAGCTCTTTCGCGTCTACCTGGTAGGTGCGGTATTCCCAGTCCAGTCCGACCAGGTCATATGCCTTCCGATGCAGGACAGGAGAAAGCGAGTGCGTAATCGGACTGCCCACCACCGCCGCCCATGTTGTCATTGAGAAGTCCCTGCCTCAGTCATTTGCTCTTACACTCATCTGGGTTTTCTTCACACCAGGCGATCAGCTGATCTGTGAGTTCCCCAAGCTCTTCGTGACTATCGGTAAATATTGTCTCACCGGTGTCCAGGTTTACCGTCACAAAGTACAGCCAGTTTCCCTCTTCCGGGTGGAGGACCGCCTGTATTGCGTCGGTGGAAGGTGTCGCTATGGGACCCACTGGGAGTCCCTTCACTATGTAGGTGTTATACGGATTATCGTCCGCGAAAGCAGCGCTATCCGGCAGGCCGCCGGTCCCGCCGACCCCATAGGTCACGGTGGAGTCCATCTGCAGCATGCCACGGGTCGGACCGTCCTCGTCCGAAATGCGGTTTTCAATCACCTGAGCGACCTTTGGCATGTCTTCAGTCCGGTTTACCTCCCGCTCCACTATCGACGCGCGAATTAGGGTTTCTTCCCACTGATCCTCAGGGACGTTGTTATCCTCTAGGTACGCCACCGTCGGTTCCACCATCTTGTTGAAAACATCCGCCGGGGTGTCGGCTGGGGAAAACTCGTAGGCTCCGGCCCACAGCCATCCTTCCAGATCTCCACCTGCCTGTTTAGGCAAAGCGGTGACGTCGGAGGGGTCCTCCAGTATGGCCTCCACGTCCTCCTGCGAGAAGCCAACCACGCTCACCATTTTCTCAGCCACCTGAGAGGCAGTTTGGCCCGGATTCACGGTGATCGAGTTTTCCGACCGGTTCGTCTCATCGAGCAGTGCTGCTAGGGCCTCCACCGCGGGAATCTCCGTCGGCAGCGTATAGGTCCCCGGCTTGATTGAAGACGCGGCAGGATTGGCATCAAATGCCCTGGTAAACGCGCCCGTAGATTTCACCACGCCAGCTTCCACCAAGTTGGCACCGATATCCGACCCCAACTGACCCGGCTCAACAGTCACCTCCACAACGGGGTGCGCAACCGGGTCAGCTTCCCAGTCCACAGGAGGATAGTCGTCAGAGCTCAGCAACGGCTTACTGGCCGAACCCATGTTCGTAAGAGCCCAGTACGCGGCCACGCCAACGCCCGCCAGAATGAACAGCGCAATAAGCACGGTCCAAATTCGTCGCTTCCGCCGACGCTTCTTTCTCTGGTCCACGTCGGCACTTTGGACGCGGGTGCGAATCGAATCAGTTTGGGAATCCGCATCCATCGAGCTGCGTTTCGGATACGGCGGGTGCGCCGCTTCAGGCTTCGCAGCCTTGGCCTGCACCGGAAGGAAGCCGCTATGGACCTGTCCCGAATCTTCCGCTTCCTGAACGGGAAGAAACGGGGGCGCTGTCGCAGTTTCCGGGGCGTTCTGCTGGGTCTGAGGCTCCTCCACCGGAGTGGGGAGTGCCGACCGAGGACGCCTAGGGGGCTCCCTCCGAACCGGAGCGCTGGGCGCCCGAGCCTCTGATTCAGGCGGCTTTACCGGCTGCGGCACCTGCGGGATCGCAGCCGAGTGCAGCTCATGCCTAGACGGAAACGGCGGGGCGAGCCGACCCTCCAGTGGCTTTCCGCTGTCCGATTCACTCACGGGAGATCCTTTCTGCCGGTCGCAAGTACTTCTTCGCCAGGAGGAAGGTTGGTCCCGCGCTCCATAGCTAGCGCCTGTTCCAAGATAACCTGTGCGGCCACCTGGTCCACAATAGTGCGTTGGCGTTTCTGAGACATTCCCGTTTCACCCAGTCTCCCGTGTGCTTGAGTTGAGCTTAGCCGCTCATCTACCAGGCATACGCGCAATTGTGGACTACTCTTCTGCAAGAGTTTAGCGAAGCTCCGAGCCAGGCGGGCTGATTTGCCTTCCTCACCTCGCATGTGCACGGGCAAACCCACAACTATCTCTATGGCGTCGTATTCACGTGCGAGCTCAGCGACCTCCCGCACGTCGTCACCGCCATAGGCGCGGTTCACCGTCACCAAGGGAATTGCCATAGTTCCTGCTGGATCCGAACGCGCGACCCCTACACGGGAAGTCCCAACGTCTATACCTAGCCGTACTCCGGTTCGCACGATTACAGTTTTCCTACCTCGGTGAGAATCTGGTCAACGGCAGCAGTCACTTGCGTTGAATCGTTCCCACCACCCTGGGCCACGTCGTCCTTCCCGCCGCCACCACCGCCGAGTATCCTGGCCCCAACACGCACGAACTGGCCTGCTTTCGCCCCCATGTCCCTAGCCAGAGCATTGGTCGCAACAACGAGTAGTGGCTTCCCCGAAGACAGGCCCACGGCCACGGTAATACTGGGTTCAGACTCACCCAGCTGCGCACGAATATCCATCGCGGCTGTCCGCAAGGCGTCCGCCTTGCCAACGTCCCCAAGCTGAGCCACAGCAACGCGGAAGTCCCCTATCCGTTGCGCCT
This sequence comes from uncultured Actinomyces sp., assembly GCA_964345535.1. Classification (GTDB taxonomy): domain Bacteria; phylum Actinomycetota; class Actinomycetes; order Actinomycetales; family Actinomycetaceae; genus Scrofimicrobium. The sequence continues at coordinate 5,501 of CAYFRG010000045.1, read as the reverse complement.
CAGTAACGGCGGCCTCGACTTGAGATACAAGAAGCTGGGTGCGAAGCCGGGAGATCTCTTTTTCCCGGTCCTTCAGCTTATCGAGTAGACCGGTTACCTTTTCTGGGAGCTCTTCCGGACGGCCTTTAACCAGCTCGGTTAGTTGCCCCACCAGCGAATGCTCGAGCGCCTGGAATTCGTATGCGCCCTCGCCAACGAGAGCATCAATACGGCGCAACCCAGACCCAACCGAGGACTCCCCTAGTACGGTTATCCGGCCCACGTTGCCCGTGCTACCCACGTGTGTGCCCACGCATAGTTCCTTGGACCAGCCGTCCCCGATCGAAACGACCCGGACCTCTTTCCCGTACTTTTCCCCGAACAGAGCCATCGCTCCCGCCGCACGTGCAGATTCCAAAGACATCGTCTCATCTGTGACAGCCAGGTTGTCTGCCAGCTTCTGATTCACCAGAGCTTCGATGTCCGCCACCTGCGCGCGTTCCAAAGCCTTGCCGTGACGGAAGTCAAACCGCATCCTGGAAGGCGAGTTCTCACTACCCGCCTGAGTCGCCTGGTCGGAGACAACCTCGTGCAACGCCTGGTGGACCATGTGAGTCGCGGTGTGGGCCTGAGCAATTGCTCGACGCCTATCCGGATCGATCGAAGCGGAAACGACATCCCCTAGGACGACCTCTCCCTCCCCAAGGGTCCCACTGTGAACGAATAATCCCTTGATAGGAGCCTGCACATCCGTAATCTCAACCGGAACGCCAGCCTCAGTCACAACCCTTCCGTGATCGGCTAACTGTCCACCGGACTCGGCGTAGAAAGGAGTCCGGTCCAGCACCATCTGGATCTCTGCGGGTCCGGTTACCGCCGGGACAGACTCGCCGTCCACCAGAATGGCAGCCACTGTGGCCTGTTCGCTGGCTCGGTCATAACCCACAAACTGACTCTGCCCGCCTAATTCATCGGCTATACGGTGGTAAACGGACGCATCCAGATGACCGGCCTTCTTGGCAAGGTTGTCAGCCCGAGCACGATCCTTCTGCTCCTGCATCAAATGACGAAAGGCGACCTCGTCCACCTGCACGCCCTTCTCCGCGGCTATCTCAAGCGTCAGGTCAATCGGGAAACCGTACGTGTCATGCAGAGCGAACGCCTGCTCCCCACTCAATGTTGCCGATTTGGGCGTCTTCGTCAGAGCGCTGTCGACAGCGGCATCCAGAATTGTCGTACCCGCATCCAATGTACGGCGGAAAGACTCCTCTTCCCCATAGGCAACGTCCGAAATGGTGTCCCAGTTCTGCACCAGATCCGGGTACGAAGCAGCCATAGCGTCACGTGACACCGGCAGCAATTCGGGCAGAGTCGGCTCGTCTACACCGAGGAGCTTCATCGACCGAACCGCACGTCGAATGAGGCGCCTCAGCACGTACCCGGCCCCATCATTCCCGGGTCGGACACCATCATTTATGAGCATCATCGACGAACGCACATGATCCGCTACCACGCGCATGCGGACATCATCAACGTCACTTGATCCGTACTGGAGGCCCGACACCTCCTCTGCCTGCGTGATCACGGGGCGAACCTCGTCAATCTCAAACAGGTTCGGCTTGTCCTGCAAGACAAAAGCCAGACGCTCCAAGCCAGCGCCGGTGTCGATGGATTTCTTGTCCAATTCATGCAGCAGCGGGTAATCCTTGCCAGAACCCTCACCCCGCATGTACTGGTCGAACACTAGGTTCCATAGCTCCAGATAGCGGTCGCCGCCCGGATCCACGTTGCCACCAACCGCTTCGGGACCGTAGTCGGGTCCCCGGTCGTAATGCCATTCCGCGCATGGACCGGCGGGGCCAGGCTGGCCCGTATCCCAGAAATTCTCCGCCCTAGGCAAGCGCACGATATGTTTTGGGTCCAAACCGATATCGCGAGTGAGAATGTCGAAAGACTCCTTATCCTCATCCCAAAGCGTTACCCAGAGACGGTCCGCGTCCAGTCCGTACTTTCCTTCAGAGACGGGGCCCGACAGCAAGTCAAATGCGTACTTGATCGCGCCTTCCTTGAAATAGTCGCCGAAGCTGAAATTACCGTTCATCTGGAAGAACGTACCGTGCCGGGTCGTGTGCCCAACATTGTCGATGTCGTTCGTACGCAGACACTTCTGCACCGATGCAACCCGCGGCCACGGAGACTCTTCCTCCCCGATGATGTACGGAATAAACGGGACCATCCCCGCGACCGTGAACAAAAGGGACGGATCCGGCGAGATCAGCGGCACGGAAGGCCTGATCTCATGGTCATTCGCGGCGAAGTAGTCCAACCACCGCTGCCGAATGTCGGCTGTGCGCATCGAGTCCTCCAACCAGAACAAAAGCGTCTAGGGCAACCCTAAGTTTTGGTTGCCGCAAAAACAAAAGGGGGTGTAGCGCCACGACCCCGGAGACAGGCACTTGGCCCGGTCCGGGGTCGGGATGAAAGCTAACTGGACTAGCCTAGCGGGAGTAGTACTCAACCACCATTTGCACGTCACAGGTCACGGGAACCTCGTCACGTTTGGGGCGGCGCACCAGGGTAGACTTCAGATTCGAGAGCTCAACGTCCAGGTACCCCGGCACGTCAGGAAGCACTTCCTGGTGCGAACCGGCGGCCGCAATCTGGAATGGAACCGTAGTCTGAGACTTCGGCTTGACCTGAATTACCTGGCCCGGCTTCACCCTGTAGGAAGGACGGTCAACGATCTTGCCGTCCACCAGAATGTGGCGGTGCACAACTGCCTGGCGTGCCTGGGCCATTGTCCGAGCAAATCCCGAACGAAGGACCAACGCGTCCAAACGCATTTCGAGCAACTCAACCAAGTTCTCACCGGTCATGCCCTTTTCACGCTGGGCGTCCTGGAAGGTACGCAGCATCTGAGCTTCGCGAATCCCGTACTGGGCGCGCAAACGCTGCTTCTCCTTGAGTCGAACGGCGTAGTCAGAATCCTGACGGCGTCTTGACCGGCCGTGCTCACCAGGTCCGTAAGGACGGCGCTCAAAGAAGCGCACAGCCTTCGGTGTAAGTGGGATACCAAGTGCGCGCGACTGACGCACCTGCTTGCGGGAACGATTCCCTGCCATGTTTCATCTCCTGTATCTACGTCATGAGGAACGCCATATTGCAATCCTCATGGGACCAACCAAAAGGCTAAGATCCCAGGTTCAACTGGCTTCAGCCAGCAACTTCAATAGGTTACCGCATGTCCAGAATTTCTCTGAGGTTCTCTAGGCGTTTCGTGAGCAGTCCCTCATTACCACGGTCGCTGGGATCGTAATATCGCTTTCCTTGCAGGTCATCCGGGAGGTACTGTTGCGACGCAACTGCGTGGGGATAGCTGTGCGCATACTTGTAGCCCGCGCCGTGACCCAATCCCTTGGCTCCCGGGTAGTGACTATCCCTAAGGTGCAATGGTACGGGGCCTCCCTTACCGGCCCGCACATCCGCCAGAGCAGCCTCGATACCTACTGTGACCGAGTTCGACTTAGGAGCCATAGCAACTGCGAGCGCTGCTTCAGCAAGAATCAATTGCGATTCTGGCATACCCACCTGCGCCACAGCCGTGGCGGCCGCCGAAGCAGTCTGCAGCACCCCCGTATCCGCAAGCCCAACTTCTTCCGCCGCAGCTATGAGAATGCGCCGGGCGATGAACCTGGCGTCTTCTCCAGCTTCGATCATCCTAGCCAAGTAGTGCAGCGTAGCGTCTGGGTCGGAGCCCCGCATAGACTTTATGAAAGCTGAAGCAACGTCATAATGTTGGTCCTCATCCCAACGAACCAAGGCAGTGTTAGCGGCCTGTGAGACATGATCCGCCTCAATGCGAGTCTGTTCCAGTTCACCAGCGACTCCCGCTGAAGCCTCCAACAGGGTGAGTGCACGCCGAGCGTCGCCCCCGGAAAGCCTCACCAATGCATCCATTGCGTCATCCGCCAGCTTAAAATTGTCCTGCAAGCCACGGTCATCCTCCAGCGCGCGGCTGACCGCTGCGCGGATGTCCTGCTCCGTGAGGCCCTCTAGGATCAAAAGAATTGAACGAGACAATAGCGGGGATATCACAGAAAAACTGGGGTTCTCGGTGGTCGCCGCCACAAGCGTGACCCACCGGTTTTCAACTGCGGGAAGGAGCGAATCTTGCTGAGCCTTCGAAAACCTGTGAACTTCATCCACGAAGAGCACGGTCTGCTGTCCCGTCGCCACCAGCCTCTGCTTCGCCCCCGCTATGACCTGGCGGACTTCTTTCACTCCCGCACTCACAGCCGAAAGCTCAACAAATTCGGAATCCCCGTTCCTGGCCATCAGATACGCAAGCGTGGTCTTTCCTGTGCCCGGAGGGCCCCAGAGAATCACCGACGCTAAGCCAGCTCCAGTATCTTGCCCTCCGGGCTGCAGCAACCGCCGAAGCGGAGACCCGTCCTTCAGGAGGTGGTCCTGACCCAGCACATCCTCGACTTTACGTGGCCTCATTCTTACGGCCAGAGGCGACGAGGCAAGAGGCGCGGGGATTCCCTTCGAATCCACAGCCATGCTGTCGAAAAGGTCCAAGCAAGTTCCTACTCGAACAGATCCGTCGCACCGGCACCCTGCCGCGCAACTTCGGGGTATCCCGAGGTGAAATCTACTACGGTCGTGGCGCCCTCAAGACCCACGGGCCCATCTACAAGGACATCTACTCGCCCGCCTAGTGCTTCCTCCACCTGGTCGGCTGTGGTTAGGGGCTCCTCCGCGCCAGGCATTATCAGAGTGGAGCAAAGGAGAGGTTCCCCGAGCTCTTCAACGACTGCCTGGGTAATGTTGTGGTCCGGCAGCCGCACACCAACCGTGAGCTTCTTCTTATTCAGAGTCATGCGTGGGACCTCTTTCGTCCCCGCCAGAATGAAAGTGTAAGGCCCCGGCGTCAGAGCCTTGATCGCACGAAAAGCCTTGTTATCGACGATGACGAGTTCCCCGATCTGCGCGAACGAGTGGCAGAGGAGAGAGAAGTTGTGTTTTTCGTTTAGCTTACGTATTTCCCGAATCCGGTCCATGCCCGCCTTATTGCCCATTTTGCACGCAATCGCGTACCCCGAGTCGGTCGGGAGCGCAATGATCCCCCCGTTATTCAACTCAGACACAATTTGGTCGACAAGGCGGCGTTGCGGATTATCTGGGTGAAGTTCAACTCTTTGCATTACTCCATACTAGCCGTTCCCCTGTGAGCTGGCCGACTCCGCTGCGCCCGACCTCCCTTCGAAATGAGCGAGTCTGTCAGCTCCAGCATGTGGGGTAGACCGGCCGGTAGGCCGATTGCTCGCAGCGGGCTTCGATTGCTCCCAGCCGGGCTCCGGTCACTCACACCCGGGCACCGGGCGCCCCAGCAGGGAACTGGGCGACCCAGCAGGGAACCGGCGGCCCCGGCAAGGAACCAAATGCTCTTTCGAACACAAAACCGCCCTCCTACCACCCACCTAGGCCCCCAAAGCGCACTCCGTACGGTGGCCGCCCCA
>CAYFRG010000044.1:0-10087 GCA_964345535.1 uncultured Actinomyces sp. | reverse complement strand
GAACCTCATCCCTCACTGGGAGTTCGGTTATGAACTGCCGCAGAGATTCCTCGGTCAACCCTTGGCCGCGGGTCAGTTCCTTCAGCCGCTCGTAGGGGGAGTTAACTTTCGCGGCCCCAGATGCATCTTCCACCCGCAAGACCTGCTGCACTGCCTCGGAAAGAACCTCCCACCGGGACTCTAGATCCTCAGCGATGACAGCCTTGTCGGGTGCAACGCCGGCCAGTCCGCGGATGATGTTGTCCAGCGCCAGCAGGGAATACCCAAGGGCGGAGCCGATGTTGCGCTGGGTGGTGGAGTCGGTGAGATCCCGCTGCAGCCGTGTGGTTACCAGTGTTTGGGAGAGCGCCTCTAGAAGCGCGTTTGAAATCTCCATATTCGCCTCTCCGTTTTCGAAGCGGATCGGATTTATTTTGTGAGGCATTGTAGAGGACCCTGTAGACCCTTGGGCCGCCAGATCTTGCCGGAAGTAACCCAAAGAAATATACGTCCAACTATCCGTCGCGAGGTTGTGCGCGATCCTGTTGAAATGAGCCACGATATCGAATATTTCAGCCTGCCAATCGTGGGATTCAATCTGAGTGGTCAGCGGGTTCCACGTGAGTCCCAATTGCTCCACGAACCCTTGCGACACGGCGAGCCAGTCTGTGTCCGGTAGAGCTACCAGGTGAGCGCCAAAGGTTCCGGTTGCGCCGTTGAACTTACCCAGGTACTCGCACTGGTCCAAACGCCGCAACTGACGGTGGAAGCGGTACGCAAAAACGGCCAGTTCCTTCCCAAGCGTCGTGGGCGTGGCGGTCTGGCCGTGGGTGCGCGACAGCATCGGGATGTCCGCGTAGTCCCGAGCTAAATCTGCCAGGGTGCTCTGCAGCTGAGCGGCAGCTGGGCGCCAAACATCTTGGATCGCACCTTTGAGGCACAGCCCGTAGGAGAGGTTGTTGATGTCTTCCGACGTGCAAAATACGTGCACTAGCTCCCCCAACTCCAAGAGGGGGGAGCCCGCGGGCGCTGCGCTCAAGTGTTCCCGTACGAAGTACTCCACGGCCTTCACATCGTGCCGAGTCTCTGCTTCGAACTCAGCCAGACGAGTCCGGGATTCCTCACTGAACGAGGCTGGAAGAGTCCGCAGGTAGGCGGCGTCTTCAGCGGAAAGAGGCTCAATTCCGGGATAGATGCCCGAACCAGTAGAGAAGATTAGCCATTCGATCTCCACGTGGATTCGAGCTAAATTAAGGGCCGCCTCTGATAGGTATGCTGAGAGCGGGGCTGTCTGAGCACGGTACCTTCCATCTAGTGGAGAGAGGGGCTCATCGGCAACGACTGGGAAAACAAGGCTGGGTGCGGAGGATTCCATGCCCCAATTATGGCCTGGTTTTCAGATAGCGGCCCGCGACTTCCACGCTTTGGTGGATGTAGCCACCCCCGAAAAGGTAGGCGTGAATTACCAGCAGGTGCATCTGGTGAAGTTTGACGCGCTCCTGCCACCCGGACGCCAGGGCAGAAACACTCTGGTATCCGGCTATAATCTCCGCCAAATGAGGGGCTCCAAACAAGCCTAGGTTCGCCAGGTCAGTTTCTGCGTGCCCGCCTGCAGCCAGTGGGTCTATTAGCACGGCGCCGCCCGCCGTCCACAGAACGTTCCCTCCCCACAGGTCACCGTGGGTCCTAGCCGCGGGGGCGGTGACAAGGGACGGCTGCGGATGGTCCCATGTTCCCTCTGCTAGGGCTTCGCAGAGCTCATCCAGAATCTGTCTATCTCTGCCACGGAACGCCTGAAGATAGGGACGGATCCGAAATTCCGCGAAGAATGCTCCCCACGTCGACGGCGCTTCGTCCCGTTCAGGCAGTGGTATGCGGGCGGACCCTACAGAGCCGTCGCCTTCAAATCCAGGGGGTGCCTGCCCAAGCCAGTCGGCCCCAGCGGCGTGCGTTCGAGCCAATTGAGCTCCGAAGCGCCGCGCTTGGGAGGGAGTCGGATGCTCCTGCCGGAGCCGGGGCTCCTCTAACCATCCTGGGCCACTATCCAGGACTTGCACGATCTCTGCGCCGTTGCGAGTGCGCAACCAGGAAAGCCCCGCGACCTCGTAGGAGATCTGGGACTCGGTACCTGTCTTCCGGAAAATGCTTCGCATGCCGCTACCATAGCCCCGTTCTGTCCACAGGCTCCGAGGGTGGTCGTTGTCCCCGTCTTTACTCCCGCAACCCGGCCGGCCGGAAACCGGCCCCTACTGTTGACCTATGTTGGATTTTGACTTGGCACTGGCTGTGAGCGCGCTGGAGGGAGCCAGGCGTTCATGGGCGGAAAGCCAAGAAGCCGTGGCGGGTGTCGCGGTGCACGGCTGGATAGGAGCCACCGCCGAGACGGCAACTCAGCAGGTCGACACAGCGCGAGATGACGGGGCCCTGATTGGGGTTCAGCTAGCTGAAGCCCGCGAAGCGCTTCAGGTCGCACTCTTGGAGGTCGCGCTTTTGCGGGCCGGGCAGGGGGCGTGACCTTGTACTGGGTTTCGGATTCGGTGACAAGCGTTGACACTGACCAGATTCTCGGCGCTGTGCGTGCGCTTGAAAGTGCAGCCCTCGCGTTGGGTGAGGCTGCGGCGCAGACCTCGAACGCGGCCCTCCACGGGCAGGTCTTGCAGGGACGATACGCTGTGAGCGCGGCGCTTCACAGGTTTGTGGGCGCTGCGGGCGAAGCCGCTGGTGGCGCGAAGATGCTGGAGGCCCGCATCCGGGAGTTGGCCACTTGGCACGCCTATGCCGCCTGGATATTCGGGGCTGCAGAAGACGATGCCATGGGAATGTTCGCTTCCGCTGGCGTCCTTGGCGTTCCTGCCAGATCGCGAGTCGGTCTGCTGTCCGGAGTTGCCCACATATTTTCACCTTTGGGCGCAGCCGCCGAAGCGTGGGCGCTCCTCAGTGCGGGTGCGGGAGGTGTCTCCGCGTTCACGACTGAGAGCAACCTGACCGGGACGGAGGGATTCGCCTTGCAGCGCCAGCTCAACCGGCTTGGGAATGGGTTGTCCGCGGTCTCCGGGGGCATTCCCTGGCTCATTTTCGCAGTGACGGGGAGTTCCCCGCTGCAGCAACTCGCAGGATCCGCGGCTCGCGTAGCCGCGCTCCCCCGGCGACTGGGCTGGCAACCAAGCCGTCTGCTAGTGACCGCGGAGCCCGCACCGCATCCGGTGCTGGCGGGTCCTGGGGGCGCCCACGGCGGCAAGTATTTGGTTGTCTCTGCAGACGGCAGCCGCTCCGAAGCGGTGGTCTTGCCTGCCTTTGCGGCGGGGTCGTTACTGAAGCGTATCTCCTTGTCTTTGAGGTCGGGGGTGATCGAATCTAACCTTCCCGCAGGCACCAGGTTGCGTGCGCCTGCCCCGGTTGCGGTGCCCCTTGGAATCGACACGGCCCTCAACCATATGGAACGAGAGGTGGACGGAGGCTTAGTCGAGATCTTAGAGCACGTTTCACCAGGGTCGAACGGCGAACCGCAGCGATCCTGGTCGGTGCTGATCAGGGGAACCAAGGAGTGGACAAGTGGGGGAGCAAACCCGCAGGACATGCTGACTAATCTGCAGGAGGTCGGCGGGATGGCCTCGGATCAAACGTACGCTGTCCAGTCCGCCATGGAACTGGCCGGTATTTCACCAAGTGAGCCGGTGGAACTCATCGGTCACTCCCAGGGGGGCATTGTCGCGGCCAACCTTGTGGCGGACCCGGAATTCACGGGGCGGTTCCACGTGGCCTCGGTCTTGACAGCGGGTTCGCCGATTGCCCTGGCGCCGACCTCAACCACGCGCAGCCTGCATTTGGAGAATCTCTCCGATCCCGTACCAGCTTTAGATGGGAAGTCGAATTCGTCTGACAAGGAACGACTCACTGTCTATTTCTCTCCGGATTTGGCCCCCGAGGGGAGTTCGGCGCACGGCCTAGAGACCTACGCTCACGCCGCGGAAGGGTTGGAGACGGGTGAGGGAAATAGTGAGCAGGTGGACCGGTGGCTTCACAAACGCAGAGAGGCCCTCCGGTTGAGCCCGAAGACAAAGACTATTTCTACGCAGTATCGGGTTCGGCGGATAAATTAGCCGAGACTACTTCGAGGAGTTCGCAATTGGTCCCAAGAGCGCGACTATGAGTGCCGAAATTATGGCGGTGATGGTGCCGCCCGCAAGCGCACCACCAAAAGAGCTGACGGACAGAGGCAGGCTGAACACTTCCGACAACCATCCGGTTAGAGAAAACACCAACGCGTTCGTGACCAACGCAAAGAGCCCGAAAGTGATGATGTAGAGGGGGAACGCGACAATCCGCATTACGGGACGGATCAGGCTGTTCACTACCGTGAGGATTAGCGCCACCAAAGCCAACGCTAGGATATTCGCGGTGAGCGTTTCCTGATGGACAAAGTAGACGCTGCTGACCCACTGGCTGGCCAACCAAATGCCCGCCATGTTGCCTAGAAGCTGCACGAAGATTCGCATGCCCTCATTATTGCATGCCGGTTTCGCTGGAAGCTGTGTCAGGTGAGGATAACCGACAGGAGGACCAGCGCACTGAAACCGAACTCGGTTATTCCGATTACTGCCGGGGGCAGCGGCGTTGTTCTCCGTGCCGAAACAATCGGGTAGATCCAGGCGCGAGCAAGCAGGATGAGTCCGACTACCGGCACCAGCCAGGAAACCCAGCCCGTGGCCGCGCCCACAACAAAAAGGGCAACCAGAGCAATGTGGTAGGCAATGGAGCCGCGCAACCACTGGGGTTTGCCGCGTTCCCGGATCATGGTTTTCACGAATGGGACAGTCCCTGTGAAGTAGAGAGCTACGACGGCAGTGGCGACCCAAGTGTGTTGCCAGTTATCGGGGTGTTGACCCAAGGAGTATGCAATCGGGGTCATAAGGGATGAGGCGAAGATTGCTGACACGCGAGCCCCCAGCGACCGCTCGTTTCGGCGGAGTATTTCCCATATTGCCCAAGAGAAGAACGCCGCCAGTGGAGCTGCCCATATGAGCAGGTCTGGGTGGAACGCTACCAGGACGAGTGCCCCTGCGGCAGCCAGGGCACCGTACGTAATGGTGGCAGCCCAATACCGGTCCTTCCGGCGCGCCTTGATGAGTAGTCCGAAAACGTTAAAGAAGAGGAACGCTGCGGTCCAACTGAACGTTAGTAGCAGCTGCCACCAGGACGGGCCTCCAAGGATGATCCCCAATAAAAGGGGAAGAAACGTCATCGACCAGGCTCCGTGCTGCAGTGGGAGCCACCCATGTTTAACCAGGAGGCGTTTGTTCACGCGGCTAGCCTAGCCGAGAATTTAGTTAGGGTCACCTTAATACCAGCTGCCAGTAGGATAGGCGTACTGGGCGGTGCACTGCGGCCCGCGAAACAGAGCCTTCCTTTAGGAGAGAAAATGAACCGAGTTCACATCGCTGCTGACCATGCTGGTTTTGAATTGAAAGAGGCCCTTGTAGAGCACCTGGGTCGCAAGGGGTACGACGTGATCGATCATGGCGCGTATGTTTACGATGCCGCCGACGCGTACCCTCCCATGTGCATTGCCTGCGGGGAGGCCGTAGTTGCGGACGGTGGCACGGCCCTGGGAATTGTTATCGGCGGCTCCGGCAACGGAGAGCAGATGGCAGCGAACCTTGTGAAGGGCGTGCGTGCGGCTCTGATTTGGAGCGAGTCAACGGCGAAGCTCGCCAGGGAACACAATGCGGCAAATGTTGGCGCTATTGGCGCGCGCCAGCACACGGAGGAAGAAGCGATTGCGCTGGCGGACGCCTTCTTGGAGACTCCGTTCTCCAACGATGCTCGCCACGTGGAGCGGATCGAAATGATGGCGGAGTACGAGGCCGACCGTTAGGCCTTACCGTTCGATAGGCACACTGATCGCCGCGTTCACGGCGTTCAGCTCCTCGGGACTGAATCCGGGGCCCTGCAGAGCCGCCCAGTTGGCTTCCAATTGCTCCACGCTGGAGGCGCCGACGATCGCTGTGGTAATACGAGGGTCTCGGAGAGCCCAGGCCAGTGCCAGTTGGGCCAGGCTTTGACCGCGCTGCTTAGCAAGGCTGTTTAGGGCTCGTGCTGTGTCCAGGTATTCCGGTGTGATCGTGGAGGCTTTCAGGAAGTGATTCACTGCTGCCCGCGACTCGGTCGGAACTCCCTTCAGGTATCTATCGGTTAGCATTCCCTGTTCAAGCGGGGAGAAGAGGGCAATTCCGGAGCCTGCCTGCTCCAGTGCGTCGATTACTCCGTTTTCGATGCGCCGGTCCAGCATGGAGTAGCGTAGCTGGTTGATGGTGAGAGGAATGTTCCAGGCGCAAAGCGCCTCTACTACTGCCTGCACTTCAGCAGGCGTGTAGTAGTTCGATATCCCGACGTACAGGGCTTTTCCCTGCTGATAGGCGGTGGCTAGGGCCCCCGCAGTTTCCTCTATGGGAATTCGGGGATCCGGCCGGTGTGCATAGAAAATATCCACGTAGTCTAGGCCCATGCGTTGCAGCGACTGGTCCAAAGAGGCCAGCATGTTTTTGCGGCTGGGGAACTCACCGTAGGGCCCCGGCCACATGTCATACCCGGCTTTGCTCGCGATAATCAGCTCGTCCCTGTAGGGGCGAAAATCCTGAGCGAAGATGTGTCCGAAGTTTTCCTCAGCGCTCCCGTAGGGCGGCCCGTAGTTGTTGGCCAGGTCGAAGTAGGTGATTCCCAGGTCGAATGCGCGGCGCATGATGTCGCGCTGGCGTCCCAGAGGCGTAGTGTCCCCGAAGTTGTGCCAGAATCCCAGGGAGATCCGGGGGAGCAGCAGTCCGCTACGACCGCATCGGGCATAGTCCACGTCGCTGTACCTAAGGGGATCTGGCCGGTATATCTCTTCCATCATTGGGGTTTCCTCTTGTCCTTGCTCGCAGATTCGTAGTCGGTGGTAGAGCCAGCTCCCAGGGGCTCCTGGCTCGGTTCGTTCTTCTGGCGCTTTTTCTTCGTAGAGTTCTTTGTCTTTGTACTGTCTTTCTTGCCCTGTTTCTTCTTACCGCGACTTTCCATGTTTGCTAGGGCCAGCTCCCGTTGGTGGGCCCTAATGGTGAACGAAAACATGATCACCAGCAATACAACCGCCCAGGTGATCCAGAAGTAAAGGTGCGTGTCCACGAACGAGTTCCACCCGCTCTTGTCGAACGAGGCGACCAGGCTGGCCCACCCTTCCGACGTATCTAAATCAGCCTTGGAGGCGGTCTCGAAGGGAGATGCGGTGAGCGCATCTCCTTTGAGGTAGTCCTCTTTGTATTGGCTTGCCAGATATCTAGAAATCGCGCCAGGTCTCAGTCTGAACGCACCAAGGACACTCGCAGTGGCTCCGAAAACGAGCGGCGGAACCACCGTCTGGGTGATGAGGTTCTTTTCTCCCCGCGCCAATGCGGTCACAGAGATTGCCTCCCCGAGCAGGAAGCCGATCACAGCGCCAGCGGTGGAAATGTTCAGCAGCAAGTCGGGGGAGATCGTGTCTAAGAGAGTCACGTCCAGCCCCTTGAATGGGCTGTTGGGTAGGGCGATCACCACTATGGGGATGAGCGCTCCGACGAACACTCCCCCGGCAGCGCCGAAGCCTGCCCACGTACCCACGGACACTGCGACCGCGGCGGGGCTCAGGCCGGAACCCTGGTCGCGCAGGACCTGGTTAATCGAGACTACGGCAAGAGTCACCAGGTAGACGATGGTCCAGCACGTAGCTATCAGAAGGGTGTAGTAGCCAAGGGTACGGGCAGCAAAGTCCGAGGCTTCTGACCCGCGGATGTTCATCATTATTGAAGCTGCCAACAGGATCAAAATCCCTGGGAACGCAACAAGCGTCGAAGTTACTTCTACGATCCGGGTGATGTTCGAAGCATCCCGCCGGTCCTCCTGACTGTACTTTGTGAGGTCCAGTTCTTCCCAGTCCGGCTGGGAGAGGCGGTAGAGGAATTTGATCCGACTCGTCAGCGGAGCGTGGTGGCGGGGTATGTCTCCCTCTTCCACCGAGTAGTGCCTGCGTATCAGGAAGTAGACCCACAGGATTGCGGAGACAAACGCGATCGCAAGGGCGACGATCATGAGCGTGTGGCCCGTGCGTGCTAGGAGCGGAATATGGGATTCGCCTTCATAGAAGTAGAAGAATCCAGCTAGGGCTACGGATCCCAGTGCGAACGCGCCTGCCGCCCATACGTAGGAGTGCAACCTGCGGGTCAGTCGTGGGTCGCGCATGCCCAGAAGCGTCGCTTGGAGGCTGACCCCGAACAGGATCAGCATCGCGAACATGCTTACGAACGTCATTCCCCCATTATCGCACCGGCAGACTCAAGCAACCCGGCGGCAATCGCGTATAACGGGGTGAACTCGCCCCGCTGGGGCCGAGATGCTGGGTGGAGTGCTCGGGGCATCTGAGCTGATCCGCACTCCTGAGAACGAGAAGTAGTGGGGCAGAGGTCCAAGGCGCCTGTGTGCCGGGCCGGCACTCCGTCGTAATGAAGCTGAGCTCGGGTCCGATGTCGCACCCGGGCTCCTTGCTGGCGCGCCCTTTTCCTGCGGAGACGAAAACTGTTCCAGAGCTGACGGGAACCCCTTCGGCGGACTCTCCACGAACCTGACAGACACTGACTCAATCGGACTGCAGCCACAGCTGTGTAGCAAGCGTGACTAACTTCACTTCTGGCTGGTTATTTGAGCACACACAATTCGAATTGGAAATTGACAGTCAGTCTGAGACGCAGGTCAAGACTGGTTTGAGTGGGGTGAAAACAAGAGGTCTCCGATTGTGACAAGCGGACGTAGGTGCAAATTTCTGCATTTCTACAGGCAATAACTTGACACGTTTGGTTCGCTCACAGCCTCCACTTTGACCTAGAAGCCAAGCAGCATGGGTGATTCTCCGTGGGAGAACAGATGTTAGCGCACGGCCTTCTTCCAAATGGTTGAAACTGATCCGTGGAGCTGTCTCTCCTATGGGCGGCCACTAGTTATTGGGCGAAGACGATTATGAGGAAGCTGTGCGAAGTTTATTCAAATTGAGCCGGGGTCGACGCGACAAGCGCCTCCGTATGCAGAGGATGCTCGCTGGCATTGCGGGCATATCACTACTGAGTGCAGGAATGTCTTCCGTTGCTTCTGCAACCGACAACGGCCTGGTGCCTCCAGACCTGGCGAAGCAGACTGAACAATCCGGCGGAGAGCTAATCGAAGACCAGATGTCTGGGGCCTCCACCAACGACGACTTGACGTCTCAGCCTGATCCCGACCAGCCGACTGCCCCCGCGGCCTTCAGTATGTTTGGAGCACCCCGTGACGGGGACGCGCCGCTGAAGCTCTCGTGTGAAGCAGGTAGCCTCTACGCGATTGCTTCCAATGCTCGAGGCGTAGGGGGCGGCGCTCAGGGCCAGCTGGTCCATGTGGCCCCCGACGGCACTTCCGAAAAAGTTGGTCAGCAGCTCCCCAGTGCGTACGACTCTGAGCACACGGGTACCTCAAGCGCTTATAGCTGGAACGGCCTGGGGGTGAGTGCTGATGGAACGTGGGCGATGGCATTTCAACGGACCAATGCGCGCGATGTCCGCATGTGGAGCTATGACGCACTGGCTGACGAGTGGGAGAACACCGGAGATTTCTTCCAAATGGCCCAGTCTGGTGACGAAGCGCTGGGCTATGCAATCGCTGGTGCCGTCTGTCCTGAATGCGGAACGTTTCTTTGGGGTGGTTATGACACTGCTGTGAGTGCAAACTCGGAAACGGGGGCTACGGCGTCGAAGAAGTTCCAGGTTTGGGCGTACGACTACGACGCGGGCACCAACACTTACCTGGGGTACATAGCCGTCGAACCAGACAAATTTGACGCGGGGGACATCGCATCCGACGCTAAGGGCAATCTTTACTTAGCAGCAGGAAACTCTAAGAAGCCATGGATGCGGCTCTACAGCGTCACCCACGAAAACATGATGGCTGCAGAGGGCGGAGCGATGATCGCTTCGGAGAGCCCTATGCGGGAGTTCCAGACAGATGTGAATGGTATAGCTCTAGATTCGCTGGGGAGTGTCTACGCCTCTTCCGGAAAGACCGTGCATAAAGCTGACCT
>CAYFRG010000043.1:0-10489 GCA_964345535.1 uncultured Actinomyces sp. | reverse complement strand
ACCCGTGTCGCCGCCGTGAAAGGGCGGTGTCCTAGGCCTCTAGACGATGGGGGCCCGCCTCTAAGAAGACCCTTTACGGGACTCTACGAGACTTGATGATCATAGCTAACAAGCGGCTGCGAGTGCAAAGCAGGACGTGCAATGTCCGTCACGTTCTCCCAATGTGACCGCATCGGCTCTGGCATGTCCCCCATGGGGTGGCCCTAAGCTGAAGGTATGGAAACAGATGCGACAGAAGAAGTTGTAACGCATGCGATCAACGCTATGGCGTTGCTCGGCTGGAGTCTAGCCGGTGCCGCGGTAGGGATCGTGGTATTCCTGCTGGTCCTGTTGCTCCTCACCATCATGGGTAGACGCTATTGGATCATCCGGGCGTTTACTCGCAGGACCCGGGCCCCGCTGCTGTTCACCCTGACTACCACGGGGGCCATGGTCGGGTACAGGCTCGCAGACATAGAAGATGAGACCGTTTTCTACGGCGTGGTAGAACATGCTTTGGTGCTGATCTTCATCGGCTTCTTAGGCTGGTTCTTCTACGCTGCGGTCGGGCTGATTCAGGATGCGGCACGAGCTCGCGTGCGTAAGGACCCGCGGGGCGCCCAGCGCATACAGACTCAGTCGCAGGTGCTCCAGCGAGTCATTCAATCGGTTGTGGTCATAGCGAGCGTCCTGTCCATGGCCTTAACGTTCCCGGCACTGCGCGCTCCTCTGGCCTCTTTGCTGGGAGCAGCGGGCGTGCTGTCTGTCGTTGCGGGCCTTGCTGCGCAGACCACGCTGGGTAACGTGTTTGCCGGGATCCAGTTAGCCTTCACTGACGCGATCCGGGTTGGAGATACGGTGACGGTTACGGTGGACGGTTCTGAGCAGGTAGGAACGATTGAGGAACTGACCCTAACTTATGTCGTACTCCGGATTTGGAATGAGCGGCGTGTTCTCCTGCCGTCTTCGTACTTCACGACTGAGCCGTTCGAAAACTGGACCCGTACCGGCACGGACCAGCTTGGCAAGGTGGAGTTGAAGTTCGATTGGCCGGTGCCTATGCCGCAGGTTCGGTTGCAGGCGCAAAGAGTCCTATCTAATTCGGAGCTTTGGGATAACCACACTTGGAATGTGCAGATGATCGACTCCGATCAGCAGACGGTGACCGTCAGAATCGTAGTATCCGCGGCGACCCCTGGAGACAGGTGGGATTTGGAGTGCGAGGTTCGGGAAAAGATGATGGCGTGGGCAGCTGAGGAAATTCCTTGG
This sequence comes from uncultured Actinomyces sp., assembly GCA_964345535.1. Lineage (GTDB taxonomy): Bacteria > Actinomycetota > Actinomycetes > Actinomycetales > Actinomycetaceae > Scrofimicrobium. Next base: position 9,241 of record CAYFRG010000043.1, on the reverse strand, counting down.
TCGCTTCCAAAGCTCCGCACCGAACGCGAAGAAACGCAAGTGGTGAACAGGGACGTTTCGGAAGAGAAAATTGCTGAGCTAGCTGAAGACCTCCAGGAAATTGCCGCCCCACCTATCTCCCTGGAGGATAAACATGAGGTGGACTCGGACGTGAGTGACGACCCGGTTGCCGCGATCGACCCACTGCACGCATCTAAGTTGCGAGCCAGTCGGCGGAAAGCAAAGCAGGCGCGACGCAAATCTATCCTTCACAGAGAGGTGCAGACCGACCTAGATACCTCTGATCAGACACTCCTCATGACGTCCGCGACCAGCGTCGCATCTGATTTGCAGTCGGTGAAGGGGGCTCCACGCGTGAACGAAGATGATGGTACTCGGCTCTATTCCGGTTCGGAGGTTGCCCAGCGCAGAGCCGAAATATTCTCCGGACCGGGTGAGGATACCTTCCGAGAACGGGAAGAAACAGCTATCATGCAAGCGCTTGACTCCCAGGGGAAACTGCAGGGAAAGCACCGTTCGGGTGCCACAAATGACCAGGAGGGAACGAATCAATGACCACTAGCCCAAAGGATCTTACGCCGGAGCAGTGGCGAGAAAAGTTAAGTCCCGACCGGTTCTATATTCTTCGCCAGGCTGGCACGGAACGCCCCGGAACTGGGAAGCTCCTAGACGAGAATCGTCCAGGAACATACTCTTGCGGAGGCTGCGGCGCCGAGCTGTTCGCCGCCGATACCAAGTTCGACGCGGGCTGTGGCTGGCCCAGCTTCTTCGAACCTAAAGAGGGGGCAGTGGAGTATTTCTCTGACACCACCCGCGGGTATGAGAGGCGCGAGGTCCGCTGTGAGAATTGCGGCGGTCACCTGGGCCATGTGTTCCCTGACGCCCCTTCAACGCCGACCGGGTTGCGCTACTGCATGAACTCGGTGGCTCTGGATTTCACGCCCGATGCCTAACCGGGGGGCTGCTGCGGCAGTTCCCGCCCCGCTGCTCTTTGTGGGTTCGGGGATTTTTCAGTACACCGGGGCCGGACTGGCGGTTGTACTGTTCGCTGTGGTCGGCCCCGCGGCGACGGCATGGTGGCGACTTGCGATCGGAGCCGTTTTCCTTCTAGTGATTTGGCGCCCGTGGCGTCAGAAGTGGACATCCCAGCAGTTACTGGCGTCCGCAATTTTCGGCCTGGCAACAGGTGGGATGAACATCCTTTTCTACGAGGCAATAGCTCGCATCCCACTAGGGGCCGCAGTCTCTATAGAGTTCCTGGGGCCCGTGGCAGTGGCGGTGCTTCGTGGCCGGGGCTGGCCCCCGCGGTTGGCAGCCATCCTGGCTTTAGTCGGTATTGTCTCCATCGGGGGCTGGGGACTGGACGTGACCGATCCGCAGGCTCGGGTGGGCGCACTGTTCGCGCTTGCGGCAGGGGCCCTCTGGTCGGCCTACATAGTCCTGGGTCAGAGGATCGCTTCTGAGCGTTCGGGCGTCAACTCGCTTGCGGTCGGCACCGCCGTTGCTGCTCTGGTGTTCGCACCGTTCTATGCGGGCACCGCCTTTTCGATGGATTTCACCTGGCAGATGGTCCTGGTGGTCCTTGGTGTGGGCCTGCTCTCCACGACGGTTCCTTATTCTCTGGAAGCTCTGGCGTTGCAGCGACTAAGCCCCGCACTGTTCGCACTTCTTTCGGCCCTGCTGCCAGCGACTTCGGCGATCATCGGTGTTGTGATGCTCAGTCAGATCCCCAATCCGGGGGAGCTACTGGGACTCTGCGCTATTTCTGTGGCGGTCTGGATTGCCGTCCGCGGAGAAAAACCGACTTCAGCTGAAGTCTGAAGGGAATCCGATTCACGCGGACGGTTTGGTTTGTTCGGCCGGTTCGGTTGGCTGGGCCGGTTTGGTTGGTTGGGCCGGCTTGGAGTCGCGCATCAAAACTCTCCAGCCGAGTACAGCCGTGACGACTGCGGGGACCAAGAGAGCCCAGCCGGTCCTTGCCATTGGTGTGCCAGACATAGAGGATTTGGGCCACCCCTCTAAGACGGCTAATCCAGTCACGATGAGCGCGCCCCCGGCGAAGCCCAGCAAGACAGCTAGGAAACGTACGGTCCAGATTTTCGAAGACTTCTGAGGTCCCGCGGTTGGTACTCGCATCACCAGAAGGGCCAGGTTGTGGAAAAGGGATCGCAGCTCGGCGGTGATCGAAACGGTCCCGTACGAGTAGCCAGAAATCTGGTGGAACGCGTTCGTCTGTGCCCCGGCAATGAAAGCGATGAGCATGGCAAGGATGTGCGCGGTGGTCAAAGTGGTGGGTACCACCTTCAAAGCCCAGAGGAGGCCCGCCAGGGCAATGAGAAACGCTTCAACAAACAGGACCGCCGGAGATGCGTGCTTTCCGCGAAGTGAAGCTCGCTGCAGGAAAACCGTGGAAGTTGCAGCGCCAAGTCCAAACGCGAGCAGCGAGCCAAGGACAAAGAGTGTCCGCGTCCACTCGCCCACCAGCAGGTAGAAGACACTGGCAATCAGGTTGCCGGTCTGTGACGTTGCGAACGCCCCGGCGTTCATGAAAGCCCACATGTTCAACGCGCCGGCTACAAGGGCCAGTCCGGTCGCAAACACTGGTGACTGTGTGAGGGGGCCAGGAGGGCCCGCAGCCGGAGTAGACTGGCTGGCGCTGGTCATGGGTTCCCTTGGATCGCATCGGATACGTATCATTGTCCAGCCTAGCCCGACGTGCAGCCTGGAGGGTTTCTTGAGCGAACTAGATTTCACGGCCATTGACTTCGAGACCGCGAACGGATCCCGCGGTTCTGCCTGCGCCGTGGCTTTGGTGCGCGTCCGGGGCGGCGCGGTGGTCGATCAGTTAGACACGCTCATTCGCCCGGTTGATGGCGGAGGATTCAGCGGGTTCAACATCCGCATCCACGGCATCAGGCCCGCAGACGTTTCTGACGCCCCAACGTGGGAGGAACTGTGGCCACAGGTGGCCAGCTTTGTTGGCGCAGATGCTCTGTTGGCCCACAATGCCTCGTTCGATAGGGGAGTGTGGCGCGCAACCTCCGAGTTGGGCGGGCTGGCGGCAGCAGAGCCTGAATTTCACTGCACAGTGCGCCTATCCCGCCGCTTTCTGGACTTGCCCTCACACCGCTTACCTCTTGTCGCGAAGGCTCTTGGCCTGCCGCCCTTCGCCCACCATCAGGCCGCTGCCGATGCGTTGACCTGCGCTTCCATAGGGATTGAGCTGGCCAAAAGAGAAGGGCTCCAAACCATCGCTGATTTTGGGGCGCAGCTTGGACCGGGGCGCCGTCGCTAACGGACCTGCCAGCAGCGGGGGAACGCTGTCGCCTACACTTACTGAAGCAAGAATCGGGGTACGGAGGAAACCATGGAACAGAAAACGCCACTCAAAGTCGCCGTATTGGGTGCGGGGACGGTGGGCTCCCAGGTCGTCAGGCTCCTAACGGAGCAGGCCGACGACTACGCGCACAGGATCGGTGGCCCCATAAGCGTTTCCTCGGTTGTGGTGCGCGACGTGAACGCGCCTCGCGATACGGACATAGATCCGGCACTATTCACGACGGATGTATCCCAGGCAATAGCTGACGCGGACCTCGTCATCGAACTGATCGGTGGTATCGAACCCGCTCGCGAATACGTGTTAGGGGCGCTGCGTCAGGGCAAATCGGTTATTACGGGGAACAAGGCGCTCATCGCGGCGCACGGTCCCGAACTGTACGAGGCCGCGGCTGAAGCCGATACGGACCTGTACTATGAGGCCGCTGTGGCCGGAGCTATCCCCGTTGTGTATGGCTTGCGCGAGTCACTGGCGGGCGACAGGATCACACAGGTGCTGGGCATCGTTAACGGCACCACGAACTTTATCTTGGACGCTATGACCCGCACCGGCGCCAGCTACGAAGAGGCGCTCAAGGAAGCTCAGGACCTCGGATACGCGGAGGCCGACCCTTCTGCTGACGTTGATGGTCTGGATGCTGCCGCGAAGTGTGCCATTCTGGCTTCTTTGGCGTTCCACACGCGTGTGGGCATTGAAGACGTCGCGGTCGAAGGAATTACCGGGATCACCTCCCAGGATGTTGCGGAGGCGACCGCGTCTGGTCAGGCCATTAAGCTCCTTGCCATTGCTGAGCGTAAGCAGGTGCCTGAAGGGGGAGAGGCTGTCTCTGTTCGCGTACACCCCGCACTGGTGCCGAATACTCACCCGCTCTCTACCGTCGACGGCGCGTTCAACGCAGTAGTTGTGGAGGGGGAATCGGCTGGCCGTCTGATGTTCTACGGTCAGGGCGCTGGCGGGGCTCCGACGGCGACTGCTGTCCTCTCCGACCTGGTCGCGGCAGCGGCGCACAAACTGCAGGGAGGTCACGCTCCCAGGGAATTGGTTTACGCTGAACTGCCGATTCTCGATGCGGATCAAGCGGAAACTGAATACCAGATTCGCTTGCGCGTGGACGACACGGTGGGGGTGCTGGCTCAGGTTGCCCAGCTGTTTGCCCAGAATGATGTTTCCATTCAGTCGGTCGATCAGATTGAGAGCGGCTCTGGAGAGGCAACTCTTACCGTCGCGACCCACCTGGCCACAGAGGGGGCGCAGCAGTCCGTAATCAGGGACCTTCAGGCCAGTGACGGGGTCCTGGGGGTCGAATCCACGTTGCGCCGCCAGGGGTGACGTGGTCCCGAAGCGGCGACTAGAAGTCCTCAATCAGAAGTACAGAAGGTAAAGTTTTGGGCGCAAGTAGCACAGGCGGGGGCCCCCGTAACCCGGGCGATGAACTCAGCTCGCGCGCCCGCTTAACGTACGTCATCGTCTTGGGTACCCTGACCGCGCTGGGGCCCTTCACCGTCGACATGTACCTGCCGGCATTCCCTGCGATCCAAAGTGAGTTCCACGTGGACGCCGCAGCGGTTCAGCTGACGCTGACGGGAACCATGGTCGGATTCGCGGTGGGGCAACTTGTCGTTGGGCCGCTCAGTGACAAGGTTGGGCGGAAGGTTCCGCTTGTCGTGGCGGCGTTGGTACACATATTGGCGTCGATTGGGGTGGCGCTAGCCCCGACGATTGTCTGGCTGGGCGTCTTGCGGATTCTCCAGGGCATCGGGGCGGCATCGTCAGGCGTAGTTTCCATGGCGATGATCCGGGACCTTTTTGGCGGACGCAGGCTGGTCCAGATGCTCAGCCGGATGGCCCTGGTCAACGGGTTGGCCCCGGTGATCGCTCCGGTTCTCGGTTCTCAGCTTTTGGTTGTGATGGATTGGAGGGGCATCTTCTGGGTCCTAGCCGGTTACGGAGTGGTGGTCACGGCCGCGGTTATCGTCTTCATCCGGGAGACCCACTCCAAGGATCGGCGGCGCGCAACCAACAAGTCACTGCGGGAACGGTACCGCGCAGTCCTCTCGGATAGAACATATGTGGGCGCACTGGTCGTAGCGGGCATGAACTTTACGGGACTCTTCGCCTACCTTTCCACGTCTCCGTTCCTGTTTCAGCAGGTGTACGGCCTCAACGCGCAACAGTACGGACTGCTTTTCGCAGTCAACTCCGTTGGCGTGATAATCGGGGTTCAAACGAGTTCCCGCATGATGCATTTGGGCAGGTGGCAGCCTCAGTGGATTATCGCCGGTGCCCTCACTGCGCAGATCCTCCTTGGGGTGACGATGTTCTCGTTGGATGCTGTCGGCGCGGGCATGTGGGGCATCGCGATTCCACTGTGGTTCTTCATTGTCGCGACCGGCTTTAACTTTCCGTCCATTCAGTACTTGGCTCTTGCCAACCACGCTGCCGAGGCGGGTACGGCCGCCAGCCTCCTGGGGGCTGTGAACTTTGGGATCGCAGGGCTACTCTCCCCGGTTATCGGGGTCCTTGGTGTCGGGTCTGCCATGCCAATGGCGGGCATGATGGTTTCGGCCGCCACGGTCGCTTCGCTGTCGCTGTGGCTAATAATCAGACCGCGAACGGTGCCAGCGCTGGAGGACTAGCAGCTGGGCATGGAAAAGGGGGCGCCCATCCGGGAGCCCCCTTTGATTCCGCGTGATTAGCCTTCTAGGAAGTCTTTGTCGTCACGCTGCTTTGTACCGCCTTCGTGGCTGCCGTCTTCGAGAGGTTCTCCGCGGCCGGCTCCTGTCTGAATGTTCTGATCCACGAATTCCTCATCGCTCAGGTTTCCACCTTCGCGGTCCTCGACCTGCACTTCGTGCAGAGCCTGGGCTTCATTTCGGCGAGCCGACCGGTTGAAGTGCTCTTTTTCCTTGCCGTGATCCTGAGACATGTGCTGGCCTTTCCTAGACTGCAAGCCCCCGCGGGACTGTCCATTTGTTTATCAGGGTCAATACTAGGCCGATGACGCCGCTAATGCCGAAAGAGTGTCCTCTCTGGGCCGGCTTCATCTGGCTGTCGACGCCGTAGGCACGCCAAGAGCCCAGCGGACAACCCCGTTCGCGGCGCACAGGAGCTGGCTTAGCTGTTGACGCGGTTGGTATTCGAGGTGTTACTCGAATTAGTCTCAACCGGCTGAGGTGACTCAGCGAGGCCTGCTCTTTTCCTTGGTCACCAGATGCGACGAGTCCCGTCTGGTGAGCAGGAATCACCGCTTCTCTGCCCAGGACTCGCCACGCATCTACCTTGGAGTAGCTGTCGTCGTAGGCGCTGATGATAGTGTCTTAGCGCTCACAGAGAGCCACCACATCCTCCTACCGTCGAACGTAGTCGGGACATCGCGCTTCCCCAGCCAGATCCAGGTTTTCTTGCAGCAGCAAGTCGGCCACCTGATCCGCCTTGGGGAGTTCGGTGATGCTCAGACCCCACCCGAGTCCCCGCGCCGGTCGCGTACCGGAACCCGCACGCACGCATTGAAGCGACTTCAGGGGACTGCTTTTCGCAGATACTGGTCGGTCCGGTCGGCTAGATTCGGGGAGACGATCAGTATTTCGGAGACTTCTGTGGGGGTCGAGGTGAGCGTCTCTGTCGCGATCGATATGGCGTCGTCCGTTGGCCACCCATAGATCCCCGCGCTCAGGAGCGGGAAAGCAACGCTTCGCACGCCGAGTTCGTCTGCTACGGCCAGACAGTTTCTGTAGGCAGCTCGGAGCAGCTCCGGATCCGTTTGCCCGGCTGCGTAGTTGGGCCCGGGGACGTGAATGACGTACTCGGCAGGTAGATCGTAAGCCGGTGTCCACCCCGCATGGCTTGTCTCCAGACCGTCTGGGAACTTCGCGACGCACTCTTTCAGTAGCCGGGGCCCCGCGCCTCGGTGGATCGCGCCATCAACGCCCCCACCGCCCCGCATCGCTGGACTGGCGGCGTTTACGATCGCCTGGACGTGCTGTTTTGTGATGTCCCCTGTAACGGCTCTGATTGTGGTCATGATCCAGTGTCCCATCTCTTCGTCGGTGGGGGTTGCGCAGGCTTGGACAGCTGACCAGAACCCCCGGGGTCCACACTTTCTGTTCCGGCGCCACATGACATATGAGACAGGCTCTGCCATGTCAGGCGCCCGATTGCAGCGTTAAACCCGACTAAGATAACCAGTTAGAAAGGTTTCTGTGAATAATCCTCGCTTCTTTACCGTTCCCGGAAGCGATCGAAAATACGATCGTAACTGGATGCTTCTTGTACTACTAATCTCCCTGGCACTCACCCTGTTGCAGGTCAGTTCAGTCAATAACCTGCTGCCGTCAATTGAGAGCGCGATGTCCGCCTCCGAGTCGGGCATCCAGCTGGTTCTTTCCGGCTACGCCTTGGCCGTCGGCGTGATGCTGGTCCCCGCAGGGAGACTGGGTGACATTTTCGGCCGCTCCAGTTTGTGGGTCATCGGCTTGGCTATTTTCACCGTTGCCTCCCTTGGGTGCGGCCTGGCAGAGACGATAACCCAGCTAAACCTAATGCGCGTACTGCAGGGAATTGGGGGAGGGTTCTTCTCCCCACAGGTCACCGGTCTTATCCAGCAGTACTTCCAAGGACGGGCCCGTGCCCGCGCCTTCGGATTTATGGGCCTGGTGGTCGCCGCCTCGGTTGCAGTTGGCCCACTTCTTTCCGGCACGCTGGTTGCACTGATGGGCCAGGATCCGGGCTGGCGTTACTCGTTCTTCATAAACGTTCCACTTGGCCTTATCGGGCTTGTCGGCGCGTGGAAGTTCCTGCCGTTCGGCAAGGAGCGACGCACGATAGGTAAGGGCGCGGAGGAAGCGGAGCTGGAGTACGAGGCTCGTCAGGCTGCCGCTGGACACCCGGTTCGCAAACGCCGCAGACAACGCATCGACCTGGACCCGGTGGGCATGTTTCTCCTGACCGCAACGGTCTTGGGCATCATGCTGCCTTTCATTGTGCATGGCGTCTGGTGGCGCTGGCTGATGCTCCTCGGCGGTTTTGTGCTCCTGGGCGTATGGGTAGCTTGGGAGCTGTGGTATGGCAACCACGGCCACTTCCCCATGGTGAACATGGACTTGTTTAAACTCCGTTCCTTCAGTTACTGCACCGCGATCTCAGCCCTCCAGTTTCTAGGCAGCTCCACCATTTTCGTGGTGATGGCACTGTTCCTTCAGGATGGCCTCTCGGTTTCTGCACTTACCGTAGGTATTCTGGGCCTTCCAAACGCAATCGCCTCTGGCTTTGCTGCGGTATGGGCGGGAAAGCGGGCCTTGGAGCACGGTAAGGGCCTGCAGGTGTTCGCTCTTGCACTGATGGTGGGTTCGCTGCTGGTGCTAGCAGCCGGGTTCTGGGCCACGATTGCTTTGGGCTGGTCGGTGTACTGGCTCATTCTTCCCCTCATCCCGATGGGGTTTGGGGCCGGCACCATGGGTTCCGCGAACCAGACTCAGACAATGAGGGACGTTCCGGCGGCGCACGGGGGCACGGCTGGCGGCCTTCAGCAAATGACCCAGCGAATCACGACGGCAATCGGTAACGCATTGATTACCGGCGTGGTCTTCTCCGTCTACGCGGGGGGAGCCAGTGCGGACAGCTGGTTTTGGGGCGCCGCTGCAGGACTCGGTGTGATCGCACTGTTCCTCACCGCAGCACTGGTGCTGGCGGTTGTCTTTTGGAAGAGGAGTTCGCGCCCAGTCAGGAAGTGACTGGCGGCGCGCGTCGACAAGTCGCTGGGACTGTAAATATAGGCAGTCGAGCCCACTTCGAAACGGAACCTTGAGCTGCGAAAACTGGAAAGCACCCTGGTCGCCGCCAGGGTGTTAACAGTAGGCCCAGCGGGACTCGAACCCGCGACCCACGGATTAAAAGTCCGTTGCTCTA
>CAYFRG010000042.1:0-10725 GCA_964345535.1 uncultured Actinomyces sp. | reverse complement strand
GGACCCCGCGGGCAGGAGCAGAGAGTGCAAGCAGCCACAAAGCGGCGGGTGTCCAGCGCTAGGGCGTGGTCGGCGCCCGTAGCACCTACTCAAAAGAGGCTCTTAAGGCCGGCACCCCCAGTAGTCACCGTGAGTCTGTCGTCACTGCGGGTTTTCGTTGCAACTATGCGGTTTTATTGGCGGTAGCGGTGGGATTTGAACCCACGGTGGCTTGCACCACACGACATTTCGAGTGTCGCACCTTCGGCCGCTCGGACACGCTACCAACGCTGACATGTTACACGCAGGCCCCGGGGAACCCCAATGTGAGATAGGGGAACCGCCGGGGCCGGACGCTAGTTGGGGTTGCCTTAGACGAGCAGTCCCCCGAAGTTTTCTACCGCAGCGTCGTAGCGGCGCTCTACGTCATCCCAGTTAACAACGTTCCACCAGGCGTCAACGTAGCTGCCCTTCACGTTGTTGTAGTCCAAGAAAGGCGTGCTCCCACATGTCCAACATGAGCAGTGGCACGGTGCCAACGGGGACATTACCCTGCTGGTCGTACAGCTGGAAGGTGACCAGTCCGCCGGAAATCGTGTCGTAGGCAAGGACGGCCCAACCGGATCCCTGCAGGCCCATAGCGGCGGCAGTGAACTGCTTCTTAAAGGCGTCCAGCGAACCAAAGCTGGCGTCGATAGCTTCCGCCAGTGCGCCTTCCGGCCCGGCTTTCGCGTCAGGTGTCATGTTCTTCCAGAACACCGAGTGGTTCGAGTGACCACCAAGGTGGAACGCCAGGTTCTTCTCATACATGTTGATGGCTGCTTGGTCTCCAGCTTCGCGAGCGGCTGCGAGCGCTGCCAAAGCGGCGTTTGCTCCATCAACGTACGCCTGGTGGTGCTTCGAGTGGTGCAACTCCATGATTTCCGCGGAGATATGCGGCTCCAACGCGTCGTAGGCGTAGGGAAGATCGGGAAGTACGTATACGGCCATTTGTTCTCCTCAAGATCGAATTTTGGCGGAGGTAGGATTTACGTCCTACGTCTCTTACGTAATCCAATGTAGCGCCCTTTGCTTTCATATGCGAGGGGCGGCTTGCGTCCGTCTGGAACGTCCGCTTGGGGCGGAACGTACGGCCGCTGTGGTCCACTATCGTTGAGGCAAGGCGCGCCAGCTGGGTGCCCGGAACAGGTGAGGAGTGTCTGTGACGCAACAAAATGGTACGTCGTGGTGGGAAGACGCGGTTATCTACCAGGTGTATCCGCGTTCGTTCGCGGACGGCAACAGCGACGGGATCGGCGACCTGTCGGGCGCTAAGGCCCGGCTGGACTACTTGGAAAAGTTGTCCGTAGATGCCATTTGGTTTTCTCCCTTCTACCCGTCCCCTCAGTCCGACATGGGCTACGACGTCTCCGACTACTTTTCTATCGACCCGGATTACGGCAATTTAGAGGAGTTCGTGGAGCTGGTTGATGCGGCGCACGCGAAGGGAATTCGCGTCCTAATAGACGTGGTCCCAAACCACAGTTCCAGTGAACACCCCCTGTTTTTGTCCGCCCTGAAAGCTGATCCGGGATCGCCAGAGAGGGACCGGTACATGTTCCGCTACAGCGGGGAGGAACCTCCAAACAACTGGGGTTCTATCTTCGGTGGGCCCGCGTGGAGTCCAGTGGAACCGCTTACCGGGAAAGAGAGTGATCGAGGCTGGTGGTACCTGCACTTGTTCGACTCCGGCCAACCTGACTTCAACTGGGATAACCCGGATGTCCACCATCATTTCGAAGAGTACTTACAGTTCTGGTTGGATCTGGGTGTTGACGGTTTCCGTATCGATGTGGCGCACGGGCTCATGAAGGAGCCCGGATTGCCTGACGATGAGCTGGGCCTGGAGCAGTACAACGTCGACCCGGACGAGGCGTGGGCAGCCCGCCAGCGCGCCCCCTACTTTGATCAGGAGGAGGTTCACGAGGTCTACCGCGGCTGGCGGAAGATCCTGGACCAGTACGAGCCCAGCCGGATCATGATTGGCGAGGTCGGCCTCAATGATCCGGTCCGTCGCGGTAGGTACGTGCGCGACGACGAGATGCACCAGGCGTTCACTTTTGCAGTCGTGCACGCCGGCTGGGATCCTTTCCGCCTGCGGAAAGCTCTCCGCGGGGCTCTGGACGATCAGGAAGCAACCGGGGCAATCAACACGTGGGTCATGTCCAACCACGACGTGGTCCGTCACACTTCACGGCTCGGTTACCCGCGCGGATCAGTGTACGAAGGTGGCTTCGGTCCGGAGAGCCCCCGCCCTGATGAGCAGATGGGTCTGCGCCGCGCCATTGCCTACACTCAGTTCCTGCTGGCATTGCCCGGGAGCATGTACCTTTACAACGGGGAGGAGCTGGGGCTGCCGGAGGTCCTCGATCTGCCGGGAGGTTCGCGCATGGACCCGACGTGGGAGCGGACGGAAGGTCGGGCGTACGGACGTGACGGATGCCGAGTGCCGCTCCCGTGGACTGGGGATGTTGAAAAGGATTGGGGCGCGCAGCCGTGGCTCCCGTGGCCAGAGGGGTGGGAAACCTTGGCCGCGGACGCTCAGGAAGACGATCTGAACTCGCCGCTTAATCGGTACCGGACCATGCTGCGCCTGCGCCGCGAGCTTGAGCTTGGGAAGGGATCCTGGAAAATCTTGGATGGTGACACAGACGTCGTAGCTGTCCAAGCCGGGGACGTTGTCACCGCCATGAACATGGGGATCGGGGAACGCCCCGTCGGTGCAGCCGGGGAAGTGCTTCTTGCCAGTGGGCCAACCACAGAGAAAGACGGCCAAATCTGGCTGGCACCGAACGCTGCGGTCTGGGTGCGAGTGTGAGGGTACTGCCGGCGCCCCCATTGCCGGACCGCGCGCTGATCGCCAAACTGCGGAAAGACCTACGAGCAGCAAACTGGACGGTGCAGACCGTAGCCGAGATGCTTGGTCCTGCTGCCAGCGCCGCGCTGGCCCGGGAGCAACGCGTTCCCGCCCTTGTCGCACTGGATGGTAACGAGTCAGCTGCTGCCCAGCTCACGAAGGCCTTCCTGCTCGGTGAGCGCGCCGACTTCTCTGGGGTATTCCCGGCGCTGACGCTGGCAGGTGCCCAGGAGTTGGGTCTGGTCGACGCGGAGACGAACCCCCTTGTCGACCTTCGCCCACACGCGGCTGAGCTTACGGCTGGCGATTTCAACTGGTGGATTGCCTCAGACCGCTGCGAGATGCAGACGGGACTTCCACTGCTTCCAGAACATGTCCTTGGCATCGGTCCCGCCACCCTTTCTTTGCTCCGGATGACGATCCGTGATGAGGTCGCCTCGGCTCTCGATTTGGGGACAGGATGCGGGATCCAAGCGCTCTATCTGGCGACGCACGCACGTCGAGTGGTAGCGACCGACATTTCGGAGCGAGCGTGCCGATTCGCTGAGTTTAACGCGCTGTTGAATCAAGCTGATATAGAAGTTCGGCGGGGCTCCCTATTCGAACCGGTGGCGGGCGAAACATTCGATTTGATTACCTCGAATCCTCCGTTCGTGATCACGCCGCCCGCGGTCAGGGAACGCGGGGTCCACGAATACCGTGATGGAGGGCTGGACCGGGATGACCTCATCAAGGTCGTCGTTGAGAGGGGACCATCCCACCTGAATCCGGGAGGAATCCTAGAGATGCTCCTGAACTGGGAGCAGCCACGGAAGAGAACGTGGCAAAGCCGTGTGGGCGAGTGGCTAAAAGTGGCCCAAGAAGACCTTGACTCCGGCGGCTTGGCCGCGTGGCTGGTCCAACGTGACAGGCTGGATGCTGCGCGGTACGCGGAACTGTGGTTACGTGACTCCGGCGGCAACCTTCGTGGCCGGGCCGAGTGGGAACACGACTACCGTCAGTGGATCTCCAGTTTCCGCGACGTGGGGGTCGAAGAGATAGGGATGGGATTTCTTGTCGCAAAACGCTCTCCCGCACCCGGGCTTACGTTTGTCGCGGAAGAGATTAGCGAAGGCGAATTTCCGCAGGGAACCACCGCAAAGGCGGCATTGGAAAATCTGGCGCTGCCGGACAGGTGGGAGGAAATGGCGTTGGTGCGGGCCACGGATGTCCGCGAGCGTCGGCACTACCGCCCAGGCAGCCCGGATCCGCAGGTCGTGGAGCTGACTCAGGGAGCGGGAATGGGACGTGTCATTCGGGTTGGGTCGGTTGTGGCTGCCCTTATCGGATCGGCGGATGGTGAACTGCTGATTTCCCAGGTTGTGACCGCGCTGAGCGTGCTGACAGACAGCTCTGAAGCTGAAATCTGGCTTGAAATAGAGTCCGGACTGCCGGAGCTGCTCCGCGCCGGAATGGCTTCCCTAAACGCCCGCTGAGAGGCTCGGAATGCATCCACAATTTCAAAAGGGTTCGCGTAAAGCCCGAGTTTAGGTATATCGTCAGCCGTAGAAGCGGGCCCCGCGGCGGGTCCGCCCCGGTCGGATAGGCGAAGGAACGAATCAGGGTGGCAGGAACGAAGCTCGTAATCGTGGAGTCCCCGGCGAAAGCTAAAACCATTAGGGGGTATCTGGGCGACGGGTACGTTGTGGAAGCATCCGTCGGGCACGTGCGCGACCTGCCGACACCCTCCGCTTTGCCACCCTCTATGAAGAAAGGTCCGTACTCGAAGTTTGCAGTCAATGTGAACGACGGGTTTAAACCCTACTATCAGGTAAATCCCGACAAGAAGAAAACTGTTGCGGAGCTGCGCAAGGCTCTCAAGGAAGCCGACGAACTCTACCTGGCAACTGATGAGGACCGGGAGGGAGAAGCGATTGCTTGGCACCTCTTGGAGGTACTCAAACCGAAGGTGCCGGTCAAACGGATGGTCTTCCACGAAATCACTCGCGAGGCGATCCTCGGGGCACTGGAGAACACGCGAGAAATAGACCGCGATCTAGTGGACGCCCAAGAGACACGTCGCGTCCTGGACAGGCTTTATGGGTACGAGGTATCTCCTGTTCTCTGGCGCAAGGTCGCCCCCTCCCTTTCTGCTGGTCGCGTGCAGTCGGTTGCGACCCGTCTAGTCGTAGACCGGGAAGCCGCCCGGATGCGCCATATCAGCGCCGAATACTGGTCGCTGGAAGCGCAAATCCAAGCGGAAGGCGGGTCTTTCACAGCAAAAGTCGTTTCCGTTGGGGGTCACCCCGTGGCTACCGGGTCAGACTTTGGGGAAGACGGACAACTCAAAGAGAAAGCAAAGAAGGCGGATGCGGTTGCCCTTGACGGTGCCACCGCTCAAGGGTTGGCCCAGGCGCTGGCGGACGCACCCGCCGTAGTCTCCTCGGTCACTCAGAAGCCTTACCGCAGGCGCCCTGCAGCTCCGTTCACCACTTCCACGCTCCAGCAGGAGGCTTCCCGGAAGCTGAAATGGAACGCGTCCACATCAATGCGGGTCGCGCAAAGCCTGTACGAATCAGGCCACATCACCTATATGCGGACGGACTCCACGGCGCTTTCCGGGCAGGCTTTGAACGCAGCCCGCGAGCAGGCCACCGAGCTTTACGGCAGCAGCGGCATCCCCGATAAGCCTCGCTTCTACGGAAAAATGGCGAAAGGTGCACAAGAGGCGCACGAGGCGATCCGGCCGTCCGGTGCTCACTTTCGCCACCCGAAGAGCCTGACCGGGGAGCTTTCCGCTCAGCAGCTTGCCCTGTACGACCTGATCTGGAAGCGCACGGTCGCCTCCCAAATGATTGACGCCCAGGGTTACACCGCGACGACGCGGATTGAGGCCGACGTGACCGGCCAGGACGGTCAGACTCACACGGTGGAAGCCTCGGCTTCGGGCACTGTCATAACTGAGCCTGGGTTCCGCCGCCTCTACCAGGAAAGCCGTGACAAGGGCCGGTACGACAAGGAAAAGTCGGACGCCGACCTGCCCCCGGTTGTGGAGGGAGAAGCGGTGCGTGTGCAGGAGGCGACCGCGGACGGTCACCAAACCCAGCCGCCGGGACGCTACACGGAAGCGACCCTGGTGAAGATGATGGAAGACCTGGGGATCGGACGGCCATCAACCTATGCCGCCACAATCCAAACTATCTCCGACCGGGGATACGTGACTCACCGAGGCCAATACCTGGTACCCACGTGGTTGGCGTTCTCCGTTACTCGCCTGCTGGTGGAAAACCTGGCAGACCTGGTCGACTACGACTTCACCGCGGCGATGGAAGAAGACTTGGACCAGATAGCTTCGGGTGAGGTGGATGGTCGAGGTTGGCTCAAGTCTTTCTACTTCGGTGACTCAGAATCTGAGCAGGAAGGTTTCGCGGCTCGTGGCTTGCAGAGCACGGTGGAGAACCTGGGAGAAATTGACGCTCGGGCAGTAAATTCCATCCCGGTTGCTGAAGGGATCACGCTGCGGATTGGTCGCTATGGGCCCTACCTGGAGACCCAGGACGAACGCCGTGCTTCCGTTCCCCCAGAGATAGCTCCGGACGAGATGAACCCGACCGTCGCCAAGGAGCTTCTAGAAGAGGCTGCCCTTGATGGTCGTGAGCTGGGCATCGACCCGGTAAGCGGGAACGTCCTTGTTGCGAAAACGGGACGGTACGGTCCCTACGTGACAGAGCTCCTCCCTGAACCTGAAGAGACCGCCAGTAAGAAGAAAGCAGCGAAACCGAAGCCTCGGACCGCAAGCCTGTTCAAGTCGATGGACCTGAAGACAGTCGATCTGGATGACGCCGTAAAACTGCTGTCTTTGCCGCGAGAAATTGGCAAGGACACGGACGGGGAGGTCATCACCGCCCAAAACGGCCGTTACGGCCCCTACCTCAAGAAGGGAACGGACTCCCGGACGCTAACCAGCGAGGAGCAACTCTTTACCCTTACGTTGGAAGAGGCCCAGGAGATCTATTCCCAACCCAAGCAGCGCGGTCGCGGGCCCGCGAAGCCCCCAATGCGTGAGTTCGGAGTTGACCCAATTTCGGGGAAGAAAGTAACCGTCAAGGATGGCCGCTTCGGACCGTACATCACGGATGGGACCACTAACGTGACAGTTCCGCGAGCGGAAACAGTTGAAGGCCTGACCGAAGAAAGAGCCTTCACCCTCTTGGCGGATAAGCGCGCGAAGGGACCGGCCCCGAAGAAAGCGACGCGAAAGAAAGCTGCTCCCAGAAAGAAATGACCGCCGTCGATCCACGCCTTGCCGCCATCGCGGGCGCCCTCACGGGCAGAAACAAAGGGCTGTTCATAGCGTTCGAAGGTGGGGACGGGTCAGGGAAAACCACCCAGGTGGACATGCTGGTGCGCCGACTGCAACACCTTGGAGTGCCGCTGCTGGCAACGTTCGAGCCGGGCGCTACGGAACTCGGCCGACAACTCCGCAATCTGGTACAGCACGGGCCAGAGGACGTGGACCCTCGCACAGAAGCGCTTCTCTACGCTGCGGACCGCGCGTATCACGCGGCGACTATGATTCGTCCGGAGCTGGCTCGGGGGACCACGGTCCTCACCGATCGCTACATTGATTCCTCAGTCGCATACCAGGGCATCGGTAGGGGATTGGGTGAGGAAGAAGTTCGCGATCTATCCCTGTGGGCAACGGACGGTTTATTGCCTGATCTGGTCGTCGTCCTGGATGTTCTCCCGGAGCTTGGAATGTCGCGGATAGGTGCGCACCGTGATCGCCTTGAGCGGGCGGGTGGGGACTTTCATAATCGGGTCGCTGAGCATTACCGCGAGGCTGCCAAGTCTGACCCGACCCGGTACGTAATTGTCGATGCTCACGGAAGCGAGCAAGCGGTGCATCGTGCCGTGGTAGACGCGCTGGCGGACGCACTGAAAGACCGAACATGACGGTGTGGGAAAGGCTCGTTGGCCAATCTGCCGCGGTGGAGCAGTTACAGTCGGCTGCTTGGGCCGGTCGGAAGATACTGTCCGGTGAAAGCGCTACGCTGGCCCACTCCTGGCTGTTCACGGGACCCCCTGGGTCGGGCCGTTCCGTCGCCGCCCGCTGCCTGGCTGCTGCGCTGCAGTGCACCGGAGCGGAGCCTGGTTGTGGTCATTGTGAGGGATGCAGAACCGTAATGGCCGGATCCAATCCCGACGTGGTGCAGTTCTCCACGGATGCTCGGATCTTCCCGATCAGGGAAGTGCGTGAGGAGTGGCGGAAAGTCGCCTACTCGGAGCCTGTCTTTGGCCGTTGGAGGATTCTCATCGTGGAAGATGCGGACCGCCTGCAAGAAGACTCCCAAAACACTTTGCTAAAAAGCTTGGAAGAGCCCCCTCCCAGGACACTGTGGCTCCTTTCGGTGCCCCGCGCTGACGACATGCTGGTGACGGTTCGTTCCCGCTGTCGCCACCTCGCACTGGTCACTCCGCCCGTGGAGGACGTAGCAGACTTGCTGCGGCAAGAAATGGGCGCGGACCAGGATGCCGCACTGCGGGCTGCACAGATTTCCCAGAGCCATGTCGGCTACGCAAGGGCTCTGGTTAGAGACCCGGAGTTGCGCTCATCCCAGGTAGATCTGTTCATGACTGCTCTACGCGTGAACTCGGTGGGAGAGGCAGTTCTTGCGGCCGACGCGCTTGTGAAGAAAGCGAAAGCAGCCGGAGAGGCTCGGTTCACTAGGCGACATCAAGATGAAGAGGCTGCCCTTCTGGCTGGGTTCGGAGTCGAAAAAGGGAAGCGACTTCCACGGGGCCTGCAATCGCAGATGAAGCAGTTGACCGACAGGCACAAGCGCGAGCTGCGCCGCTCTCAGGTTGACGAGCTTGATCGTATTTTTGTGGACCTGTTGGGGTTTTTCCGTGATGTGCAAGTGACGCAGCTTGGAAACCCTGTCCCTCTCATAAACCCGGATCTTGAGGAAGAGCTCTCTTTGTGGGCGCGGCGGCTGGCAGGCGACGACATCGGCCTGCGAGTTGATTTGATCCAGCTGGCGCGGCAGCGGCTTAACTCAAACGTCGCCCCGCTGTTGAACGTGGAGTCTCTCCTTATTGGAATTCACCGTCCAGAATTAGCGGGTTAGGATCAGCTGATGTCCCGTAGACTGCCCCAAATAACTGTTGCCTTTACAGTTGCTGCCGTAGCGCTTGCGGCCTGCACACCGAGTACGGGAAAACCGAAATCCACAGTTGCACTTCCGCCAGCTTTGACCTCTCAAGCACCCGCCGGTTTCGAAGAGTATTACGGCCAGAAGTTAGACTTTGTTCCCTGTGAGGCAGACCAGGTGACCATGGCTCGAATGGCCGCTCCAAGCGACCTGCGGAACTATGACTGCGCAACCGTCCAGGCTCCCTTGGACTGGGATGACCCGGATTCCGATTCTATAGAGCTGGCGATCGCCACCTATCAAAAGAAGAAAACTGCTGAGAAGCCGCTCCTATTTTTCAACTTGGGAGGCCCGGGGGGTGACGCAGTGCGCTCCCTGTCTGCTTTCGTGGAGCTGATTGCTCCGGAGGAGCTCGCTGAAAGCTTCACTATCGTGGCCACGGACCCCCGAGGAGTGGGGGCTTCCACCCCCGTGACCTGCTGGACCGATGGGGAACGGGACGAAATCTTCTCCGAGCCGGATGATCCCCGTAAGGGAACCATCGAGGAAATCGTTGAGCAAGCCCAGGAAGAAACAGCTGAGCTGTACGCGCAATGCAAGGAACGCAGCGGCGATATCGTAGATTTTGTAGATACCGATTCGACTGCCCGCGACTTTGAAATGCTGCGGGCCCTGATGGGGCAGAACCAGCTGGATTACCTGGGATACTCCTACGGTACAGCCCTGGGGGCAACCTACGCTGAGCTGTTCCCCGATCGGGTTGGACGTTTCGTTCTAGATGGAGCTCTGGATCCCGCAGTCAATGTGAATGAGATGAGCGCGTTGCAGGCGGCGGGAATGGAAGAGGCCCTCTACCACTGGATTGAGACCTGCCAGGATGGTGAGACGTGCCCGGTGTCCGGGGACTTAGAGTCGGGGAAGAGGCAGCTGCAGGAGTTCCTTGAGGATCTAGAGAAAGACCCGCTTCCTACGGGTGACAGCGAACGCGACCTCACGTCTTTGCTGGCTACCACCGGCATAGTTGGGTCCCTGTATTCCCCGGAGAGCTATCCTCTGCTAGAGACGGGTCTGCAGATGGCTCAAGATGGCGACGGTTCTGTCTTGCTGCTCCTAGCCGATTTCTACAATGGGCGCGAAGACGATGGAACGTTCGACAACAGCCAGGATGCGTTCGTGGTCATCAACTCGTTAGATTACGAGGCCGTCGGCACCCCCGAGGAGTGGGAAGCTCAGGCAGCCAAGTTGGCCGAGGACAACCCTGTCCTGGGCGGGCAGTTCGGATTTGCCTCCGCCGGCTTGGACGCGTGGGGGGCGACGTCTCGCAGTCCGCGCGCTGCAGTGACCGCAGAGGGCGCCGAACCCATCGTGATTGTGGGGACCACCCACGACCCGGCTACCCCATACGTGATGGCTGAGAGCCTGGCGGAGTCACTTAGCTCTGCTGTCCTGGTCACCTACGATGGCTGGGGTCACGGCGCGTACCAGCAGGGCGGGTCCGAATGTCTACTAAGCGTCGTCAACGAGTATTTGATCGAAGGTGTGGTGCCCCTGGAAGGCACAGTCTGTGACGACTAGCTGGGCGCGTCACACATCCCACATGAGCGGGTTTGCCCCGTCCTGCACGGAACCGATAAAGTAGCCCCGTTGCCTGCTGTACGCAGGCAGGCCGCCTTAGCTCAGTCGGTAGAGCGTCTCACTCGTAATGAGAAGGTCGCG
>CAYFRG010000041.1:9346-12258 GCA_964345535.1 uncultured Actinomyces sp. | reverse complement strand
GCCCTAGGTAACGACCCATAGGTTCCTCTTTGTGTTAATGTCCGTGCCAGACTACCCCGGACAACTGGGAAAAAGAAATGGCGGGGGAACGAAACGCTCCCCCGCCATCCCACGTACGTGAGCTAAATCGACAGAGTTAGTTCTTGGTGATCTGGTAGTACAACGGCACAGTGTTCCAGCCAAAGACGACGTTATCCACGTGTGTGGAGAAGCCACCGATGGAGTTCTGGTACCACAGCGGGATCGACGGGAGATCGTCGAACAGCACGCCCTGGGCCTGTCCAAGCAGTTCGTTTGCTTCGTCGATGGAGGACGCAGAAGCGGCCTCGGTCAGCAGAGCATCGAACGCGTCGCTGGAGTAATCGCCATCGTTGGATCCGGCGCCGGTCTGGTAGAGCGGTGCGAGGAAGTTGTAAGCAGACGGGTAGTCACCCTGCCAGCCGGTGCGGAACGCGGATTCGATGTCACGGTTGGTGACCTCGTCACGCAGAGACTTGAAGTCCGGGTAGGGCTTCGGCTCTGCGGTGATTCCCAGGTTGTTCGCAAGCTGGTTCGTGATGGCCGTAACCCAAGCTTCGTGCGGGGCGTCAGCGTTGAAGGCGATTTCGAAAGTGCCTTCAAACGGCTTGATGGCTTCGGCTTCCGCCCACAGTTCCTTCGCGCGGTCCGGATCGAAGTCTAGGATTTCGTTGCCGGGGAGGTCCGCGTTGTAGCCGGAGACGACAGGTGACGTGAAGTCACGAGCCGGGCTGCGGGTGTCGTTGAAGATAGCCGAGGTGATCTCAGCGCGGTCGATAGCCAAGGAGATGGCCTGACGACGCAGGATGCCTTCTTCGCCCTCAAAGTTCTTCAAGCGCTCCGGGATGGTGAAGGTCTGGGACACAGCACCGTCCTGGTTGACCGCGCGGTCACCGAGCTCATCCTGGAAGGTTTCGATCGCGGAGTCCGGGATCGAGTCCAGCACGTCAAGGTTGTCGGCCAGCAGGTCGTTGTACGCGGCTTCAGCTTCAGTGTAGAAGAGGAAGGTCACGCCACCGTTTTGGGCCTTACGACCACCGTCGTAGGTCTCGTTCGGAACCAGGGTGATCTGAACGTTGTGCTCCCAGGCATTCTCATCGGCGAACTTGTAAGGGCCGTTGCCGATGGGGTGTTCCCCGCCCTTGTCCATGTCATCCAGGGTGGACTGGGGAAGCGGGTAGTAGGCGGAGTAGCCAAGACGGAGCGGGAAGTCAGCTTCCGGGCGCTTCAGTTTGATGGTGAAGTGCGTGTCGTCCTGCACCTCTAGGCCAGTAAGGTCTCCGGCCCCTTCTTCGTCAGAACCCTCGATGGGCTCGAAGAAGTTCACGTTCAGCATTGGTTCGGACGCAACCTTTTTCCATGCGTCGACGAAAGAGTTTGCGGTGACCGGGGAGCCGTCAGAGAAGGTCTGGCCTTCCTTAAGGGTCACGGTGTATGTCTGAGAGTCCTCGGTCTCGATGGACTCGGCAACGTCCAACTGGGGTTCTCCAGTTGCGTCGTAGTAGACCAGGCCAGCGAACAACAGATCGACAACGTTACCGCCGCCTACCTCGTTGGTGTTACCCGGGATCAGCGGGTTCTGCGGCTCGGTGGAGTTCGCAGTGATGACGCCGGTGCTGGCATCTTCTGCTGCGATTTCGCTGTCTTCAGCGTTGGAGCTCTGGGCATTGTTGTCACCACTGGAGCTGGTTTCGCCACTGGCGCATGCACCGAGAGACAGAGCGAGAACGGCCGGCACGGCCAGCCAAGCGCGCTTCAACTTCATGTTTGGTCCTCCTAATGAGGGTGTAATAAGTACTGCAAGATTCTGAAAAACGCATAATTCCAGACATGGTGCAGGGTATCTGCGGCTCGCGCGACCTTCAACTGAGTGCCCAGAGGCTGAGAAGGTAAAACTGTTACCAAGCCGCAACGTTGTGTCAATCCGCTTGATTCCGCGGAAAAGTGCAGATGAAGTTCAAAAGAATTACTAATCTTGAAACAAGTCGTTACCCAATCGTTAGAATCCTCTTAGATTATGCAGGACCTTTCTTCAGGATGAAGTGAGTCGCGGAGCGCTGGGGAGGATGTGACCTTTTCGCGTCCGACCTGGAAGATTCTGCCGCTACGTGATGATCCCAGGTATCTGAGCGAGAGCTGTTTGCTCGACTACGATTTGCGCTAGGCGGCCACACAGGCACGGACCGTTGTAGAAGCCTGACCGCACCGCTCAGTAGATCAATCGCGCACTTGCAAATGTTGCCTCACGCCTATGTTGGTGGCAGCCCCGTCCCGCGAGGCCGCGCAAAGAGAAAGCGGCTGCGGAGGGAATCCGTGGCAGCGCGGCAGGCGTGGAATCGTCAAAGAGACCAGGATTTTGCGCGGAAACTCGCGGAGAGAAATGCTGAATGTTTACGCACACTAGTAGTGTGGTCTTGGTGGGCCTGTCTGCCGAACAGTGACATGCGATTCACCGAGGCGAAGGTGCGATCGGAAGTCGCAAACAGACCAGAAGCGTTGTCTCAGAGAGCGTGGAAACCGTAGGCAGAGACGCGATATTTCGGCATTTAGAGCCTTCGGTATTCGTTCTGAAGTGGAGTGTTAGATGAAGAGAAATGCCATGAGGCTACTAGCTGCTTTCTCGGTCGTCGTCGCCGCCTTTGGCATGTCAGCGGTGGCACCTGCATTCCAGGGGACCACGTTTGGTTTGTACCAGGCCCAGGCCGCACAGAAGAAGCCTTCCGTTGTGGTCAAGAAGGACTCAAAGGGACGCAAGACTTCTTACAAGAAGACCACATACCACGCCAATGGCAAGAAGAAGACTGAACGTTTCATTAAGTACAACTGGAACGGGAAGCTCAAGGAAACAGAGAAAGTCACCAAGTATTACAAGACCGGGAAGAAGGAGTCCTTGC
>CAYFRG010000041.1:2434-9246 GCA_964345535.1 uncultured Actinomyces sp. | reverse complement strand
AGCGTCACGGCGGAGCAGAAGCGGGAAAGACTTATCGACGAAGCGGAGAAGCTTCTTGGCAATCCCTACCGAATCGGTCCCGGAGGCCTCAACAATGGGAAGGGCCCGTATTCCTTCGACTGCTCTGGCTACGTCGCCTACGTGTACTACAAGGCGCTTAATGAAGACGTGCCCGTGAGTCCCGGGAAGCAAGCGGTTGCAGGCACCTTCGTGGCTGACCTGAGCACAGAGGCGGGACTGGCCAAGCTGAAGGTTGGCGACATTCTCTACTTCGGGGATCCCAAGGCGGATACTGTGAAACATTCGGCTATCTATATTGGAAAGGCTGCCGACGGGCGCCACCAGTTCATCGAGTCGAGCACGCGGGGCAAGGGCGGTGTCCAAATAACCAAGTTTGGCCGTAACGGCGGCTCACCGGCCCCGACTGGCGCACGCAGGATAATCGATTAGTCGAGTGCTTCGTCTTGGAGCCGCAGGTGGGGGCTTCTTGTAGGTGGTAACTTTCGGGGGCCGTACGGGGTGTTTGTTGGGTTAGGCAGATTTCGTGCTGGTGAGGTTACCTCGGGTTTTCGGGACGCCACATTGCGATTTCTTCCGCGTCCCCATGAGCCCGCATTGATCCGAGCTTTATGAATCCGAAACGCGAGTACAGCTGTGCGGCCCTTTCGCTGGTGGCTTCCAGGTAAACGGGCTCGCCGTCGCAGCGAGTAAGGCCGCTCTCCAGAAGCGCAGTGCCCACGCCCTTTCCGCGGGCTTCGGGGCTTGTCGCCAGCGTATACAGGTACCAGTGAGGGAACTTCGGGGTTTGAACCTGCCAGAATCGGCGCATCCGCAGTGCCCGAAGGATGCCCGGTCCCAAAAGCCGGGCGAGGACCGCCAGCTGCTTCAACCATGCGGCCGTCCCTAGCTTAGTCGCGGGCGGAAGCCACAGCGCCACACCCAACAGGTTTCCGTTTTCTTCTACGACGTCGACGTACCCGTGAGAAAAATACTCAGTTTCCAGTTCTGTCAGGAAGTATTGGCGCAGTATCTCCTGGATGTCTCGCGTGCGAGTTCTATTGGAAGAAGGCAGCGCGTACTCCCTCATTACTGGGTCTGTTGAAAAAGTTTGTGCCAGTAGCTTTGCTATGGCAGCCAGCTCGGACCTTTTGGCGCTGCGGATTTCCATGCCTCAAGCGTAGGTCTGGCGCCGGGGGCACGACTACCTGCACAGACTTGAGTTCGCCCACAATGGGCCGCTTTGCGCGGTTTCAGGCCCATTTGGTCAACAGGGTTGTTAGACTGGCGAGGCTGGACCAGATTGCTAGCTAAGGAGGTGGCCCACCCGATGGGAAGTCATAGTCCCAACCCGCAGCGGGCCCTCCGTCTTCGAGTTTTGATCGGTTAGAGCTGGTAAATATCTTCAGCATTTCGATCTCCGAAGTGGTGGACCTGCGCGACTGTGCCCCGCGGACCAAGTTCCGTCTCCACTACTTCGAAATAGGTTTCAAAAGGTGAAAGTCCCATTTAAGCTTCGTCGGCGGAAGTACCCGGCCGCGTTGCCCACTCCCGTGCCCCAGTCTCTTGGCGAAGTTGTTGCCGTTGGTACCCCGCGGGCTATGGCGCTGTGGCTTGCCAGCACGTACAACGATGAGCGCGAAGACCAGCTTGATTCGCTGAGTAAAGACCAGTCGTTGGACCTCATGAACCTGCTCACGCCCGAGACGGCAGAGGAACTACTCGAGTCCGTTTCTCCGCACACAGCGTTGACTTTCCTGAAGTTTCTGCCGGTGCAGATGGCCGCGGGTCTCATTGAAACCTTGGATTCGGACGATGCGGCGCGAATTGTCGATCTGATGGATGAGTCGGACCGCCAAGAGGTCCTGGTCGCCATGGAGAACTCTCACTCCGCGTTGGTTCGTGGGCTTCTTTCCTGGCCTGAGGATTCGGCCGCCTCCCGTATGCGCCCCGACTTCCTCCACGTCGGTCCAGACGCAACCATTCAGGACGCGGTGGATCAGGCGCGGGGCTACCCGGACGACCTTGGGGAGGGTGTCTTCATCACTACGGAGGGTAAAGCGGGGGAAATCCTGCATGGGTGGCTGTCCCCGAGTTCCCTAGTTTTGGGCCGCCGTGCCCAGCCGGTTACGACGTTGATGACCCCTGCCAGCCGACTGGAGCAGTGGTCAATCCGGCCCCTGGATGATCAAGAGGCTGTCGCCCACCGGGCGCGTCAGCGCGACGCGGAAGTCGTCCCCGTGATGGACGGTAAGTACCTGCTGGGAGTCATTCCGCAGGACACCGTGTCAGACATTTTCCGCGAGGAAACAACTGAGGACGCGGAGCGTCAAGGCGGGTCGGCTCCGCTTGATATCCCCTACTTGCAGGCCAGCCCCATGCTCCTGTGGTCCAAGCGTGTTGTGTGGCTGCTGGTTCTGTTTGCCGGCGCCATGTATACGGGCAATGTCATGCAGGCGTACGAGGACGTGTTGGCCCAGGTAGTTTCCCTAACGTTCTTCGTCCCGTTGCTGATTGGGACCGGAGGAAACGTGGCCACGCAGATCACCACGACTCTTATCCGCGCCATGGGCATGGGAGAGGTGCGGATGCGTGACCTGGGTAGGGTCGTCTGGAAGGAGGCCCGAACGGGCTCCCTCACCGCCATCACGATGGCCGCCGCCGGTGCTGTAAGAGCCTGGACACTGGGGGTGGGCCCGGCAGTGATGCTTACGGTCACTCTTTCGTTGGCTGTTATCGTCATGTGGTCGGCGCTAATCGCCTCCATGCTGCCACTGTTCTTGCGGCGGTTGGGTGTTGACCCCGCTGTTGTTTCTGCTCCCCTTATTTCAACGATTGTTGATGGCACGGGGCTGCTGATCTACTTCACCGTCGCGAAGATGATAATTCCGACTTTGTAGAGCCAGTGCAGACCGAGGGTCCCTGAGGTAGCCGTGGCTCCCCCGGGGACATGACGCTAGTGCGCCCAGATGCTTCCATCAGCAATGGCCCGGCTAGTCTTTGCGACGACTATGAGCCAGATGGTCAGCAGCGCGACGGCTCCGGCCAGGGAGATCCACAGGATAAACAGCGATTCTGCGGTGAATCCCAGGGTGATGCCCGAAACTACCCACGCGCCTAACGGGAAGGTGAAACCCCACCAAGATAGCGCGTACCGCAGATTCGGGTGGGCGCGGCGGATCACGATGAATGCGGCAATTCCCCACCACAGCCCGAAGCCCCACAGTGCGGCGGAGCCCGCAATGGCAACTGGCGCGAAACTGTCTGGGGTGACCCCTATGCGCTCGCCCGCTTCGGCCAGCAGCAGCAGGTTCAGGGCGATAAGGCCAGCTGGGCCCATTCCGATGACCAGAGTCGGGGCCAGCGGGGCCGGTGGTGCTGGGTTCGTGGCGCTGCGGAAGAAAAGAACGGCCGCAACGATCAGGTACAGGAGAGTTCCGACCCCAAGGAAAGCCCAGGAGATCCACAGGAGCTCACGTGCTAGTGCGGTGGGTTCCCTCATAAGGGGTCCTAGCGCGGTGGGAACGATGATAGTGACGACTGGGGGAATGAACCAGGCGCCCGAGATCATGGGGACCTTGACGTCGCCTCGTGCAAAAATGTCCGTTAGAAAGAGCCAGCCAATGATGAGTGCAAGAACAGCTCCTATGACGGTGAAAATGTAGGCCAGGACGGTCGCTACGTCCTGGCCGAACAGAGAGACACCAGCTCTCCCAAACGCCACTGCCAGCACCAGGAATGCTCCCGCGTACGTGGCAAACATTGCTCCCTTGATGGGGTTTTTCAGGTCGGCGGCCACCGCAGCAGGGTAACGGACCCACCGCCAGGTCGTGATCCCGACGATCGGCAACGCGAACAGAAGCGTGATCCCTAGGAATATCTGCGCCATGACCAGGCTCATATCTGGGGCCCAGCCGAATTTGGCAAGCGCGGAAAAGAGCGAGGAGATAACGCCCGTACCCATGACGGCGGCGCCCCACCCGGGAGCAAAGTTCTCCACGCTGAAGCTCGGAACGGTTAACTGTGTAGATTCTTTATTCACGACCTCATCTTATACCGTCAGGGGTATATATGAGGCAAGGTCCCTCAAAGTGGGTGCAAAGACTCAATTGCGCACGGTTTTGATGCGGCTGCGCAAGGCCTTCAAAGTTTCGGGTCGGTATAACTGCCGCTGTAGGGAGTGTCCGTCACGGCCCTCCAGTATGACGGGCCCCTCCGGATCTTCAGTCGCCCCGGGGTGCAGTGGGAAAGGCGTGCCGTGAAGAGCTATGTGCTCGGGCTCGCTCAGCGTGCGAATGAGGATCCCAAGGACGGAACCGGGGTATTCCGCTTCGATGCGTTCGTAGATCTCCGGGTCACGTTCCCCGTCATCGCCGACAAGGAACCACTGCAGGTTAGGCAGCAGGTCGTGCAAGCGCCCGAACTGACGCAGCTTGTGGGTCATGCCGCGAGGGGGGAGTCCGTGCTCGTTTATTCCCCAGGGGCGCAGCAGCAGGGTCCCGCGTGGAAAGCCCATGCGAGTGAGGAACCGGCGCAGGGTAGGCACTACGTTCCACGCCCCATTCGACAGAAAAAACACGGGCGGCATTGGCGTGTACTCTGTCGGCGGGTCAAGTCGCAGGCCCAAGAACTGCAGTCCTTTAAGA
The DNA here is from genome assembly GCA_964345535.1 of uncultured Actinomyces sp. GTDB lineage: Bacteria > Actinomycetota > Actinomycetes > Actinomycetales > Actinomycetaceae > Scrofimicrobium. Next base: position 4,603 of record CAYFRG010000041.1, on the reverse strand, counting down.
AGAACGGCCATTCCGCGAACGCTTTGGCGCCGGGTCGCGTGCTCCAGGAGCACGTACCGCAGAGCCTGCAGTGGCTGGGGAACCATGGTGATCATAACGGTGTCGTCCACGTCGCTGACTATGCCGATGCGTTCGTTGTCGCCGACTACCCGAATCGGAACACCGACAGGTTCAGTCGCCCTAGCGGGGCGTACCCCGCGCCGCATGTCTCCGCGGTGGAGGACTTGCAGGTGAGCCGTCTGCCAACCGGCTGTCATTGGCGCGACGTCTATCTCTTGGTCCACGAATCCGCCCCGATCCGCATACACGACCTTTTCTACATCCCCGACACGTAAGAGAATCGGTTGGCGGGGCACCTGGGCGTCGAAGTACTGGCGCCATCCGCGCCGTTCTCCCAACCAGTTTCTTTCGTCGGAACGCGTCCCCATTAGGACGCGCCCGACCACTCTGACGCGAGTTGGATTGCCGTAGCCGCCGAAACCGACAACGGCGGGGTACCAGCCGATCTTCTCCAGTGCTCGCGCGTTTAGGGTCGTAAAAGCCTCGACCGCGTTAACTAAAGTTGGCGCTAGTGACACGTTTCGGGTTCCAGGGTTGGCGGGGCGCTGTGCGCCTCCAGCTTATCCCCGACACCCCCCTGGGCTGGCGAATTGGTGCGGGACGTCCTTTCTGGAATCCCGCGTCGCAGCGTCCGGAGCCCCAGGAGCATGGCCAGAAGCATCGCCCACGCCGCCACGATCACGATCGCGAAACCGCCCGTTGCGCCGTGGTTGTCTACGGCAGGCCCGGCTGCCCAAGCACCGACCGACACCCCGATGTTCATCGCGGTCATCGTCCAGGCGAGGCCTTCAGTGAGGCGGGCTGGCGGCATGATCCTCTGCACGGCGGTAGCCACATTGGTCATGGTTGGTGCGATAGCAAGGCCGGTGAGCACCATGATCACGGCTAGTACCGGAATGGACGTGGCGAAGATGAACGTGGAAACACCCAGGGTGAGAGCCAGAACCCCTACCGCGTAGAGTTTCCACAGGGGCCATTCCCACGTGCGCGCGCCGTAATACAGGGCCCCGAACAGGGAGCCAAGGGCGAAAATGGCCAGAAGCGGCCCGGCCATTGCGGGTAGGCCGCGTGCCTCGGCGAACGCGACCACTGCCAGGTCGTTCGCGCCGAATAGCGCTCCGGTTCCGACGTAGGTCAAGCACAGGACGATCATCACTGGGTTCAGCATGACGGAGGGAGCGCCCTTGATCTTTTGGCGCTGACTCACGGGAGGTTCGGTGCTCTTTTGGCTGAGGAACCACAGCCCACCGAAGACGATCAAGAAGACGGCCAACCAGAGGCCCGCTGCCGGGTGCACCGCGGTGGATAACAGGGTGGCAAGGACGGGGCCGATGACGAAGACAACCTCGTCTAAAGCTGCCTCCAGCGAGTACGCAGCCTGTATTTGCCAGGGTGCGTCCGTTACGTAGGCCCACCGGGCTCGGACCAGGGCTCCCATCGAACCGGACGTGAAGCCCGAAATGGAGGCGCAGACCATCAGTGTCCATGCGGGAGCTTGACCCAAAGCTAAGAAGGTGACCGCCGTCAGACTGGTCGCGGCAATGATGAGCGCAGGAACCATGGTGCGGGCCTGCCCGTACATGTCGACCAGTCGAGACAGGATCGGGTTGCCGATTGCATAGGCGATGACCGCCGTTGCGCTCACCGCTCCCGCCAAGGAATAGTTCCCGTAGAGGGACTTCACCAGCAGGATCATGGAGATGCCGACCAGAGCCATGGGGAATCTGGCGAACATCCCCGCTACGGAAAAGCGCAGGGCCCCTGGGATTGAAAGGATTTCACGATACCTCTTGAACACGCCAACAGCCTATCTGTGCTGTTGGTGCAAGTCTGCCCCCAGGCGCTGCCTGAATCGTCACATCCACCGTCATGAGTGAAGGTTGACATGCCAACTGGACTGTATTATTGTCCTAATACAATGAGTTTGGCAGGTCTGTTTGATGGGGCTCCGGACGCCCAGCCTGTCCGTGCGCGGGCGGCGAGCTGAGAGGGGGAGGCGTGCAGTTCGACGATTCGCAACCTATCTGGTTGCAACTGGTTGCGGAGTTTCAGCGCCGCGTCGTGGTGGGGATGTGGCCGGCGGGGACCCGGATCCCCAGCGTGCGGGAG
>CAYFRG010000041.1:0-2334 GCA_964345535.1 uncultured Actinomyces sp. | reverse complement strand
CAGGTCTACTTGCTCGACGAACCCATCTCTGGGGTTGACCCGGCGGCCCGAGAGTTAATCCTGAGGGGAATCATCACCCAGTTTTCCCCGGAGTCCCTCATGGTCATTTCAACTCACCTTCTGGCGGATGTCGAAGCCACGGTCGACTCGGTGGTGTTTCTTCGTCAAGGGCAGCTCTTACTTGCTGGCGAAGCAGACGAACTGCGCGGGCAGTATCAGATGAGCCTGGACCAACTATTCAGGAAGGTGTACGCGTCGTGACCCACAATCTTTTCGTCCAGGAGTACCTGGATACACGCAAGGGCCTTGGTGCCATCCTGGGTGCCTACGCCGTGGCCCAAATTGTCGTATGGGCGCTGATTGCGGCAGGAATTCAGTTCGTGGGCAAATTCCTGACAGCGTTGTCCGCGATGTTTATCGTGATGCTGCCCGTGGGCGCCCTGAGCTTCCTGGCCTGGAACTACTGGCAGTCCATGTACGGGACGCGCGGCTACTTTACTTTCTCAATTCCGGTGCGCGGAAGCTTGCTCTACGCCGTCAAGATCGGCTATGCCGCGGTAACGGCAACAGTTGCGCTCCTGCTGAGTGCCGCCAGCGTTCTTTTGCTCATCTCAGCGTCCGCGGTGGGGGTCAGGGAGTCTGTTGGGGAGACGTTTGCGTCCATCTTGAGCCAGGTTCCCCCGCAGGTCACCTCCTGGACGATCGTAGGGATCTGCTGCCTTATCCTGCTGCAGACCTACGGCCTAATAATCGCTGGTTCCGCCATCATGTCGATTGGTGCCCAAGGAAGGTACAACTCGTTGGGCTTTGGGGCCCCGGTTATTGGCGCGATCATCTACTACGTGGCGGTGCAGGTCATAAACGCCATTACCATCCTGTTTGTTCCACTGGGCATAGGGTTGGAGGGCCCGGACGCGGGCAAACTGGTCTTCCGGGGCATGGCCTTCGACCTGTTTTCCAGCATTGAGAGCGGAACGGATCCTAGTGTTCTGGGACTGGGCTCCTTCGTGGCGAGCGTAATCATTGCCATCGGAATGTGGCTGTGGGCAGTGAACGCTATCGAGCGGCATACGTCGCTTCGTTGACGGGCTGGAGCGGTATCGAGTCTGACCAGAAAAGCACCGAAGAGGTAGGTCGAAACACCTTATCGACACACTCTCGGAAACGACTTGAACCGGGCTAAACCGAGTTCTCGCCTTGAAAAGATGGTGAGCAACCTCGCGTCAGGAAACTGGCTGATCAGGAATAGTGCCAGATATTCTGGGGACGTTCCCATCTATAGATTGAGAGAGAGTTCTTGCCTTCTCCCACTTTCAGCGCGGACCAGGTACGCCGTGCTCAAATAGCTACACTGACACTTTTCGCAGCAAACGGTTTCCTCATCGCAACGTGGATGTCCCGGATTCCCGATGTAAAAAACATGTTGAGCCTGACGACGGGGCAGCTGGGGGTGCTTCTCCTGGGCATTTCGGCCGGTGCGGTAGTGGGCCTGCCGCTGGCGGGCAAAATCTCCGATCGTTTGGGCGCGCGCGGGGCCGCCTGGATGGGCATGGCGATGTCCTTGGTTGGGCTCCTGTTCGCCTCGATCGCGGTGAACGCTGAGATCTCCATGTACCTGGTGATGCCCGGCCTTGCCTTTTACGGTTTCGGTAACGGCGTTTGGGACGTCGCACAGAACCTTGAAGGAACGGAAGTGGAACAGGCCATGGGCAGGTCGATTATGCCCTGGTTCCACGCTGGCTTCTCCGGGGGGACAGTAGTGGGAGCCTTACTTGGGGCCGCCCTGGTCTGGCTGAATGTGCCCGTATTGACGCACCTGCTGATCGCCCTGGTTCTGGCTGGCCTGCTGGCGTACTGGTCCACGACTCGGTTCCTCCCCCGCAGCGCTGATGCCGCTGAAGAGGAAATGATCGAGCGGCTCAAGGATCAAGGTGGTTCGAAGCAACGTTCTGCGTGGCTGGAACCTCGGACGCTACTGGTCGGTCTCATGGTCCTGGCTGCTGCCTTCACGGAGGGAAGCGCTAACGACTGGATGGCGGTCGCTTTCGTCGAAGGCCACGACGTATCGAACGCCCTGGGCGTCTTAGCATTGGCCGTATTCCTCACGGCAATGACCATTGGGCGCCTGACAGGCACGTTCCTGTTGGACAGGTACGGCCGGGTGCCCGTCCTGTACTTCATGTTCGCCGCGGCCATCGTCGGTAGCGTTCTGGTTATCTTCGGCAGTGCTCCCGTTGCTTACGTCGGAGCGGCCATCTGGGGGATCGGTTCCAGTCTGGGCTTCCCTGTGGGTATGTCTGCCGCTGCGGATGACCCGGCGCGAGCACCGATGCG
>CAYFRG010000040.1:0-13054 GCA_964345535.1 uncultured Actinomyces sp. | reverse complement strand
ACCACGTCGCCATCCTCCATGACGTAGTCTTTCCCCTCCATGCGCATTCTGCCTTTGGCTCGAGCTTCCGCGACGGAGCCAAACTCGACCAGTTCATCAAAGCTAACCACTTCAGCCTTGATAAACCCCTTTTGGAAATCCGTGTGAATGACCCCTGCAGCCACGGGAGCAGTATCACCCTTATGAATGGTCCAAGCCCTTGACTCTTTAGGGCCGGCAGTCAGGTAGGTCTGCAGCCCAAGCGTGTCGAAACCGACGCGAGCCAACTTATCCAGCCCCGATTCTTCCTGACCGGCTTCTGTCAGCATCTCCCGAGCGTCGTCCTCATCCAGTTCAACAAGCTCCGCTTCAAAAGCTGCATCTAGGAACACCGCCTCAGCGGGGGCTACGAGTTCCCGTAGTTGCTGCTGCAGATCCTCGTCCTCCATGGCCGCGCTGTCCATGTTGAACACGAAGATGAATGGTTTAGTCGTCATGAGCTGAAAGGTCTTGAGAATCTGCGGATCCAGCTTGGAGCCAGCCGGACCTGAGAGCAATTCTCCACGCTCCAAGATATCCATGGCGCCGCGGGCAGTCTCTAAAACAACGGGTTCTTCCTTGCGGGCGCGGACCTCTTTTTCCAGCCGGGGAAGCCTGTTCTCCAGCGTTTGCACGTCAGCCAGAATGAGTTCAGTTGCAATCGTCTCGATATCCGCAGCAGGGTCAACTTTCCCCTCTACATGCACCACGTCCGGATCAGCAAACACACGGGTCACCTGACAAATCGCGTCAGCCTCGCGAATGTTTGCCAAGAACTGGTTTCCTAGGCCCTCTCCCTCGGAAGCACCCTTAACAATGCCGGCAATATCAACAAAAGAGACAACGGCAGGCAGAATCTTCTGAGAGCCGAATATCTCAGCCAACTTCTGCAGGCGCGGATCCGGCAGCGGTACCACCCCGACGTTCGGTTCGATGGTGGCGAAAGGGTAGTTCGCAGCCAGCACAGTGGCACGGGTAAGAGCATTAAACAGGGTCGACTTGCCGACGTTCGGCAGTCCCGCAATTCCAATAGTCAAAGACACGGGGTCCAGCATACCTAATCGTGCGCTGGGGACGAGTAGAGGGGTAGAGGAAAATAAGGAAGGTTGGTCGACTGGTCGCAAATATGCGACCAGTCGACCAACTCCGTTCTGTCTTGTCCTGCAACTACCTCGTGTGGTTTAGGTTGGGAACCCGTCCGCCAGCGGCCTGCGCGGGCAGAACCCCGCCGGAAACCAGCGCGTTCTTCAAGTTCCGCGGAAGCGCGAAAGTGATGGTTTCCACTTGTGTCCGCACCTCTTCTTCTTCACCAAAACCTTGCCCTTTGAGCCAGGCCAGTACGTCTCTTACCAAAATCTCTGGAACAGACGCACCGGAGGTGAGCCCCACCATGCTGACTCCGTCGAACCATTCGGGTTGTAGCTCATCGGCGTAGTCCACCCTGTACCCACGTTCCGCACCGTTTTCTAGCGCAACTTCCAGGAGCCGAACCGAGTTGGAAGAGTTCGCTGATCCAACGACTAGCATCACTTCGACTTGTGGGGCGATGACTTTGACAGCTTCCTGACGGTTCTGAGTTGCGTAACAGATGTCATCCGACGGTGGATCCTGTAGCTTAGGAAACCGTTCACGCAGCCGCCGCACCGTGTCCATGGTTTCGTCCACCGACAGGGTTGTTTGGGAGACCCATGCCACACGTTCTGGGTCACGAACTTGGACGGAGTCTACTTCTTCGGGGCTGCCGACAATCTGGATGTGGTTTGGGGCCTCCCCGTATGTGCCTTCCACTTCCTCGTGCCCTTCGTGTCCGACCAGGATTATGTCGTAGTCTTCCCTGGCGAACCGGGCAGCCTCTCGGTGCACTTTCGTTACCAGCGGACACGTCGCGTCGATTGTGAGCAGGTCTCGCTCTTCGGCTGCTGATCGCACCTGCGGGGAAACGCCGTGGGCGGAGAAAACCAGATGCGACCCCGGGGGGACCTCGTCGGTTTCCTCGACGAAAATGGCTCCCCTGTCGGTCAGCGTTTCTACGACGTATTTGTTGTGCACGATTTCTTTGCGCACGTAGACAGGCGCCCCATACAGCTCTAAGGCCCTCTCAACTGCTTCAACGGCTCGGTCCACTCCGGCGCAGTAACCGCGGGGGGCGGCTAGGAGAATGCGCCGATCAGGGCGTGTTGCCTCAGTAGTCTCACTCATGGCCCCCATGCTACCCAATCGCCCGTGTCCACAGAGGTGAGGGCGCTAACTATGACTTGGCAGTTGAAAGTGGCACGCTGGAGGGGTGAACACGATCAACCCTGTGACGGCCGGTGGGAGCGTACCGACCCCTGAACCCGGTAGGCGCCTGCCAGAAAAAGCCGGTCAGACAACGCCGCAGAACCCGTGGCCACTTGCGCTACTCGCCCGAAAGATGCGCGACTATGTGAACCGTATGCCGGCGCTGTGGGTAGAAGCGGAACTGATTGAACATAAGCAGCGTCCTGGCACTCGCATGTCGTTTTTCACCGTGAAGGATCCCAAGGCGGATGCGTCCATGACAGTGACTGCTTTCCCGGGAATTGTGGACGAGGCGGGGCCATCCTTCCAACCGGGCGCTCACGTGATCTTGCACGTAAAGCCGAACTTTTGGGAGTCGCGCGGGACTCTTAGCCTGCGGGCCGCGCAAGTCTTGGTGGCTGGGGAAGGTGACCTCCTTGCTCGAGTCGAACAGCTCCGGCGCCGACTCGCAGCCGAAGGCTTGTTTGCGCCAGAGAGAAAGAAGCCGCTCCCGTTTATTCCCCGGGGGATAGGCCTGATCTGTGGTCGCAACGCAGCAGCAATGGACGACGTTCTTGTGAATACGTTTGCCCGGTGGCCGTCTGCCCGTTTTGAGATTCGCGAGGTAGCAGTCCAGGGGCAGTACTGCGTCTCTGAGGTAACCGCGGCACTCCAGGAGTTGGATGCGCATCCGCACGTAGACGTGATTGTGATTGCGCGCGGGGGCGGATCAGTGGAGGACCTACTGCCTTTTTCGGAAGAAGCGATGCTGCGGGCGGTAGCGGCGGCCAAGACACCCGTTGTCTCAGCGATCGGTCACGAAGAGGACACTCCTCTGCTCGATCTGGTGGCGGACCTGCGTGCTTCCACACCTACAAAAGCCGCCGAGGCCATCGTGCCATCCTGGGATGAACTGGCGGCGGAAACCTCGCAGGCCCTCGGCAGACTCCGCGGTGCGCTCATACGAAGGCTTCGCGGCGAATGGGACCTGCTGGTGGGACTGACGAGCAGGCCCGTACTGACTAGCCCGGGCACGATCCTGGAGCAACAAAGCTCGGCCATTTCGGCCGATCTGGTCCGGATGGGGGCAGCTGTCAGGCACCGGGTGGCCGGGGAACAGTCCCAGCTGAGCGCGCTCACCGCGTCGCTCGCTGCCCTGTCACCAGAAGCGACATTAGAGCGCGGGTACACGATCCTGCGTGATCCGTCCGGACACATAGTGCGTTCAACGGAGGATTTAGCGCGCGGGGACCTCCTTGAAGGAGTGCTCTCCCGCGGCACGTTTGTTGTAAGCGTAGTCGGGGTGAACCCGGAGGGAAACCCCACCCGAGTGGAAGGCAGTGGAACGTGACTGAGCCGGTTGCAGTTGAGAGTCTGACTTATGAGCAGTCGCGCGAAGAGCTACGCGGCATCGTTCAGGCCCTGGAAACAGGAAGCGCCCCCCTTGAGGAGACCCTGCAGCTATGGAAACGCGGTGAGGAATTAGCCCGTCACTGTCAGGCGATTCTCGCTTCTGCTCAGGCCGAGGTCAACGCGGCTCTGGAACAGGATTCGGAAAACTCCGAACCAGCATAGGATAAGCGTGACAGTCGTCACGATATTAACGTTGGGGGAACCATGCCGACCGCAGAAGCGAAGACAACGAGAGCTCTCATGATCGGGGAGTCCCTGGTCGACCTAATCAGGGAAGCCGGGGACGCAGAGGCGCCAGTGGGCCACCCGGGAGGCTCGCCGTTCAACGTGGCAGTCACCCTGGGCCGACTGGGTCGGGAGGTCGGGTTAGCAACGAACTTGGGAGATGACAAGTACGGGCAGATGATCGTGGAGCACCTGCACGATTCCAATGCCAGACTCGCAGCAGGTACATACATACTGGATCGCACTTCCACTGCTCTTGCTCTGATTGGCGCTGACGGGTCGGCAACCTACACGTTTGACATCGAATGGGCTCTGCCCGGCGGGGTCCCTATCACCCCGGATGTCGGGTTTGTGCATGCCGGATCCATCTCCTCTGTCATGGAGCCCGGAGGGGTCCAGGTTCTGCAGGCCCTGCAGGACGCAGGCTCTCAGGCTCTCGTTTCATACGACCCGAATATCCGGCCGACCATTATGGAGGATCGGGAGACCACGCTTCCTCTAGTAGAGGCGTTCGTTCAGGCTTCAGACCTGATCAAGGTTTCGGATGAGGACTTGGAATGGCTGTACCCAGCGGTGACGCCCGCACAGGCCGTCGCGCACTGGTTGACGATCAGCGATGTTGCACTGGTGATAGTTACCGGAGGTGAACAGGGACCCACCGCGTGGAGCCGTTCGGGTCACGAACTGCGGCACACCCCAGCCCCCGTCGATGTGGTCGACACGGTTGGCGCGGGAGATTCCTTTATGGGCGGCCTCATCGACGCACTCTGGAAGCGTGGATGGGCGTTTAGAGAGGGAGCCAAGCAGCTGTCAGGTATCAGCAAGGAAGACCTGCAGCAGGTCCTAGCAGAGGCATCCGAAGTAGCGGACGTAACCGTTTCTCGTGCGGGAGCCAACCCTCCCTGGGCGCACGAGCTAGATCGGTAAAGAGGCCCGGAGGATGCTAGCCGGGGTCACAGGCCCCGGCGGCGTTCCCTTTGGGCGTATGATCTGAGCGCGCGAAGGAAGTCGACGCGCCGGAAATCCGGCCAGTACGCCTCGCAGAAATAGAACTCTGAGTGTGCTGCCTGCCACATCATGAAGCCGGACATGCGTTGCTCGCCCGAAGTGCGAATGACCAGGTCTGGGTCGGGTTGTCCTCGCGTGTACAGGTGCGAGGTGATGTCCTCGTCGGAAAGTTTCTCGGCCAGCTCCTTCAGCGGCACCCCTTCAGCGTCTGCCTCTAGCATCAGCCCCCGGACGGCGTCGACCAGTTCCCTGCGACCCCCGTAGCTGACAGCAATGTTCACTGCCATGCCGTCAAGAGACTCCGTTGTGCAAGCTGCGTAACGAAGCTTCCGCGCCGCACCATCAGGGAGGAGGTCCAAGTCCCCCACCAAGGCGAGTCTCCAGCGCTGCTTCTTAGCCAACTCTTCGACGGTCCCGGTTATGATTGCCAGGAGTTTCCGTAGCTCTGCCTCATCACGCGCCAAATTGTCCGTGGAAAGCATCCACAGGGTCACAAGCGCTACCCCGGCTTCTTCGCTCCACTCCAGGAACTCTCTGATCCTAGCGGCCCCGGCCATGTGCCCAACACTGGGATCAGAGCCGAGAGCTTTTGCCCACCGCCGGTTCCCATCCAGGATTACGGCTACGTGCTTGGGAATCGGCGCTCCCTGCAGTGCGCGTCGTAGACGGCGCTCATAGAGGCTATAGAGCACATTGGGAACCACGGGATTCCTCTCAGCCATGGGAGTTACGGTCCTTCGTCGTCGGCGAACCGTCACGAACGACATATGTCGCAATTGTAGCGCGGGCCGGGGCGCGCGAACCCACTTTCACGTACGGCGGCGGACTTATCTGCTGTAAAATTGAATCCGGACTGCAGACGGCCATCCCGCCTGCCAGTGCAAGTTGATAGCAGATTTTGGAGGCCTTCTAAGAATGCCTGTTTTATCGTTACGTCCAACCCAGTGGCACCCGAACCAGCAGCTGATTCAAAAGCCTCGCTTGCGCGGGTGGATTCACTTCATTGCCGCGCCACTATCACTAGCAGCTTCAATCGTGCTGCTGGTTTTGGCCCCGACTCCGGCTACGCGGTGGGCTTCAGCAGTCTACCTGGCGGCTTCCTTCATCCTGTTCGCGATGTCAGCCCTCTACCATCTCTTCTACTGGACGCCGAAGTGGGAGACCCTTCTACGCAGGTTGGACCACTCGAACATATTTCTGCTCATAGCGGGAACATACACCCCCCTGACCGTGGCACTTCTGCCTCCGAGTCAAGCCCGATGGCTCCTCGGGATCGTCTGGACAGGCGCCGTCGTGGGAATCCTGGTCAATCTTCTCTGGCCAACTGCGCCAAGATGGCTGTCAACCCTGATCTACGTGGTGCTTGGCTGGACGGCCCTCTGGTACCTCCCGACGTTCTGGACAAACGGGGGTCCCGCAGTCGTCATTCTGATCGCGGCGGGGGGTGTCCTCTACACGCTGGGAGCGGTTGTCTACGCATTCAAGCGGCCGAACCCGTGGCCAAGGTGGTTTGGCTTCCACGAAATCTTCCACGGTTTCACCGTGCTGGCCTGGGCGACTCAGTGCGTCGCAGCTTACATAGCGGTACTGCAAGCGTAGGCACCGGCACCGGCACCGGCACCGCAGCTAGCCTCGCGCTAATCCCCAGCCTCCTGTGCTTTTCGTCCGGCGTGGCGGTATCATTCCCATATCAACGGCGCCTAAAGCGCCGACTTTCATTTTCGGTAGGAGGAGACGGTGGCTGACACGAGGTGGCTCACCCAGGCCCAGTACGACTCGATTAGTGCGGAATTGCATGACCGCGTGGAACGGCGCCGACCAGAGATCGCTCGGCTAATTGAGGCAGCACGCGCCGAGGGTGACCTGAAAGAAAACGGCGGATATCAGGCTGCTCGTGAAGACCAGTCGATGAATGAAACCCGAATTCTCCAACTGGAAGAAATTCTGAAAGTCTCTGAAGTTGGGCAGACACCCGACGACGATGGCGTAATCGAACCTGGAATGCTCGTAACAATAGAGATGCTGGGGAAAACGACCCAGTTCCTCCTAGGTTCAAGGGACGCCGGCGGCGGGCTGGGCGTCACTGTCTACTCTCCCGAAGCCCCACTTGGGAAGGCGCTCCTGGGCGCCTCGGCGGGCCAAACGGTTGCCTACGAGGCACCAAACGGCAAAGAGGTCACCGTTACCGTCCTAGAAGTCACACCTTACAAGGGGTAGCAACCACTCACTGAGCCTGGGCGTCCTGAGCTCGCTCTACCGAAGCCTCCAGCGAGGCTCCCTTGTCTTCTTTAACCCCGTCTTTCTGGTAAGACTGGGCGATTTGAGCATCCAGCGACCCCGGTGGGCCGCCGGGTCTGTTCGGATCGGTAGCCAGAGAGGGCATTGGGTCGTGCCCGTGAAGGTAAAGCGTGACCGAGTTTATGAAAGCCAGAATGGGCACTGAAAACAGTGCCCCGGCAACACCCGCAACCATGGACCCGACCGTCACGACCAAGACCACCGCCAGCGGGTGGAGTGACACGGCGTGGCTCATCAGGATCGGCTGCAGGAAATTGCTTTCAATCTGCTGTACCAGGAGTACCACCAGCAACATGAGCAGCCCGCTAGTCAGCCCGTTGTTGACAAGGGCTATGAACACCGCAACCGCCCCCGAGGCAAACGCGCCCACGATCGGGATGAACGCGAAGAAGAACACGAGAACAGTAATGGGAATGGCCAGCGGGACGCCTAGAGCAAATGCCCCCAATCCGATCCCTACGGCATCGATTGCCGCTACCTGAACCTGGGTGCGCACGTAGGAACTGAGCGTGACGAAGCCGCGAATTCCCGCCTCGTTCACAGGCTCCCTGGCTGGCTTCGGGAGCATACGGACAAACCAGATCCACATCTGCCGCCCATCCTTAAGCAGGAAGAAGAGAGCGAAGACCACGACGATGCCGGCCGCCAGAAGGCTCACCGCTGAAGAAGCCAAGCTCAGAGCCTCGGAGGCAATCACCGAACCGTGCGTTCTGAGGAAACTCAAAAGATCTGATTGGAGACCCTCAATGAACTCGTGAACGCCGACGTTTGACTCCCCCAAGGGGCCACTATTGAGCCACGCCAAGAACTCGTTCATCCCCTGAACGGTTTGGTCGATCATGGGGGCGCTGTTCACAATCAGCTGTTTCAGAGCCAACCCGAACAGCCCAAGAATTATTACGATCCCAGCCAAAAAGCCGACAGTCGCCGCCAGGGTCCTACCGAAACGTAACCTCCGCTGCAACCAGGAGACGAAGGGCGCAAGCAGCACCGCAACAAGCAGCGCCAACATCGTCGATATCACCGCCACCCGGAACGGTGCCATAAGGTAGCCGACAGCATAGAGAAGCGCGACCACGACAAGCAGTCGCCAAGACCAGGCAGCTGCGACACGAAGGGACCAGCTGACCCCATTGGGGGACTTATCGATACTTCGTCCGCGCGCGTTACTCTCGGTCATCTCTTACTCCCCGTCGACGCGCATTACTGGCGTCCAAGAACGAATACGTGGCTGTGGTCCGGGACAAAGTAGGAATACAATCCGCCCCGAGTGATCCTGGATTCATACTAACCTCGGCTCGGACGGTTGACTATCATGAAAGTCGGCGAGCGAGAGTTCCATTGACGAGAAAGGGAGTCCATGTCCGAACAGGCAAACGTGCATCCCGTTCTGGGGACCGCACCTGACACGGAACCAACAGAAGACCAAGCGGTCATATATTTGGCGGGAGGTTGTTTCTGGGGACTGGAAAGAATCTTCTGGGAGACTCCCGGAGTTATCAGCACCTCAGTCGGCTACACGGGCGGAACCAGCCCGGAACCCTCCTACGTTGCCGTCTGCACGGGGACGACAGGCCACGCTGAAGCGGTTCGAGTAGTCTACGACCGAAATCGGGTCAGCGACGAACAGATCCTGGCGACATTCTGGGAAAATCACGACCCCACGCAGCTGAACCGGCAGGGTAACGATCGTGGCACGCAGTACCGGGGAGCTGTCTGGGCGACAGACGACGAGCAGCTCGCCTCGGCGAACAGGGTTCGGGACGCGTACCAGGCCAGACTCACCGAAGCCGGGCACGGGCAAATCGTCACTGATGTAGGTGCGTTGCAGCCGGGGCAGCGATTCTGGCTAGCAGAGCCCTATCATCAGGCATACCTGTGGAAAAACCCCGCCGGGTACTGCAACCACGGGTTCAACGGGGTTGCGTGCCCGACGGGGTTGGAAGCCTAGCCTAGGACGCCGCGATAATGTCGGTGACGAAGACCAGCGTGTCCCCGCCCTTGATCCCCGCGGCCGGCTGCCCGTAGGGGCCGTAGCCCATGTCAGAGGGAATGGATAGGAGAACGCGGGAACCAACGCGCTGTCCAATCAGGCCTTCATCCCACCCCGCTATAACCATGCCGACGCCAACCTGGAAGGTGAGCGGCTGGCCCCGTTCGAACGAGTTGTCAAAAACATTCCCGTCCCACACCTGGCCCAGGTAGTCGCATACTAGGGTCTGGCCGGGGCGCACCTCCGGCCCTGTGCCTTCTTGGAGAACCTCAACCTGTAGATCCTGGGAAGCAACCGCTGCCTGGAACGTCAAGCTGGGTTTTTCTCCAAAATCTCCGACTACTGCAACGTTTTCCATGAGTATTCCTTTCGTAGGGGCTTTCAGATTCAGCGCGAGTTGAGGTGACTCAAAATGTTGAGGATTTCCACATATAGCCAGACGACGGTGACCATGATCCCGAATGCGCTGGCCCAGGCGTACTTGGCTGGCGCCCCAGACTCGACTCCAACCTTAACCTGGTCAAAGTCACCAATAAGGCAGAGCGCCCCAATGACCACTGCGAAGAGACTAATAAGTACAGGAAGAGGAAGACCCATGAAAGTTACGTCCTGAGCGCCCATCTGCATGGAGGTCACACCGAAGGCCCCCAGCACCCAAATGAGCAAGCGACTACCGATAATCCCCAAAAGGGAGATCAGGGTGAATTTCATCAGCTTCGGAGAGTTCCGGACCTTCCCTGAGGTGAAAAGAAGAAGCGTGATCCCAAAAACGACGACTGTGGCAACAACAGCCTGGAACACGACTCCCGGGAGCATCATTTCCGTGAGGGAGGAAAGCGCCCCCAAGGCGAGACCTTGGGCACCCGAGTAGGCCAGCACAAGCGCGGGTCGAATCTGTTTGGAGAAGATGTTAATCATCGCAAAGACCAAGCCGGTTATTAGCCCGACTATCATGATCACCATGCCAATGCTCGGGTTGGCTAGCGTGATCATCCACGAGGCCAGCGCACCCAACACAAGAACAGCCAAACTAATCCCAGTTTTGACGATCACATCGTCGTACGTCATGCGCCCAGTTTCCACCGCGGTAGCGGAAGGGCCCTCATAAGCAGCTTGTGCCTGCCGGAAAGCCTGCTCGTCATACGCAGTTCCAGGCTGCGCTAATTCAGAGTTCGGCCCGTACGGGTGCGTTTGTGTCGGAGCAGCGTTTTTCTGCCAATCGCGTTCCAAGCGATTGAATACGGGATTGCTCATGTGCTTTCCAATCTGCCGCGTCCAAAACGCGGTCTAAGTCTTTGTCAGCACCAAGCATACCGCCGGAGGCTGGGAGGAACCCGAACGTCTGATGATCGGTAAAGCAGAGCAAGAAACTTGTCCAAAACCACACCAGATCAAGGAAAGCGCTTTGACAAAGCACTAGATTGTCCTAGCCTGTTCTTGGCAGTCCCCTGCAGAGGGGTAAGCAACCAACACTGAAAATATGAGCGAGAAGAGGCCCGATACGGCCCCACCGAGCCCCAGTAGTGAGGAACGTTCCCGGCAGGGACAGTCCGTTCCCGCGAGCCAGGACTCATCAGAGCAACGAAGGCGCCCGCGCGGTAAAAAGCGTTCCCCAGGCAGAGAGAGGGGGAACGAACCAAAAAAGAAGACAGGCCCAGCGAAGCCAAGCCCGTTCTCACGCGCAATAACAGAAATACTTGGCGCCGACGGGACACTCCACCCCGCACTTCTACCCGGTATTGGAGTCTCAGACACAGACAAGAGATTCGGGGTCGACTGGTGGGTCTTCGGAATTGCCGGGGCCTTCATTATCTTCTTCGTAGGATTTGGGCTTCTCAGCCCTGAAACGCTCGGTTCTGCCGCCAGCGCGGGCGTCAGCTGGGTAACCCTCAACACGGGTTGGCTCTTCTCAGGCCTAACAATCGTCGTCTTTATTTACATGTTAGTTGTCGGTTTCACCTCCAAGGGGAGGATCCGCCTGGGCCGCGACGACGAAAAGCCCGAGTTCTCAACTTTCTCCTGGGTTGCCATGATGTTCTCCGCTGGCATGGGGATTGGCCTCCTGTTCTTTGGCCCTTATGAGCCTTTGACGTTTTTCTTGGACCAAGCACCAGCTTTTGACGTGGAACCCGGCAGCATCGAGGCGATGCGCGCTGCTTTGGCGCAGACCCTTTTGCACTGGGGTCCCCTGGCGTGGTCCTACTACGCTCTGGTAGGCGGTGCGATAGCCTACTCAACTTTCAGGAGGGGACGGTCCAGCACCATTTCGGCGATCTTCGACCCTATCTTCCATGAGCGCCTAAAAATCCCACTTGGCCGCATCATCGATATCTTCGCCATCCTGGTAACGCTGTTCGGAACGGCTATCTCCCTGGGAATTGGAGCAATGCAGATCGGGCGGGGAATTGAGGTCGTTGGTGGTATAGGCGAGATCGGCAACGGCGTCATCATCAGCCTTATGGTTGTTCTAACGATCGCGTTCATTTTCTCTGCGGTTTCGGGCGTGAAACGTGGGATCCGTGCCCTTTCCAATATCAACATGTTCTTGGCTCTTGGTTTGGGTTTGTTCGTCTTTATCGCGGGCCCAACGGTATTCTTGCTTGACTTCATCCCCTCGGGCTTACTTTCCTTCTTCCATAACCTTGGCCCGATGTTGGGGGTGTTCCCCTCGTCCTCTCCAGAGACAGCCGCGTGGATGGAAGGCTGGACGACGTACTACTGGGCATGGTGGGTTTCCTGGACACCGTTCGTCGGCATGTTCATCGCAAAGATTTCCCGCGGCCGTACAATCCGCGAGTTCGTGGTCGTCGTCATCATCGTCCCCTCGATCGTGTGTCTACTGTGGTTCGGCACCATGGGGGGAACCTCCATGTGGATGGAGTCCCAGGGACTTGGAATAAGTGAAGCTGAGCAGAGCCAGGACATCCTGTTCGCGATGATACAAAACCTACCTTTCGCGACCGTGCTCTCACTAATTGTGATGCTGTCCCTGACGATCTTTTTCATCACCTCCGCGGACTCGGCGTCCGTAGTCATGGCCTCCACTTCCCAAAAAGGTAAGCCCACACCTTCGCGTAAGATCACCGCTCTTTGGGGTATCGCCCTTGCGGCCACAGGCATCACGTTGCTTCTGGCAGGAGGTGAGGACGCGCTGTCTGCCCTGCAGGCTCTGGTCACCATCTCAGCGCTGCCATTCGCCGTTGTACTTGTCTTCCTGATGGTTGCCTGGTGGAAAGACCTTTCCACCGATCCCTTGATGCTCAGGCGCGAGTACGCGGAAGTTGCGATTGACGAGGGTATCCGAAGGGGCATCCGCCAATTCGGTGACGACTTCGTCTTCTCTGCCGGAGTTGTAAGCGCTGAGCAGGGCGCCGGAGCCTGGCTTGATAGTGGGGACGCTTCCCTCACCGACTGGTACGAGGAAGCTCTAAAGGCCGAATTGACTGCAGAGGCCGAGGCCGAAGCTAAAGCCGAATCTGACGAAGAATCGGTGACCGACCACTTCGCAACAGACAAGTCCGGAGAAACGCCTTCTGAGCCCGAAACTGAGGTGTCCTCGGACTAGCTCACGAAAGAGGTCAGCCACAGTTAGGCAAGGGACGAAAGAACAGCGCCGAGTCTTGCTGCGGCTGACACCCCTGCGTCGGCCACCGCGTACGTGGTGCCCTCGCTTCCATCCCGCAGGTTGGGCGCGGTACAAGTGGTGACCAAAGCAGAACTGCCGGCCGTCCCTCAACAAATATGGAACTATGCTCGGCACGGTCTGCCGCCCAGACGAACCCTTGGTACCCCCAGTGGGACTCGAACCCACACTGTATCGATTTTAAGTCGACTGCCTCT
>CAYFRG010000039.1:0-13680 GCA_964345535.1 uncultured Actinomyces sp. | reverse complement strand
GGCTCGCGGGATCCCCGAAAGGCAGTCAGAGCCTAAATGACTCGCCGGTTTCAGCCGAGCGAAGCATCGCATCCACCACGCGGATGTCATCCAGAGCGTCTGCCATGGTGACAATTCGCGACCAGTCGCCGTCTATAGCCGCGCGGAAGTTCTCCTGTTCGACGGCCAGCGGCTCCCTCTTTTTGAGCGCATACCGGACAGTCTGGCCCTCTGAGACACCTCGGAAAGCAGCTATCTGATCCCACTCAACGGGGAACTCGCCATTCTCGTAGAAGTAAAGATCCCCCATGATCGTGTCGGCGACCAATGCTCCGTGTTCGCCCACGACGACCGTCTGCCGATCCTTATAAGGACTCAACCAGTTGACCAGGTGGCTCACTAGGATGCCGCCTCGCAACCTTCCCGAGGCGGTCAGCATGTCCTCGTGCTCCCGGCCGGAGCGGTGCGAGGTCTGCGCAAAAACCAGCTCGTATGGTTCCCCAGCAATCCACGCGGCCAAGTCCACGTCGTGGGTCGCTAAGTCTTTCACAACACCGACGTCGGACACGCGGGCGGGAAACGGCGATTGACGCCTGGTCGACACCTGGTAAATCTGGCCCAGCTGACCGCCCTCGATGCGTGTGCGCATCTCCACTAAAGCGGCGTTACAGCGTTCGACGTAGCCGACGGCACCAACCAGTCCCGCGGCAGCGAAAGCGTCCCGCATCTGCTTTCCCGACTCGTAATCCTCGGCCAGCGGCTTCTCCACAAGAGTGTGAACGCCAGCTTCTGCAAGCGCAAGGGCGGCCTCGCGGTGGTAGACGGTCGGCACCGCGACGATCGCGGCGTCCAGCCCCACCGCGATCAGGTCGTCCACGGAAGCAAGAACAGGTAGGTTTCTGACGACGCCCCACCGGTCACCGCCCGGGTCGGCCACTGCCACCAGGTCGAAGGAGTCCCCTGCTTGCGCGTTGCGGACGTGGTGGCGCCCCATCGCTCCGAGGCCTAGGATGCCTAAACGTGGTTTCTGCATGGTCACTCTCCGCTCAGTCGATTCACCGCGTCAACAATCCGTTCCAGGTCATCCGTGGACAGGGACGGGTGCACCGGCAGCGAAACGACTTCTGCGCAAGCCAATTCTGTTTGTGGTAGATCGAGGTCCTTTGCAAACCGGTCCAGGGAAGGCAGGCGGTGATTGGGGATCGGGTAGTACACCCCACAGCCCACACCGTGCTCCTCACGTAAGGCCTTCACGAACCCGTCTCTTTCCTCCGCGGGCACCCGGACCGTGTACTGGTGGTAGACGTGCTCCACCCCCGAGGCGACCTTCGGGGTGACGACGCCGCGCAGGTTCTCAGAAAGGAACTGAGCGTTTTTCTGTCTGGCCGCATTCCACCCCGCCACCTTGCCTAACTGGACCCTGCCAATCGCCGCGTGGATATCGGTCATGCGGTTGTTGACGCCAACCAGCTCGTTTTCATATTGGGTTTCCATCCCCTGGTTGCGGAGCAGTCGCACACGGCGTTCAAGTTCGGGATCCCCGGTGGTTACCATTCCACCTTCTCCGGACGTCATGTTTTTCGTGGGGTAGAAGCTGAACGCAGCAAACCGGCCGAAGGTGCCCACCTGCTTCCCGCCATACGTCGCTCCGTGAGCCTGCGCCGCATCCTCTAGCAGCGCTAAGCCGTGCCGGTCAGCAACCTCCCCCAGGCCCGCCATATCCGCGGGGTGACCGTACAGGTGGACCGCCAGTATCGCCTTAGTCCTATCTGTAATGACGTCCTCGAGAGCCGCTGGATCCAAGCAGAAAAAGTCCGGTTCTATGTCCGCAAAAACCGGTGTCGCGCCGGTGAGAGCAACCGAGTTCGCGGTAGCCGCGAAAGTAAAGGACGGCACAATGACCTGGTCCCCCGGCCCAATGCCACAGGCAAGAAGCCCCAAGTGCAGTGCGGAAGTCCCCGAGTTCACGGCTATGGCTCGAGCCTCCGGGGTCATCTGTGCGGCGAACTCTTCCTCAAAGGCCCCCACCTGCGGGCCCTGCGCCAGCATGCCGGAGCGAAGGACACCCGATACCGCTTCTACCTCTTCCTCCCCTATCAGCGGCTTAGCGGCGGGAATAAAGTCAGGTGACATCAGCAGATTCTTCCTCCAGTTGGTTCGACGCGCTCAGCACGTAACGACTCCCTGTCTGCGGGCAGAGGAACACGTTTTCCTCTCCCGGGGCCGACTCCAGTTTCACTCCGGCCTTCCCCACCCAGCCAACCCGTCTGGCGGGTACTCCCGCCACCAGGGCATAGTCGGGCACGTCTCGCGTCACCACGGCACCCGCTGCGACGGTTGCCCACTGCCCGATTCGCACCGGTGCCACACACACGGCTCGCGCTCCGATCGCAGCGCCCCGTCCAATTGTTACCCCCACCGGGTCCCAGTCCTCAAAGCTCTTTACCGACCCGTCGGGATTGACAGCGCGAGGATTCCTATCGTTGGTGAGAACAGCCGCCGGACCCACAAACACACCGTCATCCAGCTGAGCCGGCTCATATACAAGGGCGTAGTTCTGGATCTTACTTCCCGATCCCACGTGCACCCCCACACCCACGTAAGCCCCGCGCCCAATCACACAGTTGCCGCCTACAACCGCACCTTCACGTACCTGTGCAAGGTGCCACACGCTGGTACCCGCACCAACTACCGCGTCGGGAGATACGTCCGCGGATTCAACGATTCGAGGCATGCCTGCTCCTGGATCCTGAGGGCGCGCACCGCTGCTTGGAGCGCATTTTCTTCCGGGCCTAGACTACCCCACACGTCCTCATGTCAGAATGGGACCATGGGAGACTTTTGGGACGCCTGGCTGGTGGTGCCCTCGCACAACGAGGCACCCATCATTGGGCAGGTGATCGAAGAAGCTAGGCAGATCTTCCCGAACGTGGTGTGCGTGGACGACGGTTCCACCGACTCCACCGCGGAGATCGCCTCGCACGCTGGCGCCTACGTGGTCCGCCACCCACTCAACCTTGGTCAAGGCGCCGCGATACAGACTGGGATTGACTACGTCCTCCAAAACACTAGCGCCCGCTTTCTGGTCACCTTCGATGCCGACGGCCAACACCTCCCCGAAGACGCAGCTTCCATGGTGGTGCGGGCCCGTGAGTCCGATCTCGGTGTCGTATACGGCTCCCGCTTTCTTGGTCAAGAAGCGCAGGTTGGTCGAGTAAAGCGAGTTTTCCTGAAAACTGCGGCAGCCGTAACCAGGTGGAAAACCGGGCTTTCTCTGACAGACGCGCACAACGGCTTACGCGTCCTTCGTCGCGATGCGGCAACACGCGTCGACTTAACGCAAGACCGGATGGCGCACGCCTCGGAAATAGTTGGGCAGTTGTCCCGGACCGGGCTTCCCTGGGAGGAATACCCCGTCTCCATCCAATACACGGATTACTCCCGCGCAAAGGGTCAATCACTGCTGAACTCTGTCAACATCCTCGTCGAACTAGCCCTGGGGTGACCCGTGACCTACTGGCTCATAAAGACGATCCTCATCTTAGGCCTCCTGTTGGGGGCTGCCGCGATGCTGCGGCCTGTCCGGAGCACGAGCCACCTGGCCTTGCGGCGCATCGGTTTCCTGCTGGTCCTTCTGGGTGCGGGTTTCGCCGTCATCTTTCCTGATGTCCTCCACCGCACGGCCAGGGCACTGGGCGTCCACTCGGGTGTGAATCTACTGGTCTACATCCTGTTCCTAATGGTCCTGGCCCAGATGGCTGTCGCCTACCGCAGGGACCTGGCGACTGAGCGCAAAATAACTGCACTGGCCCGGGCAGTCGCATTACAATCGGCGCCCAAACCACCCGCAGAGCCCATGTCGGATTGATCACCGACTGTTGTGGCGGCCAATGCGGGGCGTTCACACTAGTACTATTGTGGCGACCCAGCCGGACCTGACCAGTCGGATCGGAGAAGTAGTGAACGGCAGAACCAGCACCCCCAATAGACGACCGCTCCCTGCCCACGCCTCCCCAAACCCGATTCGCTTCCCCTGGATACGCACCATCGCGGCATCGCTCGTCGCCGTATTCCTGTTTACTTCCGTGGCGGGTGCCCTCATGCTCAACAACTTGGACAGGCAGATCAAGGATTCGGTGCTAATCACCGAACACCTTGGCGCCATCCCCCAAAGCGGAGAAGAAGAGGAAGAAGAAGCTCCCGCTGACAAGTTTGCGGGCCGCGCGGTCAACCTGCTGGTCTCAGGCATTGATTCCCGCTACGACGAGGACGGACAGATCGGAGAGAACTCCGACCCCACCATTCGGTCCGACACCACGTTAATCATGCACATCGCTAAGGACCGCAAATCCGTGACCGTGCTGTCGATCCCGCGCGACATGAAGGTCACGATCCCCGCTTGTAGGCTCTCAGACGGATCGGAAAGCTGGGAGTATTACGGCATGTTCAACTCCGCATTCTCCACGGGGGCGGGGCTAGACGACATTGCGGGCGGTATTGCGTGCACCCAAGCGGCAGCTGAAGCATTCACAGGAATCAATATTGACGGCTTCGTAGTCATTGACTTCGCAGGATTTGCAAAGCTCGTCGACGCACTCGGAGGTGTCGATATGTGCGTAGAGGAAGATCTCTACGACAAGGAAGCAAAACTAGACCTTGAAGCCGGGTGCCAGACACTTGACGGCACGCAGGCACTCGCATTCGCCAGGGCCCGAAAAATGCTAGCCGATGGATCCGACACGAAGCGAATCGACCGGCAACAGCTCCTCATCGGATTGATGATCTCCCAAGTCCTAGACTCGAACATACTCACCGACCTGCCAAGCCTCTACGCGCTGGTTCAAGAAGCAATGGCCACGTCTAAACTATCGCCGTCCCTGGACAACCTGCGGACCGATGCCGGGCTCCTCAACTCCGTGCGATCCGCGCCGAAAGATCACATTCGGTTCGTGACGGTCCCGTACGAGACCGACCCGGAAGATCCCAACAGGTTGGTACCCGAGTATTACCAGGCGGAAGAGGTCTTCGCGGCTCTCATAAGCGACGAGCCTCTGCCCCCCGGAACGGTTTTCCGGGACCTCGACAACGACACGTACGTCGTCGGCCCGGACGGAGAAGCAATCCCATCTGACGAATACGGTGTCCCCCTCGAATCAGACACAGAAGAATCAGACGAAACAGACAGCTTTAGTGGAGAGGACGAAACCCAGTGAACGATACCCCTCTCCCCAGCTTCCAACCATCCGCCGAGCGCGGAGCCAAGCGCCCCGGAGGGTCAGGCTCGGGGTCAGGCTCGGGCTCCGCCCCCGTACCACAGCGCCGCTCCGCGCAGTCATCTCAACCCAAGCGCCAGCCCGCCCAGGCGCAGTCACAACCCCTAGTTCAGCCACCCAGCTACGCTCCGCGTCGCAAAGTCAGCCAGCCTACACCCGCTGCTTCCAGTCCGGATGTGTCCGCGCCCGCGCCGCAGATCAACAAGCAAAATGCAGTCCCGACAAAAACCAAAAGGAAAAAACGCCGCGGCCTGAAGGGCAGGCACATAGTTGCTGGCCTAGTCGCGGCGGCGCTAATAGGCTGGCCTGTCTTCTTGCTCATGTGGACGAACGCCCACCTGAACCGTGTGGACGCGCTGGTCCCGGGACCCGACAGTCCGGGGACCACGTACCTGGTGGCAGGATCCGATGGCCGCGACCCCGACTCTGGCTCCCAAATAGAAGGGGAGCGGGCCGACTCAATCATGCTCATCCGAGAAGCGCCCGGCGGTCAAGCCTCCATAATCTCGCTTCCACGGGACCTCTACGTGGAAATCCCCGAGGTTGGATGGAACAAAATCAACGCCTCGTACTCCTTTGGCGGGCCCGAACTACTTGTCGAAACCGTGCAAAACCTGACTGGTCTCAAAATTGACCACTACCTGGAGATCGGCATGCAAGGATTCGCGCCGCTGGTGGACGCCGTGGGTGGGGTAGAACTCTGCTCGGACTTGGAAGTTGACGACAAGAAATCAAAACTCAAATGGGAACCCGGCTGTCACCAATCTGACGGGGAAACCGCCCTGGCGTTCGCGCGGATGCGCTACCAAGACCCGAGGGGAGACCTAGGCAGGGCGGAGCGACAACGCGACGTCATCAAAGCCGTAACAAAGAAGGCGCTCACTCCCGCGACACTCCTCAACCCGGTCTCCCAATGGAAACTCGCGAACGCTGGCGCCGAAGCGCTCACCGTAGATGAAAAGACGAGCCCCATTGCCATCGGGAAACTACTGCTCACGTTCCGCTCAGCGTCAAGCAGCGGGATGACCGGAACACCCCCGCTTGCCTCAGTTGGAGAAGCCACGGATGTCGGCTCTGTCGTACTCTTAGACGAGGCCCTAGCGCCCATGTTCTTTGAGCAACTGAGGGACGGCACCCTCACCAAAGCCGACTTCGACACCGATTTCTAAGCCTGCGGAAACTGCCCTTCGATTCGCCGCGGGCCCGCCTGCCAGGCATCCCAAGCTGACTGCAAAACGTCCTGGACACCGTACTGTGCGTTCCAGCCAAGATCCTCCTGTATCCGAGCCGCATCACCAATCAGAAGAGGCGGGTCACCGGCGCGACGTCCCTCAACGTCAATCGGGAAATCCAATCCGGAAACGTCCCTGAGCCCTTCAACGATCTGGCGGACCGAGGTGCCCACGCCAGTGCCGACGTTAAAGATTCGGTGCTCAAGGTCCCCCTCTTCCAACTGGTCCAAAGCCCGGATGTGAGCGTCAGCCAAGTCGAGCACGTGAATGTAGTCCCGAATGCATGTGCCGTCAGGCGTCGGATAGTCATCCCCAAAGATCTTGGGCGCCTGCCCCTTCGACAAACGGTCTAAAACCATCGGAACCAGGTTCAGAATCGCGGGGTCCTCCAGCTCCGTCCAACCCGCACCCGCTACATTGAAGTATCGAAGAGCCACCCACTGCAGATCCCACCCTGTCTCACAATCGGCCAGCAGCTGCTCACCGATCAGCTTGGTACGCCCGTACGGGTTGATTGGCTCCTTCTCCACGTCCTCCGGAACCACCTCCACAGGGGGCATCCCGTAAACAGCGGCAGAAGAAGAGAAAATCATCCTCTCCACACCGGCGTCCTTCATGGCACGCGTAACGTTCGCAAGGCCCCCAACGTTCTGCTGGTAATACCAGGAGGGGCGGGCCACCGACTCCCCAACCTGCTTCCGGGCAGCGAAATGGATAACGGCATCCACGTCCTCATCAACCATCAGGTTCGTCAGCTCTTCACGAGCCCCGTCAGAGGCAACGTCAAGCACCACCAGCTTCGCGTCGCCCACCCGATCCGCATCGCCGTAGGACAGGTCGTCAACAACGACAACTTTCTCCCCGCGTTCCTGCAGCATGCGCACCACGTGCGCACCGATATAACCGGCCCCACCCGTCACAAGAATTGTCATAACCTCATGATACTCGGACAGAGCCAGCGTCAACCAGCAAAACCTAAATGATACGCCCGCGGCGACCCAAGGAGAGTAGCGGCCCCTGGGGCATCACCAAATCCGGGTCAAAGTTCGTCGGGATCGCTGCCAGCGACAAAGTGAACACGGGAGGGGTATTCTGCGTCAGTTCCAGACGGCCGCCCATCGCCTGACTCAAGTCCTTCGCGAGAGCCAACCCAATCCCTGAAGAACCGTGCCCAGAGACTCCCATGTCAAAGATCTCCTCACCCAACTCCTCCGGGATACCCTCACCCTCATCTGTCACCTCGATAAGGACGCCCCTAGAACTCGTCGCCTTCCGCGCCCGCACCGTTGTGCGCCCCTGCCCATACCGAAGAGAGTTCTCAATAAGGGTCGCAAGAACCTGGGCGATCTTGCCGCCCTCAGCAAGGATCGGCCTCTCCGCCTCGTCCCAAAACACCAGCTCTCGCCCCGCCTGCTCAAACTGGGTTTCCCACTCCTCCCTCTGGGAGTTGAACACTTCCAAAATATGCAAGGCCTCCGTTGAACTCTGGCTGCGTCTCTTATCGTCAAGCAACTCGGTAACCACAGACGTCAAGCGCTCCACCTGATCAAGTGCCGCCGACGCCTCCTCACGCACCTCATCCTCAGTGGAAATCATCTCGATCTCCTCCAAGCGCATGGACAGGGCTGTGATCGGCGTGCGCAGCTGATGCGACGCATCCGCGGACCGCTGACGCTCAGCAGCCAGTCGGCCGGCCATCCTCTCTCCCGTGCGAGCCAGCTCCTCCTGGACCAAATCAATCTCTTCGATCCCAGACGGCTTCAGTTGCGCCCTCACCTGACCCGACCCAATCTGCTCCGCCTGGGCAGCCAAATAAATCAACGGGGCCGAAAGACGCCTAGACATCCGATACGCCAGATACCAGCCCAAGGCTATAGAAAACGCCGCCCCACCCACGAAGAACAGGACAGCCTGGACGACACCCCGAACGACCGGAACCGCGCTGATATGCATCTTTACGACAGCCCCATTAGCCGAATGCGTACTCGCGTCCAAAGTGATCGGGGCGCCGTCGCTTCCGGAAATAACCCGATACTCGCTGCCGACCTGCACCTCGGTGAAAGCATCCTGTTCACCCGAAACAGGGGTGGAAAGAGCCTGCACAAGCGGCTGAGTAACCCACTGATCGTCATCCAGACGCCGATCCACCGCGCGCGCCAAAGTCTGAACTCGAGTCTCAAGCGCAGACTGCTGCCCATTCCAAACCAGGATCCCAGCCACAACAGAACCCGGGATCCCCATCAGCAATGCCACAATCGTCACCACCGTGACGATCAGGCGGGTAGTACGGGCGCGCATTAGAGCGCCAAACTACTTCTCGAAGCGGAAGCCCATCCCCCGCACCGTCGAGATGTACCGAGGGGACGCCGTCGAATCCCCCAACTTCCTACGCAACCAAGACACGTGCGTATCCAAAGCCTTCGTCGAACCCTGCGGGTCAGAACCCCAAACCTCCCGCATCAACTCCTCACGGGAAACCATCGTCCCCGCCGAAGCCACCAGCACCCGCAGAAGATCAAACTCTTTCGCGCTCAGAGCCAACTCTTGATCCCCAACAAAAGCCCTATGGCCCGCCAAGTCCACCACAATGTCCTGAGCTTGGAACTGAGAATCCGTGGGCTCAGGACCGCTACGACGCAACAGTGCCCGCACGCGAGCAAGCAGCTCAGCCAAACGGAACGGCTTAGTCACATAGTCATCAGCGCCCGCATCCAAGCCGATAACCATATCCACCTCATCGGTGCGGGCAGTGAGAATCAGAATCGGAGTCGTCAAACCGCGACCACGAATCTCCCGGGCTACATCCAATCCATCCATGTCCGGAAGGCCCAAGTCCAAGACGATAAGATCAGCCGAGCCAACCTCGTTCAAAGCACCCCGGGCAGTGCCGTGCGCACGAACCTCATACCCCTCCCGGCCAAAAGCCCTAGCCAGCGGCTCCGAAATGGCCGGATCGTCCTCAACCAGCAGCACAGTCGTCACAATAAACCCCGTTTCCACCCGAACACGCCCGGGACCCGCCCAAGCGAACTCTCACGATTGACTTAAAGAGTAACCTAATATTCGTCAAACACTAGTCTTGCTCGTCCCACGTAATCATATACGGAGACACACGTCCGAACCCGCGCAGCCGAGTCGACGGGAAATCCTGAACCCCGAAACTGGGGCCTCCGCGGCCAGCAGTTATCAGCGCAGCCGTCGGAGCATCCGTCAAAATGTCGCCAGTCGGAGCAATATCCACCAGCCGGGCAGCCAGGTTCACCGGCGGCCCAAACACGTCCCCCGACCGCGAAAACACGTCCCCATAAATCAAGGAAGCGCGCACCGGCAAAATCCCCTCCGTGCGCCCCAAAGTATCCATCAGGCTAGTCACCACCCGCAGCCCCGTCGGCAAATCATCCGCAATGAAAAAGACAGCATCGCCAATCATCTTCACCACGCGACCGCCCTCCGCAGTCACCGCCGACCGGCACAAATACTCAAAATGCTCTATCAAACCGACCAGCTCGTCACCCATCGCCGACGAATTCGACGTATAAGAAACCATGTCCACGAAACCCAAAGAACGAGTCAGAGGAAAACGACGCCGCGAATGATCCCGCGGCCGCAACGCAACCTCCTTCGTGATGCGTGCAAGAAGAGCCTCCATCTGGCGGCGCCACACATAAATGAGCTGATCCTCAAAGATCGGGACATAATCCTGCATTGTGTCCAACGTCACCAAGCGGGCCCCCGAATCATCCAAACCGAACCGGCGTTCAGCATCCTCCACCAAAGCCTCCACCTGCCACAAGGCCAGCCGGTCCGCCAAATGCGACCCCGCTCGCGCCAACGACAGCGCCGTTCCCTCCTGCAAGGAATGAGTATGCAATAAAGACGTCCATGCCTCATACGCCGCAACATCCGCAGGAGTGAAGAGGACCTCATCCGGATCCGCCGGGGGGAAGCCCATTGCCAGCCAGTAGTCGTTGAAATCCTCCAAAGATGTGGCCGCGCGCTCCGCCACCATCCGTGCCGAAAACACCGGTTCGCCACCCAGCAGCTGGTCCCGATATGCCTCAGAAACAGAGCCGCGCCGCTCCCGACGCGCCGCTCCCTCCTGCACTATGCCTTCTTGTGCCGAGCTTTCCTGTGCTGCGCCTTCTGGGGCTGCGCCCCTCGAAGGGGGTGTACCCGAGGTGCCAGATTCAGGGGTGCCGCGGGTACCCGAAGACTCCTCGGCTGCTTCCAGCCACGCCGAAGAGCGGTTAGCAAAATCTTTTGGCACCAAAAACTCCCAAAACGCCGCATGTGGTATAGCTCACTCTAGCTGATAGCGGTTCTTGAGGCGAGACCCAATCTCGGCAGACGACAGCGGGTTGCGGAAGCTGCTACGGGTTCAAGAAAACTGTCTTCCGCTATCGGAACGGCCACACCCGTTCTCGGAAAAGATCCGCCGGAACCCGGGAAAGAGGTACCGGACTCTCGGAAGTATGACAGGAACTCACGGGGAACTGACAGAGACTCGCGGAGAACTGGCAGAGACTCTCGGGAGACGAGCGCCGGGATGCGAAAACAGACACGAGTTTTTGTGAGCTTAGTTGGGCCCATAGTGCCGGCGCAGTGCGGTGGGGCCGAGCCGAACCGGGAAAGGTAGGCACAGACAGGCACGGGCAGGTATAAGCAGGCACGGGCGGGTCCAGATAGGCACCTGCAAAACAGTTACGTCGGGCCAACGTGCAGGCAAGCCAGCTGGCTTACGCTAGGGGAATGACAAATGTTCCTCGGCCGCCCGCCAGCGAGAGAAGCCGTTCAGAACTCGACAAGCGCTGCGACCAATACGTGCAAGAGCTCATCAAACTTAACCCAATTGTTGGTCAAGAAATGGGGATCGAAGGGAGTGCGGGGAGCCTCCCAGACTACTCGTCGAGCGGCATCGCGAAGGAAATAGAGCTAGGACAGGCTCTGCTCGAATGGGCCCGAGATCCAGCCAACAAGGTGCACTACGATGCGGTAGACCTCGTCACGGAAGCAGCCCTAGAGAACAGGCTCACTCTTGACCGAGACCTCTATGAGACCGGTGAGTTCGAGCGAACCCTAAACAGCTTGGCCTCACCTTTGCAGGAAGTACGTGACAGTTTTGACCTCCTCCCAAAAGAAACCAGCGCCGACTGGTCGCATATTTGCGACCAGTCGGCTTCCGTACCCCGAGCTCTTGAGGGGTTCCGTGAATCCCTGAGCGCTGCTGCCGCCCGCGGACACGTAGCTGCCAAGAGACAAGTTCTCATCGCGATACAGCAGGCGGACTCGGCAGCTGACCTCAAGGATCCGAGTTCCAGTTTCTCCATGCTCTTCGAGGAAGGCCGAGTGCGCTCCTCCCACCCAGAGAAACTCCAAGAATCAATTCAACTAGCGTCGACCGCGTACGCGCAGCTCGCACACTGGCTAAGAAGCGAGCTCCTTCCTCTGGCCCCCAAAGAAGACGCAGTCGGGCCAGAGCGTTACAAAAGGCTTTCGGATCTGTTCATTGGGGCTCGGGTCGACCTCGACGAAACATACGAGTGGGGACTAGCCGAACTTCAAGAAATAGAACAGCAGCAGAATCGGCTCGCCGCAAAACTCTACGGCAAGGGAACCTCGGTCAAAGAAGCCATGCTGCGCCTCGACGAAGAACCCGACCTTACCCTCCAGGGCAAAAACGCGCTGCGTGAATGGATGCAGGAAACCGCGGACACCGCAATCCAAGAACTCAATGGCACCGAATTCGAGATCCCACCCGAGCTACAGCGAATAGAATGCATGCTCGCCCCTTCAGGCAACGGCGGCATCTATTACACGGGACCAAGCATTGACTTCTCGCGCCCCGGCAGGATGTGGTGGTCCGTGCCCGCCGGCGTGGAAAGATTTCACACGTGGCAAGAGCGGACGACCGTATTCCACGAAGGCGCCCCCGGACACCACCTGCAAATCGGGCTCGCTATGCTCAGTCCGAAGGTCCCCAACGTTTGGCGAAAGCATTCCGCATGGAACTCCGGCCACGGAGAAGGATGGGCACTCTATGCCGAACAGCTCATGGTCGAGCTCGGGTACCAAAGCCGCCCAGAGGATCTGATGGGCGTGGCAGACGCACAGCGTTTCCGCGCTGCGCGCGTCGTACTCGACATTGGGATCCACCTCAAGAAGAGGATTCCAGGAAGCTCAAGAGTCTGGGATGCAGAGTATGCGGAAGACTTCCTTGCCGCGAACACCGCAATGGATGCTTCCTTCCGCCAGTTCGAGCTAAACCGGTATCTTGGCTGGCCTGGACAGGCCCCCTCATACAAAGTAGGTCAACGCCTCTGGGAACAGCTTCGCGCAGACTACATAGCAACGCTGCCCGACAGTCTTGCGCCCGCAGAAAAACGAAAACAGTTTCACGGGGAAGCTCTTGGCCTTGGAAACCTACCGATGTCTATCCTCCGGGATGCTCTTTTAGGGAGACAACAGTGACCTCACTTCCCAAAACTCCAGGAAGCGTGGGATTCATACTCGCATCCGCTTCTCCTGCGCGCGCCAGCACGCTCCGCGCAGCAGGCATCGAGCCGGAGATCGCGCCCGTGGATATCGATGAGGCAACAGAACTGGCGACTGGTCGCCAATTTGCGACCAGTCGCGGCACTGACCTGGGACCGGCAGAGCAAGTGGACCTGCTGGCACGCGCCAAAGCTTGTGCTTCGGCATCGACTGGACGGAAATATACGCCCAGTCGGCCTTACATCCTGCTCGGGTGCGACTCGATGCTCGAGCTGGATGGTCAGATGCTCGGGAAGCCTCACGACCCGGAAACCGCGTTCCAACGCATTCGCGACATGAGGAACCGCGACGGCGTATTGTGGACCGGTCACTACCTGATCCTGGGAGAAACCGATCAAAAAGGGAGCTTCATTGCGAAGAGATCCGTTGGAGGCGCTGCACCCACTACAGTTCATTTTGGTGACATAAGCGACGACGAGATCCGCGCGTACGTCGCCACAGGGGAGCCCCTGAAGGTGGCGGGAAGCTTCACAATCGACGGCCTGGGCGGCCCCTTCCTTCGCGGCGTCACGGGAGACCCTCACTCAGTGGTTGGCGTTTCTTTGCCCCTAGTGCGCGACCTTTCATCAGAGCTGGGTGTGTTCTGGCCCTCTCTGTGGAACCGCATCAGTTGAGCAAAACGCGAGAAACAAAGCTCCGATGAC
>CAYFRG010000038.1:9172-14022 GCA_964345535.1 uncultured Actinomyces sp. | reverse complement strand
CTGCGGAAGTATAGGGGAATGGAAGATTATGCATTACAGGAGGTTCTGCACTCACCGAATAATTGAATTCCCCCATGTGGCTGAGGAATACACTCCCTGTTTTCCAGTCAGGACAGAACATTTCTGTGAACGTAACATCGTCGAATACCTGAAGTAAAGCACCCACCCAAGCTGCCGTAAGGACGTCTCCCTCTCCGGCGTATCCCAGTCCCCGCTCCATTAGCTTGCTGCATTCAAGGAAGGGCATAACCGGCAGATACGGATCGTCCTTCTTGGTTGCCATGAAGTTTATTGAGAGTCCATCCAGTCTTTGGTCTGCGGCCCACTGGCGGACAGCAAGCCCTGTGCGCTCGGATATTTCTAGCGCACCGGTGGCAAAACCATCCGCTAAACCGAACCGGTTTAGATCGGACCTAACTTCTGCCTTGACCGCATCTTCTTCAATAGCTGACACCGGAACGGCCGAGCTGTTTTCAAACTCGATCGTGCGGACACCAAGAGTCGACTCGAGTTGGTCTTTGTCGACACGGAAATCCCCCATACCCGCGAAAGGCGACCCGATTAGGCCCACCTTTGATCCTCGTAGGGCCGAGGCCGCCTGAGCACCCCTGATGGCGATGCGGAGCTTTTCTGGCACCTGTGGATCGTCTAGGTGGCCTGCACAAATCTCAAATGGGACCTTGTTGCGTACCAAAAGATTGCAGAGATCCTGGACTCCGTGAATGCCGTGATTGAGCATCATCTGCGCTGGATCCGTCTGCGGGCCGAACTGCTGAGCGGGGGTGGTGTCCAACACAACTATCGGCAAATCCGTATGGGAAAGAGGATCGATACTCTCCAACGACGGGGAGTAGGCCAGGTGCAACGTGACCAGAGCGTCGGCACTATTTTCCTCGAACCAGTCCACGGCCTCCTGGACCTCGTTCTCGAAGCAAGAGATGTCAGCAGTAAGAACGCCGCATCCCAGCCCTTTTAGCATGTCGACTACGCGACCTACTAGGGGCGCAACTTCTTCCCTTAGCTCCGGCACAGATTCGTCGTAGAGCCCAACATAGAGTGGCAATAGGCCAACGGTGGGGGTTTTCATGTCTTCTCCTGCTGGGGGTTGGGGCGCCCGAAGGGACGCCCCAACCCTCAGAATCAGTATTCAGCGGTTACTTTGTATTCGTACGGATCGGCGAATTGGTCCGCGTTGTCCTTGGTGATGATGATTGAGCCCGAGTCAACAACGTCGGGGAGCGGGTTGATTCCGGCTTCGAGGTATCCATCAATAACGCGTAGGGACCCGTTCGTGTATTCGTTAAGCCACATCGTCGCGATGTACCCTTCAACGAAAGAGTTCTGGGCATAGGAGGCGGCGACTTCTCCGCTCTTGATCAGCTCGAGAGTAGCCGCATCGCGGTCGCGCCCGATGATCACGATTTCTCCGGTTTTTCCGGCCTCACGAACAGCAGTAGCAGCACCAACGGCAGTGTATGCCTGCTGTCCAATCACGCCGACAACATCCGAGTTAGCTTGGAGTGCCGCGCCGATATTGGTAGCGGCAACATTTGCATCCGCAGTGTCGTCAACCTCAATCAAAGTCAGACCACTTACAGTGGCCAGGGCATCCTGCGTCCCACGCAGGTTCTCCAGAGCAGACGGCTGCCCGTTAGCCAGGGCCGAAGACACGATTACCGAACCGGTTTTGCCATCCAGTTCTTCGATCATGGTCATGCCCATTTCGTAACCAGCCTGGTATGGGTCTGCCCCGATGAATGAGACGCGCTCCGAGGGGATATCCGTGTTCACTGCTACGACCGGTATGCCGGCGGCTGCCGCGTTGTCTACGGCTGCACCCGTCTCTGCGGCCTGCCCATGAAGGATGATTCCGTCCACTCCATTCGCGACAGCTTGGTCAATGGCTTGGGAAATCTGATCCGGGACAAATTCTTGAGGGCCGGCATAGTACCACTTGGCTCCAATCTCATCTGCCGCCGCACTCACACCCCCTTTGAGTGCGTCGAAGAACTCGAGTTGTCCCAACGCCATTACGACCGCGAAGGTCTTTCCGTCTCCGGTCCCCTTGCCGTCCACGGCCGCACTCTCGCCTCCCGAGGCCGGAGTGTCACCTCCGCAAGCAGCGAGGCTCAGCGCCATAGCAGCGCCCACGGCACCTGCCAGTAGTTTCCGCTTCATTTCTTTTCTCCTTTTTGCTTTTCAAACACCAGAAGCCAAACTCATGATTTGTTGCTCGGTAAGATCGTCATTGTTAATCAGGCATCCAGCTAGCCGCCCCTCGTGCATCACCAAAATGCGATCGCAAGAGGCAAGTAGCTCAGTTAGTTCAGAAGATATGAACAACACTGCGTTCCCCGAAGCCGCATACTCGTGTAGAAGCCGATGTATCTCTGCCTTAGCTGAGACATCGACCCCTCGCGTGGGCTCATCAATCATCACTATCGTCGGGTCCGTATTGAACCACATGGAAAACAGAACCTTTTGTTGATTTCCCCCCGAAAGGTTCAAGGTTGTCTGCTTGATGCTCGAGCACTTGATATTCAGCGCCTCGACATACTCGGCCGAAATGGCCTCCATCGATTCTTCGTTCAATAAACCGTGCTTAACTCCCTTCTGCTGGGCCGCAGCCACAATGTTTTCGCCGACGGTCAAACCCAGAAATAAACCTAGGTTCTTTCGGTCTTTGGTTATGTAAGCCAGGCCGTTCTCTTTTGCGTCAATTGGCCCGCGAATATTCGTTCGTTCTCCGTTGATCTTCACCGTTCCGTCGGTGATAGTTTCCAACCCGAAAAGGCCCCGAAGCAGCTCAGTGCGCCCCGACCCCTCAAGACCTGCTATGCCCAGTACTTCGCCCTTCCGAAGATCGAAACTGACATCGAAGACATCCGGGGCGATAGAGACGGACTCCAACTGCATCAGAGGCTCTCCAAACTCCGCGTCCCGATCCCGGAAATCAAAGACAACGTCTCTGCCGACCATGAACCTGACCAGGTCATCTTTGGTCGTTTCAGGTTCCTTCTGGAAGGTGGTCACGTGTGCACCGTCCTTCAAGACAGTGATCTCGTCTGCTAGGTACAGAACCTCATCAAGGCGGTGAGAGATATAAATGATGGTTATTCCCTGCGCCTTCATGTGGGCTATCAAGTCAAAGAGAATCGCGGATTCAGCATCCGTTAGAGCTGATGTAGGCTCATCCAGGATGACAATCTTTACGTCCTCTCCGACCAGGCGTGCAATCTCTACCATCTGCTGTTGGCCCAGGCTTATGTCTCCCATTGACGACTTTGGGTCCACCCCGGTTAGGCCGCAGGCGTCCAGTCTTTCCCGGGCGGCCGCATACAGATCCGCTCGACTGATTGATCCGCGCTTGGCAGGTAAAGCGTTCGGAAAAATGTTGTGAGCAACGTCAAGATCCGCAAAGTTGGATAGCTCCTGGTAGACGACTCCGATTCCGGCCTCTCGCGCGACCGTCGGGTTCTCGAAGTCGACTTCCTCGCCCAGAATCTTAATTGTCCCCGAGTCTCTAGGCTGAGCACCGGCAAGAATTTTGATGAGAGTGGATTTGCCTGCACCGTTCTCCCCGAGAAGACAGTGCACTTGGCCAGCCGCAACTTCGAAAGACACATCGGACAGAGCCTGCACACCAGGAAAGCTCTTAGATATACGTTCGAGCGAAAGAGCAACTTGACTCGTCATTATTGCTCCCCGTCCGGGCCAGCTTGACCAGAGGTCCCGGTACTTCCGCTTGGCGGAGCCTCAGTCTTTTGTCGGTTCTTTGGCGCTGCGGCTCGTTTGCGCCTGCGACCCTGGCTTACCTGGTCTATTGCTACGGCTAGAACCAGGATTGTCCCTGTAATCACCTTCGTGTAGCTGACATTGAGGTGCAGAAGAACAATGGCGTTGTTCACCATCTGCATCAGCCCGACGCCTAGAACCGCACCGAGGATAGTTCCAATTCCGCCGTTCATCGAAATTCCGCCGATCAGGAGACCGACAACGTTCCGGAATTCCAAGCCGTCCCCTGCCTGCTGGCTTGCAGCTCCCAAGCGCGCGGCCAGGACAACGCCAGCGAAAGCAGCCAAGGTGCCTGTCAGAACAAAGGAAACATAGGTGAATCTTTTTGTGTTTATGCCGGCCAATCTTGCAGACTCCGGATTGGACCCGATGTAGTAGGCATTATGGAAAAACGGAATGTAGCGCATCGCTAAGACACCCAGTACCACGACTACGACCATATAAATGACGGGAAGTGGCACCCCGAAAACTTCTCCCCGGCCGATGGCGGTAAAGGAAGGAGGGAAATCGCCGATCGTACGTCCGCCCGCGACGACCAGAGATAGCCCCTTATATGCCATCCAAGTGCCAAGTGTCGTAACCAGCGAGGTAACGTGCAACACCTCGATAATGAACGCATTCACGAAACCTAAGAAGGCTCCCAGGAGAAGCGCGACACCAACAGCTCCTGCTGCCGGGAAACCAGCTGCGAGAGCAAGCCCACACACCGTGCTAGTGAGAGCGACGGTAGACCCAACCGAGAAATCAATGTTTCCCGCGATCAACGAGATCGCCATCGGCACTGCAATGATCATGTCCACAGTCATGCCTTGCAGCAGGACGCGCACGTTCCCCGTGGTCGCGAACGAACCCGTCAATCCCCACAGAACCATCGCCAGCGCAATAAGGAGAATTGCCAGCGAAACCTCTCTCTTCTGGAGGATCTGTCCAATTGGTTGCCGCTGGCGGCCAGCCAGCCCATCAACTAACTTCTTACCCATTACCTGTCCTTTCATGCTTCCCGAGCCTGCGAGCCAACGTCCGCACCCGATTACTTCCCTTATCGCAGCGTGCTA
>CAYFRG010000038.1:0-9072 GCA_964345535.1 uncultured Actinomyces sp. | reverse complement strand
ATACCGACAACCCAGTCACCCGAAACCATGTGCCGCCAACGATAAAAGTGTGGCAGCTGCGCACAGCCCCAAGTGATTTGCACGGCCAACTCGAGCCCCGCATTTACGAGGAGTACGTTCGCGTCAGCACCTTTCTTCGGCCGCGAATAACGGCTCAGTCCCGTCGCGTAAGTTTCCTGCTCCAACACTTTCTGGTCAGTCATGTTGGTATAGAACAGCGTCGTCTCGTCCAGAAATGGATACCCGAAATTCAGGTGGTAGAGGAGCATGACTCCCTCTTTTTGGGAGCGGTAGTTCATTACCCGGTCTACAACCCGTATACGCGCGGCACTTACCGGAACTTCGACTTTCCGCCTTAATTCCAATTCGCGACCGTAAAGGCGTGTCTCGCGCACGGCGCCCTCCACGACCAGTGAGTCAGACTCCCAGCTGTCCTCTATGCGGGTGATGTCTGCGGCGAGCAAACCAATACGGCCGTGCAGAGGGTGCCGTTCGCGGGATCCTTCACTGCCAGTTTCAGATGCGCTCCCGAAGTTCGACAGCCCGCACGTGGTCAACATACCCGCTGGCCACTGCTCGAAAAACACTTCCTCCAAGAGAGAATCCGTCGGCGGTACCTGCAGCGGATTCTTCGAGTGGAAGGCTACGTTGACCCCCTTGTATACCAGCCGGTAGAGGTCCAGACACCGATCGGGCGTAAGCGTCAGATCCAGACCAGCGCTGTTGTGCATGTCGATGAGCCGAACGCCCTCCGACCGCCCGCCGACACAAACGGCCTGTTCAATGCCAGCCAGCTGTGAGCGGGACCCACAGTAGCTTCGCTTATCCTTCATCGGGGCTGTCATCAGGCAGACTATTCGCCTATAACCTGGACCTGGCAGACACGCGGCCTGTCTCTGATCTGGTCCCAGTCAACGAAATAGACGAACCCAAACTCACCTAGGTCCAATTCGCCGTCTATCAGCACGATTGTCTCTGAACGCCCAAAGAACACGCTGCGCAAATGGGCGTCAGTATTCAGGCTGGTCCATTCGCCGACTTCTTTGGCTACATCCATCGCGAAGTCAATGTGCTTAGGGCCAGGGTGATGATATTGGCCTTCCACACGGCATTCGGGCACCAGTCCCTCCATGATGTCGACTAGATCCTGTTGGAGATACTCGAGCCCGTAGTACGTGTAGTCGTGTGAGCACTCCTGCGTCATCACGGAACACGTGGTGTGAGGACTGTAAACTACGCAGATGCCGTTCTCAATTCCAGAACGACTGACTATCTCTTTTACCTGATCGGTGATGTCGTGAAAAGTCGGGTGATTCTTCTCGGACTTAACCCGAATCTCTTCCCTATAAACGGTCATTGTTTTCCTTTCCTTAAGACCTATTGCAAGACCTATTGCTCAGACAGTTTCTTTGCCGCTGGCCGCGCTACCTAAGCGCTGTCCCACCGCTCCTGCAGGATGGATGACTCCAAACTGTTCAGCGGTATAACCCGTGGCGGTGATGATCCCTGAGAGCAGGGCGTCAAAGATCGCAATCGTTACGACAAAGCTGGCCGTTGCCATAACGTCCAACGGGTCGCTCTCTCGAAGAATGTGGAGGGGAAGAACGATGTGGGCAGCCTGGGCTAGCGGACTCTCAAGATTCTCCGTAACGCCTATCAGGGTTGCGCCCCTGCGAAGAGCTACCTCAACGATGGGTTCCAGCTCTACAGTTTTTCCTCCACGAGAGACAACCACCACCGCATCGCCCGGGCTGATGCACCCCAAGGCGCCCGATGTCGCGGCGTCTGGAGCCATGTAACGTGCCGGGCGTTCGACACAGCAAAGAGAGTGCGCAAACTTCGCAGCTGCAATCCCGGACGTGCCTGACGCAGTTGTCACGATAAGAGGAGCAGCCGAAAGTATCCTCACTGCGTCTTGCCATTCCTCGAGATCTGCAACGTTCAGCAGTGCCTCTAAGTTCTCGCACTCAATCGCGATAGAGTCCCTCATGGACCTAACAACTTCGTTTGCCATTACTCCCCTTTGACTAATCTGCACTCGCGTGCATATGAGGAGACTAACATTGCACGCGAGTGCATTTAGAGAAATACTACTGGATGTGATCTATGTCACAGGGTTGGAGTGCTCGGATATGCCGAGCTGCAAGACACCCGGCGCAGTCCCTGAGCCGGGCAAGAGGGTCAGGAGAGCAACGCCGGCAGCAGGTTAGGGTGCGCCCTGCGGTGCGGCTTAAGCGGAACGGCGGCAACTGTGCGCAGCCGGAGGAAGGTGCGGGCCGCTGCGAGTTTCATATCGCAAAGCTGGGTGAAAGTCCGGCATCATCGCACGAAGGAGCGGTGGCAAGATTCCCGCGGGAACAATTTAGTGGCGGATTCAGGAGAAGCAGCCCGACAAGCGTGAAATAGTGGAGTATGAAAACGCGACAGCAGGTCTCAGCAATCCTCTTAGCAACGTTCTCTCTCTTCCTAGCGGGGTGCTCCTCCCCCTCCACCGGCACCAATACCGACTCCGATGCCGGTGTCATTGCGCCGGTAACCACTGACTTGGCCGGCCTTTATGAGGAGAAGTTTGAGCTCAGGGTGGGCCAAGCTCTGAACATAAACACCGGTGATTTCTCAGGCGAGGATTACACCGGAGAGGTGCAGGACAGCTCTGTTGCCGAGTTCGTGCCCGCGGTGAACGAAGAAGGCGGCGCGGAGTACAACCCGGCGGTGATGGCCCTCAAGCCCGGGGAAACCTCCGTTGAGCTAACGGGCCCGGGACTAGACGGGGACAGCGTCACCTTTGACCTGGTGGTCGTAGACCAAGACTAAAGGCGAGCTGTCCCCCTGCGGCTACGGCCCGGTCGCAGAGACGGCTTCCCCTGGAGGGGGAACATCCCCGTCATTCTTGATTACGCCGTACTGCGCCAAGAGCAGTCCAGCCTCGTTCTTCTCCACCATCTTGCTGATGATCTTCGGTAGCGGAAGTGGCTTCCCATCACGCAGGAAGTGCGTCGCCTTGAATAGTTCGCGCACATCGTAGATCGAGGCGAACACTTCAGGAACCCCCCTGTCGACTCCGCAGAGCTGGTAGACCGCTTCCATACCGGTTCGCACCGAGTACTCAGTAGTGAATATGCAGTCCCTGGTCGTCTCCGCAAACTGGCCAATGAACGCGAAGTTCACAACCGAGTCCGGCACTACGTGAGGCCGGTCAGTGCCATTCCTAGGAAGGAAGAACGCGGTAATAAACGGCATCATGCACGGACGCGTGATTACCGACTCCTCCTTGGAGAGCTCTTCGATCTCCGCCTCAGGAACACCAATGTGGTACAGCCATTCCTTCGTGATCTCCTCGCCCGTACACTCCCGCAAAGGCTTCTTCACGTAGGAACCCGGCACATCCCCAAACAGTCCGTAGAACCAGACCACCGTCTGATCGTCAGGCTGATTGGAGAACTGTCCCTGACGGTTGATCGTCCATGACAGCAGCCAGGGGGAATCCTCCGCGGTAACGATACCTCCGGTCACCGTGTGCCCCGTGTTTGTCGCCCTCTTTGTTATCCGTTCGATGTAATCCCGGATCCTGTCGTCCTTCACGGTGATCGTCGCTGACTCCCAGTAGGACTGGTCCGTCTTAGTACAAAAGTTGTCCGGGTTACCAAAGCTTGGGTCCTGCGCGGCAATCTTCCGCCACAGATCCCAGCTGCCTCCCTCATGGATCTCCGGGTCGAAGATGGGTGCCGTGTGGTGATCTCCCCACGAAGAGTTCTCTACCAAGGACCCATTAGTCACAAAAACCAGGTCGTTGGCGGTGAGAGGAATCGTCTCTTCTTCGCCGCCATGCACCCACGTCAAATTGGTTGCTTGCTTGTAGTCCTTCGAGATGTCAAAGCGGACATCTATTACGGCCGTATCGTTTTGGAAGACCACGCCCTGATCCTGCAGGTACTTCTTCAGTGGGATAACAAGGGACTCGTACTGGTTGTACCGGGTGAACTTCAACGACGAAAAATCTGCCAGCCCCGCAATGTGATGGATGAAGCGCTGGATATACAGTTTCAACTCTAGAGCCGAATGCCATTCCTCGAAAGCAAACATAGTTCGCCAGTAAAGCCAGAAGTTGGAGTCGAAGAATGCTTTAGAAACAACCTCATCAATACGCTTGTCGTACAGGTCCTCAGGAAGTGCCAACACCAGTTTGTTGAGGTCTTTGATCCCCTTATCACCCAGCTTGAAGTCCCAGTCAATCCCGCCGAGCTCGCCGCGCCCATGCGTCGTCCGGTTGTAGGAGAAGTTCGGGTCCTCTTTGTTTAGCCAGTAGAACTCGTCCAGGACCGAGCCGTCGACTTCCAGGGAGGGGACCGAGCGGTACAGATCCCACAAGCATTCGAAGTGCTCCTCCATCTCCCTTCCACCACGCAGGAGCCAGCCGGTGACCTCGTTCCCCGCGCCGTCTAGAGCCCCACCATCAAGTTTTGAGGCCTCTAAGAGAGTGATATTCTTCCCGGGCATTTGCGCATCTCGGACCAAGAATGCCGCTGCTGCCATTCCTGCCAGGCCCGCGCCAACTATCCAAGCCTTTTTATCATCCACCCCCTTGGGCTTCTTTGGGCGAGCAAAAGCTTCGTAGTTGCCACTTGAGTAGTACATAAGCGTCCCTCTTTTCCACGGAGTGCCATTTCACGCCCTCCTTTGGGCGCAGGATCTCTGGCTAAATCCATTTTTAAGAATAGGACAACTCTGTCAGCTTTGCGTTTCCAAAATAAGCGGGCCGCCCCCACCTGGGAGCGGCCCGTAGACGTTTGTCTACCATTCACACGTGAGTAATACCCGACGCATGAAGGTTGCCTCGACAGGCTACCTAGAGAGTCAAACTATAGAGTCTCTGCTTCCTTCCGCTGGTGCCGGAGTCGAACAGCTTTTGCCAAAGAAAGCTCCGCAACAGAGTCGATTAGGAACGCGGCCCCAACGACCATTCCCAGTTTCTTCGCCCCGGTGCGTTTCTCCCCCCTTCCTCGCGTTGCCGCGAGCAGGCTCAACCCGACCGTGGCTTCGGCGGCGGCGACCACAGGGAAAATCCACGGTTTCTCCACGGCAGCCTCCGTGTACACGTCCCAGAAAGTCTTTTCGCCCCGATTCTCCTGAATCATTATGTCCACGCTGCGCCCGATCGCATTCGACACTCCACGAGCCTGGTGAAGAGTCCCCCCGATAGTGTCAAGCGAAAGCTTGCCGCTCAGGAAATCTGCGACGGCCGGCGGCAGGCCGAGCGAACGGGTGAAGCTCCCAATAGCCAGGTCCCCACGCTGCAGGGCGGCGGACTTAGCCAGCTCCACAGATATTCCCGGAACAGCGTCGTGTATTTGGGCAACCTCTTCAAGAGGGCCAACCAGACTGGTGGCCAGAGCCCGGGCGGCGGGATCCTCCCCGGCCGAGCCAGCGACTATCCTCTCTTCCATGCCCCAGTTGTAAGTGATGATCCC
This sequence comes from uncultured Actinomyces sp., assembly GCA_964345535.1. GTDB lineage: Bacteria > Actinomycetota > Actinomycetes > Actinomycetales > Actinomycetaceae > Scrofimicrobium. Next base: position 3,604 of record CAYFRG010000038.1, on the reverse strand, counting down.
TTCGGGATCCTCATCTTCGATCAGGAACGCCTGGAACTGATCTCCAGCCGCAGTGAGAGTGACCAGAGGGACGTCCCCCAGAGTCCAATTTGAGCGGCCCACTGGCAACTGCGCTACCAGAGCACGCCTGCCATTCTCCAGTTCGAAGTCAACTATATCCACGCCGTTGAAGGCAGCCATCAGCGGAACTGCAGACGCCGGGGTGTCACTGATTTCCACAACCAGCAGGTCCCGATCTTCCTCCGGAAGTTCCGGCAGATCCAAGTCGTCCAGCTCTAAGCGATCAACACCGATATCCCCGACCATGACCTCCGCGGAGAATCTCTCTGCCAAGGACTCAACCAATCCAGAAAGTTTCGGCCCCTCTTGCACCTCTGTCTTACCCGCAGGGAGTACCCCAACATGCTCACCGTCAGTCAGCATGCGCACCCCAACCATGTTTGGCGTCTCCTTGAACCAGTCAAGCTGGACGACAACTCCGCGTTCCTCCAAGTCCCTAACCAGTTCTTCTGGGTCCAGCTGTGCGGCGATTATCATGCCTTCGACGCGTTCCCACGTTCTTGTTTCCATTGAGCCTCCCTTGTCTCCCTTAATCACACCACGGATTGCCCGACTTGTCTGCTGAGCGCCAAAAAAGGCCCGCCAGAAGGCGGGCCTTTCCTGTCAGATTTAGCAGATCTGCGTGTTACATCTTGGTGCCGACAGAGCCCAGGCGCTGGCAGGCTTCAACAACACGGTCAGCCATGCCCTTCTCTGCTGCCTTGCCCCATGCGCGCGGATCGTAGGCCTTCTTGTTGCCCACGTCTCCATCGATCTTGAGGACGCCGTCGTAGTTCTTGAACATCCAGTCGGCTACAGGGCGCGAGAATGCGTACTGCGTATCCGTGTCGACGTTCATCTTTATGACACCGTTCTCCACGGCAAGCGCGATTTCCTCAGCCGAGGAACCGGATCCACCGTGCATAACCAGGTCAAACGGGCGATCGCCCTTTTCGAACGCGGCACCAACGGCTATCTGGATTTCACCAAGGATCTCGGGGCGCAGCTTCACAAAGCCGGGCTTGTACACGCCGTGCACGTTACCGAATGTGAGGGCGGTGAGGTAGCGACCCTTTTCTCCGAGGCCCAGGGCTTCGGCCGTCTTCATGCCGTCTTCAACGGTGGTGTACAGCTTTTCGTTGATTTCCCCAACGATTCCGTCTTCCTCGCCACCAACAACACCGATCTCAACTTCCAAGATCGTGTCAGAGGCTTCCGCAAGCTTCATCATCTTTTGGGCGATTTCCAGGTTCTCCGTCAACGGAACGGCAGACCCGTCCCACATATGCGACTGGAAGGCAGGCAGTCCGCCAGCGGCGACCTCAGCTGCTTCCAGCTCCATGATCGGAATGATCCACGAATCCAGGTTCTGCTTGGCACAGTGGTCCGTGTGCAGAGCGATGTTCACAGGGTAGTTCTTCGCCACTTCACGTGCGTAGGCGGCCATGGCCAAAGAGCCGGCGACCCGGTCCTTGATGGTGCTGCCAGACCAGTACTCGGCGCCACCAACCGACACCTGAATGATGCCGTCTGACTCCGCCTCAGCGAACCCCTGCAGAGCAGCGGTCAGCGTCTGGGACGACGTCACATTGATTGCGGGGTACGCGAACTTGCCGGCTTTCGCACGGTCAAGCATTTCGTTATAAACCTCAGGGGTTGCGATTGGCATAAAGCCTCCTCAAACGAGAATAGTTGCCTACCTATTGTCACACACTTAGGGCAGGCAAACACAAGGACCAGAGGACTAGACACACCCCGAGTCGCCCGTTGTTGTGAGCGGATCGACCACGCTGGGTTCGGCGTAGTGGACGGGCTTCAGCGCCTCGCGACGCCCCCGCGGCGAGGGCCACCTGCGCCCATCCCCACATCGGACCGACCGCGAGATCTGGGTCACAGTGGACGCGTTTGTGCCTCCCCGAACGGAAAACAGCTCGCCTCTAACGTCTTTCGATTACCGGCGGTTCAGGGGGCCGTGCTGCGTAACCCACGCCCACATGGCTATCGCGGCAGCGTGCCCCACGTTCATCGATCGGGTAGAGCCGTATTGGGTGATGTGGTAGATGCCCTGGCAGGCATCTCGCATAGCGGGGCTGAGCCCTGCTGATTCTTCACCGAACACCAGGGTCGCATTGTCGGGCAGGGACGCCTGCTCTAGCGGCTGGGACCCCGGAACGTTATCTATCCCGATGAGGATCCTCTCTCGGCGGTCGGCATCCTGTACGAAAGGGGCCACCTCCGGGAAGTGATCGACTGGCAGGTATCTGTCCGTAACCATTGCTCCGCGCCGGTTCCATCTGCGTCGCCCAACTATGTGCACCTGAGAGGCGCCCAACGCGTTGGCCGTCCGAACAATGGAACCAATATTGAAGTCGTGCCCCAGGTTCTCAATTGCTACCTCGTACCCCAGCGCCTTCCGTGCAATGGCTGCGCTAATCGCCTCTCGTGTCCAATACCTGAACTGGTCTTCGACGTTGCGCCGGTCCCCCTCGGCAAGCAGCTTCGGGTCATAATGGTCGCCCTCAGGCCAAATACCGGGCCAAGGGCCCACGCCGATCTCTCTCTGCGCGTCAGTAAGGTCATTCACAATCCCTCAACTTACCCGGTGAAGTCGAATAGCGTTAAACCATGACTAATGAACTAGCAAAGGTAACAAGTAAGGGCCAGTGGGGCCCTGTGGATGCGTGGCTCACGGATATGGACGGCGTCCTTGTCCGGGAGAACACCGCCATTGAAGGGGCGTCCGAGTTCTTAGAAGCGCTCCAAGAAAAAGGATTACCGTACCTGGTCCTAACAAACAACTCGATCTTTACGAACCGAGACCTGTCTGTGCGCCTGTCTCAGTCTGGGCTGGAGGTACCCGAGGAACGCATTTGGACCTCGGCCAACGCGACCGCTGCATTCCTGGAGCAGCAGTCCCCTTCTTCTTCTGCATTCGTGATCGGTGAGGCGGGACTTATCACCGCACTGCATCACGCAAACTACGTGATGACTGAAACTGACCCCGAGTACGTGGTTTTGGGAGAGACCCGCACCTACGACTTCAACGCGCTCACGAAAGCGATCAGACTGATTGGGGGAGGCGCGAAGTTCGTAGCGACGAACCCGGATGTCACGGGCCCTTCGGATGATGGGACGTTGCCCGCCACCGGCGCGGTCGCATCCATGATCTCCGCCGCGACCGGGAAAAAACCTTACTTCATCGGGAAACCGAACCCGATCATGATCCGAGCGGGATTGAACAAGATTGGCGCACACTCAGAAACTGCAGCCATGATTGGTGACCGCATGGATACTGACGTGCTGGCCGGGGTTGAGGCTGGCCTTCGTACACACCTGGTGCTGTCGGGCTCTACGACGCTGGAGCAGGTTGGGGACTATCCCTACCGGCCCGCTTGGATCCACAATTCCATCGCGGATATTGTGCCGATGATCGAAGAAAGGTCACGGGGCTGACTCTGCCACCTCCGATTGTTTTCTTCTAAGACTGCTGCCTCACATGTGGGGCAGCAGTTTTGTTACTGCCCGCACCGCCCAACGTGGCGCTACCCGCGAAAGCCAATTGGTC
>CAYFRG010000037.1:0-14173 GCA_964345535.1 uncultured Actinomyces sp. | reverse complement strand
CGCAGTGGGGATTCACCAGCAAGTATCTCACGCCTCCAGTAGAGCGGCAGCGCGGGGCCCCTAGTTAGCCAGCCTTGCCCGGGAGCCGACGCGAAGACACTGACGGAGACAGTTACCAAGCGCCTGGACCAGGGTTGCTGCTGCCTGTCTGGGGAAGCAGGTGCTGCGCAGGCTCATTGTTGAGCCGGGTCACGCGCCAGCTGTCTCGCGTTGCTCGCTGGAAAGTAGTGGCGGCAGCGTTGTCAATCGGGGGTACTTTCCTGCGGGGCAGTCCTGCAACTGCGGCAACCAAGTGCCGGATCAACCCGCCGTGGCTCACTGCCAGGACGTTTCCACTAGGGTCGATTGTCTCAAGGTGCGTCAGCGCCGCAAACGCACGGGAAATGAGCTCATCCGTAGATTCGCCCTCTTTCCAATCTCGGTTAGGCCAGCGGCTGTGAAACTCCTTCATGCTTGCCCCCTCGGCCTCGCCGTAATGTTGTTCGCGCAAAAGGGGCACGGCAGGGGCAAGATCTGTTTCTAGGCAGTTAGCGATAATCTCCGCTGTCTCCCTAGCGCGGATGAGCGGAGAAGACGTGAGAGTAGTCCAGTCTTCATTCATTTGGGCGAGCAATATTGCCGCCTGGGAGGCCTGCTCGCGCCCCACGTCATTTAGCGGAATGTCGCTCACCCCCTGGACCCGCCCAAGCCTGTTCCACTCGGTCTGACCATGACGAACCAGCGTAATTCTCATGCTCCGACCCTATCCGATGCATTCGCCGCATCCGATCGTCTCTGCTGATCCGCCCAATCCGGATGCGCGGTTCCCTGCCTTAGGATGGGAGTCAACCGCTGGTAAGTAACCGCAGAATGGCATTCTCGTGCCGGCTACATGGACCTAGAGGAGGCCCCGTGCAAACTACCCTATGTTCGCCCCTTCGCATGGGAGACGACCTAGAGCTGCGAAACCGGACGTTGGTCGCCCCCATGTGCCAGTATTCTGTCGTGGCAGAGGACGGTGTCGCTAACATCTGGCACAAACAGCATTACGGCGCGTTGGGTGCGGGAGGCTTCGGTCTGGTTGTCTTGGAAGCTACTGGAGTAGAACCTCGTGGCCGCATCAGCGCGCGCGATTTAGGTCTCTGGAATGACGGTCAAATAGGCCCCTTGGCAGAAATCGTGGAGTTCATTCACTCTCAGGGGGCTAAGGCGGCGATTCAGCTAGGCCATGCAGGTGGCAAGGGGAGTGCTTACCCCGGCCTACCTGGTTCTCCATCCGGGAGCGTGCCACTCAAGGACGGTGGCTGGACCACAATAAGCTCCGCTGCGGGTTCGGTAATGCCGGGTTACGCACCCGCACTGGCATCATCACACCAGGATATTGAGACGGTTACGCAGGCTTTTGCGGACGCCGCGCGCAGAGCTGACAGTGCAGGATTTGACGTCGTACAGGTGCACGGAGCGCACGGGTACCTTCTACACCAGTTTCTTTCTCCACTAGTCAACAACCGCACGGACGAGTACGGAGGGGACGAGGAATCCCGCACCCGATTCCTGAGAGAAGTCATGGCTCGTGTTAGGGACGTGTGGCCAGCCAGAAAGCCGCTGGGCTTGCGGATAAGTGCGACCGACTGGGTTGCTGGAGGCTGGGATGCAGAAGCGTCGAAGCGTCTTGTTCGGAAACTGACGGAAGCAGGCCTGGTCGACTGGGTAGACGTGTCTTCCGGGGGTCTTGGGCGCGGCGCCGAAATCAACATCGGGCCCGCCTACCAGACCGGGCTCGCCAAGCAGATTCGAGAGTCGATCCCGTCTTCGGATCTGGTTGTCAGTGCCGTCGGCTTGATTGACGGCGCAGACCAAGCAGACACAATCGTGCGCACGGGGCTGGCTGATGCTGTTTCGATCGGCCGGGCGGCGCTGCGCAATCCGCACTGGGCAACAGCTGCAGCCGCCCAGCTTGGGGTACCGTCGAACGAATTTCCGTGCCCTGGACAGTACGGACGTGCCCGCTGGTAGCGGCGCTCTAAGGTTTTAGTCGGCGTTTCAGAGAGGCGCGGAGGCGCTCGTGATTCACAGCAGCTATTGCTGTGAGTGGTACCCCCGCCGGGCACGCCAGAGCGCATTCTCCGTAGGATGAGCACGGCCCAAACAGTTCGTCTGCCACCGCAACCATTCTCTGCGCGCGTCGACTTCTCTCCAGCTCCGGGAGAGGTAACAACGACAGATGCATCAATTTAGCCCCCACAAATAGCTGCGCGGACCCATTGGGACAGGCCGCCACGCAGGCGCCGCAGCCAATGCAGGCGGCGTAGTCCAAGGCCAATTCGACCTGGTCGCGCCCGACAGGCAAAGACTCAGCGTCGGGTGCAGTACCGATGTCGGCAGAGACGTATCCGCCGGCTTGCATGACTCGGTCCAAAGAGGAGCGGTCGACAACCAGGTCGCCAAGGGGAGGAAAAGCCTCCGCGCCGAACGGTTGGATAGTGACGGTCTGTCCGTCTTGGAAGCTGCTGAGCCGTTGGTAGCATGCAGGGGTATTGCGTTTCGGTCCCTGAGCGAAACCATCGGCGACGATACCGCAGGCACCGCAAATACCTTCACGGCAATCAGACTCAAAGACGATAGCCCTTTTGCCTGTGGAAACCAACGTTTCATTGAGGACATCCAGTGCGTCCAGAATGCTCATTGAAGGCGACAGCCCGGAGACCGGATAGGTTTCCCAAGAGCCGCGGGTCTGACCGGGCTCCAGGCGGAGTACCCGCAAATTCAGTTTCACTGGTAGCTCCTAGTTGCAAGAGGTACCGAACGGAACTCCAGTGGTTCGGCATGCCGCGTGAATTTCAGCTGCGCTCCCGGCGATGTTTCCCAGGCTGAGACGAAAGCCCATCGGGAATCGTCCCGAGCGGCCTCGCCTTCTTCCTGAAACTCCACCCTAAAGTGAGCGCCACAGGACTCTTCTCTGTCCAAAGCATCGGTCAGCATCAACTCGGCAAGTTCCAAGAAATCTGCGACCCTGCCTGCCTTCTCCAGCGTGGAGTTCAAGTGAGGGCCTCCGGGAACAGAAACGTCTCGCCAGAACTCCATGCGCAGATCTCTCACGTCGCGGAGTCCTTTCTCCAGTCCGCTTTTGCTTCGCTGTACCCCCGCTGCCTCGTAAAGGATCTCTCCCAGGCGCCGGTGGAATTGGGCTGGGGGAGTTCTGCCTTTTACCCCAAGGAGCGTGTCTACCCTGTTTTGCACCGCGCGCATCGGTCCTTGGACACAAGCAGAATCGGGATCTGGGAGCGGCATACCCACCTGATCGGCCAGATAATTCGGGACAGAAAGAGGAAGCGCGAACCATCCGTCGACGCAGGCGGAAAGCAGAGAGTTGGCACCCAAACGGTTCGCCCCGTGGTAGCCCCACGACGCCTCACCTCCGACAAAAAGGCCCGGCACGTTGGACATCAGGTTAAAATCCGTCCAGAGTCCGCCCATGGAGAAGTGGGCGCTCGGTGCAATGCGCATAGGGACTCTATAAGGATCTTCCCCGGTAGCGCTCTTGTACATGTCGAACAGATTCCCGTAGCGCTGGGCCAAAACGCGTTTTCCGTGAGCCTTACGCGCGTCCGCGAAGTCCAAATAGACGGAGTTTCTAAGTGGGCCCACTCCGCGTCCAGCCCGGATTTCCTCCGTGGCCGCGCGTGAGGCAACATCACGGGGGCAAAGGTTACCGAACCTTGGATACTTCCTTTCCAGGTAGTAATCGCGTTCCTGCTCGGGGATATCGTTTGGTTGTCTCTCGTCCCCTGGCTTCATTGGCACCCAGACGCGGCCGTCGTTGCGCAAGGACTCACTCATCAGAATCGTCTTCGCCGTCCACGGGGAGTCGACCGGAAGCGCTGTGGGGTGAAACTGCAGGAAACTGGGCGAGGCGAAGAGCGCGCCGCGCCTGTGGGCTCGCCACGCAGCGCTAGCGTTCGATGAGAGCGCCAGCGTGGAATGGTAATAAACGGACCCGTATCCTCCGGTAGCGAGCACAACCGCGTGCGCGGGTAGCACTGAGATCCGGCCATCACGCAGGTCCCGCACAATAACGCCGCGTGCGCGTCCCCCCTCAATGACTAAATCCAGCATTTCTGTACGTGGGTGCACCTGAACAGTGCCGCGATCAACCTGCCGCCAGAGGGCCTGGCTCGCGGCGATCTGCATTTGCTGACCTGTTTGGCCGCGAGCGTAGTACGTGCGGGAAACCTGCACTCCTCCAAATGACCGGCGTGAAAGCGGTCCACCATATTCCCGAGCAAACGGTACCCCAATCGCGTTCATGTGGTCTATTACCCCGGCGGATTCGAACCCAAGGCGGTATGCCTCTGCTTCCCGGCCGCGGAAGTCACCGCCCTTGACCGTGTCAGTTACGAACCGCTCAAGACCGTCACCATCGACACCCACGTCAAGTACTGCGTTGACACCGCCCTGTGCAGCCACGGAGTGGGCCCTGCGGGGGGAGTCGTGATAGGTGACAGCATGGACTCGATAGCCAAGTTCACCCAGAGCCGCGGCAGCCCCCGCACCGGCCAACCCTGTTCCAACGACGACTACGGTCAGCTTGGGGCGGTTGGCTGGACTCACAAGCCGATACTCCTCTTTGCGTCGCTCCCAAGCAGTCTTTGGATCCCCTGCCGGCACCTGAGAGTCCAACACTTCTCCGCGCCCAACTCCGCGGGGCGCCGGTGGTGGCGAAAAAGCGGCCTCAGACTCCGCACTCCGTCGAATGAACCTCAGTTTCACTGGAGTGCCCCAATCTGGACCGCGACGGGAATCGCACCGTTGCCAAGAAGAATAGCTAGTGCCGCCAACCCTGCCACCCAGACGATGACTAGCCGCAGCCGGTAGGCCAGGGCTCCCAGGTCGTTGCCAGCACTTTGGACTCCGTGCAGCACGTGGATTGAAAGCAACACCATAGTGACCAGATACAGGCCAGCGGCCCACGGACGGGAAAGGGACGCCACCAGGTTGGCATAGGCATCCGATGTTCCAGGAAGAGCAGCCTGAAAGCCAGGTGAGGCCACGGGCACCGCTCCAACCGTTAGGTCCAGAACATGCACCACAAGAAAGATCAGGATTACTACACCCGTGAAGGGCATTAGCGCTGCTGAAACAGAGGCCAGAGTGCCGTGTCCACGAAGCGATCTTTCACGCCATGACTTCCTAGCTCCGGGAGAGCCGCCTGCGCGGCCTCTGAGCCAGAGGTAACCAGCAGCACCTACGTGTGCCAGAAGGGCCACAATCAATACAATGCGGAGGAGCCACAGCACGAATCCGGGCGGCAGGAATGGATAGAAGGCCGTCCGCAGCCAAGCCGCATAGTTGTTGAACGACTCGGGTCCCGCGAAAACCTTCAGATTGCCGAACAGATGGATGAGGACGAAGAGTATCCAAATCAAGCCTGTGATCGCCATTGTGGCTTTGAGCTGCCAGCCAGAGACAAAGGCGCGCGGTTTCCGTGGGATCTTCTCCACAACGCCCGTGTTCATACCGCCTCCTGTATCAACTCTAGGCCAATAACCCCGGGTCAGATGGGCCTAAGGGCCGGAGAAACCATTACAGACGACGAAAAAATTGGGGCCTCTAAGAGGCCCCAATTTACTCTGTGATGAACGTGCCTTCGCAGGCAGGCACTCTTAGGTCTTTATGTAAACCTGACGTATGCGTTGACCGGCGCGTATATCTTGCGGATGCTCACTCCCAAGCGCGCGTTTCCGGCGTCGACGATCATTCCGTTGCCCAGGTAGATTGCCACATGGCCGCCGTTGTGCATCACTGCGATATCTCCAGGTTTAGGGGACTTCACTACTGTGCCTGCCGCCCATTGACCCTTGGGTGTGCGAGGAATTTTGATGCCGACCTTGGCATAAACGTACTGAGTGAACCCGGAGCAGTCAAAGCTGTTCGGCCCTTCCCCGCCTTTCTTGTACGCCTTGCCATCGAGGGACTTTGCAAACTCTACGAGCGTCTGCTCTTTTGTTGGCTTTGGAGTGCAAGACGTATTGTAGGACTTCGTACTTAAGTGCTGCTTCGAACCCAAAACGATGTGAGAGCTAGCACCCTTTGAAACCGTCGCGATTTCGTCGGGCCTGCAGGACTTCTTAGTCAGGAGCACGGGGGCATTGGCTTGACGGCTCACACTGAGGGCAGCCAACCCATGTTTCCGAGAATCTGCGCGCGTGTACACGACGGTGCTTCGTGCACTCTTCGCCCAGAAGGCCGTGGCCACGCGGCTGGACGTCTCATACCTGTTCTTGCCCGCGTAAACTTTTAGTGTGGCGGATTTGGCCCCCGACTTTTTCAGCGCGTTCTGAGTCGCGGTGCTCCACTTGCCACCGATAGCGTAAATCTTTTTTGACTTCAGGTTTTTGATTGATTGTTTTGCTTGACTGGTGGCGCGGTACCCATCGGTCAGAACCAGTGCACCGCCCGCTTTAACAGCGGCGGCGGAGGCGATCAGCACTTCGGAGGTGTTCAGCTTTCCGGAGGTGTTCTTCGGACTTGCGACGAATGCCGCCGATCCGGACGGGTAGCACTCAGACATCTTTTGGGCGGCGGTGTACCTGGTTCCAGAGAAACGCTGCACGGTCACATTTTTCGTTCCCAGGCTACGAGCGGTGTTTTCCACAGCTTTAGAGACGACACCCGTTCCGCCTGCTATGTATATGTGCGTCGGGTTTACCTTCTTGACTGAAGCCCTTGCGGTCTTACCCATCGCTTTCCCGTTGGTAGTTATGACCGGCCACCCGAATTTAGAAGCCAGAGCGGTGAGTGCCGCGCCCCTGGAGAAATCCGTGGCCGAGGCAATGAAGACAGCCCGTTCCTCTTTAGACTTAGTGCTGGCGGCGCGGTTGAACACGGTTGTTGACGTCAGGTACCTGCTGGCACTGGAGAAACGTGTGACGCCCTTCGTCTTGAATGCCTTGTGACCGCTCTTCACGCCGGTGGGGATTCCGCACTTATTGTTCGGGTCCACTTTGGCAGTGGTTTCCTGGGATTGCGCAGTCTTTTCAGCGCTGTTCGCCGTGCTGGCGGCTGCGGGAGTTTTGGCGCTCTGGGCATCCGCAACCTGAAGATTACTGTCGCCGTCGGAGACCGAAGGACTTTCAGTATTAGAAGCGTCCTCTCCCGAGGAGGGAGCCTGATCGGATTCCGCACTTTGATCGGAATCCGCGACGTCTGTTGACGCGGGATCAGTATTCTCCTCTGCCACGCCGTTTAGAGACGTGTCCTGTGCGGCTGCTGGTTCGGTGGCAATGCTTTCCGCTGCCATGGCGGGAACGGTGAAGGCGCTACTGAGAGCTACCATCAGGATGGTGCCTAGTGCGAGGGCTTTCGTCCGAAGTTGACTGGACACGCGGTTTCCTAACGATCGACTGTGGGACGCCGCGCTTCCACTTGGAGTGCCCGGCAAGTCAAGCACGCCTAGCCCAAACTGGTGGCTACAGAACTACCGGGCAGCGCCTATGACCTGAAAACAGCCTAACAACGGATCCAGTAGCAAGCCAGCCCACTAGTGAGATAGCTCTCTGCCCCAATCTTCTGGCCAGAAGACCTTCTTCGAGGGGAGTACATTTCTCTAAAACGGCAGTGGTTTGCTAAACAGCGAGAAAGATACAGCAAAATCTTAATCTTTCCGCAATCTAGACAAACTTGACAGTAAAGTTTCAATCAACTATTGAGATTGCAGGAGTCCAAATAGCGGACCTTTGCTGACCTTTCCGTTACGTGGGACGGGTCACAGCGTCTCGCCTCGATCGTTTAATCTTCTAAGCATGACTGATAAAAACGCTGAAATCGCAGATCTAAGCATTCCCGCGGGCGTGGATTCCCTCCACCCGACACACTGGTACAACATTTCCGCGGACTTGCCTGAACCGATACCCCCTCACTTGAACCCGGCGACGCAGGAACCTGTCACCGAGCAGGAGTTGTCTGCACTATTCGCTACGGAGCTTGCTAAGCAGGAACTGTCGACCGAGCGATTTATCGAGATTCCCCGCGAAGTGCAGGACGTCTACGAAACGTGGCGCGCAACACCCCTCATGCGCGCTAAGCGACTTGAGAAAGCGTTGGGTACGAACTCACGCATCTACCTCAAGTACGAGGGGGTCTCTCCCGTCGGCTCGCACAAACCAAATTCAGCCGTGCCCCAGGCGTACTACAACAAGGTTGACGGGATCTCCAAACTAACGACGGAAACAGGAGCAGGGCAGTGGGGTGCCTCTCTAGCTCTTGGCGGCGCGATGTTCGGATTGGACGTCGAAATCTGGCAAGTGCGGGCTTCGTACGAGACAAAGCCGTACCGCCGCTATCAAATGGAGCTTTACGGAGGGAAATGCCACGCCAGCCCTTCAGAGCTCACCGAGGTAGGGCGCAAGATCCTTGAGGAAGATCCTGACACCACGGGCTCCTTGGGAATGGCCGTATCTGAGGCAGTAGAAGTGGCAATGCGGGAGCCCGATACTCGTTACGCACTCGGCTCCGTCCTGAACCACGTCGTTCTCCATCAGACAGTCATCGGGCAGGAAGCCATCGCCCAGTTGCAAGAGGCTGGGGAGGAGACAGCCGATGTTGTCTTCGGTTGCGCCGGCGGAGGCTCCAACCTGGCGGGACTGTCGTTTCCTTTTCTTAGGCACGTCCTCACAGAAGGAACGCAGACGCGAGTCGTCGCGGCCGAACCGGAAGCGTGCCCATCGCTTACTCAGGGGGAGTACCGGTACGACTTCGGCGACTTCACGGGGATGACGCCACTGCTGAAGATGTACACGCTTGGCCAGGACTTCGTTCCGGATCCGATCCACGCTGGTGGATTGCGCTATCACGGGATGGCCCCGGCTCTTTCGCACGTGGCACATCTTGGACTGGTCGACCCGGTAGCGGTTTCCCAAGACGATGCGTTTGCGGCTGGCGTCCTGGTTGCCCGCACGGAGGGTTTGGTTCCCGCCCCGGAATCAAACCACGCCATCGCGGCTGCCATTGACTACTTGCAAGGGGAGGGCGCCGATCGCGAGGAAACTATCGTCATCGGAGTTTCGGGCACCGGCGTGCTAGACCTACCCTCATATGAGCGCTTCGTTCCGGAGAACCAGAACTAGGAACAGATTTACTGGCGGGATGACCAGTCGTGCGGCGCTTCCTGCGGGGCGCCGCACGGGACCGTTAAGGTGATTTAGTTTCCCCGCCTGCCCGTTTAGTATCCGCCGCGTTCACGCCAATGACGCCAATCGCTGACGGCGAGGTTACCGGTGCTTTGTTGCGCCTTCGAACCAGGTAGACGACCAGGCCAAGGACAGCCGCGCCGAGGACCGCAAAAAGCCAATCCGGTACCGCGCCAGCGATCTGCCCCAATTCGGTTTCGAGCCGGAACTGGGTACTGACACTGACCAGGCCACCAAGAGCGGCCGTCCCATCCGTGAACAGGAGCAGCAGGCCCAGAAGAATAGACAGTACTCCCGTAATGATTCCGACCAGCGAGTTCTGCCAGCGTCCAATCCTCACGGTCCGAGGGCGCATCCACTTGGTGGCCGCAGCGCCGAATTTTTTCCAAACCAGCGTGAGAATCAGCAGTGGCGTCACCATTCCAAGGGCGTAGATAGCAAGCAGAATCCCGCCGTAAAGCGGAGAACCACCCAGGGAAGCCATCATGAGCACGGCTCCCAAGATTGGTCCCGTACAAACCCCTGCCACCGCATAAACGGCGCCAAGTAAGAACACTGAGACAACCGAGGTTCTATCGGTGTTCCCCCCTTCGGCAACCGAAAGGCCAGGAAGCGGTATGCCCAGTAGCTGAACCAGGCCAACGACGATGATCAGGACCCCCACAACCGTAATCAGCACGCCGCGATTTTCGCCCATGAGGGACCCGAACACGCCGGAAAATACCCCTAGAGGAACCAGTGTGGTCAGCAGTCCCAGCGTGAAGATGCCGGTCCGCGACAATAGTTTCGCGGGGGAGGTAAACGCGTACGCGAAAAACGCAGGCAGAAGCATCACGGAGCATGGACTCAGCAACGACAGTACTCCGCCTAGAAATGCTCCCAGGTAGCCGATGTCCATCTATCTTGTTACCCCCGCTGCGTCCAGTTCCTGTTCGATAGCTTCCACAAAAACATCGTACGGCTGTGCGCCCAGAATTGGAGTACCCCCAACTAGGAACGCGGGCGTGGAGTACACACCGACTGACTGGGACTCTGCGTAGTCCACACCGACCTGTTCAGACAGGGTGTCGTCATCGAGTGCCGCCTCGAACGCTGCCATGTCAGGCACGCCGATTTCTTCTGCAATCTCCAACAAGCGTTTGCGGGGGAGAGACTGGTGCCCGGTTCCTTCATATGAGAACAAGCCATTGTAGTAGTCCCAGAACAGTCCTTGCTGTCCCGCGGCCCTAGCAGCAACTGCGGCGTCGAAAGACTCGACGCCAAAGATGGGAGTGTCACGCCACTCTATCCGGAGCAAGCCAGCATCAACGTAGTCCTTGACGATCTGAGGCTGCATTTCCCTGGCATAAACGCCGCAGAATGGGCACCTGTAGTCTGCAAACTCAATCATGACCACGGGCGCATCGACGGCGCCCATTGCTGCTGGGTCGCCTTCTATTCGTCGCGAGAGATCCGGAAAGTCAGGGGCGTCTACAGCTTCCGGGGCGACCTCTGAATCAGCTTCATTTCCGGCCGCCTCGGAGGCAGCTAGGGTGCTTTCTCCAGACCCCGATTGGTCACTCTCCGCAGAGGAAGCCCCAGGCCCCGACATCTCATCAGCTTCGGCGCCCGAGCTGTTAGCGGGCCCAGATTGCGCCGTCAACATGGGGGTGCTGGTGGCTACGCCAAGGAAATAAGCGCCAAGGAATACGGCTAGCGCAACGATTGCCGCCACCCCGCCCCATAGGAGGGACCGCGCGGGCTTCGACATGTGTTTCCTCTCTAGCGGTTAGAAGGGCGCTCTAGCAGGGGCCCAAATAGTCCCATTCACCCTAGCAAACGGGGATCATGCTCCGGTGGGCGCCTGCCTCTTGGCGGCGTCCACCATCACGGTGAGCACATGGTCCCACCGGTTCCTCGGCCCCCTGCCAGACTCGGGTCCGCGGCTCCCGGGGCGATAACTATGACTTGCGCGCAAAGATCACGGAATCCTGCCGGGTGTGACCACCGGACTCTCTGGGTATCTTGTGCGCCACCAAGAACTGCCAGTTTCCAGTCTCTTCCAGAGAAATCTGGTCAAGAGCGGGGTCGACCGAAGGTGGTCCGGACGTAGAACCGGGCCTCCTGTCTGCGTGTGCAACTAGGAGCAGGTGCCCGCGGGGAGCCACCCAAGAAGCTGCGGACCGCAAGAAGACTTCCCGTTCCCGCTCACCTCTGGGGTGCAGGAAGAACGCCGTCACCAAATTAGCTGGTTTGGAAGGGACAAACGATTGGAAATCGCTTGCGTGAAAGTAAGCATTTTCCAGCCCGAGCTTCCGTGCGCGTTTCGTTGCTCGCGCAACCGCGGTGGGGGAGAAGTCGATGCCGTGGGCCAGCCATCCCTGGCCCGCAAGCCAGAGAGTGTCAGCGCCCTCACCGGCCCCAACATCAATGGAAACTCCCGGCTCTAGCGAGCTGGCTAGCTCCACTAGTAGCGGGTGAGGGTCCCCCGACCACACTGACTCTTCAGAAGCCGCGTACCGAGACTCCCACCGTGCCCTAGCTTCGTTGTTCATCAGAAGTCTCCCGTACATCGAGCCGTCCCCACGGGGGTGAACAGGGCATCGATATAGTCGAGTGTTTCTGTGTTTGCCCCGATGATCAGGCCTGCTCCGGCCAAGATATGCGCCGATTCCCCGCCCAACGCAAGTGACGCCAGCGCGGAGACAGTCATCTCAATTTCGGATAATCCGGAGGACTTACTGACACTCGCCCCATTAGCGCCAACGCGGAGCTCAAACGTACCGTCCGCATACCCCTGCGGGTCCGTAACAGTGAAGCGCAGACCCATTTTGGCCCCGCGCGCAGCAGCCGAGTATGCGCGGGTCTGCAACACCTCAACGGGATCGAGGATCCGCGCCCACAGGTAGTCGGTGACAGAGTCTAATCTGATGGAGCGCGGATCGGTGGCAGCGAAGACAAGTGGACCGTCCAGCGGCTGGTCAGTAGCTTCGATTTTGGATACCAGATCCAAACGTCCCACGAACTCCCAGAGCGCCAACTCTGCGACAGCGTTCGATCCGAGCAGCTCAAAAACGTAAGCGGTCCTTTCAGAACCTGCACGTACAACCTTGAACGTAACAAAGCCGTCAAAGTGGCCCGACGAATCCAAGTGCACCGCAGCGCGTATTGTTGGATCCAACTCATCGCGGTCCTGCAGCATGTAGAGCCCGTCCGAGAAACCGGCCTGGCGGTCTATCGACATTCTTTCCTGAGCGTGTATTTCGGCACTGAGGTGCTCAATTCGAGGCAGAAGCCAGGGTAGCGATACCTCTTCGACCCAGCCCGAGTCGCGCACTAGATGAGCCGCGTGCTCAGTAAGCCTGAAAGCCGGATGGCGAGAAATACTCAGATTTGCGCATCGGTATATAGGTGCGAATCCGAACCTCCCATAAATACCACCTTCTGAGGCTCTCAAGACAGCCACCGGGAGGTTTTCCGTGACCATAGAATCTAAGTTCCGACCCATTAGCTCCGTTAGGAGTCCCCTCCGCGTATCTGTTGCCCGGACTGCCGCATAGGTGAGAAATCCGCCTTCTAGGAGCTCTCCGCCACCGACGTTCAGCGTGCCGGGGTAATAGTAAAGCACCGCGCGGGGTCGCAGCGCGGTGGACCTGTCAGGCACATCCCAGTTACCGCGCGCAATCCAGACTCTGGCGCCGCGATCCGCTGCGGCGTGTGCGGAACGTCTGGAGAGCACACCGCTAGCGTCAACCTCGTGAAACGAAGCGTGCGCGGCCCTGGAAGCCTCCAACATTCTGGGATCCAGGCCCCCATCTTCGAGCAGCGCCGAGAACGCCTCGAACGTGTAATCGGGCAGTGTCATCACGCCAATCTAACAGACCCCGCCTGGCAGATCTGGCCATCTTGAACTAGAACTCAATTACGACGTCTGCACAGCTGCGTTTGTATAGTTTCTGCATGGGAAAGAAACTGGCCGCAAGCGTCCTGATTACGAACGCCGCAGACGACCTGCTTCTTGTGCAGCGCGGTCACGAACCACAAAAGGGCAGGTGGTCCCTGCCAGGTGGAACAGCAGAGGAAGGGGAGTCAGCCCGGCAGACGGCGGTGCGTGAAGCGAAAGAAGAGACAAATCTAGACGTAAAACTGGGGGAGCTGGCGGTCAAAGCCAGCATGCAGGGACATGGAGACACGGTCTACGACATTCGTTGCTACTTCGCGACGATAGTTGGGGGCGAGCTCACTGCTGGCGACGATGCTGCCCAAGTTCGTTGGGTGCCCCGAACAGAGTTGGAAGGTTACCCACTCACCACGGGACTTTCAGATTCACTGCGCCGCGCCGGCTATTTGCCACCCACATCCGCGTAAGCCCCCTTTTGCTGCCGCGGACGGTCGGGGTCCGTGGTCCAGACCGTCCGCTTTCAGCTAGGACGCCCACCAGCCTCCGTCTGAGGGCAGGATAGCTCCCGTCACGTTCGGTGCGTCGTCCGAAAGCAGCCAAGTGATAGCGGATGCGATTTCCTCAGGTTGTGCGAGCGGAGGAATCACCGCCTGCATGCGCGGACCCAACCGCATTAGTGCGAGGTCAGAGGCAAAATCTGCACCAATATTAGTCATGACCGCTCCGGGAGCTACAGCGTTCACCCGGATGTTATTCGGCGCGTACATGAACGAGGTGTTCTTCGTCATACCAACAACAGCGTGCTTAGAGGCGGTGTAGGCGGCTCCCGCGGCTGCCCCCGTGACACCGGCCAAAGAGGTGGTGTTGACAATGGATCCACCTCCCTGACCCAGCATGAGGGGGATGACCGCACGGGTCATGCGCATAACCCCCCAGACGTTCACGGAGAATACTTTCTCCCAGACCTCGTCCGTGACTTCTCCAATTGGACAGAAGGAGTCCATGACACCCGCATTGTTGGCAAGCGCGTCGCAGCGCCCATCACAGGCAGCCACTATTCGGTCCACGGTCTCCTGCTTGCTGATATCTCCCTGCACGGTCTTCAAATCTAAACCCGTGTTTTCTT
>CAYFRG010000036.1:8639-14650 GCA_964345535.1 uncultured Actinomyces sp. | reverse complement strand
CTGAACTGGGCCGCTGAAGCGAAGAAGAAGGGAGAGGCTCAAACCGGACAAAGAGTGGTTACTCTTGTCGAGGGTTTGAACCTCTCCCATTTGGGGTGGCTGACGGGACTCGAACCCGCGACGTCCTGGACCACAACCAGGTGCTCTACCAGCTGAGCTACAGCCACCATGTGCCAAGGACGGATCGCGTCGCTGGCAACGCCACAAATATTACCCCACGGGCCAGTGCCAATCCAAACGGATCGGGGAAGAGGTGATCAACCCCAACTTAGCTCTCGGAGTCGGTCGTCGTCCAACCCGAAGTAATGGCCGATTTCGTGCACCACCGTTACGTACACCTGGTGTTCTAACTCTTCCAGACTGTGGCACATGCGACTCAGTGGGCCCTGGTAAATGCTGATGACGTCCGGCATCTCCCAGGGGGCCCCACTGCGCTTCGTGGTGGGCACGCCCTCGTATAAGCCTAAGATGCGCCTTCCTGCGGGAGGCTCATGTTCAATGACCAGAGCACAGTTCTCCACTATGGAAGTGAACTCCTCTGGGATGCGGTCGAGAGCTCTCTCGACCATCGCCTCGAAATCTTCGTCGCTTATTTCTACGGGCACTGGCCTACCAGAATGCCCGAACCGCTATCGCGTCGGCAAAGTTGTCCAAGGCGTCGGGGGTGGAACCCAGGTACAGGTCCGCGTCGACTAGGGCGACTTCCATTACGAAGAAGGAGCCTTCCCCATCAGGGACTATGTCGACCCGGTTGAAAAGGAACTGTTCGTCCCGTCCCATCCGTTCCCGGACGTAGTCGTGCAGCACAACCCGGATTTCTTCGCCCCATGCGAGCTCCTGAGGGGTGGCCACGCGCGCAGCGGTTGTGACTTCTTTGATCTGCTTGTCGGTCATGGAGTCTTTGAGCAGTAAAGCGTCTTTTTCCACCGAGTGAGAAAGGAGCCCATTAAGGAAGATTAGGGAGCGTTCCTTATGGACTTCGATTACCTCCTGGTAACGCTGGATCATGACGTCGCGGCCGGCTGCGAGCATTTCCATGACCTGGTTCATCCCGGCGATACGCTGCGGAATGACGGAGGCGGAATAGCGGCCGATCTCTCTCACACCGGAGGACACCGCGGGTTTGACGACAAAGTCACCGAGGGCCGGGAAACGCGTGTGGATCTGGTGTTTTGTGTATCCCTCGTCCGCAGACAGCCACGTTGTCTCGATCGTGGGGAGTCCGCGCATCGCCAACTCGTGCAGGTAGTGCTTGTCGGAGTTCCATTCCAGCACATCCGCGTGGTTCAAGATCCGGCGCTGTTTGCGGGCCCAGTCCAGGAACTCCTCGCGCCGATCCGCGTAGTCCACGACGGAACGTACGATGACGATCCCAGCGTCATCCCAGTCGACGTCAGGATCATTCCACACCGCTATGCGAGCTTCCACCCCGCGCTTTTCCAGTGCCGCTGGAAGTCCCTCTTCTCCGCTGTAGAGGTCGGGCTTCTGTGTGGAGGTCGCTAGGGTTACACGAGGTTTAGTCATGGCACCTACGTTACCTTCTCAGGCCTCGCCTTGGGGAGCTGTCGTTCACCGAAGGCCTTGGGGGCGCCCAAAAGCTCCTTGCAAAAGCACGTTCACCAGTTCGCTGTAGTCGTAACCCGCGGCTGCAAGCATGCGCGGGTACATGCTGTGGGGCGTGAACCCGGGCATCGTGTTGACCTCGTTCACAGTGAACCGCCCGGTTTCCTCCTCGTAAAAGAAGTCAACGCGCGCCAAGCCTTCCGCGCCGAGCGCTTCGAAGGCCGTCTTCGCTGCGGCTCTGATCTGGTCGGCGGCGATCTCGGGGATGTCTGCCGGGCAACTCAGCTGGACGCCGTCCGGGGAGAAATACTTCGTTTCGTAGTCGTAGAAGCCACCGGAGACGACAATCTCCCCTAGGGGAGAGGCGACCAGTTGCCCATCCGGTAACTCCAGGACCCCGCATTCCACTTCCCGGCCGCGGTTCGCGGCCTCCACAATGAGTTGGGGGTCGTGCTCACCCGCAGTAGATATGGCTTCGGGCAGATCCGCCCAGTTGGTGACGCGGGTGATTCCCATGGATGATCCCGCTCGGCACGGCTTAACGAAGATCGGCAGGCCGAGCCTTTGTAGCCTGCTGGTCACGCGGCCCGGCTCCCGCTGCCACTGGCGCAGAGTGACTGGCTCCCACTCACCCGTGGGCACGCCAGCGCCATCCAAAACGGTTTTGGCCAGCCGCTTGTCCATGGCAACTGCAG
Organism: uncultured Actinomyces sp.; assembly: GCA_964345535.1. Lineage (GTDB taxonomy): Bacteria > Actinomycetota > Actinomycetes > Actinomycetales > Actinomycetaceae > Scrofimicrobium. Next base: position 12,392 of record CAYFRG010000036.1, on the reverse strand, counting down.
AGGCAGAGATACCGCACCCCACATAGCGTGCTGGGAGTAGCTCCAGCAGCCCCTGCAGGCTGCCGTCCTCCCCATAGGGGCCGTGTAACAGTGGGAATACCACATCAATATCTGCAACGTTCCTGGCTGAGCCTGGAACGGGAATACCGTCTTGGTCCACGTCCAGCTCGACCAGGCGCGGCCCCCCGGCCCGGTTCGGACCTGGGACAAAAGAGAGCTGTTTCGCACCGGGCTGCACCGTGTATCCGCCGGTAGAACCCAGTCGGTACTCCTCCGGGTCTGCGCTTTGGGGAACCCAAACTCCCTCTGGAGAGATTCCAACCGCATGTACGTCCCACTTGTCGTGGTCGATAGCTTCTAGGACCCCGGCCGCGGTCGCGCAAGAGATCTGATGTTCACTAGATTGACCCCCGAACAGGATCATAACGGTCGGTCTTTGGGCACTTGCCATGGCAATGATTCTAACCGATTGGCCCATCCGGTTCGGCGCCACCTGGTCTGACTAAGACGACCACGTCCTGAGCTGCGAAGTTATCGCGTAGTCGGGCGGCTGCCTCCGACATGTCTGCCACCTCCAAAAGCACAGCGCCAGAGTGGATCGTCGTATCCGTCCGCATTGCTTCCCTAAGCTCGACGATCGCCTGCTGGTCCTGACCAATCACAGTGACCGAGCGTGGCAGTAGTGGCTCTTTGGCTCCCGGCTTGTGCTGGAGGCCGTGGTACACACTCAGAACCGAAGCAACCAGCAGGGTACCCAGCGCAAACCTTGAGGAATACAGTGCCGCTTGGAAACTCACCCCGCTCACTACGACCTGGAAAGCTTGGACAGCAATGTAGATGAGCGCGATAACCGCCGCTACCCCGCCGCCCCACACCCACGCCAGAAGGTAGATTCTCCGGGCCGGTGCGCGTTCCTCCGCGTCCGGATCGGACAGGACTAGGTTCTGGACGCGTCGCCAGAAAACCCACCACGTCACGGCGCCTAGGGCAAGAAGAACAAGCCCACCAAGCAACGTGTTCGTTGGCGACGTGTTCATACGCCACGTGGGCACCAACGCCTCGATGAAAGCTCCGATTATTACCACAGCGCCGACGGCTGCTGTTCCAAGAGAGATGGCCGCCACCAGGTACAAGTAGATGCGGCGTGCGACCGGACTGGTTGTTACCTGCTCGCTCAGCACCGTTCGGAAGTACCACCAGGCCAAAAGCCCTGTAAGCGCGACGCCCATCTCGGTTGCAGAATCGGAGAAATAAGTCGCCGCGTCCTGCGAGCCCGGGTCACCCAGGAACCAGACCAGGACCTCCCACAGGAAAACGCCTGCGGCTCCCAATCCTGTCACCAGGCCGCCACCCACTCCGAGCGGAAGCGTAAACAGCATCCACAGGCGGCCGCGGGGAAGCTTCTGCGCTCGGGTGACCCAGTACCGAACCCAGATGAGCGCCCCGGTGGTCATCACGCCAGCAGCGATCATGATCTGGGTGGGGAACCCAAAAGAGAAACCCGTCGAAGCCAGCGTGTCCGCAGCCCCCTGAACCGATGCCACGAACCCCGCCGCGGCGAACAGCAGACCGGCCGCTGAGCCTAGAAGCAGGTGCGGCGTGTTCCTGGCTTCCGAGATAGTTCTCTCCGCGACAAGCCAGTGGGCCGCCCACACCGCCCCCCACACCAGTACTGCGGCAAGACTGCTAGCCTCGAAACTTCCGGTTACTGAGTGGCCCAAGAGAGGCCCCAGGTTGAACGCGGTGACCAAAAGCGCGGTCAGTGCAGCGAACGTCAAGTAGGCCGCGTAAATCACCGAGTTTTCCCGGCGAGTATCGGCCCGCAGCTTGCGCCGCGTCCACCAGACAAGAACCCCCAGCAACGGGCTGCCAACGACGACAAATCCCAGGGCCATCGCCAGCGACGTGTCCGTTGTGTCCCAAGATTCGGGGGCAGCGCCCAGTAGGCGGGAGAGCAGCTCCGACGCGCCGATGCTAACGATGATTACCAGCCCGTACATGAGCGCGTACTGGAAGAATTGGCGCACGTCCGCCGCGCTGATGGTTGTGCCCGGCTGCAAGAGCTTCCGTGCCCCCACTACGACTAGGACAAGGAAACCGATCTGGGCGGCGAACATGAGAACAGCAATGAGTGCCATGGCCATCTCACTCACACCCGTAGTATGGCCAGGACTGATCGCTTACTAGCCAGGTCCCGTCCTGCTGCTGCAGGGAGACACTTTCGCTGAGTGTCCACGTGTCGTACAAGCCGGAGGTTTGGTCAATCAGGAGCGCAACTGTCGCGCTATCGCCCGACACTTCAACGCCTTCCAGTCGTAACTGGGCCGCCTCCGAGTCCCCCACGTAGAGGTCCTCAAGGTCCCATTTGCATTTGCGCTCAGGGTCCAAAAATCTCTGGACTTCGGCCTGGTTCCCCTGCAAGACCGCAACGGCATACGCCTGAGCGACCCCTTCGGGAGTTTCCAAATTAAATTCGGGTTCCGCACGGTCAGCGGAGATCAGCGCAGTCGCGCCCGCCAAAACCAGCACGAGTACGAAGACTATCGCAAGCAGGAGATTCGGTCGGGTTTTCATTCCCCAACGGTACGCCACCGGGGCGGGCGTTGGATACGCCACGCCCGAATTCTGGGCTAGTCGAGCAGTTCTACTTCCCAGCCGTCCATCTTCTGGGGGCGAGCCAAGAGAGCCTCTCCCATCTGCTCCACGGTTGCGTTGCCGTTCAGGACTGCGACAACCCCCGCGGTGATGGGCATGTCTACGCCGCAGCTTTCCGCCAGTTCCAGAACAGGACCGGAGGTGGCAACGCCCTCCACTACCCCGGGCGAGAGCGACAGTGCCTCTTGCAGGCTCATGCCCTGACCCAGCCGGAAGCCCAGAGAATAGTTCCTAGACAGCTTCGAGGAACAGGTCGCAATTAGGTCCCCCATGCCGGCGAGCCCCGAGTACGTGGCCGGATCTGCGCCTAACGCAACCCCGAGCCTCGTCATCTCCGCCAGCCCCCGGGTGATCAAAGTGGCGCGAGTGTTGGCTCCCAAGCCAAGGCCTTCTGAAGCTCCGATTGCGAGTGCAATCACGTTCTTGGTGGCACCCGCCAGCTCCACGCCCACAACGTCCGAAGAAACGTAGGGACGGAAGTACGAGTTGTGGCACCAGTGAGCAATTTGTTTTGCCGTGTCAATCGATTCTGAGGCTACAACGGCTGCCGCTGGCTGCTTGTCTGCGATTTCACGGGACAGGTTCGGGCCAGAAAGAACGGCTACGCGGTCGGCGCTCACTCCGCCTTCCTCAACGATCATCTGTTGGACCGTGCGGTATGTTTCTGGTTCTATCCCTTTGGCCAACGCTAGGACGGGGGCTCCTAGCTGAGCTAGGTTCGCTGCCTGGACCACGCCGACCATGGCGGACGTTGGAACGCCCAGCACAACCAGATCAGCCGCGTCCGCGTCTTCCCCAATAGCTTCAGCTAAGTCGGTGGTCGCACTGACGCGTTCGGAAAGCTCAATGCCCGGTAGGTAACGGGAGTTCTCTCCGTCGTTTATGAAAGCAACTGTGTCAGGGTTCCGCCCCCACATCACGACTTCCACACCCGCGTCGGCTAGCACCTGCGCGAACGTGGTCCCCCACGCCCCCGTGCCCAGAACTGCGGCCTTAGTACTTCTCATTGAGGCTCCCCCTACCCTTTTCCCGCTGCTTCCAGGTTACACCGGCGCGCGGCAGACCGATCGAGCACCGCGTAGGGGGGCCAACAGAAGG
>CAYFRG010000036.1:0-8539 GCA_964345535.1 uncultured Actinomyces sp. | reverse complement strand
ATGTCCTGGCGGCCAGTGCGGCGGGCCAGGAGTCGCCTCCAAGAGCTGAACGTCCGCCATTGGGGTTTGGAGACCTGAAGTCGATCCAAGTTCCACGGCTTGGTGGGTGGCTCCTCCTGCCGAATGCTTCCCAACTCTGCACGCAGTTGCTTCTCCACTGCCTGGGTTAGAGCAAAGACGGCTTCCTGGTCTTCGTCGGATTCGCCAAAATCCCTCGGGTCAATGGGAGAGAGAATCCTCATCTCCAAATCCGAACGCTTCAATGTGGTGAACTTGGACTGTCGATCCAGCAGATCTTGGGTTCCCCACTGCGCCACGGGCAGCAGTGTCGCCCCCGTCTTCAGAGCCAGCCGCGCCGCACCCGTCTTAAAATTCATCGGCCAGAAAGCCGGATCCTTCGTAATGGTGCCCTCCGGGAAGAAGGAAACGATTCGGTCCTGGGCAAGGGCGTCCTCGGCGGCTTCTAGGGAACTCCCGGCGCTTCCCGTCTTCCGCTGCACTGGAATCATGCCCCAATTTGTGAGCACGGTACCCACAACGGGAAGTCCGAACAGTTCGGCTTTGGCCATGAAGCGCACCTCGTAGCCGAGCACCCCGAACCTGTAGGCCTGCACCAACGGGTCCATTGTTGACAGGTGGTTGCTCACCAGAATGAAGCCGCCGCTTGGAATGTTCCCTTTGCCGCCGAGGCGCATCCGCGTAAACCCGGCCATGATGGGGGTAAGAACAACGTAGGCGACCTTGAAATACGGGCCTAGATTCAGGAAGTTCCGCAGCTTAGACATGTTCTCCCCTACCCTCACACGTACTCGACGTCGGCGTGCAATTGGTCCAGCTTCTTCATGAAGTGTTCGTACCCGCGGGAAATAGTCTCGATTCCCGACACGTTAGACACCCCGTCCGCTGCAAGCGCCGCGATCAGGTGAGAGAAGCCGCCGCGCAGGTCCGGAACCCAGATATCCGCGCCATGCAGAGGGGTCGGACCAGAAATCACTGCGGAGTGGTAGAAGTTCCGCTGCCCGAAACGGCACGGAACACCTCCGACACACTCTTTGTACAGCTGAATGTTGGCGCCCATTTTCCTCAGTGCTGAGGTGAAGCCGAACCGGTTTTCATAAACGGTTTCGTGGACCAGCGACAGTCCCTCAGCCTGCGTGAGCGCGACGACTAGGGGCTGCTGCCAGTCGGTCATAAACCCGGGATGGACGTTTGTCTCCAACACTATGGGCTTCAGCTTGCCACCCGGGTGGAAGAAACGGATCCCGTTCTCCTTGATTTCGAACTCCCCACCAACTTTGCGGAAGGTGTTCAGGAAGGCCGTCATGTCGGGTTGGTGTGCCCCGCGTACGAACACGTCCCCGTGCGTAGCTAGGGCGGCAGCTCCCCACGAGGCGGCCTCGATCCGGTCAGGAAGTGCCGTGTGTTCGTACCCTTTGAGTCTTTCGACTCCCTCGATACGGATGGTCCTGTCTGTGTCAACAGAGATGATTGCGCCCATCTTCTGGAGAACGTTGATCAGGTCCATTATTTCCGGTTCGACAGCGGCACCCTTAAGCGTGGTGATGCCGTCCGCTTGAACCGCGGTGAGGAGTGTCTGCTCTGTGGCGCCCACCGACGGGTAGGGCAGCTCCACAACAGTCCCGCGCAGGCCATGGGGGGCTGTTATGTAAACGCCCTCCGGACGCTTATCCACCTGCGCTCCGAAGCGCCTCAAAGTTTCCAAGTGAAAGTCAATGGGTCGGCCACCAATTTCGCATCCACCCAGCTCGGGTATGAACGCCTCCCCGATCCTGTGAAGCAGCGGTCCACAGAAGAGGATTGGAATGCGCGAGGAGCCACTAAGCGCGTCGATGTCGGAGCGATTAGCTAACTCCACGTTCGTTGGGTCCAAAGTCAAAGTGCCGCGTTCCTGGTCGAATTCGACCTTCACGCCGTGAGCCGCCAGCAAATCACTGACCACATCAACGTCGCGGATCTGCGGCACGTTACGCAGTTGAGACTTGGTCTCACCCAATAGGGACGCCACCATTGCCTTGGGGACGAAGTTCTTGGCCCCCCGCACCTCAATGGTTCCCTCAAGGGGGGTTCCCCCCTGAACACGTAGGACTGAGCTCATTCTTCGCCTTCCAAAAGATCGGTACCACTGCAACCTTATGCCAGTGACCAACCAGAATGCATAGGAGCTACCCCATACCCGGCAATCTCACCTTAGGCCGGTGGAGATCACGTGAGCCCTCCGGCGCCGCAAAGCGGAATCGGAGGGCAACATCACGGAGCAGTATCAGGGGGCGACGCGCGCGGGAAGCGTCTTTGGCTTCCAACCGGGCCGGGTCTCTTCAAACTCATCGATGACCCCGGCATCACGCATTGTCAGTCCAATGTCGTCGAGGCCTTCCATAAGCCGCCAGCGCGTATAGTCGTCAATCTCGATTGGGAAGGTCGCGCCACCAGCGGTGACAGTCCGGTCTTCTAGCGACACGGTCACCTCAGTGCCCGGCTCGGACTCTAGGATCTTCCAAAGGGACTCAGTGTCTTCCTCGGTCAGAACACCGGCCACCAACCCTTGCTTCCCGGAGTTTCCCCGGAAAATATCGGCAAACTTCGGCGCCAGGACTACCTTGAACCCGTAATCTTTGAGCGCCCACACGGCGTGCTCCCGGGAGGAGCCCGTCCCGAAGTCACTACCGGCCACCAGCACCGATCCGGATGTGTAGTCCGGATCGTTCAGGACAAACGAGGGGTCTTTACGCCAGGCGGCGAACAGCGCGTCGTCGAATCCTGTTCGCGTGATGCGCTTCAGGTAAACGGCGGGGATGATCTGGTCCGTGTCCACGTTGGAGCGGCGCAGGGGAACGCCCACCCCGGTGTGCGAAATAAACTTCTCCATCGCTGAGCTCCTAACTAGTTCTCGACGGGTTCTAGGTCTGCGGGGCTGGACAGTGTGCCCCTTACTGCGGTCGCGGCGGCCACCAGCGGAGACACCAGGTGCGTGCGGCCGTCCTTACCCTGCCTGCCTTCAAAGTTTCTGTTCGAGGTCGATGCGGCACGTTGACCCGGCTTCAGCTGATCCGGGTTCATCCCCAGGCACATCGAACAGCCTGCCTCGCGGAACTCGGCTCCGAAGTCTAGGAACACTTGGTCCAGGCCCTCCTGGATTGCTTGTTGGCGGACTCGGGCAGACCCGGGAACCACCAGCATTTCGAGGCCGTCGGCAAGCTTCCGTCCGCGCAGCACATCCGCTGCCATGCGCAGGTCCTCAATACGACCGTTCGTGCATGAGCCAAGGAAAACCACGTCGACCGGAATATCCCGCATCGGAGTGCCCGGCTCAAGGTCCATGTATGCCAGGGCCCTTTGGGCTGCGGCGCGCTGCGTGGCGTCGTCCATCTCATCGGGGTCGGGAACGCTAGCCGACAGGTTGACACCCTGACCCGGGTTGGTCCCCCACGTCACGAACGGCTCAATGTCGTCGGCGTCAAGGATCACTTCGGCGTCGAAGCGGGCGTCTTCGTCCGTGCGCAGGCTGCTCCAGTGCTCCACAGCCCGGTCCCAGTCTTCGCCTTCTGGGGCGTGCGGGCGGCCTTTCACGTATTCGAATGTGGTTTCGTCCGGGGCGATCATTCCCGCCCGGGCGCCCGCTTCGATTGACATGTTGCAGATCGTCATCCGCGCTTCCATAGACAGGTCCCGAATCGCCTCGCCCCTGTATTCCAGAACGTACCCCTGTCCGCCGCCGGTGCCGATCTTCGCGATCACGGCCAGGATGATGTCCTTCGAGGTGACCCCGGGCTTCAGCTTCCCGTTCACCGTTATCGCCATCGTCTTGAATGGGACCAGAGGCAGCGTCTGCGTAGCGAGTACGTGTTCGACCTCGGACGTCCCGATCCCGAACGCCAGCGCCCCGAACGCCCCATGGGTAGAGGTATGAGAGTCGCCGCACACTATCGTTGCGCCCGGCTGGGTGAGGCCCAGCTGGGGACCAACAACGTGAACAATCCCCTGATCCTTGTCTCCCAGAGAGTGGATGCGGATCCCGAACTCTTCACAGTTTTCCCGCAGCGTGTCGATTTGCAGGCGGGACGTGAGGTCGGCGATCGGAAGGAAAATATCCTTGGTGGGAGTGTTGTGGTCCTCGGTCGCTATGGTCTGATCTGGTCTCCGGACAGGGCGTCCTGCCAGTCGAAGCCCCTCAAATGCTTGCGGACTTGTCACCTCATGAACCAGGTGGAGGTCGATGTAAAGAAGGTCAGGAGCACCATCCTCCCCGTGTTTCACGACGTGTTCGTCCCAGACTTTTTCAGCCATCGTCTTACCCACAGAGGCTCACCCCATTCCCAAAAATCATCATCAAGTATTCCTCGGTCCCTCAACAATCCGCCAAGAGCAGCGCGTCCGATTTTGAATCTCATGGGCTGAGATGGCAATATCCGATTATGGACGCGGTAACGGAATCAAGCGGAGTTGGTGTACTCGACAAGGCTGCCCTGGTTCTCGGGGCGCTAGAGGCGGGTCCGGCGACGCTCGCACAGCTAGTCTCTGCAACGCACTTGGCGCGCCCTACGGCGCACCGTTTAGCTGTTGCCCTGGAGCATCACCGTTTGGTGAGCAGAGACATGCAGGGCCGCTTTGTACTGGGCCCGCGACTGCAGGAATTGGCCTCCGCTGCAGGGGAAGACAAGCTAATTTCGTCATCGATGCCTATCCTTATTGCCCTGCGGGACCACACCAAGGAATCTGCTCAGCTGTTTCGACGTCAGGGCGAAAGCCGAGTCTGTGTTGCCTCTGCAGAACGTCAGGTCGGGCTGAGAGATTCCATTCCTGTCGGGGCCGCCCTGTCCATGAAAGCGGGCTCCGCAGCCCAGGTCTTGCTCGCATGGGAAGAGCCAGAGCGTCTCCACAGGGGTCTGCAGGGGGCTTCCTTCACTGCGACCATGCTGTCTCAGGTTCGTAGGCGCGGATGGGCCCAGTCCGTGAGTGAACGGGAAGCGGGTGTAGCGTCGGTCTCCGCTCCGGTTCGTGGCAGCGACGGGCGAGTGATCGCGGCTCTTTCTATTTCCGGTCCTCTGGAGCGAATGGGACGCCAGCCCGGACGCGTGCACGGGCCCGCTGTGGTCGCTGCAGCAAACCGGTTGAGCGAATTCCTGAGCACCGCGGAGAAGATGGGCCTTTAAGCCTCTCCCCTCACCTGCTCCAAGTCGTGCAGGGCCATATTTGCCACTAGCTGGCCGAAGTCGACACTCGGCTCCCAGCGAAGCTCCGTGCGGATCTTTGTCCCATCGCCGATGAGCAGCGTGGGATCCACTGGCCGGAAGAACCTGGGGTCGACGCGAACGTGTGCCTCCCAGTCCTCTATCCCCACAGCCGCAAACGCCGCCCGCGCGAAGTCGGCAACTGTGTGCCCGACTCCCGTGGCAACCACGTACTCAGTACCGGGGTCCCCTGCCAGCAGCGCGTCTGCTGCAGCTTTCATGGCGCGAACATAGTCGGGGGCCCAACCCCAGTCCCGTACCGCCGCCAGGTTTCCTAGGCGCAGCTCTCCCCCACCGGCGGCAGCGATCTGTGCGGCGCCCTGGGTGATCTTGCGCGTCACGAAGCTCGGCGGGCGCAGCACGGACTCGTGGCTGTAGAGAATCAGGCTGGTCAGCGGCAATCCCTGACTGCGGTAGGCGCGGCCCATTTGTTGGGCGTAGGCCTTTGCGGCCCCGTACGGGGACACCGGATCCAAGGGGGTCGCTTCGGTCTGGGGACTTTCGGAGGGTGACCCAAAGACCTCCGCACTGGAGGCCTGTATAACAGCAACCTCCAGGCCTTCTGTGTGAAGGCGCCGCGCCGCCTCGAAGACCGCTACTGCTCCCTGCCCACTGACCTGCCCGGTGAGTGCGGGTTCATCCCAGGAACGGCCCACTGAGCTGATCCCACCCAGGTTGTAAATCACCTGGGGTTCAACCTGGTCTACGACCCGGGCCACGCTTGGGCCATCCGACAGATCACCCGTGTGCAGGTGCACGCGCTGGTCAATACCAGCCCTGTAGTGGCCCGGCAGCACTAGACCGTGGACCTCTTGGCCCTGCTCTAGCAGGAGCTGAGACAACAGGGTCCCGTCTTGCCCACCTACCCCGGTGATAAGAACGCGGGTCACGACTACGCGATCCCCGCGCGTTCACGCTCCAAATCAGCATCGACCATCATTTTGACCAGTCCGTCAAACGTGACTGTCGGCTCCCAACCCAGCTGCTCGCGCGCCTTGGAGGCATCTCCGATGAGCATCTCCACCTCGGCAGGGCGCATGAAGCGGGGGTCCTGGAGCACGTAGCGCTCCCAATCGTCTATCCCCACGTGCGCGAAGGCGGCTTCCACGAACTCTTTGACGGAGTGCGTCTCCCCCGTCGCAACGACGTACTCGCTACCTTCAGGCTGCTGCACCATCCGCCACATAGCATCCACGTAGTCCCCGGCAAAGCCCCAGTCCCGCTTCGCATCCAAACTGCCCAGACTGACGGTCTCTTGCAGACCCAGGGAGATCCGTGCCACGGCGGTGCTGATCTTCCGCGTCACAAACTCTTTCCCGCGCAGCGGGGACTCATGGTTGAACAGGATGCCGCTGGAGGCATGCAGGCCATAGGACTCACGGTAGTTGATGGTCATGTAGTGACCGAACGTCTTTGAAACGCCGTACGGGGAACGCGGCCACAGCAGCGTCGTTTCCTTTTGCGGGATCTCTTGGACCTTCCCGAACATTTCCGAGGTCGACGCCTGGTAAAAGCGGACCTTGTCTATATTGTCCCCAGCCCACAGGCGAATGGCTTCCAACATGTTCAACACGCCCATGCCAGTGGTATCGGCCGTGACAATCGGGTTTTCCCAGGAGTATGCAACGAAGGAGATGGCCCCCAGGTTGTAAACCTCATCGGGGTTCACCCTGCCAAGCACACGCACCAGACCGGGTAGGTCCGTTAGGTCACCTTCTACTAGCTTCACGTCTGGCAGCATTTGCTCAACCAGCGGCCGCTTGGGGTTGTTTTGCCCGCGAATCAGACCGTAGACGTCGTAGCCCTTATCTAGTAGAAGCTGGGACAGGTACAGACCATCCTGACCTGTCACTCCCGTTACAAGTGCTGTAGGCAATTTGACCTCAATTCCTTTTAGTGGTGCGAACCCTGTTCGAGTTTAGCAAGGCCCGGACGCTAGGTTCCGCGCTGTCGCCTGATGAACCCGCGGGGGCCTAGGCCGTACCGGCCTGATAGACCTCCAGGATTTGGTCTACAACGGCGGGCGCCGCAAACTGCTGGACGTGTTCCTGGAGCCAAGCGTGGGTTTCACTCGCGAATTCCGCGTCGGTGAGGGACCTGTGTATGCGCCGCGCAAACTCCTGGGTGTCCGCCGGGTCAACCAGAACATCTTCGTTGTCGGCGAAGGTGGACCTGTAGCCAGGATTGTCTCCGGCCAAAACAACGCCTGAGCCGGCGGCGCAGGCTTCGATCAAAACGATCCCAAAGCTCTCCCCGCCGGTTGCAGGGAAAGTCACCAGGTCTGCGCTGGCCAACAGGGGGGCCTTGTCGTCTTCGTCAATGAAGCCGAGGAACTTCACCGGGGTCCGGAGCTTCTTAGCCTTCTCTTCCATTTGTTCGCGCAGCGGCCCATCTCCGGCTACAAGCAGTTCTAGACCATTCGCTCCCGGAAAACCCTCAAGCCGTTCTGCTTCCGCCAGTGCATCAAGGAGCAGGTCGCATCCCTTGCGTTCCACTAGTCGGCCCAAGAACAGGATGCGCTGCACCCCGGCCGGCTTTTCCATAGCGACTGCTTGGCGAAACTCTTCCAGCTCGACTGGGCTGGGAATAATGCGGGTTTCGGCGCCGTAGGCACCCCGCGCAAGCTGCTGAGCCACTGGCGACAGTGCAATGTGCGATTCGATGCGGTTAGTAGTGCGTCTGGTGATTGCTCCCAGCGCAACATTTCCCAGTTCGGCAACACGAGACCCCGGGGCGATAAGGAAGGTCGACACAATCCGCGTGTCTTTTGGCGCCGCCGAAATCACTCTTCCTGCCATGAACGGGGAATACGGAGCTTGCACGTGAAGAACATCAAAATCCTGGTCGTCTAGCAGCGCGCGAATCTTCTTCTTGCTGGCTGGAGCCGGAATCCGCATGATGTTGCCGTTGAACTTCACCTTGTGGTTCTTTGAAAGGCTGTGGGCGTTTGGAATATCGGTGCGCGTTGTCTCTCCGACTAGGTAGTGAACTTCGTGTCCTCTTTCTGTCAGCTCCCGTCCGAGCATAAGGACGTACTGCTGCACCCCGTCGGGAAAGTCCAACGAGTCATCGAACACAAAACCGATCTTCACAGTGTTTTTCTCCCTCTGAGCTGCCGGGCGGACTCTCCTGACAGAGGTCTCCGGTCACCACCCTATAGAAAACACGTCTCGATAGACGGCGCAAACTCGCGGGGTGGGTGGGTGAAGTGCAGCTCAGCTGCAGGAAAGATGAGGAGTACCCCCAACGGGATTTGAACCCGTGTTGCCGCCGTGAGAGGGCGGTGTCCT
>CAYFRG010000035.1:0-15069 GCA_964345535.1 uncultured Actinomyces sp. | reverse complement strand
AAAGTGGCGGAGCGTTGCCCGCGGACCAAGGTGCCTTATGGTCGGCGGCCAGCAGCGGGGCCGCGTCATTCACCCCACCCAGGGACTCGGCGTGAACCCGATTGGTTTGCCGCCAGAAACCATGACGCTGACCCAGATTGCGAGTTAACTGAGTGTCTCCCCCGCAACGGTTAGCCGGTTAGCGGCGGCGGGGATGGGAATAGAAGGCAACCAAGATTCTTACCCGCTAGCCGAAATAGAGCAGTGGCTCGCCCGGCCCACCAAAGGGACTCACCGGTGGCTAGCGTGAGACGCAAACAAAAGCTTCAGCCGGGTGAATGCGGAAACATGCGCGCCGTAAGAGACCAGTCGGGGTGGGCAGCAGACACCTACTACGCCGACTTTGCCGGTCGAGTGAAACGTATCCAGCAAAAGGCCGCACGAAAAGCGAGGCGCTGCGAAGCCTCACAGATCACATTGCGATGCTCGGGTCGGAAACCGGTACCCTAACCCTCCAATCCACGGTAGGGGAACTCGCTGATGCGTGGATTTCCCACCTGGACCCCTCTAGGGCGGACCTCACCCAAACAACAAAGGACACATATTCTAGGGAGGCCCGCACTCTGGTTGTCCCTACGCTTGGGGATATAAAACTCGGGCAGCTCACCACCCTGGTCATTCAAGAACACATTGACATTCTCGCTAAAAAGAAAACCCCGGCAAGCTCGCGCCGAATGCAGAAAAACTTGCACATGATGTGCCTGTGGGCCACGCGCCTTGGGGTCCTTGCCGCCGACCCCACCGCGGCTACCACCAACCCGAACAAGAAGCGCTGCTACGTTCCGAAGGCTCCGTCTAGGAAGCAGGTTGACACGCTTCGCTCGCTGCTGCGCAGGGACTACCGCGGCGTGGGCAGAACGTTTGGGCCGCGCCCCGCGAGTGCCTACCTGGCCGTGGAAATAGCCGCAGGGACAGGGGCGCGCATTGGGGAGATAGCGGCCCTGAGATGGAAAGACATAGACCTGGAAGAAAGCAGGATAACCTTCTCCGACACCCAAGTGACCGAAAACGGCGCGCCCGCCCTGCGCGGACACCTGAAAAACCGAGACCCGCACCGAACCGTGTTTATCCCGTCTTGGCCGGCGGACCTTCTCGCCGAATTCGAGTCGAGACCAAACGGCTATGTAATCCGAAACAGGGACGGCGAGTCTATCATCCCAAACAACCTGCGCCGCGAAATGCGAACCGTCTACGAAAACGCTGACATTACAGAAGGCGAACAGATCACCGTCCACGAAATCCGCGCCTACATTGGGACCAAGCTCGCCCGAGAAGTAGGAAACGAAGCGTGCGCCGACCAGCTCGGAGACACCATCGAGACGGTGCGCAAGCACTACGTGGAACGTGCTTACACGGGGCCGCGAATAGCCGCCGATGTGTTGCAAGGGGAGCTAACAGCCCCGCACAAGAAGTAGCATGAACAACTTTGACGAAGCAAAGTAAACCGACAGAACGACGGCGAGTTTGGACACAAGGCACACGCGGAAGATGGCTCCCAAGAACTGTACGAGAGCCTACAAACCCACGTCAGAGATTACCTCGGAAACCTGGAGCTGACATCCATGGACGGTGGGCACCGCTTCGAATCCGATAAGGAAATAAACGCCTACCTGTCCGGAGAGACCGATGACATGTATCTCCGGCTAAGCGAAAACGAGGGATGGAACAACCAGGTCCGATCTGCCGCCGAATACGAGGCCCGCCACGCCCTAGAAGGAATGAGGGTTGCCGAATGGGAAAACCCCGCTCACATGTGCGAGTTTGCGGTGATAGCGCCGCACCGCGTCGCATTCCACACGCACCTGGGATTGTCATGTAGGGGGCCATGCAGTTCACTGAAAACTTGGGAGACATCGAATCTTGCACTCTGAATCTTGGCAAGGAGGTCCCAGTAGACCCCCAGATTGTGAAGTACGGGCTCTCCAGCTTGTTCGCCGAAGTCATGGACATTTCCGACAAAGAGGCCGAACAATTCCTGTTTGGGTCCATTGTGGACATCCTGTCCGAACAAGACGCCGCGCTGTAACACCCCGCCCCGCGCCCTCCCTATGCAATCGGGCGGAAAGGACGTCAAGTTGCTTAAACTAGCTGGTGGCGACGGTCATCAACAATCTTGCGTAGCGTTTCGGTTACTGAGGCTGCTGGCATGACATGTCCGTTTTCGTAAGATGATAGTCGGCTCCGGGAAGTCCCGAGGATTGTAGCCAGTTCGGTGCGAGTCTTTCCGCTGGCTAAGACTAGACCTCGTACCGTTCTTGCGATGGTTTCGTTTTCGGATTCTCGCGAGCGCTTGAGGCACTCATTCAGGGCCCCGACAACGCCTGGGCTTTGGGCGATGTCCAGCGCTTCCTCAAGGTCGAGGGAGGTGTCACCCCAGGGATCGCGGTCCACGGCGTGAGCAATTTTTGACCAGTGCTCTAGGCTTCCGCGTTCGATGGCCGCTAGTATGCCTTCGACCCCCCACGCCTGCACGGGGTCTTCAGGGGTTACGTCGATGTTTCGAAATTTCAGCATCGTCGGTCAACCCTCCTCTCTATCATCAGGGCCTAAACGTCAGCTAGGGCTGCCTTCGTGTTGTCCCAGTTTTGCCAGTATGAATCTAGTTCCTTGTATTGGGCCAGCTGGGTCTTTGTACGAGAGTCTTTAGGCTTGGCATCGCCCAGTTGCCTGATTAGCTGGTCAGCGACGGGGGTGCCCTTGAGCGCAGGGTCCGTGTAGTACCTGTCGATACCTAGTAGCGTCTCGGCGGTGAACTCTGCGCCATACCGGCTCGACATGGCCGCCACATCCAGATAGTCGCGTAGCTGATTCCGTTTTACGATGAGAAATGCCTTCACGCGGAGTGCCTCTTTTATGGTTGGGACTGTCAGGGTCTTGCCACTTGGCATCGTAAATTTGGAGACTTCAAGCGGCTTCTTGCGTATCAGCTGACGCACGCCTGCTTCAATCTCGCCAAGTTGCCCAAGGATAATCTTGCCGGAAACGACACGGTTGGTCACCCAGTCTCCTTCTTCCTCAAGGGCCTCTAGGATGCTTTCATATCGGTCCTTTAGGTCCATCAAGACGTGGTCATGATCATAAGACGTCCTGTGACCAGCATACAGAGATGAGACTGTTCCCCCTACAAGTACAGTGTCGGGAACCATTTCTTGCAGATCTGCGGCAGATTCGAGAACTTCCAATAGGTGGGGTGATAGCCCTGGAGGGAGAGCCTCGTGGTCTTGGCCAAGACTAACGTCTACCTCGGCGTACTCCTTACGGGAAAACCTTCCGGGGTTGCTGGGGTCCCCACCCCGAGGGTGTCGGCTCTCGTCAAATCTCTTCATCCACCGATATTATCACATCTGATAACGCTTGCATCTTAAGGGCGGGACTCCGCAGGCACTTTGTCCGAACAAGACACCGCGTTGTAGCAGCTGGCGCCGCGCCGTGATCCCGCCTCGTTTGGGGCGGGATTTTTGCTGCCTTGGAACTAGGCGGCGAAGGCTCTATGGAGAGTTCGGAAAAGTCTCCATAGAACTCTCCATAGAGCCGTGTTTTTGGTCGTAATTATGGTTTTCAGTGTTACTATCTGGGGGCAGACTTTCCCTAGTGAATACAAGGAAAAGTACATGAAACCGCGTGATACCAACGAAGTGACAAAAAGAGACGATCATACCAGGGGGTCGCAGGTTCAAATCCTGTCAGCCCGACCATGAGATGTGGCGAGACATAGTTCCTTTGTGTCTCGCCATTTTTTGTTGGTTTGGTGCGGGTATGTTGCGGGTCATTGTTCCGTTTTTCGGGGTCGGTGTTGCGCGTCATTGTTCCTGTATGTTGCGGGACATCCTTCCTCTATGTTGCGGGTCATGGTTCCTTTTAGCCTCGGATTTTGGGTTGGTAGTCTGTTTCGGGGTTGATGGTGTGTTCAGCGATGATTTCGCCGCTGTTTCGTTCGATGGTGAGGGTGTGGGGGCCTGAGGCAAGGATGATGACGGTTTTCGCCTCCGTCACTTTCCAACAATCGCAGACATAGGAAGGCAAACCTCTCACGACTATCACACACAAACCCTTGTACACCCCTACCGAGAGCGAATGCGGGTCCGATCACTCATCCAACTCTCGTACGGCCGCGCGCAGCACAGGTGGTTTTTCCTGGGGCTGATTTCTTAGGAATCGCATTGTGCTGCGATACTTAGCCAGGGATTTAAGCATCACACTTTGGCACACTGAAACGAGGCCCAGATGACACATCCAGTTCCTACTGTGACCTCCGGGGCGTCCAATCGGGGCAAATTCCTGATCGCGGTTTTAGGTGCACTCCTGGTCGTGGCTTTAACTCTTGGTGCGCTAACCTTCTTCAAGGCTCGCAATACAGCCGCCCGTTTTGAGTCTGCAGTCGCTCAGCTGGAGGTGAATCTCAGCTCAGCTAAGGAAACATCAGCGCGCTTGGGGCAGTCTCTGCTTAGCGCAGGGGTAGACGGTCCTTCTACCGAATTAGACGGAGTGCAGCCCGGCGCCAGCAGCATGGTCAACGAATTGTCCGCTACCGATCTTGAGGTGGACGCAGCGACTCTGTCCGATGCCAAGGCTCAGTGGGATGCTTTGTCCGCACGTATTGCTGCGGGAGACGCATTACTTGAACGGGTCGCAGAATCAGAGTCTAAACGTGCACTGGCAGAGGAATTAGAGACTGAGAATTCTGCGTTGGAAACTGTGTCCGTTTCAGCGACACAGGCTGCTGACGCCCTAGACAAGGCTGTTGGCGCAGCACTGGTTGAGGCTGCTTTGAAGGAGTTCTCAGATGCCCGGAAGGCACTGGAAGTGGAGATCGGTGCAGCCCAGTCAGTCTTGGAAGACTCCGAAGGAGAGGTCCTTGACGCAACGGTGCTAGATGAACTCTCCATTCTCCTTGGAGAAGCCCAGAATCTGCTGGAAGAAGATTCTGATCAGGCCGAATCAGGTGCACAGTCGGGCACTACTGATTACCAGGCTATCGTCGACGGGTACAGACGGGTCAGCCAGGCGATGCTCTCTGCTGCAGATGCGTTGGCAAGCCAGTGCGAAGAGGTTGCTTTGTCGGTTGCTGAGAAAGCTGAGGCCCAACGGATTGCTGCTGCGGAGGCCGAGGCCGAACGCATTGCCGCCGAGGACGCCAGACTTGCCGCGGAACAAGCAGAAGAAGATGCGGCTAATGCTGCGAACTCAGATCCCGTTCGCAGCGGTAGTGGCTGCGTGTGGGAGCCGGAGGACCCGGAGACTGGATGGATGCCGGTTTGGAAGCTGCAGGGCTGGTGCACGGAGGCCGAATTCGACGCCGCCGTTGGGTGCGCCCGCGGCTGGTACCCCGGCTGCGATGACCTGTAAACATAAGAGTGCGATAGGCAAAACCAGGTTCCGCTGCACCCATGTGAGGATGTCACGCTGGGCCTCCCAAAACGGACCCGGGCATTACCAAAGCTCGCGACGTGAACTATCCGAGCTGAAGTGACCGAGCTTGTTAAGGCGCGCACAGGGTAAGCAGTCGCCAGGGGGAGCGTACCTCTGCGGGACGAAATGAACTGGGCCAACGGGCAATGACGCAAGCCATTCACAGTGAGTGGGCTGGGGAGTGGGTCGGCTAAGCGCTTTGGCCAAAGCAGGGGTCGTCCACTTGGATAGAACATGCTGATTTGCTAAGAAGTAGTTCCTGCTGTCTTTCAGAAGTCCAGCCGCGCTGGTGAGCCCCGCAGCGCTGTTGCCTGCACCCGCGAAGCCGTATCTGCTGGGGATAGGGACGAGCTGCGCCTCTGACGCCGCATCTAACACCATCCGCCGCAAGTGGACGTTCGCAAAACCGTGGGGTCCGTTCTGCCCGGCAGGGAGAACAATCACGCTCCGCAGTTCCGTGGCTGAGAGGACTGATGCAGCGACCTGAGCTTTCGTCTGCGAGGATTCCTCCTCTAGGAAGTCCGAGACAAAGCCGTCGGCTGGATCCAGCTCCGCGGAGAGGATGGAGTTCCGGCCCGAGCGTGCACCGAAGACGCGTAGATGAGTTTTCGGAGGCTCTGCTATCGGCAAGCCGAAAAGAAGTTGTGCATTCCACGGCCGTTGATGGCGCCCACCTCAGGGAACACCGAAGTTGCGGTTCAGGCTCCCCAACAAGGTGCAAGAACCAAACTTCCAAATTCGGGACTTGGAAGGCGGCATTCATGGAGCTGCGGCCACGGACGTCCACATGCGCCTCTTTGGCATCGAGGTCCTCTAACGCGGGTAACACATAACGCTCGAACACTGTTGCGCGGATCTACCGCGCCATATTGTTGTCGAAACGTCCTGTGCCTGCGATTAGCTAAAGGGAACGGCAGGCGACGCGAACCGCTCCTCCAGCTCAGCAATGTCGCTACCGCTTAGATCGGGCTGGACTCAGTCGCTCCGGTTGTTGGGCCAACCCACATTTGCGCTCGTATTCTCCACTCTCATTTGCCCGCTAATGGATCTCGGGTCCTTGATCGCCAATTCCACTTTGTCAGGACTAGTTAAGCGAAACCCGTGGGAAGAAGCTAGATGCAGCCCGGAGTCAACGCGGAAGAGCATCACGGATACGTATCCCCGCCTAACCCATGATGACCATCGACGTTGCGCACTACTGGCGTGGTGTGGGCTCCCCTATTTCGCAGGACGAGCATCCCACAAGTGATGCTCGATTGCCGGGTGCAGGGTCGACAGACCATACATCGACAATGAGAAAGACCCGGAAGGCACAGGCTGCCTAACTACCTCCTTCGATGTGTGCTACATGTGAGGTGAACGGCGTTCGCATCCGAGCCTCTTGTGCCTCCTAGGTAGCGCACAGAGGAAGACTCCCGGTTCTGGGTACAGAACAGCCCGCCTTCCTTCGCTAGGAAAGCGGGCTGCGTGACTCTGCTTTTACAGGCCGTTTGCCAGGTGGTAGTAAGCGGCGTTCCAACGCAGCTTATCTTCGAAGGCAGGTACTGTCGTCTCCGCATCGATAACGACCAGCTCAGTTTCTGCGAGCTTCGCAAAGATACGGAACACGTCAATGCCGACAGCGTTCGTCATAACCGTGTGGTGTGCACCGCCGGACTCCAACCAGCACTGCGCGGAAACCTCAAGCGAAGGCTCTGGCTTCCACACGGCGTGGGCGACGGGCAGGTGCGGCATTGCGGCTGGGGGAGTGACAACGTCGACCTCGTTCGCAGTGAGGCGGAAGCGGGAACCCATGTCAGCCATGGACACGACAAGTGCGGGTCCGGGATCGCTGTGGAATACCATGCGGACAGGGTCTTCCTTCCCACCGATTCCTAGCGGGTGGATCTCCACGCGCGGTTTCTGTGTCGTTAGGGACGGGCAGATCTCCAGCATGTGAGCACCCAAGATTAGCTCGTCGCCGGGCACCAGGTTGTAGGTGTAGTCCTCCATGAGCGAGGCGCCGCCGGGCAGCCCTTCGCTCATCGCCTTTACCGCACGCACCAAAATCGCGGTCTTCCAGTCGCCCTCGGCACCGAATCCGTAACCCTGCGCCATTAGCCGTTGTGCGGCGATGCCGGGCAGCTGCTTCAGCGGGCCCAGGTCCTCAAAGTTCGTAGTGAAAGCCTCGGCGTTTCGGGCCTCAAGGAACCTGCGGATGGCGATTTCCTGCTTCGCTGCGTATACCAAAGAGTCGTGGCGATCCCCACCCTTGCACAGTTCGGGAACCACGTCGTAAAGATGCTCGTACTCATCGGCTAGGGCCTCGGCTTCAACGTCAGAGACCTTGTCGATTTCTTCACCAAGCTCGTTTGCCGACCAGGTCGACACGTTGACTCCGAAGACGCGTTCCATTTCGGTCTTGTCACCATCGGTCACTGCGACGTTGCGCATGTTGTCTCCAAAACGGACGACATTCAGGCCCCGAACGGCAGCCCAGCCGACGGTTGCGCGCGCCCACGTAGCGACACGGTCAATGACCTTGGGGTCGCTGGTGTGACCAACAACCGTCTCTCTAGGTACCCGCAAGCGAGAGAGGATGTAGGCGTATTCGCGGTCGCCATGAGCAGACTGGTTCAAGTTCATGAAATCGAAATCGATTGTGTCCCAGGGGAGCTCCGCGGCAGCCTGCGTGTGCAGGTGCAGAAGTGGCTTCTTCAGCTGGGTCAGACCCTTGATCCACATTTTCGCTGGGCTGAACGTGTGCATCCAAGTGATAACACCGACGACGTTGTCGTCCTTGTTTGCATCCAGGACAGCTTTACGGATAGCGTCGGCGTCCTTCAGCGTCGGCTTCCATACGATCTTCACCGGAATCTCACCCGCGGCGTCCAGGGTGTCAACAACCCCCTGAGACTGTTCCGCAACCTGCGCCAGGGTTTCCTCGCCATAGAGGTCCTGGGATCCGGTTAGGAACCAAATTTCTTTACCTTCAAATGCGCTCTTCACTAGTTGCTCTCTTCTTCATCGCGTTGGCCATACACGTTCTGGTAACGGACGTACAGGGAATCGATCTTGTCCTGTGGAATAGGAATGGGGGTACCCAGCTGGCGCGCCACCCACATGGTTTGCGCAACTTCCTCCGTCATTGCTGCGGTCTTGACCGAGGCCTCGCCATCCTTCCCGACAGTGAACGGCCCGTGGTTCTGCATCAGGACCGCACGGGAGCTGGAACGCGCTAGGGTCTCCACGATCCCTCGCCCAATCGAATCGTCCCCAATTAGCGCGAACGGTCCGATCGGAACGTCACCGCCGAACTCATCAGCCATCATTGTCAGATTGCAGGGGACAGGTTCACCCACCGCCGCCCAAGCGGTGGCGTAGGTCGAGTGAGTGTGGGTAACCCCGCCCACCTCGGGCATGTGCCGGTACACGTAAGCGTGAGCGGCGGTATCAGAGGACGGAGAATGGTTTCCGCTGAGCTTGTTCCCATCGAGGTCGCAAACGACCATGTCGTCGGCGGTGAGCCGGTCGTAGGGAACACCAGACGGCTTGATAACAAATATATCCTCGGCGCCGTCAAGGCCAGCAACTCGCTGGGAGACGTTGCCCGCAGTCCAAACGACCAGGTTCCACTTGATCAGCTCTTCATGTAGGTCGCACACGACTTGTTTGGTCTCGGCTATGTTCGCCGACATTTCTGGGGACCATTTGGGTGTAACGGTCAAAATACTTCCTCTCGGGTTGTTGTATTCGTTATCAGGAGTTATCGGCTGCCGCGGCCTCTACGGGCAAGGCGCGGACGTAGCGCTCCATGAAGGCGTTGAATCCGTCCACATCGGCTTGCACGGGCTTTTCGACGGTTGACTCAAGCGAGGCAAACACATGGCGGTTCAAGAATTCCGGTAGGGACTCATCTGCTGCAAATGACCTAGCGTAGAGCGCAAGGAGGGCCATGCCCCAAGGGCCGCCTTCTCCAGCTGTGGCACTGACAGACACCGGGGTCTTGAGGGCTCCAGCCATCAGTCGCTGAGCCACCACGGGCGTCTTAAACAATCCGCCGTGAGCGAAGAGTTTCTCCACCTGGACGTTCTCTTCCTGCATAAGGATGTCCATACCCAGTCGGAGTACGCCGAAGATCGACATCAGCTGGGTACGCATGAAGTTGGCAAGAGAGATAGGAGAGTCGGGAAGACGGAAGAAGAGCGGACGCCCCCCATCAAGGCCAACTACTGGCTCACCGGACAGGTAGTTGTAGGCCATTAGACCGCCACCATCGGGATCCCCCTCCGCTGCTTGAGCGTAGGCCAAGTCGTAAAGATCAGGCTTGGGAAGCTTGAAGCCGGCCGCGGCGATGAGCTCCCCGAAAACCCGTACCCACTGGTCCCACTCGGAAGCACCATTGTTCGAGTGGACCATTGCCACAGGCAATCCATCAGGCGTGGTCACCATGTCCAGTTCTGGGTGTACTCGCTTCAGGTCATCTTCCAGGACGATCATTGCAAAGATAGAAGTCCCAGCCGACACATTTCCTGTTCGCGCCGCCACGGCGTTGGTGGCGACCATGCCTGTGCCGGCGTCACCTTCGGGGGGACACATGAGAGTGCCTGCTTGGAAAGCGCCCGACGGGTCCAGAAGGGCAGCCCCAGATTCGGTAAGATGTCCAGCGTCTTGCCCGGCCACAAGAACCTCGGGAAGAAGATCGCCAAGGGGAAGGACAAAGCCCCGCTGCTGCAGCAAGTTGTTGTACTTCAGGAGCCGCTGCGCGTCGTAATTGTGAGTGTTCGGATCAATCGGGAACATGCCGGAGGCATCCCCGACTCCAAGCACTGAGCGCCCGGACAACCGCTGGTGCACCAGCCCTGAGAGAGTGGTGATCTGAGCAATGTCGGCCAGGTGCGCTTCTTCGTCAAGAACTGCTTGGAAAAGATGCGCGGAGCTCCACCGGTGGGGCATATTGAAGTCCAATGACTCCGACAAAATCTCTACAGCGGGGCCAGTGTTGGTATTGCGCCAAGTACGGAAAGGCGCAATCAACTTTCCGTCTGCGTCCAATGCTACGTACCCGTGCATCATTGCGGATATCCCCAGGGATCCGACAGAGGTCAACTCCACGGCGTATTCGTCTGAGACGCGCTTCTTCAGGTCCGCGAACGCCCCCTGCAGGCCTTCCCAAACTGATTCCTCAGGGTAGGACCACAGTCCGTCCACAAGTGAATTCTCCCAGTCATGGGCGCCCGTTGCGAGCACACTCCCAGAGCGGTCAATGAGCACGGCCTTGATCCGCGTGGACCCAAACTCAATGCCCAAGGCGGTCTCCGCCCCCTCTATCAGAGTTGCTGCTGCGTCCTTCGTGAGGGATACCATCTTCTCTCCTTCGCTAGCGTCATCGCTTCAGTTCACACGGTTCTACGATACATGTACGGCCTTGGAATCTTCCCTGGCAGACCTGTCTTGGCGCAGTGCATCCTGTGCTCGCCAACGGAAGGATGCGACGCTGAAGCCCCGTTTGTAGACGCTGTGTACAAGCCTAACGTTAGCGCTAACATCACGCGCGTGTCGCGTGAGGAATGTAACGAATCTATAACATTCTCACATGGAGATGGCTACTCGTAGGGCAGGGGAACTACGTCCCGGCCGTTCTTCCTAGACAAGGGAGTCTTCGTCCATTGCGTTCAGAAACAAGCGGCCGAGGCAACAATGGGGTAGTGCGGAGAGCAAGGGTGCCGCAGTGGTTGCGGCGTTTCTGAATCGATCGAGACTGCATAATTGAAGCATGAGCGAAACCAACTTTCCCCCAGCCCAAATCGGTACACCGTTGAGCCAGACGGCTACTAGAGCAGTACTACTCGGTAGCGGAGAGCTCGGAAAAGAAGTTGCGATCGAGCTGCAAAGGTTCGGAGTAGAGGTGGTTGCTGTAGACCGGTACCCGGATGCTCCGGCAATGCAGGTAGCGCAGCGAAGCCACGTGATCGACATGCTGGACCCGGCGTTGTTGCGGGAGCTTCTAGAGAGCGAACGTCCCCAGTTGGTTATCCCGGAAATAGAAGCTATCGCTACCCAGGTGCTGGTGGAGCTAGAGAAAGATGCCACTTGGCCGCTACGGGTTGTCCCTACCGCACAGGCGACGATGCTGACAATGGACAGAGAGGGCATAAGGACGTTGGCAGCCGAGGAACTGGGCTTAGAAACTAGTCCCTATCTGTTCGTCGACTCGGTGGAGGAGCTGCGAAACGCCGCTGACAGCATTGGGTTCCCCTGCGTTCTGAAGCCGGTCATGTCTTCTTCTGGCAAGGGACAGTCTGTCCTCAAATCGGGGGACGATGTGGAGCGGGCCTGGGCATTAGCCCAAGAAGGAGCTCGGGGGGCAGACGGCAAGGTTCAACGGTGCATTGTGGAGGGCTTCGTTGACTTTGATGACGAAATCACCATACTAACCGTCCGCCACACCGGGGGCACACTCTTCTTTGACCCGATCCACCATCTTCAGGAAGACGGCGACTACGCCCAGTCATGGCAGGCACCAGTGGGCGAAACTGAACTGCCGGGGGACACTCTGCGTATGGCGCAGGTCGCCGCCCGCACAATCACGGATGCACTGGGCGGATACGGAGTCTTCGGCGTGGAGCTCTTCATCGTTGGCGGATCCGTAGTGTTCTCTGAAGTGTCGCCTCGTCCGCACGACACGGGCCTTGTGACTCTAGGTAGCGGCGATATCTCGGAGTTTGCGGCCCACGCGCGTGCCGTCCTCGGCTTGCCCGTTGAGAAAGTCACCCGGTTACCAGGGGCAGCGGTGTCAGTCCCGATCAAGGTCAGAGGCTCCGGGGTGGCCATCTTCAGGGGCGTTGAGGAAGCACTGGCCACGGACCCGACGGTTCAGGTGCGACTCTTCGGTAAGCCGCGCGTAGATGGTGAAAGACGCGTCGCGGTCGTGCTCGCTAGGGCAGAAACCACGCGTGAGGCTCAAGACATTGCTATCCAGGCGGCCGCGAAGGTCCATGTCGAACTAGCGTAGAAATCACAACGCAGATTCGGCACGGGCGCGGAGGCAAGGTGCTGAATGCCAATCGGGTTCGTGCGCTCTTAGCCCATGTACTTCAGAACATTTACGGTCTGTCCGTTTCGATACAGCCCCAAATGCAGGTGACAGCCGGTGGACCGACCAGTGGTTCCGGTGTAGCCAACCGCTGTCTGCGTGGTGACCTTCTGCCCTTTCTTCACCCGAGAGCTGCTCAAATGGGCGTGCTTAGTCATCCAAGCCTTACCGTTTATCTTCCCGTGGTCGATTACCACATAGTTCCCGGAGATCTTATTGCTCCCAGTGGCGAACACCGTACCGCGTTTCGTGGCGTACTGCGTGGTTCCGCAGGCGGCCCCGAAATCTGTCCCATCGTGCAGCTTGCGGTATCCAAGGATGGGATGCATGCGCCAGCCATAGTTGGACGTAACGTACGTTGACCGTTTGAACGCACTAGCAAAGCGCACTTGCTTCACAGTTGTGCCGTCTTTGGATTTGAGGGTTTTTGTCGCCTGCTCCTTTATTCTCTTATCCAGCTTCTTGTTCGGGGCGCTTTGCTCTCTGTCTGCAGTAGGTCTGTTCATCACCGACCTTAGGAGCCGCGGCTGCCGCTCCGGTGAAGTTACAAACGTACTTCTTCCGGTTGATGGTCCTGCGGCTGGAAACTGCCGCGCTACCAGCACCGTACTTACCAGTTGCCTTGGACTTCACACTGTAGGTGACCCTCAGCGCTTTTCCACGGTCTGTGGCCTTGACCCGATAGGTCTTTCCCGTGGCGACTTTCTTCCCGCCCACATACCACGTGTATTTCTGGCTGGAACGTTTGACTCCCTTTGGAAAAGACGCTGTTCCCTTTGCTGTCAGCTTCTTTCCAACCTTGGCACTCCCAGAGATAGTGACCTTAGCCTTGATATTGGGTTTTGCAAGGGCAACGCGTTTAGTCGATTTGCTAATCGACTTGGACCCGTCCGAGTATGTGGCATTTCTGAGCCATTCGACGGAGTAGGTGGCTTTGAGCTTTTCGCCCCGGTCCCCAGCTTTCACCTTGTATGAGCTCCCCGAGCCAACCTTTTTGTCCCCTCTGTACCACGCGTATGACACGGCGGAAGGCTTCATGCCTTTGGGAAGCGTTACGTTGCCCTTCGCTTTCATGGTCTGACCGACTCGGGCGGAGCCGGAAACCTCGACACTCACCTTGACTGTCGGTGTTTTCCTAACGGGAACAGTCTGCCTGCTGGTAGAGGCAGATCCGGCAGCGAACTCACCGTTAGCGTCCCAAGTGGCCGTGTAGGTGACCGTCAGTCTCTTCCCGGCGTCCGCGCTCTTCGGAATGTAGGCCGCTTCTCTACCGACGATCCTGTCGTCGACCTTCCATTCGAACTGCTCCGAAGTGACCTTCAAACCTTCGTGAAGATCCATGCTCACCTTGGCAGTGATGGTTCTTTTCACTGCGGCGCTGCCGATAAATGAAATCTTCGGGGTGACCAGAGGTTGCGCGCTCTGTTCCTGCGCTGGCTATATCTCCTCGTCTTGTTCCTGCGCTGGCTGCAGCTGCTCGGTCTGTTCCTGCGCAACCAGTTCCGGCGCGGGATCGGGTGTGGATTCAGCGGCAAACGCAGGGGCGGACACCAGTGAGGCGAAAGTGACAGCAAGGGTTGTGATCAGCGGCAGGATCGTTCTCAACTTCACCAAATCCTTCGGCAGGTTTTACCTGAGCATAGGCGAGTTCTTCCGTTTCGCCACTGATCGGACCGTGTTCGGATGACGTCTTCTGCCCGACCTGGTCCACAACGCTGACCAGGGCCGGGATGACGTGAACAAGATCAGTTTCGTTCTCTATAACTACCAGACCTATCTGGAGGCGGCTCCGACATTCCCACCCCCGAGTGTCGGCGCTTGGGGAGGGGGAGCCTACGCACTGTTGGCGGACCTGGGCGTCTCCGGGTTCAATAGGACATGGAGGATTCCTCTGCCACGGAAGACATTGGCGCCGACCAAGAGAACACCATTGCCCTTGGCGATGCAGACTCAGACATACCCATGTGTGGTTTCTGCGGCGTCAGTGGCTATGGGCACTGCTCCGGAGTGGGCCCGCCAAGTCGCGGCCCTAGTCACCGGAAACGTGGACGGCGGCGGCCTGTACCAGGCGTTTGGATCCCTGCGACTACTTGGCTGGCGAGTTCACCTTTCCCTGAGAAAAGCCAGGATAGCGAGGTCAGCCGGACGTTCAAGCGGTGAACTTCTCCCATATCCTTGTGCATGATTATTAGCGGCAAACGGCTGACCAGATGGACCCAGTTGCTGGTGGATCAGTGCTGGTGGGTCACGGGAGCACGTCGATAACCCTGTCCTTATCCCAAGGGCGCGCCCAGCCCAACTCACCGAACAGGTCCGCCAAGACGATACCCGTGAAACCCCAGATCACGCTATTCCCAACCCGGAAGGCCGGGCCGGTGACGATACTCCCTCCGCGCACCATCCTTGCGCTGACGCGGTTCTCGGGGGCCACCAGATGAGAGACCGGCACCTTGAAGACGCGTGCCGACTCGCCGGGGTCCACCGGACGAACCGGACTGGGATTCTCCCACCAACCCAGCACTGGCGTGACGGCATAGTCAGTTACG
>CAYFRG010000034.1:0-15288 GCA_964345535.1 uncultured Actinomyces sp. | reverse complement strand
TCAACAACGAGAAGCGGATGCTACAAGAATCCGTTGACGCGCTGTTCGACAACGGTCGGCGTGGTCGCCCGGTCGCCGGTGCGGGTAACCGCCCGCTGAAGTCCATCTCTGACATGCTGAAGGGCAAGCAGGGACGTTTCCGTCAGAACCTTCTAGGTAAGCGTGTTGACTATTCGGGACGTTCGGTAATCGTCGTTGGTCCGCAGCTCAAGCTGCACCAGGCGGGGCTGCCCAAGCAGATGGCGCTGGAACTGTTCAAGCCGTTCGTCATGAAGCGACTGGTGGACAAGAACTACGCGCAGAACGTGAAGGCCGCTAAGCGCAAGGTAGAGCGCCAGCACGGCGAAGTCTGGGACGTTTTGGACGAGGTTATTCGGGAGCACCCGGTTCTCCTCAACCGTGCGCCCACGCTGCACCGCCTTGGCATTCAGGCGTTCGAACCGCAGCTAATTGAGGGTAAGGCCATCCAGCTGCACCCGCTTGCTTGCGGCGCGTTCAACGCTGACTTTGACGGTGACCAGATGGCCGTGCATCTACCCCTTGGGGCAGAGGCGCAGGCAGAGGCACGCATTCTCATGCTGTCCACGAACAACATTCTGAAGCCGTCCGATGGGCGCCCGGTGGCAATGCCGTCCCAGGACATGATTTTCGGTTTGTTCTACCTGACTCAGGATCCGGATCCTCAGTTCGAGGCCGACCTGGACGAAAAGGGCAACGTGCTAGTGCCGCAGTACACCTCGGTCGCGGAAGCGATCATGGCGTTCGATGCGGGACGCATTGACCTGAACCGGTCGATTGTCATCCGTTTTGACGACATTGTTCCTCCGGCCGACTGGGTTGCTCCGGAAGGCTGGGCTGAAGGCGACGCCATCGAGTTGGAGACGACTCTGGGTAGGGCCCTGTTCAATGAGACCCTCCCGGAGGACTACCCGTACGTCAATCAGGCCGTGAAGAAGGGTCTGCTGTCCACGATCGTCAACGACATGGCCAGCACCTACCCGAACGTCCTTGTAGCCGAGTCTTTGGACGCGCTGAAAGCGGCGGGATTCTACTGGGCAACCTGGTCCGGAGGCACCATCTCCTTCTCCGATATTGAGCAGGCTCCCCACAAGGAAGAGATCCTGGCTGAGTATGAGGAAAAGGCTGCCGACATCCAGAACCAGTTCGACATGGGTCTGATTGGAGAAGACGACCGCTACCGCGAACTTGTCGACATTTGGACCGAGTGTACGGCGAAGGTTGCTGAAGACATGCGGGACCACTTCTCCGCGGAGAACCCCGTCTACCGGATGGTTGACTCCGGGGCTCGTGGTAACTGGTCTCAGATTCAGCAGCTGGCGGGCATGCGCGGGCTGGTGTCAGACCCGAAGCAGAAGCTCATTGAGCGCCCTATCAAGGCGAACTACCGCGAAGGCCTCACGGTTGCCGAGTACTTCATCGCCACCCACGGTGCCCGTAAGGGAACTGCGGACACGGCGCTGCGTACGGCAGAATCCGGGTACCTGACGCGTCGGCTGGTTGACGTTTCTCAGGACGTCATCGTCCGGGAAGAGGACTGCGGTACGCGCCGCGGCGTTCAGGTCACGCTGGGCACGCCAGGTGAAGACGGCAAACTCATTCCCTCTGAGATTCTGGAGACCACCGCTTACGCGCGGACGCTGGCCCGGGACGCTGTTGGGGCTGACGGCGAGGTCGTCGCTGAAGCCGGTGCCGACATCGATGCTGCGCTGATCCAAACCATGTTGGACGCAGGCGTTGAGAACATTCGGGTGCGCTCGGTGCTCACCTGCGACTCCCTGGTGGGTACTTGCGCCAGCTGCTACGGCCGCTCGCTTGCCTCCG
Organism: uncultured Actinomyces sp.; assembly: GCA_964345535.1. Taxonomy (GTDB): domain Bacteria; phylum Actinomycetota; class Actinomycetes; order Actinomycetales; family Actinomycetaceae; genus Scrofimicrobium. Next base: position 13,446 of record CAYFRG010000034.1, on the reverse strand, counting down.
GTAAGCGCGTCGACATTGGTGAGGCAGTCGGTATTATTGCCGCCCAGTCGATTGGTGAGCCGGGAACCCAGCTCACCATGCGTACCTTCCACACGGGTGGCGCTGCCTCTGGTGGTTCGGACATCACCCAGGGTCTGCCCCGCGTTCAGGAGCTTTTCGAAGCCCGCACGCCTAAGGGTGAGGCCAAGATGACCGAGGCCGCCGGCAAGGTGAAGATCGACGACGAAGATCCTTCGATTCGGAAGATCATCATCATCCGGGATGACGGCAAGGAAGACCTGGTTGTGGAAGTTTCCCGCCGCCAGGACCTGCTGGTATCCGACGGAGAGCAGATCGCTGCTGGCACGCAGCTCACCGAGGGCCGGTTGGACCCGAAGGAGGTGCTGCGCCTACGCGGTGGCGGCGCCGCCCAAACCCAGCTGGTCAACGAAGTTCAGGAAATCTACCGCTCCCAGGGTGTGGACATTCACTCCAAGCACATCGAGGTCATCGTCCGCCAGATGATGCGCCGCGTGACCGTGCTGGAGCCGGGAGACACCCGCTTCATGCCAGGTGAACTGGTCGACACGGTTGCTTTCCGTGAGGAAAACCGTCGCATCGCCTCAGAAGGTGGCACGTCCGCGAAGGGCCGTCAGATGCTCATGGGCATCACCAAGGCGTCCCTGGCCACGGACTCGTGGCTGTCCGCCGCTTCCTTCCAGGAGACGACGAAGGTCCTCACCGAAGCGGCAATGAACGCGAAGACCGACCCGCTGGTTGGACTCAAGGAGAACGTCATCCTGGGTAAGCTCATCCCCGCGGGGACCGGCTTGGCTCGGTACAACACGGTTTCTGTGGAACCCACTGCGGAAGCCATGGCTGCTTCGAACTACAACCCGATCGACTTCCCATCTGCGGAAGATGCCGAGGGGTTGGAGGACTTCGAACAGTTCTTGGCGAATATCGACCTGGGCCCTGGATTCTCCAGCCAGGGCTAGCTTCATAAATCCCACTGCGGGATAACTCCTTTGCGGGCCAGCTCCTTTTTGGGGCTGGCCCGCACTGGTCTACGTGCGTCCTCGCACGGTAAGCGCGGCGCGGGTAATCTAGAAGGTGTTAGGGACTGCTTGCCGGTCCGAAGTGTCACCGATGAAGGGGGAGCACGTGAAGAAGCTAATTAAGGTGTTGTTCAAGCTGGGTCTGGTAGCAGGCGCAGCGGTTGTTGCGCTGCAGTTCCAGCCTGTTCGCGATGCCGTGAACAAACTGGGGATCGTGGAGCTCTAGAGAGATCCAGACTGAACCCAGCGATTGCTGAGCCCCGAAGCTTCAAGGCTTCGGGGCTTTGCGGTGCCACCTGCCCCCGGAAAGGGCCGCCGTAGCACTGGGGGAAACAGCTGCGCGGTTACTCGCTGCGCAGAGCCTCTACGGGGTCTTTCCGGGAGGCAGCAGATGAGGGAATCAGTCCGGCCAGGAACGTCAGCCCCATGCTGATCAGCACTAGGACGACTGCTGCGGAGACAGGGAGGACCGCAACGTTGGCTATGCCGAACCTGGCGTAGACGATGGCGTTTACCGGAATAGTCAGCAGCACCGTGATGAGGATTCCTAGCAGACCCGCAACGAAACCGACGATAAGGGTCTCCGCATTGAAGACCCAGCGGATGTCTCGCTTAGAAGCCCCTATCGATCGGAGGATACCGATTTCCTTCTTCCGCTCCAGCACAGAAATGTATGTGATCACGCCGATCATTATCGATGAAACGACCAGGGAAATGGCCACGAAAGCCACTAGAACGTAGCTGATGACGTTGATAATGTCGGTTACCGAGGACATGAGCGCACCCACAATGTCGGTGTAGGTGATGACTTTGTCTTCCTGACCTGCTTCCGCCATTTCGGCATTGTAGCCATCCAGGATCCGGATAACTTCGCTCTTACCCTCAAAGTCTTTCGGGTAAATGTCAATCCCGGATGGTTTCGCGTAATCCGCGTAGCCGAGCTTGGCTAGGTTCCCATCCAGGGAACTCTGGCTGGTCGACATCATTGCGACGAGTAGCTGACCAAGTTCCTCCTCGTCCATATCAAACTGGAAGGCGTTCGCGAAGGCTTCCTGGTCGATTCCCATTGCGGAAGACATGTTCTCCGCCAGGGAGGACATCTGCGCTTCTAGGGCGGCGCCTATCTGGTATTCCAAAGCGGGCACAAGCTCCGCCGAGACCTGAGCGGAGATAGCTCCCATCGCCTGCCCCATATAAGCAGTGAGCGCGCCTTCCACCTGGGAGGAGATTTGGGTCGCCTCTGCTTCCAACTGCTCTTGGACGGCCGCTGAAATCCCCTCGATTAGCCGTTTCGAGGTCTCCGCCTGCAGCTCGGTCAACTGCTCTTCTACATTCTTGAAGAGGTCCTGGTTTTCATCCAAGATCTTCTGTGCCTGTTCAGACTCCAAGAACAGAGGAAAGTTTGTTGCTGCGTCCGAGGGATCCAACCCGCCGGTGAGTGCCCACTTGAAGTACTCTTCGGTCAGCTCATTAGCCAGTGCTCCCACCGCTTCTTCATCGACTTCAATGTCGCCCAGTATGGAGCTCAGATCCTGCATCTCCGCGCCCGCCAAGATCTTCTCCACGTCGATATTGTCTGCCATGTCGGAGACGTCCAACCCAGAGAGGATCTCACCCAAACCCAGCGTGGGAAGACTACCGGGATCCAGTTCCATGGAGGGCATGTCCATACCCGAAAAGTCCAGTGCGGAAGAGTCCAACATGAGTTGAGATTCGTCGAAGGTGAAAGCATCTTCGATGGCGGCCTCGTCAATACTGATCAGTTCTGCGAGATCAAAGTCGTCGCGCTCAGCTCCGTCTTCTTCTTCCGCGAAAGTTCGACCCGTAAAGACGTTAGTCGCAGGATTCTTCAGCTGATCCTGGACGATTTCTGAGTTCGAAGCCTCTTCTACAAGCAGGTCCCTGAGCTCTGGCGTGTAGTAAAGCCCGGGCTGGAGGGCAGCTGCGGCGACGCCCTTCTCTGGCTGAACAATACCGACAACGCGTAGGTCCCGGCCCTCCTCAACCAGCTTCGTCATGACCTTTTTGCTGTCGGACCTGTCGGTCCACACGTCGTAGGTTTTGTCCTTCGCGTAGTAGTCGGAAGCGGGAACGTTTTTGAATGTGACGTCTAGGATCTCCCGGTAGGTGAACTCTCCGGCCTCACTGGCGACGGTCACCGATTCGCCTTCCAGAAGCTGCTCCATCATCGTGTCCAGCTCCGCGGGATCACGCAGGCCCATGACGTAGCCGAGAAAGTCGCTTGTTGCGCCCGAAGGAGTCAGTACAAGAAGCAGCTCGTCCGCCGCACTTGGCCACTTTCCTGCAACCACCTGGTACTGGGATTCCACCACCGTAGTGTCAGAGGCAAGCTGGTAGAACACGTTCGTGCTCATCGCCTCGGCCAAGAAATTACTCGAGTCCATCCCGCCAAACCCCAACGCGGCGAAGGTCGTGTCCGGGTTAACCTGGCGCACCCCGTCAGAGGTGTCAGGGGAAAAGATCTGGGGAGTGACATTGTAGGAGTACTCGATAGAGTTCACGTGCTGGTCTATGTCCCCGCCGTTGTTATCCAAGAACACTTTGAGCGCGGCCAAATCGTTTGAGCCCACCGACTCGAACATTGTTCCCATCATCGGGATCTCGTGGACACTACCAACAGGGGATTCCCCATCGGCACTTTCCATCTGCCCGTCCTCAGCCAGATCCTCCGCCCCCGCTAACTCTTCCTCATCTAGAGTTTCCTGCTCCGAAGAGTCTTCACCCACAGTTCCCGAAAGGGTCATCATGGAAAGCATGTCCATGCCCTGGCTCTGGATGGACAGAGGGTACAGGGAAAGAGTGTCCTCCTCGACCGACTTGATGTAATTGTTGACGCCGTTTGCCAGGGCCAGGATCGCTGCTATCCCGATAATTCCAATACTGCCCGCGAAGGCCGTCATCAGTGTGCGACCCTTCTTCGTCATCAGGTTGTTGAACGACAAAGAAATTGCGGTGAAGAAAGACATGGACGTCTTCCGATGGGACGCTGATGCGGCAGAGGCACCCTCTGGCACAAACGGGTCCGTGTCGGCTTCTACTTGCCCATCTCGCAGAGCCACGGTCCTGGTTGCGTATTCTTCAGCCAACTCGGGGTTATGCGTCACCATCACGACCAGCCGGTCCTGGGCGATCTGAGTTAGCAGCTCCATGATCTGTTCGCTGGTCTTTGAGTCCAGGGCGCCGGTTGGTTCGTCAGCAAGGACGATTTCCGGGTCGTTTATCAGCGCCCGCGCTATTGCCACCCGCTGCATTTGTCCGCCGGAAAGCTGGTTCGGCTTCTTGTGCATATGCTCGGCAAGACCGACCTCCGCCAGTGCGGCTTCAGCGCGGGCACGCCGCTCTGAGCGGGAAACGCCCGACAAAGTCAGTGCTAGCTCCACGTTGGCCAAGACACTCTGGTGGGGGATCAGGTTGTAGCTTTGGAAGACGAAGCCGATGCGGTTATTGCGGTACGTGTCCCAGTCTCTGTCTTTGTACTTCGAGGTGTCTGTTCCCTCAATGACCAGGGATCCGGAATCGTACCGGTCTAGTCCGCCCACAATGTTGAGCAGGGTGGTTTTCCCAGAACCGGACGGCCCCAAAATCGCCACAAACTCGTTATCGCGAAAGTTGATTGACACGTCGTCCAAAGCCACCTGCGTGAAGTCGCCGGTGGTGTAAGACTTTCGGACGTTATGTAGCTGAAGCATCAGGGGTCTCTCGGGCTAGAAAAGGTTCCCCCAGTCTACGACCCATTCCTGGGAACCAGCGGGGAGTCCCAGTACTTGCTAACCGAAGCGGCCCGCGATGTAATCTGCCGTCTCTTGTTTCTCTGGGGTTGAGAAGATCTTGTCGGTTGGGCCCTCTTCGACCAGGTGTCCGGGCTCGCCCGTGGCCTCAAGGTTGAAGAAAGCTGTTCGGTCAGATATCCGGGCTGCCTGCTGCATGTTGTGGGTGACCACGATGACCGTGTAGTCCTCTCTCAACTGCAGAATCAGGTCCTCCACGATGCCCGTGGAAATAGGGTCCAGGGCAGAGCACGGCTCGTCCATCAGGATGACCTTCGGACGGACCGCAATAGCGCGGGCGATGCAAAGGCGCTGCTGCTGGCCCCCAGACAGGCTGCCTCCTGGCTTGTGAAGCCGGTCCTTCACTTCCTCCCACAGGCCGGCTCCGCGCAAAGAAGTTTCGACAATTGCGTCTTGCTTGCTTTGGGAGAGCTTCTGGCTGTTTAGCCGGGGGCCCGCCAGGACGTTTTGGGCGATCGACATTGTGGGAAACGGGTTGGCACGCTGGAAGACCATGCCAACGTGCCGCCGCACTTCCACCGGGTCAACCTCCGGGGCGTACAGGTCTTGGCCGTCCAACCAGATGGAGCCTTCCACCCACGCGTTCGGAGTGACCTCATGCATCCGATTGATTGTGCGAAGCAGGGTGGACTTACCGCAGCCGGACGGTCCAATAAAGGCGGTCACCGTGCGGGGCTCGATGTTCAGGTTTATGCCTTGGACGGCATGAAATCCGCCGTAGTGGGCGTGCAGGTTACTGATACGGATACTCTCAGACATTGTTGCCTTTCAGCGGGATGGTTGAAATCGGCGCGCGACCAGTCGGGCCGTCAAGTTCAACGCCGTAACCAGAAGGATAAGGACCAGGGCACCGGTCCACGCACGGTCTAGGAAGGCGTGGGAGGGGGCGCCCTGATTGGCGAACTGGGTGTAGATGTACACCGGCAGAGATTGCATGCGCCCCGCGAACAGGTTGTAGTTCATACTCGCTGTGAATCCCGCTGCAATCAGGAGCGGAGCGGTCTCTCCGATGACGCGCGCCACCGCAAGCATCACGGAGGTTGCCAGGCCGCCGGCCGCAGTCGGAAGCACGACCCCGAGCGTGGTCTTCCACTTGGGCACCCCCAAAGCCAGGGACGCCTCTCGAAGATCAGTCGGCACTAAGCGCAGCATCTCTTCAGCGGCGCGGATGACCACGGGGAGCATCAGTACTGCTAAGGCAACCGCTCCGATTAGCCCTATGCGCGTACCTGGTCCAAGGACGTACGCAAACGCCGTGTAGGCGAACAATCCGGCAACGATCGAGGGGATTCCGGTCATGACGTCGACCAGAAAAGTAACGGTACGTGCCGCGCGGCCGGTCCCGAACTCGACCAGGTAGATAGCGGTGAAAATACCAATCGGCACAGCCATGATCGCCGCCGCTCCGGTAATCAGAGCTGAGCCAAGCAGCGCGTGCAAAGCGCCGCCTCCCACTCCGGTCATACCCCGCATGGAGTGCGTGAAGAACTCCGTGTCGAAGCGGGCGGCGCCCCTTGTTACGACGGTAGCGAATACGGAAACCAGGGGCACGACCGCGATGGCGAATGCTGCTCCCAGCGCGATCGTTGCGACACTGTCGACCGCGGCTCTTCGGCCCTGTCGGAGCGCCTGGATCCCAAATGCAAGGACGACGCCGGCCGCAATCCCAGCGACCAGCGCCGGGACGGGTTTGAACGGCTGGTTTCCAGCCCACTGGACGGCCGCAGTGATAATGGTGCTTAGTGCCGCCGTTCCAGCAATGATTCCGGCGGGAACCAGCCGGGGTAGTGGGTTGACACGGGTCAGCATCCCCAGATTTGGGCGCTGACTGGCTTGCCCGACAGAATGATCTGGGACGAGCCCGGTGATAGTGCCCGCAGCCCCAGAGTCCGTGACTCCGGTGCTTGCGCATTGGACATCTCTAGCGTGGGTTCCAGCGCTGACAGCTCCAGAACCGACGTTCCCTATCGGGTTCGTCCGAATGCTAGGGGCCTGCACTTCAGCTGTTTGCGTGGTCATTTCTTTCTCTCTTTGGTGAGGATCCTCCGCGCAAGGGCATTCACTGCGAATGTCGTGGCAAAAAGGATAAGACCCGTTGCGATCAGCACGTTTATGTTTTTCCCGAACGCCTCAGGGAACGACAGCGCGATGTTTGCAGCGATGGTTGAAGGATTCTCGGAGGTAAGCAGATCAAGCGTCACCGCCCCGGTGGCGGACAGGACCATAGCCACGGCCATCGTCTCCCCCAGGGCTCTTCCCAGTCCCAGCATTGCTGCAGAGACGATTGGTCCCTTGGCTGGGGGGAGCACTGCCAGACGGATCATTTCCCAGCGCGTTGCTCCGAGCGCCAGGGCTCCCTCCTGGACCGTCACGGGTGCCTGGAGGAAGACCTCCCGAATCAGAGCTGTCATTAGCGGCAAGATCATCACTGCCAACACCAGAGCAGCGGTCAGAATTGTCCTGCCGGTGCCGCTCACAGGACCCCCAAATAAGGGGAACCAACCTAGGTTTTGGTTCAGCCACGCGTATGCGGGCTGCAGCGCGGGAGCAAGAACCATGATCCCCCACAGTCCGTAGACGACGCTGGGCACGGCAGCCAGTAGGTCTACGACGAATCCCAGAGACGTCCTGAGGCGGAAAGGAGCATAGTTAGTGAGAAACAGCGCGACTGCAACTGACAGAGGGAACGCGAACAGCAAGGCCAGGCAGGCAGCCCAAAGCGTTCCGAATAGGAGCGGAGCCACGTAGGCAGCAAAGCTCCCGCTGAGCAGTGACGCCTGATCGGTAGATGCCAGAAACGCCGGAATACTCTGCCACAGTAGGAAAAAGCCCACAGCTGCCAAGGTGGCAATGACGATGCCCGCGGCGGTGCGTGACACGCCCGCAAAGATTCGGTCACCCACACCGCTTGCTGGTTTTCTGGACTGCGCGATATTCGGGGTCATTGTCCACTGCCGATCTGCTCGATAGCGCCTTCAGCTCGGCCCCGCAGCTTCGCGGAGATCGGGGCGCTCCCAGCGCTTTCCGCGGCTGCCTCCTGCCCGGCTTCACTCACGACCCAACGTAAGTACTCTTTGGTCAACGCCGCTTTGTCCCCGTCCCTGTAGGTTTCGCAGGCCACCAGATAACTGACAAGGACCAGCGGATAGGCGCCTTCGACGTCGCCCGCACGGTCCAACTCGATGGCAAGGTCTGTGGGTTCCCTGCCGGACCCGCTCCCGGACACGTCGACAATTGCCGCGGCCGCCTGGGGAGTGGGGGACACGTACCTATTACCCACTAGAAGCTTTGCTACGCCAAGGCCACCGGATCGTGACGCATCAGCGTAGCCGATGGTGCCAACGCCAGAACGGACCGCCTCGACCACACCGGAGGTTCCTTGCGCGCCTTCACCGCCAAATTTTGTTGGCCAGGTCTCGGTTGCATCGATGCTCCACACGGTAGGCGCGGCTGCCGCAAGATACTCGGTGAAGTTTCCCGTTGTGCCGGACTTATCCGACCTGTGCACCGCGGTTATCGGCACTGAGGGCAGGGCCACCCCTGGGTTCTGGAAGGCAACCTGGGGATCGTCCCACCGGTCCACCTGACCCGCGAAGATGGCTGCCACAGTCGACGCATCCAGATTGAGACTAGTGACGCCTTCAAGGTTGAAGATCAACGCGATTGGAGAAATGTAAGCAGGCAGCTGGACCAGCGCCGAGTCCGGAGAACACATCCTGAACGGGCCATCGGCGATCTCCTCAGTACTAAACGGTTGGTCTGAACCCGCGAAGGCCGCTGCTCCCTGCTGGAACGCTTCCCGGCCCGCACCGGAGCCCGCCGGCTCATAGTTCACGGTCGCCCGGGGGTGGGATTTCTGAAAGCCCGCAATCCAGGCTTCTTGCGCGGCCCCCTGCGAAGACGCTCCGACGCCGATAAGTTCCCCAGACATCCCTGTTGAAGAATCTAGGGCCCCTGCTTCGTTCACGGCGCATCCACTGAGCGCCAGGGCCACCATGGCGGCCGCGGTTCCCCACGCCCTGGAGCGTAGTTTCACTTTCATCTGTTTCCTTCAATCGAACCAAAGTCAGAGGCGGGAAGATCCCGCAGCCATAACGGTAGAGATCAAAAGTGACACCAAAACGCCCCTACGGTGAACGGCAGGTGAACAGTCGCTGACACTTTGGGTGCAGCCTCTTTCGTGGCCACCTGACCTGTCGGTGGGGGCCGGTATGATCGGGACATTGCTAGAAGGGGTCAAGGCATCGCGCTAGATCGGAACTACGCAAGCAAACGCGGTGCAAGGAAAAAGAGGAAAACAGAGGAGAGGCAGGACACGGCAGATGGGTCAGGAAATGTCGGTGCTAGAGATCTGCGCCGGCGCTGGCGGGCAGTCCTTAGGTCTTGAGATCGCGGGATTTGGCCATGAACTGGCTGTTGAGATTGACAGGGATGCCGCGGCAACACTGCGTCTGAATAGGCCCGAATGGAACGTCCTGGAAGGTGACGTTCGGGATCTGGACGGCCGTGCATACTCGGGTGTGGACTTGCTGGCTGGTGGGGTTCCGTGTCCTCCTTTCAGTGTTGCAGGTAAACAGATGGGAGCAGCTGACGAAAGGGATCTCTTTCCCGACATGATGCGGCTTGTGGATGAGGCCCGACCATCCGCAGTGATGATCGAAAACGTGCGGGGTTTCGCGTCAAAGCGGTTTGACTCATACCGGCAGTCTATTTTGGATGAGTTGGCGCGGTTGGGTTACGAGTCCCGGTGGGAAGTTCTCTACAGCTCTGAGTACGGAGTTCCACAGCTCAGGCCTCGCTTCGTTCTGGTTGCTTTCCGAGACGGGCAAATGGATCAGTTTGATTGGCCACACCATGTCTCGGAGCCCCGAACGGTTGGGCAGACTCTTCATTCCATGATGGCGTCAGGAGGCTGGTCGGGCGCGGATGCGTGGGCTCTTGGTGCTAACGCGATTGCCCCCACAATAGTTGGCGGGTCGAAGAAGCACGGCGGTGCGGATCTGGGACCGACCCGAGCCAAACAGGCCTGGTTGAAGCTCGGGGTGGATGGGAAGGGCATCGCGAACGACGTTCCATCGGAAAATGACCCCGTGGACTTGGTTCCCAGGCTTACCAACCCAATGGTTGCCAAGATCCAAGGGTTCCCGGAAAACTGGAAGTTCTCAGGCTTGAAAACTTCTACGTACCGGCAGATCGGCAACGCTTTCCCTGCACCGGTTGCTGCGGCAGTTGGAACATCGATTCGGAAGGCCCTTGGGGATGATTCGGAGCTACCCGTCGTCGCTTAGCGGTTTCCTGTCCTCCACGTGCGGCGCGGGCTCGACGGCGGGTTCGTCTGGCTCAGCCCTCCGCCAATGCTCTCCTGAGATCCGGGGATCCTCGCGGCGATTAGACGGGACGACTCTTAGGGACAAATACTCGTCCGAGCCAAGGTCCGGGCCGTCGAACTCTACCGCAAGGTCCCTATGGTAGACGCCACTCAGAATCAGGTACCCTTCTTTTCCGAGGGTGCTCCGGGCACCCCCGTTGCTACGCACCCGCTTTTGGGCGTCCAGTTGGCGCGCCACAGTTGCCACTGAGTTTCTGTGCACCGGGAGGCCTTCAGCTGCCCGGAAGAGTCGGTTGACACGCTCCGTACCATAACGGTGGTCAAATATGTGGGCCACGACGCTTGAAGGGAGCTGCAGTAGCACGTTCGGGGGCAGGGGCTCGTCTTCCCAGAGCCATAGGACATTTGCTTTCCCGTCCCGGCTAAGCGTTGTTTTCTGGTCTCTGTTAACAGTATTCCTGCGATTTTCTTCCGTTACGCGTATCAGGCCCAAGGACCAGACAGAATTCTCGTCGGAAGCTGTAGCGACCAACGCAATTTCGCCAAAGACTTCCGGGGGCAGCATCCAGGCCCCCTTTTTCTGACTCCACTTGGCATCCACTTGGTGGTCGGCAATCCGGAAATCAGTGGTCTCGCCGTCGTCGAACTGAAATTCCCTCTGCGCATTTATTTCAAAGAGGGTCCCGAAGTGGGTTTTCTCCGTTTTCATCAGCTGATCCCACCGGTACCTTCCGGTTTCTTGACCGTTGTAGACAACGTCGTAGGTGTGCCGGATCACATTCGCCCACCTGCGTCCTGTAGGATCCAGCCGCTTCAATTCCTCGGCTACCTCACGCAGCTCGGCGTCGCTGTAAGCGCCTGTTCCTTCGTCCATACGCCGACGGTAACACGGTGAGCAACGCGACAGTTTTACTACCCGAGCCTTTGGGGATAACCCTGGTCAACCAAACCGGTAGCCAACTCCCCGTACGGTCGTGATCAGGGTCGGCTTCGCAGGATCCTCTTCAATGCGGCCCCGCAGGCGCTTGATATGTACGTCAAGGGTTTTCGTGTCCCCGAAGTAGTCGGCCCCCCAAACGCGGTCCAGTAGCTGGGCCCGAGTGAGAACTCGACCCTGGTTACGCATCAGTAGTTCCAACAGTTCGTACTCGCGCAGGGGAACAGCGACTTCCTCGCCACGTACGTGCAGGGTGTACCTCTCCGTGTCCAGGCTGACCGGCCCGCCCTCCAGCACCGGCCCCTCAGCGTCCTCTGCGGGAGAATCCTGACGGCGTCGCATCACAGCGCGGATCCGGGCAATCAACTCCCGCGCTCCGTACGGCTTCGTAATGTAGTCATCAGCGCCAAGCTCCAAACCAACGACGACGTCAACCTCGCTGTCCTTCGCCGTGAGGATGATGATCGGAATGCTGGACCGGGAGCGAACGGCTCGGCAGACCTCGGTCCCTGGCAGTCCGGGAAGCATCAGGTCCAACAGGATCAAATCGAAGGTCGACTCTTGGTCCATGAAAAGATCCACTGCTTCTTGTCCGTCAGCCACGGTGACCACGCCGTAACCCTCCCTCTCTAGAAGGAACACCAGGGGCGCTGCAATGGCCTGTTCGTCCTCGACCAGCAGGATCCTAGTCGTCATGCTTCTCCTCAATTAGTGGGAACGTCAAGGTGAACTGGGAGCCTTCCCCTGGGCGCGACCAAAGGTCAATCGCCCCGCCAATGCCGCGCATGATGTTGTGCGCAATAGACAGGCCAAGGCCGGTTCCACCACCTTCCCGGGATCGGGACTTGTCGACACGGTAGAAACGTTCAAAGATGCGGTGCTGATGCTCGACCGGGATACCCTCCCCCTCATCGGCGACAGCGACCATCAGCGTGTCCTTCTCGAAAACCATTGTGATTGTCACTCTGCCTCCGCGCGGCGAATAACGAACGGCATTTGAAAGAAGGTTGTCCAGAGCGGAGGAAATGCCGCTGGGGTCCCCCAACACCAGGGCGGGGCGGTCCGGCTCCGCTGGCTGGTACAGCTCGATCACGATTTCTTTCTGTGCCGCGTATGGAGAATGTGTCTGGACTTCCTGTTCCACTACGGTCCGAAGGTTCACTGGTTGCCAATCCTCCGGGTGAAAACTGGCTTGCGCCTCCGACAGCTGGATGATGTCCTGCGTGAGAACTCCCAGTCGGCGCGCTTCTTGGAGAAGTTGGGAGCCGAACTGGCGCACAACGACCGGGTCTTCCGCTCCCTCAAGGACAGCTTCAGCTAGGAGACCGATAGCTGAAATGGGTGTCTTGAGTTCGTGGGAAACATTGGCAATGAAGTCGCGGCGCATGGCGTTCACACGTTGCTCTTCACCCAAGTCCTCAAAGAATACAACCAGGTGTCCGTCATCAAGAGGAATCAGATGCATCCTCAGGGGAGGGTCCTCCCCCCGTTTGGGTAGCACTGTGGCAGGTGCGCCTTTTCGAAGAGCCTTTTTGGCTCGTTTTACGAATCTGGGATCACCGAGCTGACTGCCTGTAATGGGGGAGTGGTGCCGCGCAGCGGGATTTGCGTAGACCAGTTGCAACTTCGGATCTAGTATGACCGCGAATGTGTCCAACTCCCGAAGGATTTGCTTAGCTGTGGACAAAGGGGCACCGAGCAACTGAGAATCCTGGCTCATGCCGCTCACTCTAGACTGAGACAGTCAGCTGACACCACCTTTCCCAGAGCTGTTCACTTGCTGTTAACCTGACGTTCACCGGAGCGTGCGGCCCATCCCACACGCGGCGACGTTGACGCAGAGTAACCCGTGCGATTACGCTGTTTCCTGGTACTCGATCCGTCGGGTTCCCAGTCTGCTTCGTCAGGTCCGCAGTAAATGCGGAGCGAAACGGGCAGCAGCGGGCTCCAACTCCGTGAGCTCCGGGCGTTATTCTCCTGGCCGGTAACGGTTTCAGTCATGACGCACCGGCCCCTGCGGTGTTTCGTGCCCGCATTTGGGGCCAGGCGTTGAGAGCAGAATTTACCACCCAGTAACGATAGATACGGAGTAATAGTGCCAACTATTCAGCAGCTGGTCCGCAAGGGCCGCAAGCGCAAGCGCACTAAGTCGGACAGCCCGGCCCTGCAGGGATCCCCGCAGCGCCGCGGTGTTTGCACGCGTGTGTACACCACCACCCCGAAAAAACCGAACTCGGCCCTGCGCAAGGTTGCCCGTGTGCGCCTGTCCAACGGCATCGAAGTAATCGCTTACATTCCGGGTGAAGGCCACAAACTGCAAGAACACTCGATGGT
>CAYFRG010000033.1:4198-15538 GCA_964345535.1 uncultured Actinomyces sp. | reverse complement strand
GCTCGTGTACGGGCAGTTCCTTCCCCTTGTTGGTGACCACCTGGTACTTCGCTTCCGGGCCAAAACCCGCAGAAGCCCTGGCAGCGCCTTCTGCCAGAAGATCACCGTAGCCCTCCCGGTCGGCGACCTTCCGGACCGCCTCTATGGCGGCCTCGGCGTCACCAAACGTCAATTCGGGTGCGAAGTCTTCTGGCAGGTATCCCTTCGCATTGCCTGACATCACCCACGCGAGCGTCGTCCCTAGCGACTCCGGGTCAAGGCCATACTTGTACGTGAGTTCGGTAAGCTTCAGTGCCGGTTCAGCCTGCCCAATGCGTGTCGTCGGGCCGAGGGCCGCCAGCGAGTTCCCCTCCGATCCCCCGTAGCGTGGGTCAGTCTTGTAGGGCCCTTCCGGGACTTGGTAAACGCGGGCGTAGTCGAACCATTTGTACTCCGGGGGCACGGGCTGGGCGAAGGATTCTTCGAGTACCTGTGCACTTAGGCCGGGGAGTCCGTCGAAGACCGCCTGGTCGTAGTTGCCAGTCACGTACGGCCATGCTTCCCCACCTTCCGTGGCGGAGAGCCAGCTGGAGATGCCCAGTTCACGCTGTGCTTTGTTGTGGATGGTTACCGCGCTGTTTTCTTCCCAGTCGTCGCGCACCATCTGCACGACGGCAGGGTCAGCGTATTCCGGTTCGTCCCCCGGGATGGCGACCACGGCTTTGAGGTTCTTTGACCCCATCACCGCGCCCAAGCCGGTCCGGCAGTTCATGAAACGAACGTCGTTCACGATAGAGGCGTAGCGAACCAGGTTCTCCCCCGCGGCGCCGATGACTGCCGTGTGAGCGAAGGGCCCTTCCCGCACCAAAAGTTCATCGTGGGTATCGGCAACGTCCTGGCCCCACAGTTCCGGGGCCTTCTTGACCGATACTCGGCCGTCTTCGATGACTACGTACGAGGGCACCTGGGCCTTCCCAGTTACCACCAGGGCGTCAAGCCCAGACAGCTTCAACGCGGGCCCGAACGTGCCCACCGATTGGGACTCCCCCACCCCTCCCGTGAGCGGGCTCTTTGCGACCACAGTGTGTTTGCTGACGGCGGGGATGTCCAACCCGGCAACAACAGAACTGGCAAAGACCAACACGTTTCCCGGGTCCAGGGCGTCCGTTCCGGGCTCCACCATGTCCAACAGGTACCGGCCTGCCAGTGCCCCGCCACCCAAATATCGCCGCATCCACACCGCGCTCGGTTCCTCATAGGTCACATCCCCGCTGCCAAGATCGACTACCGCGATCCGTCCTGGTGATGCCTTCGGATCAGGAAGGGGATTGCCGTCATGAAGGTCGTATGAGGGGAGCATCTGCGCCTTTCGTCCGTGGTTTGCCATTTGGCCCCCATGGTACCGGCACTCCAGCAGGTACGCGCCTACGCGCTGAACATTCTCAAGAGCGCCTCCACGGACAGGATTCGCTTCAGGTCGGCCGCGGTGACCTCACTATCACGGGCAGTAACGACCAGGCCGTACGCCATCCGCCATGCCCGCAGGAAGTCCTCCGGTTGCAGGCTACCCAGGTCGTTCCCAGCCCGGCGGGACCGCTCCAGTGCCACCTCCAGCTGGGCTCGTAGTCGCGCGGGCCCGTCATAGGTCGGGACCTCCTCACGCGCGGCCCGCATGGTTTCTATGAACCCGACGTCGTGAACGGCCCTTTCCAAGAGCCAGTCCCACAGCAGATAGATCGTTTGATCGCCTCCAGCAGCGACTATTTCCTCTGCTATTCCAAAGTTGTCCTCGAATGCTTCCAACGCCAGTTCGACGCGGCGGGGAAAATGGCGGTACATGACGCCCTGGCTAACCCCAGCCTCCTGGGCAATAGCCGACATGGGAACGTCGTAACCGCGTTCGGTGAAAAGCTTCCGGGCAGCAAGCAGGATGGCCCGACGATTCTCCGCCGCGGCGGCGGGGCCCCTGTTCGTAGTCCTTTTGGAGCTCCTATTGACGCGGTGGCGCTGGCTTGTCATGCTTAGAGCATACCTACCGGACAGTCTTGTCCGGTAGTGCCGTTCCGTTTCAAAGCAGAGAGGGGAAATGTAGTGGCACCAGAATTTGACGAGGTATACGACGTTCTTGTGGTCGGATCGGGCTCCGCCGGGTTTGCCACCGCGCTGGGCGCAGCGGATTCGGGCCTGTCGGTGCTCATGGTGGAAGGCGCCGAGAAGTGGGGCGGTTCTACCTCAATGTCCGGTGGCGGAATGTGGCTGCCCAACAACCCCCTAATGCGCCGGGACAAGGTGGGGGATTCCCGCAAGGAAGCGCTGGAGTACATGCTTTCCTGCATTGGTACCCCGACACGCTCCGCGTCGGAGGAACGTCAAGCCGCTTTCGTCGACGGGGTGGACGACTTCGTCCTCACCGCAGAGAAACACGGAGTGAAGTTCGTACGCGCCCCTGACTACCCCGACTACTACCCTGAGCTTCCCGGGGGAAAGATCGGCCGCGGCATCGAGGTTGACCCTATCGATTCAAAGAAGATTGGCGAGTGGTGGGACTCGATGTTAGGTGCCATCCCCCTGCCCGCAAAAACGGACGACGTGTGGCTGCTGGGACGCGCCTGGTCCACCCCGGCGGGATTCGTCCGCGGCGCCCAAGTCGTCTTCAGGATGCTCGGTGGCGCGGTCACTGGCAAACGCCTGGCCGGAATCGGAGCCGGGTGGGCGACCGCATTCCTAGAGGCCGTGGTGTTGAAGTTGGGCGTGCCACTGTGGCTCGACTCCCCAATTGAAGAGTTCATCATGGATGGGGACCGCGTGGCGGGCGCCGTCATCGACAGGGGTGGGCAGCGCGTGCGGGTCGGAGCGACCCGCGGGGTAATGCTTGCAGCAGGAGGCTTCGAATCTAACGTTGAGTGGCGCCAAAAATACCACGGCATTGACGGCGCCCCCTCCGGCGCCAAGTACAACACCGGCAAGACAATCGAACTGGCCGAAGGTATCGGAGCAGCCCTGGAGCTGATGGACGACGCCTGGTGGGGTGGTTCAATAGAGGGCTTCCCAGGGGGTACCCCCTCCTTCCTTGTTGGTGAGAGGTCCATGCCCTACTCGGTCATGGTGGACTCCACCGGCAAAAGATTCGCAAACGAATCCGAATCTTACGTTGACCTCGGCCACCACATGCTGGAAGTCGACGGCGGAAAGGGTCCCTACTGGCTCATCCTGGACACGCGTTTCATTAGGCGCTACTTCCGCACGTTCGCAATGGACCCGCGGGCCAGCAAAGCCCGGAAGGAAACCGGAGTCACCTTGAAAGCCAAGTCCCTGGACGAATTGGCCGCAAAGATGAACGTCGACCCGGTGGTTCTGCGCAAGTCGGTGGACCGGTTCAACGGGTTTGCGCGCGCCGGCATTGACGGGGACTTCCACCGCGGGGACTCCGCCTACGACCGGTACTACGGCGACCCGACCGTGCGCCCGAACCCGAACCTCGCCCCCATAGAAAAGGGTCCTTTCCACGCCTACCGGATCGTCCTTGGGGACTTGGGAACCAAGGGCGGCGTCCTCACAGACGTCGACGGACAGGCGCTGCGCGAAGACGGTTCCGTCATTCAGGGGCTTTACGCGGCCGGTAACAACTCTGCGTCCGTCATGGGGAACACGTACCCGGGTCCAGGATCGACCATTGGTCCGGCAGGCGTGTTCGGAATGAGGGCGGCCCGCCACATGGCTAAAAAGGAGGTCTAAGCAGCCGGGAGGCTACGCTGGGCGGTGTGTTAGCCCAACTTGAAAGCAACCTGGCCCGCGTGCGCGCGCAAATTGACGAGGCGTGCGCGCGCGCCGACCGGGAACCAGACAGTGTCACCCTGCTGCCCGTAACCAAATATGTCGGTCCGGAAATTATCACCGGTCTGCGAGAACTGGGATTGGACAGGTTTGCGGAGAACCGCGCCCAACTCCTGCGGCAGCGTACGGAAGAGTTCCCCACAGACCCACCAGGGTGGGTGATGATTGGGCACCTGCAGCGCAACAAGGCCGGGCAGGTGGCCCGGATCGTGGGTGAGGTCCAATCTGTTGACTCGGTCAGGATCGCCGAAGCCCTCAGCCGCCAAACGGAAACCCTCAGCAAGGAGCTGGCCGTTTACATTCAGGTGAACACGTCCGGCGAAGAAGCAAAATACGGTTTGGACCCCGCGGAACTGGCTGACGCCGCCGCGCAAATCACCGATCTCCCGGGGCTTCGCGTGCGCGGGCTGATGACGATGGCCGCTTTGGGTTCAACTCCGGACGAAGCTCGGATCAACTTCCGCCGGCTCCGAAATCTGCGTGACAGTGTCACCCCGGAGCTGCCAGGACTGTCCATGGGTATGTCGGGAGACTTTGAGGCCGCCATCGAAGAGGGAGCCACGGTAGTTCGCGTCGGAAGCTCGCTTTACAAAGGCCTGCTGTAGAAGGTTTCGGAACCAGATTGCCTCAGCTAAAGAATCCTCTTCTTCTGCCGACCGGTGCCCTACTTGTTGTGACCGCGGTCTGGGGTTCAACTTTCTTCCTCATCAAGGACCTGGTAATAACGGTCCCCGCCCTGGACTTCCTGGGTATCCGTTTCGTCATTGCCGCCGCGGTTGTAATCGCTTGGCGCTGGAAGACGCTGCACCAAGCCTCTCGGAGAACATGGCTGCGCGGAACTGCCTTGGCGGCGGTCTATTCCAGTGCTCAAATCCTGCAGACCGTTGGTTTGGAGACCACGGCAGCGTCAATCTCAGGTTTCCTCACCGGGCTGTACGTGGTTTTCACTCCCCTGTTTGGTGCCGCTTTGCTGCACCAGCGCATCGGCGCGCGAGTGTGGGCGGCGGCTGCCCTGGCAACCGCAGGCTTAGCGTTCCTGAGGTTGCAAGGTCTAGCGGTCGGACTTGGAGAGACCCTAACTGTTTTTGGCGCAGTCCTGTACGCCTTCCACGTGCTTTTCTTGAGCCGGTGGGCGCCGGAAGAAGACCCTGCAACCCTGGCTTTCATTCAGATTGTGGCCACGGGAGCGATCCTGGGGCTTGCCGCGCTTCCCGGGGGTGTCACCTTTCCCCAAAGTCCGGGGGCGTGGGCGTCCGTTCTTTACATGGCTCTTGTTGCAGGGGTGCTGGTACTTGTTCTGCAGACTTGGGCGCAGTCCCGACTCACCGCGACCACGTCTGCAGTAATCATGACAACCGAACCCGTCTTCGCGGCGAGCTTCGCCATCCTCCTTGGCGGAGAAACCCTGACCTGGCGGATCGTCGGCGGTGGGACACTTGTGCTCATCGCCATGCTCCTGGTGGAGAGCAAGCCAGCGAGCCAGACCACTGATTCATCTGTTCGCAGCAAAACAGAAAGCGAAAGGGGCCACCCGAATGGGTGACCCCTTCACGAGGAAGTAAGTTAGGGAACTTACTTGAGGGTGACGGAACCGCCAGCGGCCTCAATCTCTTCCTTGGCCTTCTCAGCGTCTTCCTTGTTCGCGCCTTCCAGCACGACACTCGGGGCGCTATCAACCAGTTCCTTGGCTTCCTTCAGACCCAGGCTGGTCAGTGCACGAACAGCCTTGATAACGGCGATCTTCTTGTCGCCGGGGCCTTCAAGGACCACGTCGAATTCGGTCTTCTCTTCTTCGGCTTCGGCGGCCTCGGCACCCGGGGCAGCAGCAACGGCAACGGCTGCGGGGGCAGCGGCGGTGACGTCGAACTTATCTTCGAAGAGCTTCACGAACTCGGACAGCTCCAGCAGGGTCATTTCTTCGAACTGCGCGAGCAGCTCTTCATTGGACAGTTTCGCCATGATTTTTTCCTCTCAATCAGACACTATGACTAGTCAAACAAATACAGGGGCAGCTAACTGAGAGGACCTCAGGCAGCTTCTTCTTGCTTCTTCTCGGCAAGCGCAGCACTGAGGCGCGCGATCTGCGTGGGCAGCTCATTGAGCATGTATGCTGCCTCGGAGATCTTCGCCTTCATGACGCCTGCAGCCTTCGCCAAAAGTACCTCGCGCGATTCGAGGTCGGCCAAAGCCTTGACCTCATCCACGGACAGGTGAGCCCCGTCCATCGCACCGGCTTTCAGCACTAGGGCCTCATGGGCCTTCGCAAAATCACGCAGAGCCTTAGCGGCTTCTACGGGTTCACCGCTCACAAAAGCGATGGCGGTCGGACCGGACAGGTCTTCCTCTAGGAAATCCAATCCCGCGTCACGTACCGCCAGTTTTGCAAGGGTGTTTTTGACTACTGCGTAGCTCACATCAGATCCGAGTTCGCGACGCAACTCTTTGAGCTGCTCCACGGTCAGACCCCGGTATTCGGTCAACAAGACAGCGCCGGAACTACGGAAGTTTTCCGTCAATTCAGCTATTTTGGCTTGCTTATCAGCCTTCGCCATAATCCACCTCCCGACGACATCGATAACCTACATGTATGCCTCTGCCGTCAGGGTAAACAAAAACCCGGGTGCAGGCGCACGCCGGGTTGATTCCCATAGTCCACCTGCGTCGGATTCTTATCACCGGTTCCCCGGTCCCGACGGTCATTGGTCTTCATCAGAATAGCAGTCTGACTCCGGGACTTCCCAGCTGAGAGACGGTGAGACCGACCACTACCGCCGCCCACAGGCGGGATCTTCCATGTCATAGTGGGCGTATGAGTTATCAAATCTGGAACAGTCTGTATTCGAAGACGCTAGACATGAACACGTCCCTGGTGATGGTAATGCCAAGGGGGGACATACCCGCTCACCAAACACCGCCTCGGCTACTTGTGCTGCTGCACGGGCTAACTGGCAATTACCAGACGTGGGGAATGCGCTCAGATATCCAAGCGGTCGCCGACCAATACAACCTTGCGGTCGCGATGCCAGATGGGCAACGTTCGTTCTGGCTGGACCAAGCCTACGGAATGGAATGGGGGAAGTGGATTGGCGACGAACTGCCCCGGCGATTGAAGCAGATGCTTCGCCTCTCACCGGCGAAGCCACTTATTGGGGGCATATCGATGGGCGGGTACGGAGCTGTCAGGGCCGCTTTTGACTACCCCGGTACTTTCGCCTCTGCCTTCTCCCTGTCCGGGACTTTGGACGTGGCTGAGACTGCTTTCCGTGGGAGACACCCGGACCTGTACCAGATTGGGTTCGGTAACCCAGATCATCCCCGTCCGGAAGACGACCTGGTTGGCAGGTTAGCCGCGGGGACGGCAGACCTACCGCCAATCTTCGCGGTGTGTGGCGAATCGGATCGGCTGCTAGCCCAAAACCGGCGCTTCTCGCAAGCAATGACCGCCGCCGGTAACGAACTGTCCTATAGGGAAGGCCCCGGCGCGCACAATTTTGTGTTCTGGAACAGGTGGTTGCCCGCGGCGCTCCAATGGGCAACCGCCTAAGCAATCCGCGCAGCGGTATACTTGTCTGATGGGGCAGCCACCCGCGCACCCCTCCCGACGCGCAAGCAGGCACGCGAGTCAACCAAGCAGACACCCAAGTAGAGGAGGGCCGTCGTGGCCGCCAAGAAAGTCTCCGAGGAACAAATCAGAGTCACCGTCTCCGCCTACAGGTGGGGTTTTATCGCCGCCGGAGCAGCTGGGGCAGTCATCGGCTTGCTGATTCTCATCTGGCCCGACGTTATGGGGACAGTGTTCAGCGCACTGGTCGCAATCTACGCGCTGGTCGCGGGTGTCATCTTCGGGTGGATTGCCGTGCGAGGGGTGGAAGCTCCCCTGCTGATGCGGATAGCTAGGGGCCTTGTCGGACTGGCGTTGATCGTCGGCGGGATCCTCATTTTCACGTCAATGGGCACCGCCACCGCCGTCCTGGTCAACGTGGTTGGGATCAGCCTGGGACTAATGTGGCTGTTTGAAGCCGTCATGGTCTTCATTATCATCCGAGGTAAACCGGTCAGCGCCTGGACCCTGGTGTACCTGATCATCGCCGTTATCGCCGGAATTCTGCTGCTGCTTACGCCCGTCTGGGGAGGCTGGGTACTTCAGTGGCTCTTCGGTCTCGGTTTACTGGGGCTTGGAATCGCCCAGGTTGTGCGGGGGCTCATGGCAAACCGCTCTGTCGTGATCGACGTCAAGTAGGAGGGCGCCGAGTAGTCAGAGCCGGGTCATCTGGCACGTTTTCCGTTCTCTCCACTTCTATTCTTCGGGCACCCGCTATGCGGTGCGCAATACTCTGGATCCATCGTTAAACAAATGTTGCGCACCCCGTTTGGGATGCGCAACATTTTGTCCAGGGAAACAGCCTAGCGCTAGCTCGACGTCTCGTCGTTCTTTGCGGTTCCCTCGTTCTTTGCGGTCTCTTCATCCCCAGCTACAGCGTGGCCGATCTCCGCGTTCATTTCTGCGGCCTCGGCGGCAACACGCGCGGCTTCGCTAGCGATGTCAGCGGCTTCAGTCGCGCTCTTACGGAAGGCGACGTCCTCGGTGGCGGCTAGGTGCGCAGCCTTGTTCGCTAAGCCCGCCGCTTCAACAGCATCGGCCGCTGCCTGGGAGGCAATGTCGGCAGACTCCAAAAGCTCCGCTGCATGCGGATCCGCTGGTGCCGCGGGGGCGGCGTGTGCTCCGGGGGGACTCGCTTCCGCCGGAGAAGCAGAGGCCTGCGCTTGCGTAGGCTCCTTAGCGTGAGGCGACTTCTTCACCCCCGCCGATTCCGCCGTCGCTGGAACTGCGACAGGCGTTGGAGCGGCAGTAACTGCAGACGCCGCTGCGGTCCTTGCGGGAGCAGCTGTTGTAGCGGTCTTCGCGCCTTCAGCACCCTTGTGGTGGTACTTAGGGTGGTCCGCAATCTCGGTTGGGGTCCCAGCAAGTTCGGGGTGATCCCCGTATTCGCCGAACGGGGCAAACTCTGTCCCATCAACGTCCCAGCTGGGCTTCTTCATCTTGGAGATGATGAACGGAACAACGAATACCAGCAGGGCTCCAACAACCAGGATCCCAATGTAGACAACCGGGCTGCCGGTCGAAATCTGCTTCGGCGGGAAGAACGAAATGATCATTGCTGCCAGCACGCCGATGGTGCCAATGCCAGCCACGATCCACGCCCCAGCTGCCCCGCCCGGCACTTGGAAACCGCGCGGGACCTTACTGACCGGGTATTTCTTACGCAGGTAGATGAAGGAGATGAAGATGATGGTTGCCATCATCAGGTAGGTAATTGTCGCCATCTGCGACAGGATTTGGTACGCCGCTTCCACGGAGGGCACGACGACCAGAGCGAACGACAGAATGGTTACCACCACGCTCTGAACCAGGATGATGGGTACCTGAACGCCATGCTTGTTTTCTTCCTGCAGTTTCGGCGGAAGGTAGCCGGATTTGCCAACGACAAAGATACCTCGGGACGGGCCAGCGATGATGGTTGCGACCTGGCCTAGGACGCCAACAAGGATCATTGCCGCCATGACGTTACCCATCCACGACAGGCCTATTGCGTCCCACATGGCATAGAACCCAACCAATAACGACTGCGTTAGGTTGATGTCCTTTTCCGGAAGGACCACGCCAAGACCCAGCGTTGCCAAGATGAAGATGGAAATGATCAGTACCGCCGCGATGATGACCGCACGCGGCACATCCTTCTTCGGGTTCTGCAGGTTCCCAACGTGGACAAAGTTCATCTCAATTCCAGCGAAGAACAGGAAGATTGAAGCTGCTAAAACTACGTTTTGGATGGATCCGAAATTCGGTATGAATCCCTTATCTAATGGGAGCTCTATATTGTTTCCCTTAATGATCCACACGCCGCCAAGGATCACCAGGACAGCCGCGGGGATCAAAGTACCAATAATGGCGCCCCATTTGGATAGGAGAGCCGAGCTCTTCAACCCGCGGAAACTGTTCAGCGTGGAAAGCCAGTACACGACAAGCACAACGGCCAACGTGAACCAAATGTTACTGGCAAGGTGCTCCTTGAATGTTGGGATATGTTCGGAACCGGCAGCGTACTTCGGTACGGCGAACGTGTAGGCAAGCGCGGAAGCCGAGAAAATGAGGACCGACGGGAACCAAATGATGATGGTCGCCCACTCGAGAAAAATAGCTACGAATCCCCACTTGGGGCCGAATGCCTCACCCACCCAGCGGAACACACCCCCCGCCTTGGTGAAAGTGGATCCCAGTTCAGCAGCTACCAGGGAGAAGGGAACCAGAAATACGATTCCCGCTAAGAGATAGAAAAATATTGACCCCAGACCAAATTCGGCTTGGGAGGGCAGTCCGCGGAGACTGACGACACCCGCGATGATCATGATCGCGAATGTCATAGTGGAAATGCGGGTCACCGCCGATTTCTTTGGAGCTGCACCAGCAGGTGCAGACGAAGTGGGTTTTGTGCTCATGGAGAACCGTCTTTCTGAGTCTCAGGATGGGACGCCAAAATGGGCCGAGACGCCCAGGTCTCGGCCCACCTCGGTTTAGACTGCCGGGTATGCATGCCCCACAGCAGAGCCCTGCAGAACGTGAACGTTCGGCTGCCAGTGGAGATAGACGTTGGAGGAACGTTCGAACACCATTACGAAGTCGGAACCTCCGAACTGGAAGTAACCCAGTTCTTCGCCCTTGCGCAGCGTCACGCCCTTCTCAGCTGTCATGACGACCGAGGACACATTCGCCATTCCCATGGGCAGGCAAGCAACCAAGCCGATCGGGGAATCAATGACCGCAAGGCCGCGAGTTTGAACGAACTGGTAACCCGTTCCATCCAGCGCGTTCAAAACGTTTACTTCCTTGCCTTCAGCATTCTTCTTCTGGACAACGTCGACATCCAGGTAAGCCTGTCCCTGGATGACGCGCGATTCCAGGACCTTGCCGGGAACAGGGGCGTGCCAGCGGTGGTAGTCGAACGTGTTGAGGAAGGAGTGCGTAAAGATGCCTCCCTTGAAGGCATCGGCATATTCGCTTCCCTCCAGGAGCTGCGCGATCGACCACTGCAGCCCCTTACTTTCCACGGTGATCTCAGATTCGTTGTCGATCTGCCACCAACCGACAAAGGCCGAGTCGGCCGGTGCCACGATGACACTGGGATCATCAATGGCCGCAATCGGACGGTATCCCGGCTTCACGTGCCGCGCAAAGAACTGGTTGAACGTCTTGTAACCGCTCGGAGGGGCAACGTACTCCTCCATATTGAACGCAGGGGACGTGTAGAACGTTTCGACCCTGGATACCGATTCTTCGGTGTCAAGGTAGTCCCCCTGGGCATTCGCGAACTCAACAATCCACTTCGAGAATTCCGTGAGTTTCTCCGGGTCGACTACGGGAGCGACCGGGCTCTGCAGAGACTTCAACGGCTCAACATCAACGACGTAGTAGAACTGGATAATCTTCTGGTACACGTCGCGCGAGTCTCCCGGCGACTGCGGCGCCCA
>CAYFRG010000033.1:0-4098 GCA_964345535.1 uncultured Actinomyces sp. | reverse complement strand
TCAGGGATGACGCGGAATACGGACGTGCGTAAAGGCCGCCTTATCTGGGAATACAAGCATGTCTGGTGAGCCTCTAAACAAGCACGGAATTGAGACGCTGGGATGTCTCAAATTGCTGTTCGAACGCGCCAATTTCAGCCTGTTGAGTATTACGTTGTGTTTAGACGATCGACTTGTTTCGCCTATGTTAGGTCTTCAGCCGTCCTACGCCGCACCTCAGCCTGATAGTCAGAGGGCAGTATCCCAAACGCTTTAACGAAGTGGTGCCGCATACGGTTTGCATCAGAGAAGCCAGAGATTCCTGCCACCAACCCCAGTTTCAGGTCCGGGTCCGACTCAATGGTGGCCCTAGCAGTTTCCGCCCGGCGCCTACCCAGCCTGTCAGCCAAGCCCACCGTGGTGTACCGGTAGAGCTGGCGGCGACTGAGTCCCGCCGCCTCTGCCAGGGAGTCAACACTCAGCCCGGGGTCGCGGTGATTGAGCTCGATCTCATGATCAATGAGCCTACTGATCTCCGCACTTGAGTCCGCTCTTTTTCCGCGGAAGAGCGGCCCCAAAGCCGAACGAACAACACTGACGATGGCTTCTTCCTGGTCGGACTCATTCGCGTGCTGCTGCTTTGGCCCTACCAGGCTCCGAAATAGGAACCGCCCGGCGAATGCCATCATTCCCAAGTTGATGTCGTTGTCAGGAAAACGCTCAATGGGTTGGGCCAGCAGGTTTCCCACCAGGTCAGAAATCCGGGAAACAGGCACCTCAACTGCCAAAATGTCAGACAGGCCAGAATGAGCGGTCACGTGGGGAAACCCGCTGCTGACATATCGAGCACTCCCGGGTCGGAAGGTAACGTGTGAGTCCCCGACCCAGACCCGGGTGATCCCACCGTACCGAACGTAAACGCTCAATCGGCCATCGCGGAGCAGTCGCTCCCGGCTCGGACCACCACCGAAAAATGTGTCCCCGGGCCACTCAATCCTCACGGGAGTGACCAGGAGCCTGGAAATATTGACACTGCCCACGGAGGTCCGAACACGAAGGGCGGAAAACCCCCTAGAGTCATCACTTTCTGCAAGGCCGTTCAGGGACAGCGCAGTCAAGCCGCGAGTGCCGGTCAGCCGAGTAACCACTGAGTCGAGTTGCGCGTGCACATCTCCCAAGGGAACTAGCGGGGGAACGCCGGCAATGCGCCGATGCCACTCCAGCTCCTGCTCACGCGAAATCTCCATGACCCCTCCGGATTTGCTCATGCTGTATCGCCACCACATATACAACCAGCGGCGCCTATTATCCTAGAGCCACCTTGCCCCTGGACGCCGAACGCAAGCCCATCGGTGACACGTTCCGGCTGTGTGGGTGACACGATACGGGGCCTAAGCGCTGGTGAGGTCGCCTTGGCAAATGAAAAGCGGCGCCACCCCTCAGGGTGACGCCGTTTCTCAGCGGTCCGAAAGATCTAGCCTTCCAGCAGATCCTTCGTCTTGTTCGGGTCGATCGGGATCCCGGGGCCCATCGTCGTGGAGGCCGTAGCCTTCAGGATGTAGCGACCTTTCGAAGAGGTCGGCTTCAGGCGGAGGATCTCATCCAGAACAGCCGCGTAGTTTTCTGTGAGCTGATCCGGGGTGAAGTCACTCTTGCCAAGAATGAAAGGAACGTTTCCGTGCTTGTCGACACGGAACTCAATACGGCCACCCTTGATTTCACGAACGGCTTTCTCCACGTCCATGGTCACGGTACCGGTCTTCGGGTTCGGCATCAGACCACGCGGGCCAAGGACGCGGCCCAGACGGCCAACCTTGCCCATCATGTCGGGTGTCGCCACCGCAACATCAAAATCGGTATAGCCCTTTGAGACCTTTTCGATCAGTTCGTCGCCACCGACCTCGTCAGCCCCTGCCTCTTCAGCCTGGGTGGCTTTCTCACCGACAGCAAAGACCAGGACCCTGGAGGTCTTGCCGGTGCCGTTAGGCAGGGTGACGGTGCCACGCACCATTTGGTCCGCTTTACGCGGATCCACGCCAAGGCGGAACACACCTTCCACCGTTGAGGGGAAAGAGGTCGTTGATGTCTCCGTTGCGAGTCTCATCGCTTCCAGAGGGGTGTAGAGCACGCCGGGAACGACTCGTTCCTCAGCTGCCCGGTACTTCTTTGAGCGCTTTGCCATTCTGCTTCTCTCCTTGCAGTCGTGGTTTTCCGGGCTGCGCAGCCCAACCACAGTGATTTACTTAGGCGTCTACCGTGATACCCATAGAACGGGCGGTGCCGGCAACAATCTTCATCGCAGCTTCAACATCGTTCGCGTTGAGATCCTGCATCTTCGTTTCGGCAATCTCCCGGACCTGAGCCTGGGTCAGCTTGCCAACCTTTGACGTGTGCGGGGTAGCGGAACCTTTCCCGACGCCAGCTGCCTTCTTGATCAGCTCAGAGGCGGGAGGGGTCTTCGTAATAAAATCGAAAGACCGGTCCTCGTAGACCGTGATCTCTACGGGGATAATGTTGCCCCGCTGGGATTCCGTGGCGGCGTTGTACGCCTTGCAGAATTCCATGATGTTGACGCCGTGTTGGCCTAGGGCCGGGCCGACGGGCGGCGCCGGGTTTGCCTGACCGGCAGGGATCTGGAGCTTGATTAGCCCAGTTACCTTTTTCTTAGGTGCCATTGTTTGGGTCCTTCTTCAATGAACTATTGGAGGAGCGGGCGGCTGCCAGCCCCAGTTTTGCGGCGCAAAAGAGCACACGCAAGCTTCTACTTTACGCCCGGCCCTGGGCTTTCCCCCAATTGCGTGGGGGATCTCACCCAGGCGGGCATGCGGAACTATCCGTCAGATTTACGGACCTGATCGAAGGAAAGCTCCATCGGCGTTTCCCGCTCGAATATGGTGACCAGAACCTTCAGCTTCTGGGTCTCCGGCATGATCTCAGAGATCTCTGCGTTCATGGTCTCGAAGGGGCCGTCGATAACAGTGACGACCTCGCCCACCTCGTAATCAACCTGGATCGCGGGCTTGACGACTTCTGCCACCTCCCCTTCTACTTCCTGCGCGGCTGCGATGGCGGCCGGCGCCAGCATGTCGACTACCTCGCTAATGGAAAGAGGCACCGGGTTGTACTGGTCGCCAACAAAACCGGTAACCGCGGGGGTCTCCTTCACCACGCGC
Source organism: uncultured Actinomyces sp. (assembly GCA_964345535.1). Classification (GTDB taxonomy): domain Bacteria; phylum Actinomycetota; class Actinomycetes; order Actinomycetales; family Actinomycetaceae; genus Scrofimicrobium. Next base: position 946 of record CAYFRG010000033.1, on the reverse strand, counting down.
CAGGAGGATTCGTCCATGTCCATGCAGACCAGGACGTATCCGGGGATGCGCACACGCTGAACTTTCTTACGAACCGTGTTTTGGATCTCCACGACTTCTTCCATGGGGACCTCTACTCGGAAGATCTTGTCTTCCATGTGGTAGTTCGTGATGCGCTGTTCCAGGTTCGCACGGACTTTACGTTCGTGACCGGAGTATGTGTGGATGACATACCAGTCGCCAAGCTCACTCATGAGCTCCATACGCAGCTCTTCAACCGGGTCGGCTGCTTCGACGACTGCAACCTCTCCGACGTCTCCCTCTTCGGCGACGGCCGTCGCTGCGGCCTCATCCAAAACAGCTTCCTCAGCTACGACGTCTTCGGCGGCCAGTTTCGCTTCCAGCTGGTCCGCGGGAGCGTCACTCAGAACCGGAGCATCAAGCTCCAGGTCCCAGGATTCTTCCTGTCCCGTCACAGTTCCTCCTCAAAATCGCCCCAGCCTGGCCCGCGTCAACGGTCGGCTGGTATAAGAAACCCGCCTGCAGTGATCTGCGGCGGGTTAGCTCTAAACAAAAATTACTGTGTTCAGTTTAGCGAAGATGAAGTCGACGAGGCCAGTGAAAGCCATGAGAACGGCCACAAAGGCAATCACCACTAGGAAGTACTGCTTGGTTTCTTCTGCGGTGGGGTAGCGCACCTTCTTTAATTCACCGACGACCTCTTGCAGAAAGATCACCATGCGCTTGAAGATGTTCGGCTTCTGGTTGTCTTCAGATTCGCCACGAGCCCGGGTAGCGCCGGTCTTCGTGCGGTCGCGGCGCTGCAGATTGTCTGCGTCCGACGGATTCGCTGTATCAGTCACGGGCGGTCCTTCGCTGGATAACAAATACTTCAACAAGTGCTCAGTACTCTAGCAGGGCAGGCGGGACTCGAACCCACAACCGCCGGTTTTGGAGACCGGTGCGC
>CAYFRG010000032.1:6277-16658 GCA_964345535.1 uncultured Actinomyces sp. | reverse complement strand
GGCCCGACTGGGCGCAAATTTGCGCCCAGTCGGGCCTTCTAACTGTAGGCTGGGCCCATGGATAGTTTTCTCGCGTGGGGTATTGGCCTCGCGACAGTGACGGAGTCGGGGCGGACCCTCGACGTTTGGTACCCGGAGCCGCGACTGGGGGCAATGCCCGAAGGTGGCGACCCGGCCCTCCTGGAAAGGCTCTCCCAGTTGGAGCGCAAAGATGAGGCGCGGGGAATACACACGGCAGTGGTACGCTGCGCGTCGGACCTTGCGGATCAGCCCAGCTCAACAGCGGACGCCTACCTGAGACTCCACCTGCTGTCCCATCGCCTCGTCATCCCGAACACCGTCAACTTGGACGGAATCCTCTCTCGACTACCCAGTGTTGTGTGGACAGCCGTTGGACCGTGCGCAGTGGACGGCTTCGAGCAGACCCGGTACCGCTTACGCGCCAAATACGGGCACCCAATCAGCGTGCTTGGCGTCGACAAATTCCCATCAATGACAAACTATGTCGTCCCCGCAGGGGTGCGACTAGCAGATGGGGCCCGTGTCCGACTCGGAGCGCACCTCGCCGAGGGCACCACCGTCGCCCACGACGCGATCGTGAACTACAACGCCGGAACGCTGGGCCGGTCCAGCGTGGAAGGTCGTGTTGCCCAAGGCGTCGTAATCGGAGCGAACTCAGACATTGGCGGAGGGGCCTCCACCATGTCAATGGTGGCCGGCAACTCACGGCAGCGCGTGTCTATCGGCGAAAACTGTTTGCTCGGCGCGAACTCGGGCCTGGCGATCCCGCTAGGCGACAACTGCGTAGTCGAAGCAGGACTCTACCTCACGGGATCCAGCCAAGTATCCCTAATGACCACCGGAGGTGTGGTACCTGGGCTTGACGGCATGTTCGTCGACCCGGTCGTGGTACCGGCACTGAGCCTCGCCGGAGCATCCAACGTACTCTTCCGACGAAACTCACTCAATGGACGAGTCGAAGCGATCGCACGCGGCGGCGAACCCATCCGCCTCCAAAACGGGACGATTCCCCAAGCCCGCTAGGCACCCTCGAACACAGAAAAGTCCCCGTCGAGCGCGGGGACTTTCTGCTGTCAGCTACTCGCCGCGAGCCTCACGCGTACGAGAACGCAAAGGCACGTAATCGCGCTCCACATAGCCGGTATAAACCTGCCGCGGTCGTCCGATGCGAGTAGTCGGATCGTTCACCATCTCCCGGTACTGGGCGATCCATCCCGGAAGGCGACCAAGAGCAAACAAGGGGGTGAACATCTTCCGCGGGAAACCCATCGCCGAATAGATCAATCCCGTATAAAAATCTACGTTCGGGTACAGTCTACGCTCAACAAAATAGTCGTCACTGAGCGCAATCTCCTCCAGCTCCATAGCAATATCGAGCTTCTCGTCGCGTTTACCCAAACGCGTCAAAACGTCGTGAGCGCTTTCCTTCACGATCGCCGCACGGGGATCATAGTTCTTGTAAACCCGGTGGCCGAACCCCATCAGCCGGACGCCATCCTCCTTGTTCTTCACCTTGTTAATGAACGACTGAAGGCCATCGCCGGACTCCGTGATCTGGTCCAACATCCTCAGGACGGCCTCGTTCGCCCCACCGTGAAGCGGACCAGCCAAAGCACCCACCCCAGAAGCCACCGACGCGTAAAGATTCGAATCGGCGGACCCCACCATTCGCACGGTCGAAGTAGAACAGTTCTGCTCATGATCCGCGTGCAAAATCAGCAGCATGTCAAGAGCGCGAACCAGAGACGGGTCAATGTCGTAAGACTGATACGGCATGCCAAACGTCATCCGAATGAAATCCTCCGTGTACCCACGCTGGTTATCCGGATACAACAAAGGAAGACCCGCAGCCCGCTTAGCAATGTAACTAATCATCGTGGGAATCTTAGCCAGCAGCTGAACCAAAGCGCGGTCCAACTGCTCAGGAACATGCGGATTCAACGTGTCCTCGTAATACGTGGCCATGCCCGCAACCCCCGCCTGGAGGATCGCCATCGGATGCCCATTAGCAGGAAAAGCAGTGAAAAACGCCTTAAAATCCTCGTGCAGAAGCCGCTGCGACTGAACGCGCCGAATAAACGTCTCTAACGCCGTAGCCGTCGGCAACTCCCCATAGATCAGCAGGTAAGCCACCTCAAGAAACGAAGAACTCCGCGCCAACTGCTCGATGGGATACCCACGATAACGCAAAATGCCGGCGTCCCCGTCAATATACGTAACCGCCGACTCACAGCTCGCGGTATTTGCAAAACCATAATCCAAAGTCACATCGCCCGTGGAAGACAACAACCTCCCGATGTGCAAGCCATCCGACCCTACCGTCGAATCCGCGCGAGGCAGCTCAACCTCTACTCCGGCATCAACAAGGGAACCCGGGCCCTTACCCGCATCAACTCCAACAACCTGGTCAGTTTCACTTGCCATCGAACGAGACTCCTAGTTAGTCGCCGGGGACCTGCCCGGCGCGACCAAAACCAAACTCACCTCAGCGCTGCCACTACTGTCAACGGCCGAAACGACCAAATGTGGCGTCCGGCACGCCGAGACACTCGTCCTAGGTTAACCCGTTTCCGGACCTAACGCACCACCCGACTACGATCTGAGCCTTCGACATGCCTCAGCAACACGTTCATCAGAGGCAGTCAGCGCCACACGGACGTAGCCCACTCCCTTGTCTCCGTAGAAGTCCCCCGGGGCTACCAGGATTCCTCTCGACGCAAACCAGTCCAGCAGGCCGCGCGACTGGTCGCTTATATGCGACCAGTCAGCTGGCGTCGGCACCCACAGGTAAAGGCCTGCCTCAGAAGATCCATCCGGCGTCAGCCCCGCATCTTGAAGAGCCTCCATCAGCATCTCCCGCCTACACCGGTACCGCTCCCGTTGCTCGCTCACGTGCTCCGCGTCGCCAAGCGCCGCCACCATGGCAGCCTGAACCGGGGCTGGCACCATCATTCCACCGTGCTTGCGAACCTCGACAAGCTCTTGAATTAACCTGGGATCACCGGCGGCGAAGGCAGCTCTGTACCCCGCCATATTCGACTGTTTAGAAAGCGAATACACCATCAGTAGGTTAGACAGGTCTCCACCGGAAACACCCTCCTCCAGAAGAGAAGGAATACCCAGTTCAGCATAGGCTTCGACCCAAGGGAGCTCAGCGTAGCATTCGTCAGAAACCACAATGGCCCCGTTTGCGCGGGCCCACTCCACCGCCTGACGCAGCTGGCTCTCTGTCAAAACCGCACCCGTTGGATTTGAAGGTGAATTCAGCCAAACCATATCAGCCGTTTCCGGCCAAGAGGATACGTCCCCCTGGTCAACCGGGACGGGAGATGCCCCCGCGAGCAAAGCTCCAACCTCGTACGTTGGGTACGCCACATCCGGCACCAAGACCACGTCGCCAGGGCCAATCCCCAGCATTATCGGGATCCAAGCGACCATTTCCTTCGAACCCGTTGTCGGGACCACGCCGGTGTCACCCGGATCTACCAGGCCCCTCTGCGTCAACCAATTCCTGATCGCGGTACGCAGCTCGACGGTACCAACCACCAGCGGGTAGCCAGGCGAATCCGTGGCAGCATGCAATGCCTCTTGCACCAATTCAGGTGTCGGATCTACGGGCGTGCCGACCGAAAGATCCACGATCCCCCCAGGGTGGGCAGCGGCAGTGGCGCGCGCATCGGCAATCGTGTCCCACGGGAAATCGGGAAGGCCAAGCGGGCTCGGCATACAGTCTCCTTCACAAAAGCGACGACTGGTCACAGATTTGCGACTAGTCGCGCGGGGGCAACGCCTCAATCATGGGGTCATCAAAATCTAGAGCTCCCGTCTTCTGCGCTCCGCCAGGGGATCCGATCTCATTGAAGAATTCAACGTTGGCACGATAGTAGTCCGACCACTGTTCAGGAAGGTCGTCCTCGTAGAAAATGGCCTCCACAGGGCAAACCGGCTCACATGCACCGCAGTCAACACACTCTTCCGGGTGGATGTACAGCGACCGGTTCCCCTCATAAATGCAGTCAACTGGACATTCGTCCACGCACGCGCGATCCTTGACGTCAACACACGGCTCCGCAATAACGTAGGTCATAAATCCTCCTATTCGCGTCCGCCTTCATTATCGCACTTAGTCTGACGGACGAGCGACTTCATTTTATCCATTTTCAGTGTTAACAAACAGAGCAGTTGAAAGGCAAGGAAACGTGCACCAAACACTTCCCTGGATGGATTGGGAGCCCGGAGACCGTGTGGTCGTTCGCTATCGCGCCGACGATGGTGTGCACGATGCTCTCGGAACACTCGTTGAGCGCTCCCCGCATCACGTCGTTGTGAAAGCTCGCCGAGGCCTTGTCAGAGTCGAGGCGCTCCAAATGATTACAGGCAAGCTAGTCACACGCGGACCTCTTCCCAGCTAGAGAACACCACGAAAGGATGACTGGGCGCATATGTGCGCCCAGTCGGCTTTCTAGCTTGTGGAAGCTTTTGCCTCTCGTCGCCGTCGCGCTGCCTCTTTGAAGCGCTCCTGTGCTGATAGAGCCACTTTGCGGATACGCACAGCTTCAGGAGTCACCTCTACGCACTCGTCCTCAGCCGCGAACTCCAGAGCCTCCTCGAGGCTAAATCTCCGTGAAGGAGCGAGGTTCTCGAACACATCAGCAGCAGCTGCGCGCATGTTGGTCTGTTTCTTCTCGCGCGTCACATTTACGTCCATGTCTTCGTTCCGCGGGTTTTCCCCCACCACTTGACCCTCATACACTTCCGAACCGGGTTCCACAATGAAAGTGGCACGTTCCTGAAGGTTTGTCATCGCATACGGAGTTGCCTGGCCAGCCCTGTCGGCGACGAGCGAGCCAGTGCTTCGCTGTTCAATAGGACCGGCCCAAGGGGCGTAACCTTCGGCCAGAGAAGACTGAATGCCTGTCCCATGAGTCTCTGTGAGGAACCGTGTTCGGAAACCAATCAGTCCCCGGGCAGGAACTAGGAACTCCAGTCGCATCCACCCGGTGCCGTGATTCGCCATGGTCTCAAGGCGTCCCTTTCTTTCCGCGAGAAGCTGGGTAACAGTCCCCAGGTACTGCTCAGGTATATCTACAGTTAGCCGCTCCAACGGCTCATGCAGTCTCCCGTCAATGGTTTTTGTGACCACTCGCGGTTTGCCAACCGTCATCTCGTAGCCCTCACGGCGCATCTGCTCAACCAGAATCGCTAGAGCCAACTCACCTCGGCCCTGAACCTCCCATGTATCCGGACGGTCCGTCGGAAGGATCTTAAGCGAAACATTCCCAACCAGTTCTCTGTCGAGCCGTTCCTTCAGGGCACGAGCGGTGACCTTGGCCCCCTTCACCCGGCCCGCCATTGGGGAGGTATTAATCCCGATCGTCATGGAGATAGCAGGGTCATCCACGTGGATCCCCTGGAGAGGGCGCGGGTCCTCCAGGTCGACAAGAGAATCTCCGATGGTAATCTCCGGTATTCCCGCAACCGCCACAATGTCGCCGGGTCCGGCCGACACTGCAGGCACCCGTTCTAAACCCTCAGTACGCAGCAACTCGGAGATGCGAACAGTGTTTTCTGAACCGTCCTGGCGCACCCAAGCCACCGAGTCCCCCCGATTCAGCTCCCCGTTGTGCACGCGCAAAAGCGCCAGTCGCCCCAGGAACGGTGACGCGTCCAGGTTGGTAACCTGCGCCTGAAGTGGGGCATCCGCCTCGTACCCCGGTCCCGGGATCGACTCGATTATTGTCTGGAATAGAGGCTCCATGTCGCCACCGGGTAACTGTCCGTCCAATGGCTGCTCCAGCGAAGACAAACCCGCCTTCGCGGACGCATAGACGATAGGCACATCCAAGATGCGATCCAAATCCACGTCGTGCCCCTGAGCAAGAAGATCCTCCGCCAGCGCGAGCAGCAGATCCGTCGTCTCGGTTACCACCTCGGAAATACGCGCATCGGGACGGTCCACCTTGTTCACCACCAAGACGACCGGTAAATCCGACTGCAGCGCTTTGCCCAACACGAAGCGTGTTTGCGGAAGCGGCCCCTCTGAGGCATCTACGAGAAGCAGCACACCGTCAACCATGGATAGCGCGCGCTCAACCTCTCCTCCAAAGTCAGCATGGCCAGGAGTGTCGACCACATTGATTATTACCCCATCGGGGCTTGCGCTGGCCGCCGGACCGGAGTAATTGACCGCAGTGTTCTTCGCAAGGATCGTGATGCCCTTTTCCCGTTCCAGATCTCCCGAGTCCATCACCCTCGACTCGGTGGCGTCTGGTCCGCTGTGCGCGTCAAACGCCCCCGCGTGCCAAAGTAGCGCATCAACCAATGTCGTCTTGCCATGGTCAACATGGGCAATTATGGCGACGTTGCGTAGGTCCTCGCGCGTTGGCATGGTTCCTCCAAAAAAGCAGGTGACTGGTCGCAAATACGCGACCAGTCGCCGACGTTAGCGCGCGTCGGCTGTCGCAAGCACCTATGACGAGCTCCTTCCGGGATACTCGTGGCGCCTACCTCAAGGGTAGCCAGCGCCAGTGCGTCGGCTCGAAGCTTTTTGGGAGAAGTACGCCACGTTGGGAAGCTACCCGACAATCTGGACCCGCTTTTGTGGACAGCGTGGGACTCACGACGCTGGTCAGCCCGCAGATTAGTCGTCGAACAGCGTCTTATGCCAGAACGACCAGGCGCATGGTTTCGGAGCTGAATCGGCTCCGCGTCGCTGCTCTCAGCTGTCTCTCTTCACTGCGCACCCAGGCGTTCCGCTGGAGATTCCACTTTGATAACGACCATCTTCGGCGCTCCTTTACGCGAAGTTGTACTCCCAAGAGCCGCGCCAGCTCAACTTCGAAGTTAGGCTCTAAACCGCGCAGCATGTGAAATCTGATGGATAAGACCCGCCAGCCTTGCCCTCTGATCCGCTGCCTTCGAACCCGATCAGCTTCCGCTTTGGGACCAGCCAGTGGGTGCCAGGTATCCGAATCGCATTCGGCAGCAACTCGAACCAACTTTCCTTCAAGTTCTTCCCAACCTAAGTCCACTCTCAGTGCGTTTTTCCTACCCGGGACTCTGATGGGGATCTGGGGAGTCGGTGCTGGCAGTCCGGCCTCGATTAGACGCAGTCGTGTGGCTGTCTCGAAGACAGATTCTGAGCCGGGGTGTGCGAGATCGATGGCCGCACGCAGAACAGTAACCCCGCGAGTACCACCAAGAAGGGCGATGCGCTCTCGCAACTGTCCGAAGGTGACAAGGCCTTGCCGTAGGAATACTTCAAAGATATGGGTTGCGACGTCAAGAGAAGAAGATGCAGCCATGTCTAATGCTGTGCGCAGAGCAGAGGTACACCGCACACCAAGACGTCGCACCTGATCTCCCTTTTCGAAACGGACGACACGGCAACGAAGTCCCGGCCTACGCAATGCTCGGGCTCCCTCGGGTCGGGCTACGCAAAGATTGAAGGGTTTGCCAAATGCCGAGGTCGGTCTAACATCGACGCCCCAGAGCAATCCGGCTGTTTCCCCCGCTACGACGGTGTCACCGGGGACTATCCTCATCACTGCTCGAAGGGTTTCAATAGTGGTGAGCCGCCTAGTGGCATACCAACCATGCGCAACGCGCACAAGACTGTGCCCGGTGCGAGAGCGCCCTGTCGCACGCTCGAACGCCGAGAGCCACCGTGCGGGAAGCAGCGGGAGAAAGTCACTACTGGGCGAGGGCTTTATCCTCCCGACGAAACTGTAGAATACCGCTGGCGTGTTCCGGCGTTCGGTCGGTCCCTCATTGAGTGCTTCATCCTGGGGCAATTGCTTTAGACGCAAACCCATGATGGGGCTCCCCACTACAGTAAGGCTTCTTCCAGTCGGCCTACTGCCGGTCACTAGCCGGCTAAAACGGTCGGCATCTGAACCAACTGTCCAGGCGCGCAGGGGCATTTTGGTGGTCATTGGTCGAGGGTCTCTCGCCGACTTCGCTCGGGCCAACAGGATGGTGCGGGCCTGTGGGCAACTGTCCTCTCAGAGCCTGTGGGCAAAAACTCAGATGAAGCCCCGGCAACTGACTGGCCGCGTTTACGAGACCAATCAGCGTGGACCTGGTGGAAGGTTGGGGCCGAACTAGTCGACAATCGAGGGGGACCACTGAAAGAAGGGGCTATCCGAATGCATGGAACAGTCTCACGTTCTAGGGTTGGAACTGGTTCGAGCGGCAAAAAAAGAGCGACTGGTCGAAGAAGGCCGACCAGTCACCCTTTCTTTGCGGTGCTGGCAGTAGCAACGACGGCGCTGGTGCTGCGCCCAGCTGCCTCGGCGGTCGGCCCCCTGCTGGAAGAGATATCGTCGGACCTCGACATGTCCCCGACAACGGCAGGGTTTTTGACAGCGCTGCCGGGCTTGTGTTTTGGGCTCGTTGGATTGACTGCAAGTAGGCTCGCACCCCGCCTGGGGTTGGTGTCAGCGTTGATGCAGGCATGTTTGCTGATCACATTGGGGTCGCTGGTGCGGGTGTTGACTGACTCGTGGGAGTTGTTCCTCGGGTTTTCTTTCGTGGCTTTGGCTGGGATGGCGATCGGCAACGTGTTATTGCCAGCTTTCATCAAGTTGGCGTTTCCGGGGCGGAGCACTGGCATGGCCACTATGTACACGACGATGCTGGCGGTCGGCACGATCGCTCCGACGTTGCTTGCCCGACCTTTGGAGGATGTTGGTGCGCGCTGGTTCGGCGCTTCGGGAGGTTGGCGGCTTGGTTTGGGAGTCTGGGCCGTTTTAGGACTTGTCGTCGTTGTCTTATGGTTGGGGGTGCGGGCGGGGTCGAACCTGCCGCGCAACTCCTCGTCTTTTGGGGGCGGGGATCGCGTGCGTTCCCGGGACCTGTGGCGTTCTCGGACCGCTGTAGCGTTGATGCTCTATTTCGGTTTGCAGTCGATGCAGGCGTATGTTCAGTTCGGATGGCTGCCGCAGGCGTTCCGGGATGGTGGGTTGGCACCGGGGTCAGCTGCTTTGATGTTGTCTTTGGTGGCGTTCGGTGGGATCCCGGGGGGCTTGCTGATGCCTCGGGTTGTTGCGGGGCAACGGCTTTTGCGCCCAGCCGTGATTTTTTTCGCCGTTTTGATGGCAGTGGGGTATTTGGGCGTGGCGTACTTGCCAACGACCCTGCCGTGGCTGTGGGCAGTGTGCTTGGGTATTTCTGGCTTCGCGTTTGCGACCGCTTTGGCATTGATTATTGAGCGAACTGACTCGCCAGAGGTGACGGCAGCGGTGTCGGGATTTGTGCAGCCATACGGCTATTTTCTGGCGGCTTTGGGGCCTTTTCTTGTGGGGCTGGCTCTTGAGCTGGTTGGGGATTGGAAGCCGATTCTGCTTGTGCTCGCAGCGTCCGGGGTACTGGTGATTTGGTCTGGCCTGGTGGCTACTAGGCCGACTGTGATTGATCAGGAGCTGCGCGGCGGAAAGGAAACGAGGCGGCTTGCGGAGAGTCCAGGAAGGACCGAGCAGCCAACCGGTGACCAGTCCGGGGCGGAATGAGGCTGGGCCCCGGACTGCTTTGTGGTCTACCGTTCGGTGAGCGTTTTTGCGAACTCTTGGGTGCGTTCCATGAACTTCGGGACTTCTTCGGCTCCCAGGGACCGTGGCCACGAGTCGGCACGCAGGTAGGCGTCTGTGCCTCCGTCAAGGAATATGACGGACCCGACGAGGAAGTTGGCTGCCGGTGAGAGCATGAAGATCGCCCACTGGGCCACTTCTTCGGGTTTTCCGAATTCGTGAACTGGGATTGGGAACGCGCGAATTGCCGGGGCCAATTCGGGGTCGTTCAGCTGCTGTTCAAGCAGCGGTGTGCGGATAGCTCCGGGAGCAAGCGCGTTGATCCGGATACCCTGACCAGCCCATTCTTCTGTGACTCCGATGGTGCGCATCCAATGGGTTACCGCGGTTTTGGAACCCGCATAGGCGAAGTTTGGGCCCATTTCGCTGCCAGCAGCTTGGGCAATTTCGACGACAGCGTCCATGTCGCGATCTGCGAACGCGACAAGGATTTCGTCGGGGATCATGGGAATCGTGGTTGTGGAGTTGGATGAGAAGATGACAACTTTAGCGTTTCCGGCGGTGGCCAGTGCTTCTCTCACTCCTTCGAGGAGTTCCACGACACCAAGGAAATTGACTTTCGCGATGAGCTCTTCCCTGCCGGGGACCGGCCCTAAGCCTGCGGCGAGCACCGCCCCGTCTAGGCGCCCTCCGCACTGTTCCAGTACTTCGCGTATTGCCTTTTGGCGTCCCTCCTCTGTGGAGAGGTCAGCTTGAACTTCCGTGTTTCGCAGGTCCACCCCTATTACGCGGTGTCCTTCCCAACGCAGCTGCTCAGCTGTTGACCGTCCCAT
>CAYFRG010000032.1:0-6177 GCA_964345535.1 uncultured Actinomyces sp. | reverse complement strand
TTCCAACGCACGCGGCTGGTCAAGGACCGCCAGGTATGGGAGCGGGTAGATCCCTGCCCTTATGACGTAGTCGGTCAGTTGTTCTTTAACGACGTCTATCAGCTCGGACTTGTTCCACGGCTTGGCTATGTAATGGTCTAGGTGCGCGTCGTTGACCGCTTTCACGGTGTCTTCAAGGTCGGCCTGTCCGGTAACAAGCACCTTACGGGTGTCTACCAGTTGAGGGTCACCGGCCACTTGGATCATGAAGTCGACGCCGGTCTGTCCCGGGAGCCGGTGGTCGCAGAGAGCAAGCGCGAGCACGTCTCCGTCGTCGAAAATCTCTTCGATCACGTCCCACGCGTCCTCGACGTCTTCAGCGGGTTCGATGCGTACGATGTCCGCCAGTTCCATCAGGTCGCGCTCCAGTGCGGCGCGGACTTCAGGTTCATCTTCCAAAATCAGTACTGCGAGTTTCACTGTTCCTCCTTTTGGGCGTGCTCGGGCAGGTCAACGGCGACTGTGGTTCCCTGGTCGTCGGTGCAGATCCGCATTGTGCCCTGGTGGTTTCCCACGATGGTGCGGCTGACACCGAGCCCGACTCCGAGCCCGAAGCGTACCTGCCCGGACTTGGTGGTGAAGCGGGGCTCAAATACTTGGGGGAGGACGTCTGCTGGGATCCCCGGCCCGTCGTCCTCAATTGATATCCGCACCCATCCTGGGCGCGGTCGACTAGTTACTATGTTGACCCGGCCGATCGGTTCTTTTCCGTTGGGCGGATCACCGGCCGCCTCGGTGATTGCTTCCGCTGCGTTGGTGAGAACGTTCGTCCAGACTTGAGCAAGTTGCGCGGGGTGCCCCTCCACTGTGGCAATGTCCCCGAATTCGCGCGCGATATCTATGTTGGTGAGCTTGTGGGAGAGCAACCGAATAGCATCGTCCAGGTTGTCGTGGATGTTCACGTCGACCAGGGTGTCCCCGTCGGGTCGCGCGTAGGAGCGTAGAGACGAAACCAGTTCGGTTATTCGGTTCGAGGCGGAACGCAGGTTGCGCAGCTGCGTTCCGATTGATGCCGCCTGCAGCGCGTTTTCCAGCGAGATTCCGGATCTTTTCGTTAGCTGGCGCGCAAACTTCGGGTCGCGTATTCCCGCGAGTGCTAAGCGTTGAGCGACGGCGGGGTCGCCGGTTACCTCCGCGAGTTCCCTGCGAAGTTTTCGTTCATCACGTGAGGAAAGCGAGGGGGCACTGGCGCCGCTCTGCAGCGCGGTTATGGCCTGCTGGGCCCACCGTTTATCGGGAGAGGTCTCGAGCAGCTCGCTGACGTCCTCCCCCAGGTATTCGCTGATGCGTTGGATGGCCGCCATCGGGTTGTTGAGCTCGTGGGCGACGCCTGCGGAAAGCGATCCGAGTGAGGCGAGGCGTTCCTGGGTGGAAAGTTCCGTACGGGCTTCTTCCAGGTTGACCAAGGCGGCAGCGAGGTGTGTGCGTTCCAGTTCCAACTGCTCCGACAATTCCACGTTTGAAATGTGGAGTTGCTCGGCCCGGCGCAGGCGCCTCTCCAGGGAGCGAATGAACAGAGTCGCGACCAAGAGGGTGATGTCCGGGTGTCCCTGAGTCGCGTAGTTTATCTGTTCCACAGTCATTCGGACGCAGTGAACTTCACTGGTGGTTATCGCGTCGAACAGGGCGCGGTGGCCTTCAGAAACGGCGAGGAGACCGATGACCCGCCCAGTAGATTCCTCGTGCATCACTATGTCGCCGCTGGGAGCATCGTGGATGAGCGCCACTGACCCATCGAGGACGATCGTGACCTCTTCCATCCACTCACCTTCGCGGGTAACGAACGTCCCTTCGGGGAGGGTCAGCCGCGGCTGCTCTCCCAGGGCCAGTTCGATCCTATGCAGGATTGAGTGGATGATTTCTGTGTCTGAGAGCGGCTCATCGAAGAGCGTCGAAATCTCCGGGGCCGCACCGCCCTTTTTGTGCTCATGAAAAAGTAGAAGCTGGTCGCGCATGCTTCCGACGAAGGGTGATGTCCGCAAGTCGTGCGCGTACCCCACCCAGTCTAGGCGTCCCTTGTTCACCAACTCGCTCACCCCGGACAGCTCTGGGGTGGTGCTGAGCACGGCAATGCGCGTGTCTTCACAGTCGGAGGAGTCCATTAGTGGTTCGGTGATCTCATCGGCCGAAGAGGTCTCCTCTCCAACAACGATCACGAAGATTGCTACAGGAGTGGGGGTGCTTTCCTCACCGCGGAGCGCCTGGCAAGCCTCTTCGGCGGTAACAAAGCGGACAGCAACGCATTCATCAGCAAGATTCTCATCGAAGAGGCGCTTCAACCTCTGGGCATGCTCGTCGTTGCCAACGATAACGGCCAGGGGAAGCTGGGCTACCGCAGCGGCCTCACTCACTTAGACCAGTCCCATCAACTGCCAGAGTGGAGGCATCACCAGCGCGAGCGCGACGGTACCTACGATCCCCACAATGACGCCGATGATCGCCATGTACTTCACCGAACACATTCCCGTGGAATAGGCGACTGCGTTCGGCGGTGTCGAAATCGGAAGCGACATTCCGAGCGACGTGGAGATCGCAACGACCGCGGCGATCATGAGCGTGTTCGTGCCCGGGATGGCTACAGCCAAAGAAATCGCAAGGGGGACCAGAAGGTTCGCCGCAGCGGAGTGGGACATGACGTTGGCAAAGCCAAGCCCCACCATTGCCAGGACCATGGTGACACCTATTGTTCCCAGCGCGTGCCAGCCAATCGAGTTGACCAGCCACTGGTCCAGTCCGGTCGCCCCAACCCCTGTCCCAAGAGCAATACCGCCGGAGACTAGCCACAGCACCGGCCAGTCGAGTTTCTTCACGTCGCTGCCGTCCATAACTCGCAAACACAGAAGCAGTGCCACTGGGACGAATCCAATAGTGTTCGATGAAATCCCGTGGAAGGGCTCTGTCATCCACAGCAGAATTGTCAGAGCCGCAACCGTGTAGAAGATCTTGGCTTTCCCCGTCACGTTCCAGTCGGCCTCGACATTTAGCTCAATTCGTTCCCCGCGGGGGATAAACAGGACACATAGGAGCATCCACGAGGCGAACAAGACAACTATCGCGAACGGGGCTGCCATCATGGTCCAGTGCGCGAAAGAAACATCAATCCCATGGGTTGACAGAGCACCAATAGCGATCGCGTTCGGCGGGGTGCCAACAGGAGTTGCGATACCCCCAACGTTGGCGGCCAGCGGGATCGCGAGGGCAACCCCGGAGCGGGCTTTCAGGTTCTTGATCGATGTGAGTATTGGAATCACCACCGCAAACATGGTTGCCGTGGTTGCAGTGTTAGACATGAACGCCGACAGCACGCCCGTGATCAGCATCAGCCCGAGTACAGTGGACCGAGCGGAGCCCGCGAACGGTTTGAGCATCACGGCTGTAATGTTCTTGTCCAAGCCGTACTTCTCCGCGCCATCCGCGATCATAAAGCCGCCCAGGAACAGAATTATCACCGGGTTCGCAAGCGAAGCAAAATATGTCGACGCAGGCAGTGCCATCTCCATAAGCTCCGGGTTCCCGCCCGTCGGGTCAAACAGGGCGCCGTCAGCGACCAGGAGCACTTCCAGCAGAATCACCAAAACGGCGGTGGCGGTCAGCGGAACGGCCTCCGTAACCCAAAAGGCAATTGCCAGCAGGAAGATGGCTAGCATCCGCTTGCTAGGTTCGTCGAGCCCCGGAATTGGGACTATGAAGGGAATAAAGAAAGCAATCAGCCCGGCTACCAATCCGACCTTCTGAACGGTGGTCAGCTGAGAAGCCGGTTGGTGCTTCTGCTTCACCTGTTCACGGGACGGACGGACGCGGGGCGACTTCGTTGGAGAGTTCTTGGCTCCATTGTCAGAGGCACTCATGCGCCCCATGATACGCGTCCCGCTCGCGGGCCCATGGGCCCTTAGGCCAGCCTGGACAAAGTCTTCTCCTGGGCGACCCCTTGGCTCAGCCACCCCCAGATCGTCACGCCACTTAGACGCGCCAGGATGACCCCCACCGGAGAAAACCTTACGTGCCTATAGGTTTGGAAACGTGAAGACAAGATCCAAAACAGTCATTCAGGCAGCGCTGGGCTTTATGGTCCTCCTCCTGATAATCGGCTACGCGGCTCGTGACGGCGACATCATGCCGGATGTTGTCGGAAAGAGCGTGGTTCGGGCCTCGGCTGACATTACAGAGATCAGTTCACGCGTGCGTATCAGAACGGATCTCAAATTTCCTGCTGACAGGTCTGTTTCGGATGAGGAACAACTAACCGTCTGCTCTCAAACTCCCGAGCCAGGGGAGCCGATCGTTCGTTCCGTTCGACTCACCGTCGCAACCGAGTGTTCACCTCAACCGGAGAAGAAGCGGGCGACTTCTAGGTATGCTCCGAAAACCTCAGCTCCGACGGCCAAGGTTCCCGCTGATGATCAAGCCACCCCGGACGAGAAGTCACGAAACGAGCAGGAGAACCAGGACGAAGAGGAACCGAGCAGGAAATCCACGAAAGAGGCCTCCTCGGCCTCGACCCCAGCTACCTTCGACTACGCGATCGACGGCGACACCGTAGAGACAAGTGCGGGCCGCGTTCGAATCATCGGCATTGACACTCCCGAGCGCGGCAAATGCGGGTATGACGAGGCGACGTATGCAATCGAAGACGTTTTGAACTTTGGGGACACCGTTTATTTGGAGGCCCCCAGGGGGCAGAACGACCAGGACCACTTCGGTCGCCTGCTGCGCTACGTGATCACCGAGGACGGAACAGACGTTGGCCGGATGCAACTTGATCTCGGCAACGCCATCGCCCGGTACGACTCCCGCGACGGGTACCCAAGCCACCCGAAGGAAGAGGAATACCACGACGCGCAGATCGCCACGCTGAACGCTGACGGGTCCCCGCGGGCACTCGGCTGCAAGAAGCAAGCAGCTCCAAAGACTCCCGCTGAACTGGAAGGCGGGTGGTGGAAGCAGTACTCATCCTGCACAAAACTGAAGAAGAACACGGCCGGGCACCCCAGAGGCCCTTTCGACGTCAACGACCCGAACGAAAAAGAGATCTACGACTGGTTCGCCTACGGAACCGGGAACAACGGGGATGGTGACGGAGACGGGTTAGCCTGTGAATAATTCCTCAAAGCACCTCGCCCCACCTCTAATCCACCCCTAGATGGTGTACCCACCTCTGACCGAACCGGCGGGGACGATTTCCTTCCCCAAGGGAGCGAAGGAGATGGGGATAATCTTCAGGTTTGCGACCGCCAGTGGGATTCCGACAATCGTGGCCGCCATGGCCAGGGCGGTTGTAACGTGCCCAACGACTATCGGGATCCCTGCGACCAGTATCCAAATTATGTTTCCCAGCGCACTGCCAACCCCGCTGGTCGGTCTGGAAACCACCGTTCGACCAAACGGCCACAGCACGTAATTGGCGATACGGAACGACGCAATTCCCCACGGGATGGTGACGATGAACAGGAACATGAGCAGGCCCAAACCGGCGTATCCCAACGCCAGCCACAGGCCACCGAACACGAACCAGATGATGTTCAGTAGCGTACGCATTCCGGATTTTCCTCCTCTCTGACCTTCCCGAGAACTGGGCTCCTAGTCCTGAAGGCTCTTTCCTCGAAGTTCCGGCAGTGTCATAGAGGCACCAGCCGCCACCAGGAACGCACCGGCCAAGACCGCGAACAAAAGCCCTTTGTTGCCGGTGGGAACCCCTCCCACAGCCAGAAGCGCGGTAACTACAAACGGAGCGACGATCGAGGCGATCCTCCCGAATCCGGCAGCCCACCCCGCTCCGCTGGCCCTCAGCCGGGTGGGGTAGATCTCCGGGGTCACCGCATAGAGCGCCCCCCAAGCACCCAGGTTGAAAAACGACAAGAAACAGCCGGTGAGGATAATGGTCGCCGCCGACCCGGAAAGTCCGAAACTCACCGCGCTCACCGCAGAGCCGAAGAGGAATAGGGCAAGTGTGGGTTTGCGTCCCCACTTTTCAATCAGGAACGCGGCTGCCGCGTAGCCTGGAAGCTGAGCCAAAGTGATGATGAGCGTGTATCCGAACGACTTCACCAGGTCGAAGCCTTCTGCGTACAGGATCGATGGGATCCAAATGAACGCCCCATAGTAGGCGAAGTTGACCATGAACCACACGGTCCAGATCGC
>CAYFRG010000031.1:9262-16927 GCA_964345535.1 uncultured Actinomyces sp. | reverse complement strand
CCTGCCTGGGAGGAAACCGTAGACATCCTGGCGCAGCAAATTGCCACCTGGCCGCTCAAGTAGTGGCAGTGTCTAAGGTGTAAGACGCCCCAGGGGGAACGTCAGCGACGCACCACGGGGTTGGACAGCGTGCCGATCCCGCTGACCGTGACGTCTACCCTGTCCCCAGGCTGCAGCGGCCCAACTCCGGCCGGTGTGCCGGTGAGGATCACGTCGCCCGGCAGCAGCGTGAATACGCCACTGACGAAAGACACCAGTTCACGCACGGGGAAAACCATGTCGGAGGTCGAGGCGGACTGCCGCAGCTCCCCATCCACGGAAGTGGTGACCATCAGGTCATCCACATCCAGGTCGGGATCGACGGTTATCCACGGTCCCAGCGGACAGGAAGTGTCGAAGCCTTTGGCACGCGTCCACTGGCCATCCTGCTTCTGCTTGTCGCGGGCGGTCACGTCATTCGCGATGGTGTAACCGAAAACGATGTCGTCGACCTCATCCACAGGAACATCCTTGGCCAGCGTCTTGATCACCACTGCCAGTTCCCCCTCATACTCAACGTGGTGAGACCAGCTGGGCATGACAATGGGATCGTCCGGGCCGATCACAGAAGTGTTCGGCTTTATGAACAGAAGCGGCTCCTGGGGGCTTTCTTGGCCGCCCATTTCCCTAACGTGGTCCAGGTAGTTCTTCCCCACCCCAACCACTTTCGAGCGGGGGATTACCGGGGAGACCAAGCGGACCTCGTCCAACTCAAAAACTTCCCCGCTGAGTTCGATCTTAGAAAATAGTGGGTCACCACGGAGCACGAAAATCCGAGTGGAATCCTCTTTCATCATCCCGTACTTGGGGTTGTGACCGTCCGAAAACCTGACAATTCTCATGCCCCCTAGCCTAACGTGACCACGGCGGTTTGGGCGCGCGGAGGTGGGACAATGGTGTCATGACGTCATCTTTGAACTCTTTGTTAGATCAGCTAGAAGATTCCGGGCAGCTGGGGTCCGCGGAAGCTTTGTACGAGGCGTTCGCGGGTTGGGCGGAGGCAACCGGGCGTCCCCTGTACCCCCACCAGGAGGAAGCGCTGCTGGAGCTGCTGGACGGGAACCACGTGATCGCTCAGACTCCCACGGGGTCCGGCAAGTCGATGATCGCCCTTGCTGGTCACTTCATCTCTTTGGCCCGGGCGGGACGCTCCTATTACACCGCCCCGCTAAAAGCTCTTGTTTCAGAAAAGTTCTTCGACCTGGTCGACCTTTTCGGCGCGCAAAACGTTGGGATGATCACCGGGGACGTCTCTTTGAACGCGCAAGCCCCCATCATCTGCTGCACGGCTGAGATCTTGGCCAACCAGTCCTTGCGAGAAGGCGCAGACTTGGACGCGGACATGGTCATCATGGACGAGTTTCACTTCTACGCCGACCCGCAAAGGGGATGGGCATGGCAGGTTCCGCTGCTGGAACTCGACAAGCCGCAGTTCGTTGCACTCTCCGCCACTTTGGGGGACGTAACCGAGTTAGCGGAAGACATGACCGAGCGGAGCGGCAGGCCCGTTGCTCTGGTTACGGGAGCGGAGCGCCCCGTGCCCCTGGAGTTCGAATACTGCCCCGACGAGTTACCCGTGGTAGTGGAACGGCTTCTGGCCGAGGATAAAGCGCCCATCTACGTGGTGCACTTCGCTCAGCGTGACGCCGTCACCACCGCCGCGTCCCTGGCAACGTTGCCGCTGCTATCCAAAGAACAAAAGGACGCCGTGAAGGCGACGCTTGCGGGAGAGACGTTTGGCCGCGGGTTCGGGCAGACGCTACGCAAACTGTTGCTGGCAGGGGTCGGCGTGCATCACGCCGGAATGCTCCCCAGATATAGGCGTCTAGTGGAGCGTCTGGCCCAGGGCGGGCTGCTCAAAGTGGTCTGCGGAACGGACACGCTGGGCGTGGGGATCAACGTCCCCATCCGCACGGTTCTCTTCACCTCCCTGGTGAAGTTCGATGGGAGGCGAAGCCGTCACCTTTCCGCCCGTGAATTCCACCAAATCGCTGGGCGTGCCGGCCGCGCAGGGTACGACACTGTCGGTTACGTTCGCGCCCTGGCCTCAGAGGCCGAAGTCGAGCAGGTGAAACGCCGCGCCCGGCTCACCGCAGCGCAGGAGGCAAAGGATGCGAAGAAACTAAAGAAGCTTGCCCGGAAAACCGCCCCCAAGACGGCAGCTAAAGGAAAGATCTCTTGGGACAAGGCAACTTTTGATCGCCTGGTGGCGGCACGCCCCGAACAGCTCCGCCCCCAGTTCGATGTGAACCACGCCCTCTTCTTGAATGTCCTGGCTGGGCCGGGAGATCCAGAGGCGCGCCTGCTGAAACTCGTGGAAGAAAACCACGCACCGGATCAGGAATCCGACCCCCACCTGCGCAAACTTGGCGAAATCTACAAGTCGCTGCGCCAGGGAGGGGTGGTAGAGCGACTGCCCGGTACCCGCGCCGAAGATCTTGGCGTGCCCCGCATCCGGGCCGCCGCGGACCTGCCCGACCAGTTTGCGCTCAACCAGCCACTCGCCCCGTTTGCTTTAGCCGCTCTGGACCTGTTGGACCCTGACAGCCCGGAGCTGGCACTGGACCAGGTGAGCCTGATCGAAGCGGTCATGGAGGACCCAAACCCGGTGCTCTGGTCGCAGCAGCGCCAAGCGCGGGACCAGGCGTTCCACTCCATGAAAGCGGAGGGACTCGAATATGACGAGCGCCAGCGGGTGTTGGATGAGGTCACATGGCCTCGTCCCCTTGCCGATCTCATAGAGCCGACGTTTCAGACATTCGCGAAGTCAAACCCCTGGGTGGGGTATGCCAGTCCCTCCCCCAAGTCCGTGCTGCGGGAGATGATTGAAAACGGACTCACGTTCACGCAGATGGTCTCCAAGTATGACCTGCAGAACTCCGAGGGGGTGCTCCTGCGGTACCTGACCGACCTGTTCCGCGCGATGCGCCAGATCGTCCCGGACAGCGCCCGCACTGAGGAATGGGACCAGATACTCGCATGGTTGGAGGAACTGGTCCGCACGGTCGACTCCTCCCTGCTCGATGAGTGGGAACGGCTGAGCGAGGATGAAGGGCGCGAAGGCGGCGGCAACTCCGCCGCTGATGAGAGGGCGTTCGGAGCAGCCCCGGGCGGAGAACCGACATACGAAACGAACCCCCACATGCTGCGCCGGGACGTTGGGAAGGCCATGTTCCGCCTTGTGGAAATGCTCGCACTGGACAGGGTAGAGGCCCTGGCGGAACTGGGCGCCCCCGACGGGTGGGACTTCGATCGGTGGGACAACGCTTTGGAGCGCTACTTCGCAGAGCACGACTGGATCGGCATCGACCACAGGGCGCGCGCCGCAGACCTGCTTCGCGTAGAGAGGGACCTGGACGAGGCGGACCTGGCACACTACGCAGATCTTGGCAGTGACGTCTTCGCAGATACGGACCCAGACAATTGGTGGGTGGCCGAGCAGACCATTTTGGATCCCGAGGAAGACGGGGACTGGCGGGTCATAGCTGCCGTGGACCTGGGGAGAACTCGGGAAGAGGACCGGGTTCACCTGCGCATATTGGATTTCGGCCCTCGCTAGATCGGACGTCTCCACGCAGGTTTTCCACAGTTAGCCTGCCCTTCCTGCTCCGCTGCGGCAGATTCGCGATCATGGGATCAATGCTCCTGCACGAAAGGGAAGGCGATCCCGATGAGTGGATTTTGGACAGCGTGGGCTCGGTCGCTTGGCGACCTGACTCCGACCGCAAAGCTGGTTACCGCTGAGTTGGCTCTCTTGGCTGATGCCCGCGGCGTAGCGATAGCCCCCGTCAGTCACCTGATGGAAACAACCGGTCGCACGGCCAAAGCCATCAGGGAGGCCCTGGCTTCGGTGGAAGGTCGCGGTTTGATCCGAAGGCCCGCCGAGCTGAATCCCCGGCGCCCATTCCGCGGGATCAGGGTCCAGCTCATCGCACATCCGAAAAGGCCTACCAGCAGTGAACCTACGAGGGTCCTAGCCGACCCAGAACCGCAGCCGCCCGTTTCGGTGCAGGGAGCTTCACTTAGGGCTCTCTTGGAAGATTGCGCTGCGTCTGACTGGTCGGCGCCTGCGACCTGGCGACTTGCCACACTCATCGAGGAACAAGGAGAGGATCGCTTCGCAGCTGTCGTGCGGCGCCGCCAGCGCCACGGCACCGCGCAAGACCCGTGGGACACTCTCACATTAGCTTGGGAGACCGCGCAATCGGAGGCTCCAACAATCCTGGAGTCCCGCGACCCCTGGGCCATGTGGATATACCTCACCGACCGGGCCTGCCTGAAAGAAGACCGGGAGTCAGCACACACGGTCCTGGTCAGCGCTGAAAATGTTTTGGAGTCGATCGAGTTTCGCTCACCAGCGCCGGTGCGGGAGGACAGCCCCGTCTTTGGCGTCGACGACTTTGATGATGCGCTGCGGGACCTGGTGCTCCTGCTGGTGCGGACGGGCGTTCCAGAAGCCGTGGCATGGGCGGGTACGGCACGCATCTTAGAGCTAGTGGAAGCAGGCCCATCCCGCAGGCACTGGTTGGCCGGCAGGGACGCTAAGCTCCAGGGACTTGGGATTGGGGAGCGGGCCGCGCGCGCGTGGATGACCCTGGTCGCGGGTTCCCGCCGCGGCGCTGGCGGCATTCTCACCGCTGGATTTGGGGACCGGGCCGACACTCTTGCCTCAGAGATCGGAGAGGCCTACAGCGACCAGGCCTTGCAACTGCTCCCTGCGGGTTAGGTGTCCAATCCCAGGTCGCGCCGCAGGCGAGCAACGTGCCCTGTAGCGCGGACGTTGTACTGGGCTAAAGCGATTTTCCCGTCCGGGTCTACGACGAAAGTAGAGCGAATGACCCCAAGGAAGGTGCGTCCGTAGTTCTTCTTTTCTCCCCATACACCCCACTGGGTCATCACCTGGTGGTCCGGGTCGGATCCCAGCAGGAAGTTGAGGTCTTGCTTGGTGGTGAACCTCTCCAAGCTCGCAATAGAGTCCGGGCTGATGCCTATGACCGTGTAGCCGGCGCCTTTCAGCGAGTTGAGATTGTCGCGGAAATCGCAGGCTTCTTTTGTACAACCGGGGGTACCCGCCTTCGGGTAGAAGTAGACGATCACCCCTTTCTTCGCGTCGGCGCGAAGCTCGCTTAGGGAGACTTCGCCTTGGAGCGTCGGGATCTTGAACTCTGGGGCCATCTCCCCAACGGTTAATCTAGTCATTGGCCCATTGTTTCATCTGCCCCCGTAGCTGACCACCTTCGGTGCGGAGGCGGAGACCAAGGAGCCAGAATGACGGGATAAACGGAGCCAAAAGTGTCAGCAAGCCCCCAATTGAACAGCTTCCGAACGCTGCCGGATGCTGGCACCAAAATTGCCCTCCCAAACCCTGAGACAAAAGTCCCGTTGACAGGTATTGTTGGCGAGGCTGGCGCAGTGCGACCACTCACTGCGCTCCGCAGCCAGACTCGACGCTGAGGTTGTCCCACCGGGACTTCGGCGACGTTCTCTACGACATGGGAGGCCGCATGGATTCCGCAAAACTGTACCAACTGATCGCAATGGGGATCTACACCCTAATAATGATCCTTCTTGGGTTTCTCGCTTACAGGCGCACACGGAACCTTGACGACTACGTGCTGGGGGGCCGGGGCCTTGGCCCGTTCGTAGCAGCACTATCTGTCGGCGCGTCCGACATGTCCGGTTGGCTGCTCATGGGCCTTCCCGGGGCCATCTACGCCAGCGGGCTGATCGAAGGGTGGATTGCTGTCGGCCTGACAATCGGGGCGTGGGTGAACTGGAAGGTAACCGCACCGAGGCTGCGCGCTTACACAGAGGTTTCAGCGGACTCGATTACGATCCCTTCTTACTTGGAGTCACGCACGAAGGACCGAACCAGGACAATCCGCATTGTCGCGGGAATCATCATTCTGGCGTTCTTCACTTTCTACGTTTCCTCCGGTCTTGTGGCGGGTGGCGTCTTCTTTGAGTCCTCCTTCGGCATGAAGTACGAGTGGGGACTGCTCTTCGTGGGCGGCGTCGTCGTCCTTTACACGCTTCTCGGAGGTTTCCTGGCCGTGTCTTGGACGGACGTCGTTCAGGGCATGATGATGGTGACCGCACTGGTTTTGATACCCATCGTTGGAATCATCCACCTGGGCGGTCCCGGCAACATGGTTAGTGCCATCCGGGAAGTGGACCCCGCGATCCTTAGTCCGATTGGGGATTCGGCCACGTTCGGCTGGGTGTCGGTGATGACCATCATTTCGGCCCTTGCCTGGGGCCTGGGCTACTTCGGGCAACCTCACATCCTGGTACGTTTCATGGCTATCCGCACTGCCAAGGAAGCCAAGGCAGGCAGGCGCTACGGGATCAGCTGGATGATTCTTTCGGTCATCGGCGCGGGCATGACGGCCCTTGTGGGTGTAGCCGTTTACCAGCATGATTCGGCCCGACTTCCGGACCCTGAATCTGTGTTTATCTCGCTGAGCCAGCTGCTGTTCCACCCGCTCATTGCCGGGTTCTGGTTGGCCGCGATCCTCGCCGCAATCATGTCTACGATCTCCTCTCAGCTGCTGGTCACGTCCTCAGCTTTGGTCGAGGACATCTACCACATCTTCTCCAAGCGGAACATTCGCTCAACCCTGGGAATGTGGCTTGGCCGGGGCGCCGTCCTGCTGGTCGCCGTCGTAGCCGGAGCTCTCGCCTGGGAGCAGAATGACACGATCCTGGCGTTGGTGGCGTTTGCTTGGGCAGGCTTCGGAGCCTCATTCGGACCGGTGGTCATCCTGTCCCTTTACTGGCGGAAGCTGACCAGCGCCGGCACGCTGGCAGCCATGGTCGTAGGAGCGGTAACGGTCGCCATATGGGGGAACCTGTCAGGCGGAGTCTTTGACCTTTACGAGATTGTCCCAGGCTTCCTCTTCGCACTGATCGCGGGGGTCGTTGTCTCCTTGGCCACGTACCGCCACAACGATGAGATCCACGGCGAATTCGAAGCCGTTCATGCGGCCATGTCCCTGATCACCGGGGTGGAGCCGGATGGTTTGGAAGCCGAGAAGAACTAGGCTCACACAATCGAGCATCAGTCCGAGATCAAGAATCACTGGCTAAGAACTACACGAAAAGGAAGAGGACGACATGGGATTCGGCGAAATGAAGGACAAGGTCACAAAGGTTCTCAAGGACGAAAAGGCCTCCGATGATCTCCTTGACAAGGCAGCTGCAGCCGCGAAGAAGGCTACCGGCGGCAAAGCGGACGACAAGATAGAAAAGGTTCGCGACATCATCGACAAGAAAGTCGGCGACGAATAGGCCAAAGCCAACCGCGTAGTTCGGTCGGCCAACGTCTATCGGCCACGCAATCAGGTCCCTTCCCACTACGGGGAGGGACCTTTGCTCTGCGCCGGATCCTCAGGTTGATCGTAACGAGGTAAAGAGGCCAGCTCTTTTGAAGGTGTTTTCCGTTGACTGCGGATTGTCTAGTTTCAGCTCTGGATATGACCTGCATATGGCCCGGAGTTCACATTTTCCGCCAATGCGATTCGTGCGGGTCCACTTGGCAAATCTGCACTGCAGCAGCGCGTCGCCGACTCAGTAGTCTTTCGATACCAATCACCCTCAGCGCCCAACGCTTCGGCCATCTCCAGC
>CAYFRG010000031.1:0-9162 GCA_964345535.1 uncultured Actinomyces sp. | reverse complement strand
GCCTAACTGCAGTGATTGTCAGCGTGTCTGACCTTGAAGCCCTTGAAAACTTCGAAATGCAGCAAGACGCTCAGGCCTTTAGAGAGGCAAAAGCCACCGACGAAGGAGAGCGCAAATCTCTGGAAGACCTCCGCAGTCAGCTCGACTAATGATATGTTGCGGTGCCCTACTGAATTGAGTTCACGAGGGCAACGGCGCGCCAGGTAAGAAAGCTCCCTTGCCCTGCGAGAAACAAGATCCTTAGGGTACTTTCAACGAAAATGCGGGGCAAGACCAGGAATAATCTGGCGAACGCAGCCACGCCTCTCATGCTCGACGTTTCCTGCATCGATGACCGTGCCTACCCCAGAGGGCAGACCGAATAGTCGTTACCCCAAAATTTCCACGTTAAGGCAAAGAAAAGTTCAGAACCAGAAGGCTCTGAACTTAACATTTGTGGAGATGGCGGGAATCGAACCCGCGTCCGACGATCGAAGACAAGGAATTCTCCGGGCGCATTCTGCCAACTATTTCTTGGCCCTCGGCTACATGCAGACCTGCTACCGAATGGGCTCAGTCAACTAAGCGTCGAAAAGCAGTCGTTGACGAACAACTTTTCCAGTGGCCCTATTCACGACGCCAGTGGCTGGGGCTAGAGCAAACACCCAGGCTGACGGACTTCTAAAGGTCCAAGCTGCGACTAGGCAGCAAGGACGAAGTCAGTGCGATCAGATTCAGCACTTATTTTTTTGCGCGCATCGTTAACGAGATGAGCACGCATTCTCGACCCGCTTCGCCTCGAACAGCAACCGCCGTCGAAACCGATCATCCCCTATGAATTTATTGCTCCGGTCCGAAGACCAGTATTCAATCTTACTGCCCGTTGCAGCACACAGTCAAGAGCAACTGTCACCTGGCGCCCTGCTTCAAGAACCGCCCCATCGCCCTCTGAGCCTCACGGTTATCCTGCGCTTCACGCAGTGCCTGCCTCTTGTCCCACTCCTTCTTCCCGCGGCCCAGACCGACCTCTACCTTCGCACGCCCCTCAACGAAATAAAGCTCCAAAGGCACCAGGGTGTACCCCTTGGCTGCCACTTTCTGCTCCATTCGGCGAATCTCCTGCTTGTGCAGCAAAAGCTTCCGTTTCCGGGTGGGAGTGTGGTTCGTCCAAGACCCCTGCGAATACATGGGGATATTCACGCCATAGAGCCACGCTTCACCATCTTTGACTTCAACCCAGCCGTCAACGATGGAGGCCCTCCCCATGCGCAGTGCCTTCACCTCTGTGCCCATCAGTGACAGGCCAGCTTCCCACTTCTGTTCGATCTCATAGTCGTGGCGCGCGCGCCGGTTCCTAGCGATCGTCTTGTACTGGTCCGAAGCTTCTTTCCGCTTCTGGGCATCACTCAGCTTCGGCTTCTTCCACTCTTTAGCCACGGTTACTCCCGGTCAGCGAAATCGAAAAGGACAGTGACCAACTCTACCCCAGCTGAAGACTCGGCAGGACTCAGAGCCTGGTTGGGCCTAGAGATAGTCCAGCGGGTCCACGGTGGATCCGTCGCGGTACAAGCTCAGGTGCAGGTGGCATCCGGTGGAGTTCCCCGTCGTGCCCGTCCAGCCGATCAGGTCTCCCCTGCTGACACTTTGGCCCACACCTACGTTCATAGACTGGAGGTGGAGGTGCTCAGATACCCACGATGAGCCGTTGATCATCCCGTGGTTGATGGTAACCATGTTTCCGCCGCCGGAGTCGAAGTAGGCGGATGCGACAGTACCCGCGCGAATCGCGTACTGAGGTGAGCCGCACGCGGCCCCAAAGTCGACGCCGTCGTGCAGTTTAGACGTTCCAAAAATCGGGTGGATCCGCCAGCCGTAGTTCGAGGTCACGTAGGCGCTCCCAATGGGCAGCGGGTAGCCGAACATGCCCGACCCCGTGTCCTGAGAACTACTACTTGACGAACTACTACTACTGGATGAGCTGCTACTAGAAGAACTACTGCCCGATGAGCTACTGCGGCTGGCCTTGTTCCTCGCGGCCTCCTCCGCAGCCGCCTCAGCAGCCGCTTCAGCAGCTGCCTGTTCCTCTTCAAACTTGATCTGCGCCCGACGGTTTTCCTCGTCGATCTCTTCTATTCGTGTCGCTGCCTTCTCGCGAGAACGTTCCCACTTGGCCAGCTGGTCTTCGGCCTCGTCCTTACGCTCATCCCACGCCGCCTGCCGTTCAACCAGAGTATCCTGCAGGTCTTGCAACTCATCGACCTGCTCACTCACCTCATCCTCAAGAGCTTGAGCGACTTCCTCTTTTTCGGCCGCCTCGGCTTCCAGATCGGCAACCCGCTCAGTGGTTGCCTCTTGGCGGTCGGCCTGATTTCTGGCAACAGCCAAAGATTCACGGACATCGTCAAGAGCGCGGGTCTGAGCCCGAGACATCGTCGTGGCAGAGGCCGCCCGCTCCGAAATGTCGCCCGTGCCATCCGCGGTCAAAACCAACTGCAGTGGACTGGCCGTGTGTCCGCGGTGAAGCTCCCTGGCCATCTCTCCTACAGCGTCCGCCAGCGCATCTTCCTCACTTTGGGAAAGCTCGATTTCCTCGTCCAGCCGCTCCTGCGTCGCGCGCGCGGATTCCAACTGTTCCCTGGCGGCCTCCAGCTCAGCTTGGGCTTCTTCCAGTTCGGCCTGGGCCTGTTCCAACTCGACCTCAGCAACGGGCAGGTCCAAGTTCACCTGCTCCAACTCCACGTACAGCTCGGCCAAATCGGATTCTATGCCGACCAGTTCGCTGCGCAGATCCTCGATTTGGGTCTCTGCTTTCTCCTGCTGCTTGACGTAGTCATCTCTTTCGGCAGCGCTAGCAGCTATTCCAGTCAGCGCGAGTCCGGCGGATAGTGCCGCCGCTGCAACTCCGAATAGTCGTCCACGCAGTTTCATTTACCTACCTATACCTTCGTGTACCTGCCCAGAGAGAAAGCAGAAGCCACCAGCGCTAGGAGGAGCGCTGCTCCCACCAAAACCGGGGTAATCAGCAGTACGTCCGATGTGGAGATGAAGTTTGACCAGGGGAACGAGGCAACCAGCCAGTTATCCACAAACAGCCTGACCGCGGCGAACAGCGATCCCACTGCCAGTCCCGCCCCAAGCAGGGCGGCTATGGCACCCTCGATCATGAACGGGGCCTGGATGAACAGGTTCGAGGCACCCACCAATCTCATGATTTGGGTTTCTTCCTCCCGGCTCATTGCAGAAAGCTGGATTGTTGTGGTTATAAGCAGGACGGCCGCTACGATCATCACCCCCGCCAGACCCAGTGCGATCAGTTTGGCGTTCTCTACCAACTTGAATAGTGGTTCGATCAGCTCTCGCTGGTCCTTGACCTCCGCCACCCCCGGGGTTCCCGAAAGCTCCTCTTGGATGATCCGGTATTCCTCCGGGTTCACCAGCTTCACTCGGAAAGAGAAGCCCAGCATCTCAGGGGTAGTCCACTCGGCCATGGGATTGTCCGCGTACTGCTCCACGAACGCCTCGTACGCTTCCTCCGGGGTCTCCTCGTAAACCTCGGCAACATACGGAGCCAACTCAGGTGACTCCAGTTTCTCCCTGACGGCCTCAATCTCCTCCTCGGAGGCGGCTTTCAGGTCGCACGTGGCCACCTGGTCTTTCTCCGCACACATGTAGACCGACACTTCGATTTTGTCGTACCACTGGCTGCGCATCTTACCCACCTGAAGCTGGGCTAGTGCAGCAGTCCCGACGAACAGCAGGGAGACATACGTGACGATGACGACGGCAACAGCCATCGCCTTGTTCCGGGCTAAACCCTTGCCTGTCTCCGAGAGAATAAAACGTAGACGCATGTGCTACCTCGCTCCCCCGTAAACGCCGCGGCTCTGGTCGCGGATGACCTGCCCGTCTTCCAATTCGATGACGCGCTTGCGGAGCTGATCCACGACCTTCGCATCGTGCGTCGCCATAACGACGGTTGTGCCGGACCGGTTGATCCGATCAAGCAAACGCATAATTCCCAGGCTGGTCTCCGGGTCCAAGTTTCCAGTGGGTTCGTCAGCTAGAAGAAGCTTCGGCCGGTTCACCATTGCACGGGCTATCGCCACCCGTTGCTCCTCACCCCCGGAAAGCTCTGAGGGAAGACGTTTCTCTTTGCCCTGTAGGCCCACAAGGTCAAGCACGTCGGGAACTGCCGCCTTAATTGCGTGCTTCGGTTTTCCGATAACCTGCATCGTCAAGGCCACGTTCTCATACACGGTCTTCGAGGGGAGCAGGCGGAAGTCTTGGAACACGGTTCCTATCTGTCGGCGCAACTTGGGAACGCGCCAGTTCGGCAGGCGGTTCACCTCTTGGCCAAGAACCCAGACTCTCCCGGATGTCGGTCGCTGCTCACGCAATACAAGCTGCAGGAAGGTAGACTTCCCGGAACCTGACTTGCCTACGAGGAACACGAACTCCTCACGGAGGATTTCCAAAGAGACGTGGTCCAGGGCCGGACGGGCCCCTTTCGCGTACACCTTGGTGACGTTTTCGAATCGAATCATCTTCACTCTAAATCGGCCGACGCAAGCGAACGTCCCGTGACAGTCCGCCCATATTCTTACTCAGCGTATGCTCGGTCGCTGCCGGGCGCGGTCAGCGACACGCCCCCTGTGAGCCCCCGAAAGTCAAAAAGGGTTACGCCTGCGCTTCCGGACTCTTGCGCCAGCGAATCCCCGCATTGATGAAGTCGTCAATGTCGCCGTCGAATATGGCGCTCGTATTTCCAGACTCGTGCTCTGTCCGCAAGTCTTTGACCATCTGGTACGGGTGCAGGACGTAAGAGCGCATCTGGTCACCCCAGGAAGCCTTCACGTCCCCCTTGAGTTCATCCGTCTTCGCCTTTTCTTCCTCATGGCGGAGCACCAGCAAACGCGATTGGAGCACCCGGAGGGCGGCTGCCCGGTTCTGGATCTGGGACTTCTCATCCTGCATCGAAACCACAATTCCTGTCGGAATATGCGTCATCCGCACGGCTGAGTCCGTCGTGTTCACCGATTGGCCGCCCGGACCCGAGGAGCGGAACACGTCCACTTTGAGTTCGTTTTCCGCAATCTCTATGTGGTCAGTAGTTTCGATGAGCGGGATTACTTCCACCGCAGCAAAACCGGTTTGGCGGCGCCCCTGGTTATCGAACGGGCTGATCCGGACCAGGCGATGTGTGCCCGCCTCCACCGACAGCGTTCCGTACGCGTAGGGCGCGTTTATCTCAATAGTCGCCGACTTCAGCCCAGCTTCTTCTGCGTGCGAGGTGTTCAGGACTTTCACCGGGTATCCGTTACGTTCCGCCCAACGCAAGTACATGCGTAGAAGCATCTCCGCGAAATCCGCCGCGTCGACTCCGCCCGCACCGGAGCGGATGGTGAGGACAGCGCCACGTTCGTCATACTCCCCATCCAAAAGGGTGCGAATCTCTAGCGCGGCTATGTCCTGGTTCAGACGCTCCAAGTCCTCCGCACACTCCGCTTCGAGTTCTGCTGCTTCTTCCTGATCCTGGGCCTCGTGGGCCATCTCAAGCATGACCTCGACGTCATCGATGCGTTCCTGCATCCGTTCTAGCCGTTCCAGCTCACTTTGCAGGTGGCTGAGCTCCGACGTCACCTTCTGCGCGGACGCGGGATCATCCCACAGGTCGGGGGCCGCAGCAGCCTCAGAAAGCCTGTTGATTTCTGATTTCATACTGTCTGGGCGGCTCACCGCCCAAATATTATCCATGACCGTTTTGAGGTGGCGGAGCTGTTCACTGAACTCTATATTCACGTTCCCAGCCTAACCGATCCGAAAATGCGCGCAGAACGCTCCTGGGTGGGACTCGGCGCGGATCGCCCACCCCCAGCTTGTTTACCGCTAGGTTTGAGGCGTGAAAGCATCAAGAACTCCCCTAGAGTTGGCCGCGCTGGCGACTGCAGCGATACCCGGGCTCCAAGTGACGGAAGTTTATGAACACCAAGTCCAGGAACCGGGTCGGGCCAGCACCCGGATTCGCGATGCGCGCGGCGATGCTTGGACAGTTACCGTCACCGATGAGGAGCTTGACACCGACACCCTGGAAATGCGCAGAGACCTTCTCCGCTTCCTTGGGAGCTGCACTTCCTCTGACGTAATCCCCTTTTCGGTGCCCCAGATCGCTGCTTGGCTCAAAAACAAGGACAACACGTACACGGTTTTGTACTCGGTCACAGCAGGCGAGCCCATTAGCAGGGACGGCCTCACTAACGAGGGGCTTCTTTCTGGTTCTCTAGCCAGATCCTTGGCGGCTCTGCACAATCTGGAGCCACGTGCCCTAGAAACGCTGGGAACCAGAACGCATTCCATCCATGAGATGCGCCGGGGCCTACGGGCTGAAATCCGCTCAATTGGCAGAGACCTGCCCGGTCCACTGCGGAAACGGTGGCTGTGCGTCATAGATGAGGACGTGGTGTGGGGGTTCGATCCTGCACCCACCCACGCCCACCTGTCCTTGGACAGCATTCTCATAAGTCACGGCGCTGTACGCTCCATAACCGACTGTGAGCTATTGGAGGTCGCAGACCCTGCCGTTGACCTGGCCTGGCTACTACCTCTCGTGTCTGACGACTTCCTCAGCCCCCTAGTGGAGGCCTACTCCGCGGCCAGAACCCAGGCCGACCTGCACCTGTTCACCCGCGCCCAGTTCTACTCTGAGCTGGCTCTGCTCGACTGGCTCCGATTTGGTCTCTCCCAGGGGAACGAAACCGTGGTATCCGAGGCCGCACAAATGCTTTCCGACCTAAACGCCGACCTGGCGGGAGCCATGCTGGTCGAGCCGACCCGACCGGTCGTCCAAGTGCATTTCGAAGCTGCAGATGAACCTCTAAACCGAATTGGTCGCAAAGCAAACTTGGACTCGGAGGGGACGGTTGCTTACGTCCCCGACTTTGGGGACTCGGAACACCCCGATCCTGTTCAGCAGGTCGAAGACACTGCCTCACCGGCGGAGCCCACCCAAGACCCCAAGGAAGCCCTAACCGAAGCGTTCAACGCTGCAGACACCAGCATCCATTCGCAGGTGTGGGAAGAAGACGAAACCGACGGAGAAACCCACTCCTTTGAGGTTCCCCGCAGGTAAAAGAGCTCTCAGCGGCCTCGCAGTGGTGCCGTGTCACTAGCCGTCACGAAGACGCCGCCACGCCGAGGCCAGTTCGGCCACAGAAAGCGGCGCACCAGCCAGCTCCTCATACATCCCCCGCAGGTCCTCCAAATCGAGAACCCTGGTGGATTCCGCACCCACGAACACGAGCGCGGCCTTGGGCTCCTCTGACGCCCGCCCCTGCCAGGCGTGAACATATAGCTCCAGCTGCACCAGCAGGCGGCGCAGTGCCTCCAGTTCGTCGGGGTCGCCCGTACCTCTGGGGGGCGTACCCGTCTTCCAGTCAACCAGCATCATCCGCCCCGACTTGGGGTCAGAGAAAACAGCGTCGACCCTGCCCCTCACCAGCAAGCCCTCAAGGTCCACGTCGAACGGCACCTCCAGGCCTTCAACGTCCAGTTCGCGAACCCAATCGAGCGACACGAACTGGGACTGCATCCGCTCTAGTCGTTCCATCTCCGCAGAGTTCAGAGGGAGAGAGGCGGCGCGGCCATGTACCTCCGCCTGTGACGGTTCGGCCTCGCTGGTCGTCGCAGAGGCGCGACGCAAGTACTCTTCCACCCAAGCGTGAAAGGCAGTTCCGATGGCTGCTGCACGGGAAGGCTTCGTTGGAAGAGGCCTGCGTAGCGCGGTGAAAACATCCGCATCGGCGCGCATCCCAGCCAGCTGAGTGGCTGTAAAAAACGACAGTGCATTCGGACTATCCTGAACCAGAATGCGGGATCGTTCTTCAGCCGACAGTTCCATTTCGCGTTGTTCCTGCTTACGCCTTTCAAGCAGAACCCGGACGGATCGTGCCAGGTCCTGATCAGGAAGTGAGGCAAGTACCTGCTCCAGACCAGGTTCCCCACCAGCGTTCGAATCGTCCAGGAGAGCCAGCTCTCCCTGCACGCGGGCCGCAGAAAGTGCGATCTGTTTTCGGGTGCTCCCTGGCTGGACCGGGAAAACCGCCCGTTTTTGTCCACCCCGGATACGGTCACGTCCTTCCGCATCAGGGCACGGATCCCACGTATCTGACAGACCCAAAGCGTCCGTTGCCTCAGTGTAAAAGGGCGAGGGATAGCGAGGTTTCACCGAGCTGTCCACCCACGCGCCCGTCAGCAGTAGTTTCTTCTTCGGCCGGGTGAAAGCCACGTAGGCAAGTCGCCTCTCCTCCGCGAACCTGTACTCTCCAAAGGATTCCCGGAGTTCGCTTGCTACTTCGCCCAGGGGCATCTGCGGGTCCCAGACGTGCGGGTCGGGTAGGTGTGCACGATCCCCCCGCACCGGGTATGGCAACTGTGACTCTGCTTGCCACCACCCCCAGTCCGGTGGGGGAAGGTTCGGGGCAGCCACGACCACACCGGTTGGGAGCTCCTCCACAGCGCTCGACGCTGCACCGCCCGATGGGAACTTTGCGCAGCCCAGGCCAACAACGGAGACCAAGTCCCATTCCAGCCCCTTAGCCGCGTGGATTGTCAGGATTTGAACTGCTCCGGGAGTGCTGCTCACCCTGGGCAGCGGTAGTCCCCGTTCTTTCTTCTCAGCGATGCTCAGCCACGCCAGGAACCCGGTCATCGTGGGCTCCACCGCCGAATCCTGATAGTCGGATGCTGCTCGAATGAAAGTGTCCAACACCTCTGTCACGGCGTCAGCGTCTTCCATGACCAGTGCTTGCTCTTCCAAACCAAGGATCCTGCGTGCATATTCGGCTTGCTCAACAATCGTCCAGTCGTTAGCTAACCGAATTCTCTCGAGTTGCCGACCCAGCGTTTGAACTCGGGCCAAGGCCTGGTCGCTCAGTCCGGGGCCTTCCGTATCGGGAACACCATGAAGCAGCTGTTCAACAGCCTCTAGTAGAAGGGGCTCCCCGCGTTGCTTCCCGGACCTTTCGGCTGCAGCCCGCGCGATCTTGTCAGCCAGTCGGCCAAGTGCATAAAGGTCGGAGGCTCCCAGGTCCAGATTTCCTAAGAGGCGGAGCAGCTGCGTTGATCTTCCGATGTCGTGGGCGACTTCCAAAGCTGCCCGCAGGTCCGCCACCGCGGGGTGCAGCAAAA
>CAYFRG010000030.1:0-17593 GCA_964345535.1 uncultured Actinomyces sp. | reverse complement strand
GGCGCGCGCAGCTCGATCAGCCGCTTGAGGCGGTTGTTGCGGTTGATGACCCGGCGGTACAGGTCGTTCAGGTCGGACGTCGCAAAGCGACCCCCGTCCAGCTGCACCATGGGGCGAATATCCGGTGGGATGACCGGAATCTTCGTCAGAACCATGGACTCGGGGCTGTTGCCCGTCTGCAGGAACGCGTTCACCACTTTCAGACGCTTCAAAGCACGCGTACGACGCTGGCCGGTTCCGTTGTCGATGGTGTCGCGCAGCGACTCCACTTCAGCGACCAAGTCAAAATCTTGCAGGCGCTTCTGGATTGCCTGAGCCCCCATGGAACCCTCAAAGTAGGTCCCGTAACGGGTCTTCATGGCGCGGTAGATGTTCTCATCACCCTCCAGGTCACCGACCTGCAGGTTACGGAAACGGTCCCAGACTTCTTCCAACTGGTCGATTTCCTGGTCCCACTTGCGGCGCAGCTGCTTCACTTCGCGTTCGGCAGTCCTGCGCTCAGTTTCAATGGCAGCGGGCTTTGCGCCTTCGGCTTCCATTTCCGCAATGCGAGTCTCCAGGGCCTCGTACCGCCGGTTGATGACGGTGTCGCGGCCGTTTTCCAGGCGTCCCTTTTCGACGTCCAACTCGTCACGAAGCATCGCTTCGTCTTCACGGCGGCCGTCTTCGTCGACAGACGTGATCATGTAGGCGGCGAAGTAAATGACCTTCTCCAGGTCTTTCGGCGCCAAGTTCAGCAGGTAGCCCAGGCGGGAGGGCACACCCTTGAAGTACCAGATGTGGGTGACCGGTGCGGCCAGGTCAATGTGGCCCATGCGCTCGCGGCGCACCTTGGACCGGGTGACCTCAACGCCGCAGCGTTCGCAGATGATGCCCTTGTAACGGACCCGTTTGTACTTCCCGCACGCACACTCCCAGTCCCGCGTGGGCCCGAAAATGCGCTCACAGAAAAGGCCTTCCTTCTCCGGTTTGAGCGTGCGGTAGTTAATGGTTTCCGGTTTCTTGACCTCACCGAAAGACCACTCGGCAATGTCGTCCGAGGTCGCTAGGGAAATCTTCAACCCGTTAAAGCTCTTTGCGTCGAGCAAGTTCTCGCTCCTTATTTACAGTTGCCAAAGGGGAGCCGGCCGGGGCTGAGCCCCGGTCCCGGCAGTTAGATTGCGTCGATCGAAGAGGCCGCGTGGGGGCGTGAATCCAGGGCGATGCCCAGTTCCTCACCAGCGCGCATATCCTCTTCGGTTTCTCGGAGGTCAATCACGTTACCCTCGGCATCCAAGGCGTCAACCGCCAGACACAGAGAGCGCATTTCCTGAATGAGTACGCGGAAGGACTCGGGGATTCCCGGCTCGGGAATGTCTTCGCCCTTCACGATCGCCTCGTACACCTTCACGCGGCCAAGAGTGTCGTCCGACTTGATAGTCAGGAGCTCTTGGAGCGCGTAGGCGGCGCCGTACGCTTCCAGAGCCCACACTTCCATCTCCCCGAAACGCTGCCCACCGAACTGGGCTTTACCGCCCAGCGGCTGCTGCGTAATCATGGAGTACGGACCGGTTGACCGGGCGTGGATCTTGTCATCCACAAGGTGGTGCAGCTTCAGCATGTACTTGTATCCCACCGCGACCGGATAGGGGAACGGTTCACCGGAGCGGCCGTCGAACAGGCGTGCCTTACCCATTTCGTCGATGAGGCGCTCACCGTCACGGTTGGGGCGCGCCACCGAAAGAAGTCCCAGTAGCTCGTCCGCTTCCAGACCGTCGAAGACCGGCGTCGCCACCAGCGAGTTCGGCTCAGCCGACAGCGCAGATGGGTGCAGGTTCTTCGTCCATTCGGCGCCGTCCAACTTCGCCTTGGTAGCATCCCAACCCTGGTGAGCGATCCACCCCAGGTGGAACTCAAGGACTTGGCCGACGTTCATACGGCCGGGCACACCCATCGGGTTCAAGATGATGTCCACGGGGGTTCCGTCCTCTAGGAACGGCATGTCCTCCACGGGCAGGATCTTGGAGACGACACCCTTGTTACCGTGGCGTCCAGCAAGCTTGTCACCAATGGTGATCTTGCGGCGCTGAGCTACGTATACACGCACGGAGTGCTTCACGCCTGGGCCCAGGTCGTCTTCTTCCTCGGTGAACTCCTGCACACCGATGACGATTCCTTCTTCACCGTGAGGCACGCGTAGCGACGTGTCGCGCACTTCCCGCGCTTTCTCCCCGAAGATGGCGCGCAGCAGGCGTTCTTCTGAGGTCAACTCGGTTTCGCCCTTAGGCGTCACCTTCCCGACCAGCAGATCGCCCGCCTGGACTTCCGCACCAATACGGATGATCCCGCGCTCATCGAGTTCAGCCAGCGCTTCTTCTGAAATATTCGGAATGTCGCGGGTGATCTCTTCGACGCCGAGCTTGGTTTCCCGCGCGTCGACCTCGTACTCCTCAATGTGGATCGAGGTGAGCACGTCGTCCTCCACGATGCGGCGCGACAGGATGATCGCGTCCTCGTAGTTCAGACCTTCCCAGGACATGTAGGCAACCAGAAGGTTCTTGCCAAGGGCAAGTTCACCTTCGTCGGTAGCCGGTCCGTCAGCGATGATGTCGCCGGGGACGATCACGTCGCCTTCGTTGACCAGCACGCGCTGGTTGGTGCAGTTACCCGGGTTGGAACGCTCAAACTTGGCCAGTTTGTACACTTCACGGCCGCCAGCGTCCGTAGCAACTTCCACCTTGTCAGCAGAGGCTTCGGTAACGACGCCGGCGCTGCGTGCCAGGACCATGTCCCCCGCGTCTACGGCGGCGCGGCGCTCCATGCCGGTACCTACCAGGGGAGCTTCCGTGGTGAGGAGCGGAACAGCTTGACGCTGCATGTTCGCGCCCATGAGCGCGCGGTTCGCGTCGTCGTGCTCCAGGAACGGGATGAGCGAGGTACCCACGGACACCATCTGGCGGGAAGACACGTCCATGAACGTGACCTCGTCAGCTGGGATGAGCATGGGGTCTTCACCGGAGACACGGCAGAGCACGAACTCTTCCGTGAACTTTCCGTCCGCGTCGGTGGGCGAGGACGCCTGGGCTATGTTCTGCCCAAACTCGTCGTCCGCGGTTAGGTAGCGGACCTCGCTGGTCACGTGTCCGTTTTCCACAACCCGGTACGGCGTTTCGATGAAACCAAACGGGTTAATGCGGGCGAACGTCGCCAGCGAACCGATGAGGCCAATGTTCGGACCCTCAGGGGTTTCGATGGGGCACATGCGTCCGTAGTGGGACTGGTGAACGTCGCGCACATCCATGGAGGCGCGGTCGCGGGAGAGACCACCCGGTCCGAGCGCGCTTAGGCGGCGCTTGTGGGTGAGGCCGGCCAGTGGGTTGTTCTGGTCCATGAACTGGGACAGCTGTGAGGTTCCGAAGAACTCCTTGATCGCAGCAACAACCGGGCGGTTGTTGATCAGCGAGTTCGGAGTGATCGACTCGGGTTCCTGCGTGGACATGCGTTCACGTACGGTGCGTTCCATGCGAGAAAGCCCCGTGCGGACCTGGCCCTGGATCAGCTCACCTACCGCGCGGATGCGGCGGTTACCGAAGTGATCAATGTCGTCGGCTTCAACGCGGATTTCGATGGGTTCGTCCCCGCGCATACCCGGCAGGGTCTTGTCACCCTGCTGCAGAGCCAGCATGTATTTGATCGCGGCCACAATGTCGTTGATCTCCAGCGTGGTGGCCTGCGGGCCGGTATTGAGTCCCAGTTTCTTGTTGATCTTGTAGCGACCAACTTTTGCCAGGTCATACCGGTTGTTCTCAAAGTAGAAGTTGTTCAGAAGCGTCTCGCCGGCTTCCGGGTTGGCCGGTTCACCGGGGCGCACGCGCCGGTAAATGTCGGTGAGCGCCTCATCCTGCGTGTTCGCAGTGTCCTTCTCCAGGGTTTCCAGGAGTAGCGGGTAGTCGGCAAACTCGGTGCGGATTTCACTGTCCGTGAGGCCTAGGGCCTTCAGGAAGTGGGTGACCGACAGTTTGCGGCGGCGATCGATGCGCACGGATACGGCGTCGCGCTTGTCGATTTCAAACTCGAGCCAGGCGCCGCGGGCCGGGATGAACCGGGCGGAGAACACCTCGCGGTCGGAGGTCTTATCCAGGCCGCGTTCGAAGTACACGCCGGGTGAACGGACCAGCTGGGAGACGACCACACGCTCGGTGCCGTTAATGATGAACGTGCCCTGCGGCGTCATCAGGGGGAAGTCCCCCATGAACACGTATTGTCCCTTGATCTCACCGGTTTTGTGGTTGAAGAACTCGGCCCGCACGTACATGGGCGCAGAGTAGGTGAGGTCCTTTTCCTTGCACTCATCGATAGAGTGTTTGGGGCGTTCCAGCGACGGAGCTTGGAACGACAGTGACATGGTTTGCCCCATGTCCTGGATGGGAGAAAGTTCAGCAAAGACTTCCTCTAAACCAGAAACGTCTGGTACGTCGAACTGACCGTTTTCCTTCGCGAATTCAACGCGTTCTTTCCATTCGTCCGCGCCCAGAAGCCAGTCGAAGCTCTGAATCTGCAGTGACAGCAGGTTCGGAGGTTGCAACGGCTCATGGAGCTTAGCGAAGGAGATTCGGGTCTTGGGCTCAAATGCGGCAGTAGAACTGGCAGCCAAAGGGGATCCTTCCCAGCAAAATTTCGGTGCGCGCGTTCGCTCCCAGGCCCCTAACTGAACACCGATCCGGCACGTCATGGCGCTTTACTGGCGTGTGGATACAGGTCACCTCGGACACTTGGGCGCAGCTCTCAATATTATGCGGGCCCATATGGTATAGCAAGGAGTCTCAGCGTGATCTCCGTCCCTCGAGCCCGCTTTCTCATGCCGCTTCGCAGGCAGCGGATGACCCCGCTCCCCATTATGAATCGGAGAGCGGGGCCTGCGCCGCTATCGGCTAGACAGCGGCGGGTAGACCTTCCGCAACACGTTTGCGCGCAGCAGCCATCTTCAGGGCGGTGACTAGGACCGCGGCAACCAGCATGCCAGCCACGATGGAGATCAGGTATCCCCAGATCGGGTGTACGGCAAACATGACGAAGATTCCGCCGTGGGGTGCGCGGGACTGCACGCCGAACAGCATGGACAAGGCACCGGTGACCGCGCCACCAGCCATCATGGAGGGAATCACGCGCAACGGGTCAGCCGCGGCGAATGGGATTGCACCCTCAGAGATGAACGCTGCCCCAAGAAGCCAGGCAGCCGTCCCATTCTCGCGCTCCGCCTCCGTGTACAGCTTCGGCCGGACCGCAGTTGACAGAGCCATGGCAAGCGGGGGCACCATGCCTGAGGCCATGACTGCCGCCATGATCTCCCAAGAGCTGGTCGTAGCAGCAGCAAGACCCGCAGTTGCGAACAGGTAAGCGGCTTTATTCACCGGGCCGCCCAAGTCAAAGCACATCATGAGACCCAGGATGATCCCGAGGACAATGGCAGACGCACCCGTCATCGAGCTGAGGCCATTCTGCAGGGCTTCCATAAGCCACGCGAGGGGCCTGCCCACAAAGAGCAGCATCAATCCGCCAACTATGAACGTGGTAACTAGAGGAATGATGACCACTGGCATCAGACCCGCAAGCCACCGCGGCGGCCGCATATTGGCCAGCCAGGACGCGACGATTCCGGCAAAGATACCGGTGACCAGACCACCCAAGAAGCCCGCTCCGACCAAAACGGAAAGAGCACCGCCAATGAAACCAGGAGCAATTCCAGGACGCCCGGCTAAACCGAACGAAATGTAGCCGGACAGTGCTGCCACGAGGAAGCTCATACCCAGTGAACCAAGCGTTGCCAGCACCGCCCCAATGTAGAGGGACCAGCCTGAGTGCGTCGTGAGTATCTCCGCGCCGTCCATCAGGTAGGTTTGCGTTCCGGGAAGATTCCAAAGGCTGAAGTTCGTCGCAACATCCTGAGCGACGAACGCAACATCGTACCCGCCAATCAAGAATGCCAGTGCGGTGAGCAGGCCGCCGGCCGCAACGAACGGGATCATATAGGAAACGCCCGTCATCACGGCCTGTTGGATGCGCCGCGGCCAACTGACCGAGGCTCCCCCAGACTCCGACGCGCTTGCTGCACCCGTTTCGGCAACGACCACACGTGGAGCAGACGGGTCACCAATTGCCGCCACCGCCTGGTCGATTAGTTCTGGGCCGTCAGAAATCGCCTTCTTCACGCCGGTTTCAACCAGGGGCAGCCCAGCAAACCGCTCCCGACCGGTGATGTTCACGTCTGCAGCGATGATGAGCGCATCCGCACGTTCCACCGCCTCTGGAGGGAACGGGGTGATGCCACCAGAGCCCTGCGGTTCCACAAACAGCTCAATGCCCCGCTCCGCTGCCGCTTGCTCCAGGCTTTCCGCTGCCATGTAGGTGTGCGCAATACCGGTGGGGCAGGAGGTAATCGCTAGGAGGACGGGGCCCTTCTGTTCCTCGATAACCTCGGCGGCAACTTCAGGAGCCGGAGCTGCGTGGGCTCCCCCTGCTGCGGGTGTTGCGTCTGCTTGAGGTTTCGCTTCAGCTGTCGGAGCAGGGGTGACGACCTCGCCGATTAGGTCCGCAACTTCTTTGGGGGTCTGCGCGGAGCGGAGGGCCTCCACGAAGTCGGCCTTCACAAGAGCGCGGGAAAGCTTCGCCAACAGTTTCATGTGGCTGCTGCCGGACTCTTCGTCCGCTGCGATCCCGATGATAAGGTCCGCGGGGCCGTCGGCAGCGCCGAAGTCAACCGGCGTGTCCAAGCGGATGACGCCTAACGATGCGTCTTTCACGGCCGCAGAACGGCAGTGCGGGATTGCAATCCCGTTCGGGAAACCGGTGGGAAACTGTGCTTCGCGTGCTTCAAACGCCGCATTAAGACCGGCTTCGTCAGCGCGGCCGGTAGCGGCAATGAGCCTGGCCATGTCTTTGATGACGGCGTGCTTATCCCCATCGATGGTCACATTTAGTTCGACCATTTCTGGGGTGATCAGTTGATCAGCCATGGAGGTGCCTTTCGAATTTTGGGTAGAAAAAGCGTTGGTAGGGTCGCTTTAGCGATGCGGGATGATTCTCACTGCGCTTACTTAGGGGATTAGTAACTCGGGCTTTTACCCGGAGAATTTGATAGTGCCATCCTGGTCTAGATGGTCACAACCAGTTCGGGAAATACCGGGGATTGTTCCGGCGTGGGTATTGCCGTCCCGGGCATTGAGGCCGCTGCGGCGCCGTAGGCAACCGCGTAGGCCAAGCAGTCAGGCGGGGTAAGGCCTTTTTGTTTGGCAATCAAGTAACCAGCGACAGCTGAATCGCCGGCACCGACGGTAGAGATGACCGGAACGTCCGGGGAAGTCGAGTACCACGTTCCATCCTCCCGAGACAGGAGGGCACCGGCAGGCCCAAGGGAAACTAGTACCTCAGCAACTCCTCTTTCTCTCAAAGCCGCAGCTGCTTGGGCCACCGCGCTCAGATCGCCAGTTAGTGCCGCCCGTTCCAGTTCATCCCCGTCAAGGCCGGTGAGCTGGCCCAGTTCGTGAGCATTCGGTTTGAGGAAGTCGGGGGCCACGTCGGGACCGGCTTCGATCAGCGCGACCAGGGTTGCGTCAGCCGTATCCACGCCAACCCACACGCCGTTTTCGCGCAACCTGCGCACCAAACGGGCATACAGGTCCGCGGGCATTCCCGGGGCCAGGGAGCCGCACATCATAACGAGGTCGGTATTTCCGGCCCGGCCCAGCAGATCCTCTACCAGGCGGTCAAGCTCAGCCTCTGTCACCCCGCCGCCGGGCTCATTCACCTTAGTGGTGACAGCTGGCTCAGAGATAATCGCCAGGTTTGTTCGCACAGGCGACTGAGTTTCGGTCGCCGCGTAGGGCAGGCCTTGCTCCTCTAGAAGAGGAAGGAGGGGGTCTCCGGCCGGTGCGGGAAAGACTGCCACGGTGTCCACGTCAGCCCGCGCCAACCCAAGGCCAACGTTGATACCTTTTCCGCCAGGGTCAACAATGTCCGTTTCGATTCGGTGGACTCCACCTGGGTGAAGCTCACCGCCTATGGTGACAGTCCGGTCCAGCGAAGGGTTCGGGGTAAATGTAATGATCACGCTAGGATCACCTCAATATCCTTGTCGTCAAACCAAGCACGCTGCTGCGGGCTCAGCCCTGTGTCTGTGATGAGAATGTCAATATCGGCCGGGATCGCAAAGGTGCGGTATTGGATTTGCCCGGCTTTCGAGGAGTCCGCCAGCAGGATCCGCGTGGCGCCCGCACGAACCATTGCCGCTTTCACGGCTGCTTCTTCTGTATCCGGGGTCGTAAACCCTTTTGGGGTCATCCCGTTACAGCCAAGGAAGACGAACTCGGGGTTAACTCCCCTGAGCGCGGATACCGTGTCCACACCCACCGTCGCCTGCGTTGGTCCGCGGACATGACCGGGGAGTTGGTCCACTTGCGTGAGTCCGGCGGTCAGCGCGGACAGCGCGTTGGGAAGCGAGTTTGTGAGAAGGTGAGAAAACTCCGGAACTAGGTGAGGGATCACCTCAGCTGTAGTAGTCCCACCATCCAGAAGGATCGTAATGGGACGGTCTTTCGGGAGAAGCTGGGCCGCACGCGCTCCGATACGCCGTTTTTCGTCGATGTTGGCAACGCTGCGAGTGAGGACATCCGGCTCGTAATAACCCAGGGTGAGAATTGCGCCGCCGTGGACGCGTTGCACGTCCCCAGCTTCGCTCATCAGATCCAGGTCACGACGCACCGTCTCCGCAGCTACCTGGAATCTGTCGGCCAGTTCCGCCACAGAGACGCGCCCCTGCTGGTCCAGCATCTGGCGAATTACCTGCCGCCGTTCTGGTGCGTACATGGACACGGTTCCTCCTAGAACTCCTCCGTACACACAAACTAACACAAACTCACATAATCATGCAAGGTCGGGGGCGTATTTATGTGAGTTTTGCTGCACGATCGAAGCGAACGTGTCGGTTTACATTGCCATTCTGACCAAAAAGCGCGCAAGCAGCAGCACTACACAGATACAAATGTGGGTTTAGGTTGTTTTTGTTCGGGGTTGGGAGGTGCTGCGGACATGCTTGCTCCGGCGGGGCATCATCCGAATGGGAGGGATGCTGGGTCCAGGAAAATGATCCTGCCCATGCCCGGCCACGTGTCCGAACCGGCGCGGCCCCCCGCTCCAGTCCTGCTCCCAATCCGCGGCCGCTTCAGCGACCTGGTCATGGTCCCGACCAATGAAGTTCCAGAACATCACTACGGGCTCCCGGAAGGGCTCTCCGCCAATCAGCACAAGGCGCGCGCCGTCCCTTCCCGCCGTAACCCTAAGCGATGACCTCTCCAGGCCCAGATAGGCGAGGTGTCCAGAGTGCAGCGCGCCCCGCGACTGTTCCCTCTGGCTCAGACCAGGAGAATCAGGCGTGGCAGGATCGCTGAAGTAGTCTTGCACTTGCTC
Organism: uncultured Actinomyces sp.; assembly: GCA_964345535.1. GTDB lineage: Bacteria > Actinomycetota > Actinomycetes > Actinomycetales > Actinomycetaceae > Scrofimicrobium. The sequence goes on along the minus strand of CAYFRG010000030.1, from coordinate 8,152 downwards.
CTCCAAGCTGACCGCCCCCTCTGCTGCCAAGAGCCCGTGCTCCCAAGCAGGTTCAAGTGGCAGTTCAGCTGACGCTCCAGGCTCCAGTCGGATCTCTGCACCGACAAGGGGAGAGAACACTCGCGCGGGTGACTCCGCACCTCCCAGCGCGCCGATAAACACTGTTGCTTCCCAGCCGGGCCCAGACAGCACGGGCAAATCCGAGACGTTCTCGAACTGCGGTTCCCCCAAGTCAGGACCCGTGGGTAAAGCCAACCAAAGCTGCACCCCTTCTAGGACCTCTCCCTGTTTGGAAAACTCCGAATGAGAGATGCCGCGGCCGGCGGTCATCAGGTTCAGCTCTCCCGGTCGCACCACCCGGTCGCTCCCCAGAGAATCTCTATGATGAATTGTCCCCACGAAGGGCCACGTCACTGTCTGCAGTGCAGTGTGCGGGTGTGGCAGGACTTCCATCGCTTCACCCGCAGAGGCAAACTGGTCCAGAAAGCACCACGCGCCAATCAGTGAAATCTCTCGGTGAGGAAGAGTCCGATGCACCGGGATGGCCCGGACACCTCCCAGCGGGACAATGCGCGGCTGGATCACGCTGAGCTCAGGACTCCCAGAGTCCGCGCCGGATGCTACGCCTTCACCCTTAGTTCCCGCCAACACTTTCGCCGCCCTCCCGCAAGTTGTTGAATCTTCAAGAAGTATATGTCAGGCGAGCAAGAAGGGCTATGAGCGATCTCCTCCTCTAGGAAGCCAAATGGAGAACACGGTCCGTCCCGGAACACTATCCAGAGTCACCGAACCACCGCTAGCCCGTGCCAGTTCGTCTGTGATGGCCAGGCCCAGCCCGGTACTTCTAGCTGCTTCTACACCCCGTTCCGACCCCGTGCGGGCAGCGTCGGCGCGCACGAACCTATCGAAAACGCTGTCCCCAAGCTGGGGGTCAATGCCGGGTCCATTGTCCTCTACCCTCACAACCACGGTTTCTGGATCCGCTTGACCCAGACTGACCAAGATGTCTGTCCCCGCCGGAGTATGCACGCGCGCGTTAGTCAATAGGTTACCCAGCGCTTGACGGAGCGCTGCCGCGCTTATGTAGGCGCGCAGCTCTGCGCCGCCCTCGGGGATCTGCGCCGACCAAACGTGATCCGGCCCGGCCACCTTCGCATCCGAAAGGGCCTCCAGGAGCACGGGGGCCACCAACGTGTCCTCCTGGGAGGTGTCTCCGCCAGAATCCAACCGGGCAAGCAGCAGCAAATCTTCCACGATGGTGCCCATGCGCCCCGACTCAGAAGTGATCCTCTCCAGAGAACGCGCAACGTCTCGCGGAAGGCGATCTTTTTCCCGGGATGCAAACTGAGCGTAACCACTGATGGAAGCCAGTGGTGTGCGCAACTCGTGACTGGCGTCCGCAGCAAACTGCTTCAGCTTTGCCTCTGTTTGTTCTCTTTCGGTGAGAGCTCCCTCGACGTGGTCCAACATGGAGTTAAACGAAACAGCAAGCGCCTGCACTTCCGCGCCCGACCTGCCAGCGTCCGCACTGGCACGCTCAGGAAATGTCACCGCGCCGCTAGAAAGGGGCAGGTCGCTGATCTGAGCCGCCACCTTCTGCAGCTCCCCAACAGGCTGCAGGGCCCGGCGAACAAGGTAGGCAACCCCCAGGGAACCAAACCCAACTCCCAGTAGGGCCGCCAGCGCAAAGATCAGAACCAAGTCTCGGGTTGTCGAGTGCACCTCGGCCAAAGATTGGCCAACAACCACCTGGGCGGTGCCCTGCTCGGTGAGGGCTTCCGCGGATAGGGTCCGGTAGCTTCCAAGCTCGCCCAGGTTCACGTTTAGAGGCCCCATTTCGTTCCGGCCGCCGACGGTATCCAGCAGGTCGGACACGGTTTCCTGGTCCAGTTCCTCGGTTTCTCCGGACTCGGTCACGACCTGGGCTAGGAGCGTATTCCCTTCCAGGACCAGCACGTCCAGAGATCCGAACCGGGGTCGGCCGGGTCCCTTTCCTTTGGGCATTCCCGGCGAGTTCAGATCGCCCCCACCCGGTCCGAGCATCCTGGTTAGAGACGCTCCCAGCTGCTCGTCGAGCCGTCGTATTAGGAGCCCGTTTTGCGTTGTCACAGTGAGGGCCCCAATCACCGTGGTAACGACTAGGAGCGTGGCACTCAAGAGAAGGATTATCCGCGCCTGCAGGGTGCGGGGGCGCAGGCTCATTCCGACTCCGCAGTCGGGCGGATCGAGTATCCAACCCCCCGAAGTGTGTGGATCATGGGTGGGCCAAGCGCGTCCAACTTCTTACGAACGTAGGACACGTAGATCTCCACTACGTTCGCTTTTCCGCCGAAGTCGTACCCCCACACCCGGTCCAGGATTTGCGCCTTGGAAAGAACGTGCCTTGGGTTCTCCATCAGATATTCCAGAAGGGAGAACTCCGTGGCGGTGAGCTCTATCGGCACCCCAGCCCGGCTGACGTCATGGGTGTCGGGATCCAAGCGCAAATCCCCCACAACGAGAGCGTTGTCGCCTTCCTCCGTGCGAGTGCCAACCCTGCGGCGTGCAAGTCCGCGGACCCGCAGCACGACCTCTTCCAAGCTGAACGGCTTCGTCACATAGTCGTCTCCACCGGCGGAAAGCCCGGTTAGTTTGTCTTCCAGTTCGTCCTTGGCAGTCAGGAAGAGAACCGGCACGTCACTGCCGTGCTCACGCAGTCGGCGCACCACCTCTACCCCGTGGATCCCGGGAATCATTATGTCCATGATGACCACGTCGGGAGATTCGTCGCGTGCCAGGCGCAGTGCATCAGCGCCGTTTCCCGTCCCCCGGACCTGCCAGCCCTCAGCGCGCCCGGTCATCAGTAGCAACTCCTGAAGTAGTGGGTCGTCCTCTACGACTAGAACCTGGATCGAAGACCCATCCGGGCGAGTAAGCTGCGTTCCGTTTGTCGTCATAGCGCAATCATACGGATCAGACGTTCTGCACATCTGCGCTAGAACGCTCCTGAGTCTTCGACTCCCGGTTCCCCACCGGGGGTTCGCCCGGGAAGTCACCCGGTTCCTCAGAATCCGGCCTACCTGGGCCGCCGCCGGGGCCTTCACCGGCACCGGGACCACCCATACCCCCTGGGCCACCTATACCTTCAGCACTTGCTTCGGTTGTGGCTGCCGCTTGAGCGCTGGCATCCGCCGCCTCGAAGGACACCTGGGCTCCTTCAGCCAAGTCGGGGCTCGAATAGAAGACGTAACCAAACTGCTTGGGTGCTTGCACGGAAATACTCGTAGAACCAGCGCTGACTTGTACCTCTGTCCCGGCTTGTCCACTCAAGGACACCTCCGCATACGGCTGTTCCACAGAGGATGGACCCTGCTCCATTTGTCCCGCGGACAGGGCAAGAATCTCTCCGCCACTCAGGGTAAAAGTCCCGTTCGCATCGAAGGCGCCATTCCCGCCCCTAGTCGTGCCAAATACGTTCACTGTTCCCCCGCTTATGGTCAGGTTCCCGTTGGAGTCAACCCCGTCGCCCTCAGCGTTAATCGTGACCGTTCCGACAGCCACAACCAGGTTCGATCCGTCGTCCCCGAAGCCTCCTCGACCCGTAGCATCAGAAGACCCGGCCGTTGCATTTATTCCATCGTCAGAAGACGTAATGTCAATCTGGCCGCCTTCGACAATGACGTTGATCGCCTCAATCCCTTCTACCGACTCGGTTATCGTGAGCGTCCCATCGGAGATCAGTGCGTCCGCGACGGAATCCAAACCATCGTCACCCGCGGAGATTGTGACATCGCCGCCCTTCTGCAAGTAGTAGCCCCGGTCCGCTTCTTCTTCGTTGGTGGTTTTCATGCCGTCGCCGGCAGCAACGACGTCCAAGGTTCCGCCAGTGATCACAAGCGCGTCCTTGCCGCGCACTCCGTCATCAGCTGCTATGACCCGAATGTTTCCCCCCGAAATGACCAGGTCATCTTTCGAGGCGATAGCGTCCGATCCGTTGCCCGTCACCTCCAGAGAACCTGAGCCGTCTATTTCGAGGTCAACGCGAGAGAACAGGGCCGAATCCTCGTCGGCGTCCCCGGTGTAAGAGTCCGCGTCCGAAAGCTTGTTGACCGTCCCTTCGGCCAGTTCGATCCGAACCCCATCCGCACTGTCGAGGAGAACGGCGGGGCCCGCGCCATTCGAGATTTCCACTCCCGCGAGAACCAAAGTCACCTGAGCGTCATCAGCCGCGGCTACAACAAGTTGACCGTCCAGTTTTCCGGTAAGAACGTAAGTCCCCGCCGCGTCAATCGTGACTGTTCCATTCTCGGCTGCATCAGCCAGGTCCAATTCCAGCTCGGTCTGCTGTGCCTGAACCTCGGTGTCGACGGTCCAGTAGCTGTGGTTGGAGGCCATGGCCTCTTCGACGGTCATCGGGCGCCCGGACACTACCGGCGTGGTTGTGGGCTGAGCTTCGGTCGGCCGCTCCTTTGATTGCTGCTCTGATTGCTGCTCTTGAGTCTCAACAGCGGAAGTCTTCTCCGTCTTGTTGGATGCAGCTTCTTCTGACTGGGCGGGGCTGCACCCAGCAAGCGCGATTGCCAGTGTGGCTGCGGCAAGCATGGCCGCGGACCTACCGCTGTGGAACGGTGTTTTTCTCATGATCTATCCTCCAAAAGTACCTGTAGGGGTCGGTGCCATTTATTGGCAGGAAGCCTTGGATCCAAGGCAGCAGCGCCGGTGCAATACTTGGAAAAGGAACCCGGCCGAGTGCCTTCACGCCACAGCAGGTGGTTGATCCTGTTTGCGGGGGTACTGCTCTTCGTTTCAATGACTGCAAGCCCTGGACGAAATAGCATCGCGGGATCCAGGTCAGCTGTTCTCAGCTGCTCCCAGTAAAGGCCACTGTCCACGGTGGTCCGCACGGCAACAGCGCTGCCGGAAGCTGGCGTAAGGAACGTTAGTCTCCGGTAACCGGTTCCCAGGTAGGGGCTGAGTTCTCCGACAGGCCCCGTATCGATGCTCGCCTGCGACAGCGTCTGTCGGATGAACTCCAGATCCTCAGCGCCCAGTTCTTCCAATTTTCGTGGGTCGTGCGGGATCCGAACCTTGTCCGTCACTCCGCGAAGACCGCGTGTTTTCACTTCCAAGAACGCCGTGCCTGAAGATACGTATGCCCGGGTGCGAACTTTGAACCTGCGCCGCCTCTTGTGGGCTGACATGCGGTACGTGAGCAAGTCGGGGGTATCAAAGTAGACCGACTGATAGGGGAAGCTGGTCTGGGAGCCAATCTGCAAGACGCTGGTTCTGGCGGGCATGAGTTCGGGGAGCTGCCCCGCAAAGTCCGCACGGACCAAGTACTTCGCATCTACTCGGGATTGGAAAGCTGCCTGACGGTTCAGTTCTTCCAAACCAACCGGCGCTAGGGTGAGTAGGCCGCTCATTTTACTGCCCTTTGCGCAGCTTCGGACGCCGCGGCATGAGATTTCCTCTGCAGCCAACGGACGTCCACGGTTGTCGTGTCATTCACCAGGTCAAGCTTCACGATCCGCAGGTTCGTGATGCGCGTTCCAAGCAGTTGCTCCACGTGAGCGCGCAACTCATCATTGTCGGTGAACGCTTTCTCAAGTCGCATGTGCTGCTGTCCAGAAGCGGGCAGGAATCCGCGTGCATCCACTAGCGCTACCACACCCAAAATGAGTGCGATCAGAATTGATGAGCCTATCGGGGAACTAGAACCCAGGCCCGCTATCAGTCCGATCGACAGGGCGGAGAAGTAGTAGGCGACCTCGTCCTGCAAAATCTCGGTAGACCTCAGTCGAATGATGGACAGGACCCCGAACAGACCCATGCCGACGCCCAGGCCAACTTCGACGCTGCCTAGAATCGAAGCGACAGCGAAGACCCCGATGTTCAGGACGGCGAACGCGGTCACCAGGTCGCGGCGGCGGTAGCGCCGGTAGTAAAAGGGAATCGTCAGGATAGCTATCGCCACCAGGTCGATAGCAATCATTAGTTCGTTAGGCATTGCGTCCTCCAGACTGGCCCGCACGTGCGGGTCCACTTCCCCTAGGAAACGGGGGCAGGCTTGGAGGAGCCTTGGAGATAGCTAAACCGGGGATAAGACTACTGCGGCAGCCTTGGTCCGCATCACAGTCATCCCAAAATGCTAGTTACGAATCTGGAAATCGGTGAGTTCAGAGGGCGTTGCGTCCTCCACGTCTACCGAGGTGACCTCTGCCCGGCGCGGCCCGACAGCGGCCTCTTCAACAATCATGTCTACGCGGGCGCTTGGGCCGCAGACCATTGCCTTCACCTGGTCGTCAGCAACGTTTTCTACCCAGCCGGTCAAACCCATCTTCTTTGCCAGGCGGGAAAACCAGAACCGATACCCGACTCCTGTAACGGTCCCATTAACCGTGAGATAAACGCACCTTTTTTCGCCCTGTTCCTGCGACTCATCAAGAACCGGCTGCGGGGCTACGCGGCGGACAGGCTTGGGTTTCGGGGCGATCTCTTCCATGTGAGCATTCAGCTCCGATTGCAGCTTGTCGCGCTCCGTCACCAATTTCTTGTTGGTCATGTAACCGTAGATCGACACGAAGATACCGACCCCGACAAGGAAGATGGCTCCCCAGCCGAACTCAGCGTCTTCTGCGCCCTGAACCAGGGGGAGTAGCGGAGAAGCAGCAATGACGATACCCCCGATTGTGAAGATCCTCCTTGAGCGCATGTTCGCTTCAAGCTGGCTAATTCGGGCCTCGGTTGCCTCTACGTCCACAGTCGTTCCCTTTCGTACACAGTCCGCGTAATTCTAGCTCGATGCTACCCGCTGCCAGACCCTCCACATCCTTCGAAGGGCCCGGAGTGGATGTCAGAATAGCGATTACGCGGCCCTGGCTCATAATACGATTGCCTCATGGCAGGGATAGTGGTGGCGGGACCAATCGGTGTCGGCAAATCCACCCTGGCTCAGGGCCTGGCCCGGGCCCTTGGTATTCCCTACCGAGAAATTGATGCGCTCTACCACGGACCGAACTGGACAAAACGCGAAACCTTCGAAAAAGACGTTGACGCACTCACGAAACAACGGTCCTGGATCACCGAGTGGCAGTACGACCAGGTACGCCCGCTACTGGCCGACAGGGCCTCCCTGTTCATCTGGCTGGACCTTCCGTGGCCTGTGGTTCTCTACCGGGTCACCAAGAGAACCCTTCGCCGCTGGGTCCGGCAGGAAGAACTTTGGGCGGGCAACCGGGAGCAGCCGCCCTGAAAGATTCTGTGGGACCGCTCAAACATGATCCGCTGGTCTATTGCCTCCCGAAACCACGTTGCTGACGCGGTCCCGGGACTGCAAAAGGAGTGTCCCCACCTGCGGATTGTCCAACTCACAAGCAGGGGCGCCGTGGACGCGTTTTACACGCAACTAACTCAGCCGAGCCAGCCCCACCTGTGAGCTCATCCCGGCGAGGCACCGGAGCGGGAGCGCAGCCCTCCTGGCACCGGGCGCTCAACTCGGTTTCTACGACACAGCTTCAAAGTCCCGGCTTTCCCACACGTCCCCAAGGCCCAGTTCCAACAGTTTTGCGCGGGTGGGCCAGCCCCGATCATCGAACCCAGACATCTCGTAGTAGAGGTCAAGCGCCTGCTCATACCAGTCCCGGTCGACGCTGGCACCCGCGTATTTCCCGTCCGGAATGGGCTCGTCATACATGCGATCGGGAAGGAAATCATCTTCTTTGGTCCAGCCGTGGCGGCGATTGAACTCTTGGAAAAGGGCAATGCGCCTCTGTCCTGCCAGCATGACCTCGTGCACCGTCAGGTCCCAGCCGGTCACAGCGCGCAACAGGGCCTCGATGTGAGTGGGTGGCATGTACCGGGCAGGAGCCACGGAGAAAAGGTCAAACAGCAGAGTCTCTAAGGCGCCGCTCCACCAGCGTTGGAGCTGCACCACCTGGGCAACTTTCTCCAAGCTGTGCTCACCCTCCGCAGTCCCCTCCAGGACTCCGTAACCGTGGCTCTTACGCAGGATGTACGGGTAGCCGTCCGCAGAGTAATCCCAGTCGTGCTCAATAACGCAGTAGTCGGGGCCGATGGGGCCAACACCGTATGCCAGCGCCAAAGCCGGCTTGTTCCGCGGCTCGTGTACGGGCAGTTCCTTCCCCTTGTTGGTGACCACCTGGTACTTCGCTTC
>CAYFRG010000029.1:0-18607 GCA_964345535.1 uncultured Actinomyces sp. | reverse complement strand
GTCTGGCCAGCAGCACAATGTAGTGGAAGGGCTTGGTTAGGTAGTCGTCGGCGCCTATATCCAGAGCTTCGGCCTCATCGTATTCCCCGTCCTTTGCCGTGAGCATCAGGATCGGCGCGTCAATGCCCTGTTCCCTAAGCGCCCCGCAAACGGCGTAACCGTTTTTCCCGGGCATCATGATGTCCAAGACGATCACGTCGAAGTCTCCCCGCTCAGCCAACGCTTGACCGGTGAGCCCGTCGTGAGCGACTTCAACGGAGAATCCTTCAGCAGTCAGGCCTCGCTTCAACGCGGTCACTAAACGCCGTTCGTCATCGACCAGTAGGACTCTCATGCCCCAATAGTTGCACGCGGGCGCTCCCACGGAAAGACCCCCGGCTTCAGAGCCCTAAAAGCTTTGATACGAGAGCTGTTCCGCGGGCTTACCTGAAGCTCAGCTTAAGTTTTTTGCACCCTTCAGCGTTCCTTCAGGTGGTCCGACGAATACTGGAACCACAGCGCCCGAGAGGCAAACAAAGAGGAGGAATCATGAGAACTATCCATAAGGCAGCATTCCTAGCCCCGGCAGCCGCTATGGCCCTGATACTCGCTGGTTGCGGGATGGGAAAACCGGATTCCACCGTCAGCCAGGTGGAGCCCACACAGACGCAAAGCCAGTCGGCTGAAGATACAGATTCGGCCGAAGACGTCGAGGTCGTAGAAGTACAAGAAGATCCGGTAGAGGCCGACGAAGAGACAGCTACAAAGGAAGCGATCGGCGGACAATCCGCCACGGTTGGTCCGGTTGACGCTTCGCGGACTGCGCTTGGCGCTCACCCCGGTACGCAGGTGGTCAGCGTTTCTCTTGAGAGGGTCCGCGGCGTGAGCGCCTGGGAGGTGGAGGTTGTCTCAGAGGAAGGCCAGTGGGAGGTCTCCGTTGACGCGGTGACCGGAGAAATCATTCTGGATGAGGTAGAGCACTCGGATGATCTAGCTGAGGATCTGAGTCTTCTGGCCGCAGCAAGCCTGGACTTCGAGGAAGCAATCACCGCCGTACTCGACGCGGTGCCAGGTGGTTCCCTGGTGGAGCTAGACCTGGATGAAGAGCTGGGGCGCCCGACGTGGGAAGGGGAAGTTCTTTCCAAGGAACACCTGTCGCACGAAGTGACCATCGACGCCGCGACCGGAGAGGTCCTGCAAAACGAAGTCGACGACTGAGCTGGGTGGTGGAACAGAAGGGGGTTGGCCGGCTGGTCGCACATATGCGACCAGTCGGCCCACCCCCTAATTCTTTCCCCACCCTTGCCCTGTTCCCCTCCTGTTGCATTCCCGTCTTGTAGCCTTGCCCTATGTTTGACCCATACGGCAGCGACGTTCTGAAACAGACCCCAAAGCATCACCGTCCGACCCGTAGGGAATCCAGACGCATCCCAGTCGAGCGGGGAATGGTCTTAGAAGAGGTGAGCACCGGATTTGTGGGTGCGGTTATCCGGGCCGAAAAATCGGGTGGAGTCCACCTGGTTGAACTGGAAGACCGGCATGGCACTCGCCGCGCGTTTCCCCTGGGTCCCGGATTTTGGCTGGAGGGCCAGCCGATCATCGCTCTCCCACCGCTTCCCGCCTCGAAGCCGCCACACCCGCAGCAGACGAAAACTAATTCTGGATCACGTCTACCCCAACAAAGAAAAGCCAGGGTGGCGCGCCAAAGTCGTATCTGGGTGGAAGGGAAACACGACGCCGAACTCATCCAACACGTGTGGGGTGTCGACCTGGCAGAAGCCGGAATCGCCATCGAACTGCTAGACGGCGCCGATCACCTAGAGGACGTGCTCCTGGCTTTCGACCCCTCAGACACCGTCCGCGCCGGGGTGCTGCTAGATCACCTGGTCGAAGGCTCCAAAGAAACCAGGCTGGCTCAGCAAATCCGCACTCAGTTCCCAGAGGGTGTGCTGGTGCTGGGACATCCGTACGTAGACGTATGGCAGGCAGTGAAACCAGCTCGGCTGGGCTTGAAAAGCTGGCCTCACATTCCCAAAGGAACCGACATTAAAGTGGGAACCCTGCAGGCACTCGGTTGGCCCAACAGCTCCCGCGGTGACGTAGCGACCGGGTGGCGCCGCATCCTGACGAAAGTCAGGGACTACCGCGACTTGGAACCCGCCCTACTAGGGCGAGTTGAAGAACTGATCGACTTCGTAACAGAACCCGGAAGTCGTTAGCCCGCGTGCGGCGGTTTTCAAACCTCCCAATTCAAAAAGGCTGCGCCCGCCTCCCTCATAACTTCTGTTGGGAGTGACGCGCTCAGGACTCGGCAAAGCCAGCCGCGCCTAGCGCAGAACAGTCGGAAGCAGAACCGGCCGCCCCAACCTTCCGGGCCTCGGTGACACCAGCTCGCCGAGCTATGGGCAGTCTCACTTCCAAAAACACCTCCCCGCGTACGGTCGCTCCGGGTTGGGGGATAGTGTGGATTGGCAACAAAATGCGACGACAGTAGCAGCAAAGGAACCTCATGGCTTCGGGACAATCCCGCACTGAGCTTTCCCGGAACCTCACCAGCGCTCAGATTTCCATGATCGGACTGGCCGGGGCCCTGGGCACCGGCCTCTTCCTTGGATCCGGCGCCACAATAGCGCAAGGCGGACCAGCAACTATTATTGCCTACGTGCTTGCTGGGGCAATGGCTTTGGCGGTCGTGTGGGCGTTGGCAGAAATGGTCGTCGCCTACCCGGCTCCGGGTGGTTACGGCGCGGTCGCCGCGAAGTACTGGGGCCCGTTTGGTGGCTACATAACGCGCTGGAACTTTGCGATAGTGATGCTCGTGGCTGTGGGTGCTGAAGTTACGGCTGCTTCCACGTACCTGCAATTCTGGTTCCCAGGCATGCCCTTGGTCGTCGGCACGGTCTTGTCTTCAGGTCTGATCATTGGACTGAACCTGATAACCGTGAAGCTTTACGGCAGCAGTGAATATTGGTTCTCCATGATCAAGGTCGTGGCGATCACCGTTTTCATTGTGTTCGGCTTCTCCGTGATTCTCCGGGGGACTGCCACGGCAGCGCCCACCGGTTTCGCAAACCTCACTAATTACGGGGGATTCGCCCCCATGGGGATCGGCGGAATATTGGCGGCAACCGCCCTGGCGATCTTCTCTTTTGGAGGAATCGAGAGCGTCTCCGTGGCCGCAGCCGAGTCGAAAAACCCGACCCGCGATGTTCCGCGTGCGGCCCGCACCATGATTTGGAGACTGCTGCTCTTCTACGTCCTGGCGATCCTGGTGGTCCTAGCGTTGCAGCCGTGGCCGGAAACTGCGGCAGCCGACGGCACCGTGTCAACGTCGCCGTTTGTGAAAGTGCTGGCACTCATCGGCGTCCCCGGGGGCGCCGACATAATGAACCTGGTCCTCATAGTTGCCGCACTTTCAGCCGCGAACGGCTGCCTGTACGCTTCCAGCCGGATGATCCACTCCCTTGCCCTAGACGGATTTGCGCCGCGCAAAGCAGGTCAGACGGCAGACAATGGATCGCCGCGTGTCGCAGTGGCTATCGCTGCGTCGGGGATGGCCATAGCTGCAGCCCTGTCCATCTTGAGCCCGGAAGGCGCATTCATGATCCTGTACGGGGGAGCGACCGCCGGAATCCTGGTCACCTGGTCAACTGTGATGTGGACTCACCTCAAATTCCAAAAAGGGCTGGCGAAAGCGGGAAAGTCGCGGCCGGAACACCGTCTCCTTTTTGCTCCTTTCACGAACTGGGTGGTCCTAGCAGGTTTGGCCGTCGTATTCGTGACGCTCCTATTCGTGTTGCCAGTGGTGTGGTGGGCTGGGATCCCTTACGTCCTTATACTCACCAGCTCCTACTTCGTGGTGCGACGGCGCCGCGTCCTGGAGAGTGTCGGTTAGGATCAACCCAGCTACAACCTGAGAGCGGGGCCGCGTGTTCGGAAGATTCTTCAACCTAGAAGCACCCTTTTGGGTAGGTGTTGCCAAAGTGGCAGACCTTGTCTGGCTGAACATCCTTTTCGTTGTCACATCTCTTCCAGTCATCACCATGGGAGCGGCATTTGTCGCCCTGTACGACACAGCGTGGCGCCAGGGCGAAGGGATGGGATCCTCCGTTACAAAGCAGTACTTCCGCTCAATGCGGATAAACTTTGGAAAAGCGACGCTGCTTTGGCTCGTAGTCGGGCCGATCGGAGCTCTCTTAGTTTTCAGTTGGGTGTATCTCCCGGTGCGCGAACTCCTGGTGATGAAATCTTTGCTGAGCCTGGTGTATCTGCTGATTTTCCCCTACGTGTGGTTTCTGCAGGCACGATTCGAAAACCCGGTCTGGCGCACACTGAAGAACTCTGTCCTGATCCCTATCGGGCGCCTCCCGTTTGCCACCGGCGTCCTGCTAATTGATGCGGCATTGCTGGCTCTCACCATCTTGACTACCTACCTTTTCCCACAGGTGCTGCCCTTGATCCTGCTGGTCGGCTTCGCTTTGCCTCCCGCAGCAACCATGCCGCTCCTAAACCGGACAGTTTCCCCCTGGATAAATGGTCCCACCAGCTAGTTCGATTCCCAGTTTCGGCAGAACTGTCACCGAATCTTAATCAAAATCTATTTGCCGTTCTGCGAGAGACCTGTAACCTAATAGGTGCTGACGGTTCGGAAACGTTTCCGGACTCGAGCTGTGCACTCGGAGATGAGTGAACTTTGTACCGGTTCTTCCTGAGGAGAAATCAGAAGATGAAACGAAACAAAATCGTCAAGGTCGCGGCTGCTGGTGCAGCGGCGGCTCTACTAGCCGGATCGCTGGCTGCCTGTGGAGACAGCTCCGACAAGGCCACTTCCGGTGGAGAGAGCGGCGACGCCGCGGGTGAGGGCCAGGTTTACTACCTGAACTTCAAGCCCGAAGCTTCCGACGACTGGAAGGCAGTCGCAGCAGAGTACACCAAGGAAACCGGTGTACCCGTGACTGTTGAAACCGCAGCCGGTGGAAACTACGCTGCGACCCTCAAGTCTGAAATGGCGAAGTCAAACCCGCCTACCCTGTTCCAGGTGAACGGCCCTGTTGGCCTTGCGATCTGGGATGACTACGCAGCAGATCTGGGCGACACCGACGTGTACAAGGCGCTAAAGGACGAATCCATGGCGCTCACTAATAAAGACGGTGTAGCGAAGGGCATTCCGTACGCGATCGAGACGTACGGCATCATTTACAACAAGCAGCTCCTGGAAGAGTACATCGCGCTTCCCGACTCAGTTGTGAACTCGGCTGATGAAATCAATAACTTTGAGACCCTCAAGGCGGTCGCCGAAGGAATCCAGGCGAACAAGGATGCCCTTGGTGTCGACGGCGCTTTCACCTCCGCTGGAATGGACTCTTCGTCTGACTGGCGCTTCAAGACTCACCTGGCGAACCTTCCTCTGTACTACGAGTTCGAAGCGACCGGCGTGAACGGCCAGCCGGAGACCATCGAAGGTACGTACCTGGATGGGTACCAGAAGATCTTTGATCTTTACATCAACAACTCCACCACGGAACCCACCATGCTTTCCGGAAAAACAATTGACGATGCCAACTCAGAGTTCGCTCTGGGTAAAGCTGTCTTTTACCAGAACGGCACCTGGGCATACAACGATGTGAAGGACGCGTCAGTGGCCGATGAGGACCTGGGCATGCTGCCGATCTACATCGGTGCTGAGGGCGAGGAGAATCAGGGCCTGACCACTGGCTCCGAGAACTTCTGGGTCATCAACTCTAAGGTTTCTGAAGCTGACCAGCAGGCCTCCTTGGATTTCTTGAACTGGGTTATCACCTCTGACGCGGGTCGTAACGCCCTAGCAAACGACATGGGCTTCGTGACTCCGTTCTCTACCTTTGAAGGCTACGAGTCCACCAACCCGTTGGTCCTGGCCGACAACGAATACATGGAAGCCGGCAAGACCCCGGTGTCGTGGAACTTCACAGTAATGCCCTCCGATGAATGGAAGGACGGCGTTGGCGCCGCACTTCTAGGCTACGCAGAGGGTGGCGACTGGGAGAATGTGAAGACTGCCTACGTGGATAACTGGGCAAAGGAAATCGAACTCAGCGGCGGTGCCGAAGAGTAAGACCTGACCCCATTAGTCACATTCCCGGGGCGCGGTTTTGGCCGCACCCCGGGAACACTCACATAGAGAGGAGCAGCTGGTGCACAAATCCTTCAACCGGTGGGGCGCACTCTTCGCGGGGCCAACAGTCCTAGCTTTCATAATTGGTTTCGTCGTCCCGTTTGTGATGGGTGTCTACCTGTCCTTCACCAAATTCACGACCGTCACCGACTCTAGCTGGGTCGGCTTTGGAAACTATAAGCTGATCTGGGGTGACCCAGACTTCACTCACGCGCTTTGGTTCACAGTGCTGTTTACCCTGGCAACGACAATAGTTATCAACGTTGTCGCTTTCTTTGCCGCGTACATGCTAGTGAAAGCTATCAAGGGGCGAAATCTGTTCCGTTCGGTTCTGTTCATGCCGAACCTAATCGGCGGCATCGTCCTCGGCTGGGTGTGGGTGCTGCTCCTAAACGGAGTACTGGCCCACTGGTCACGCACGATTGTTAGCAGCAGTTCGGACGCATTCTGGGGACTTGTAATCGTCACCTGTTGGCAGCAAATCGGGTACATGATGGTCATTTACATCGCTGGACTGCAGTCAATCCCGACGGATGTTCTGGAAGCTGCGAAAGTGGATGGTGCAAGTGGGGCTCAGACTCTGCGAAAAGTCGTCATCCCGCTAGTAATGCCTTCGATTACGGTCTGTACGTTCCTGACCGTCACCTCTGGGTTCAAGATGTTTGACCAGAACTTGGCCCTGACGAACGGCGGACCGGCCAGACAGTCAGAGCTTCTGGCACTCAACATTTTTAATACATTCTACGGACGCCCTGGGTTTGAGGGAGTCGGCCAAGCTAAGGCGGTTGTGTTCCTGATCATCGTTGCGATCATCGCGCTGGCGCAGAACTGGTTCGTACGCTCGAAGGAGAACTACTGATGAGTGAAGTTAAGCATCCACGCGCGTGGACAGTATTTTTCTCCATTCTTTCGATCGCGTACATGTACCCGATCGCTTTGGTGTTGATCAACTCCTTCAAGGGAAAGATCTACATCAACGACAACCCGTTTTCTCTTCCAACGGCAGAAACTTTCGTTGGCTGGGATAACTATGCCCGCGGCATTGAAGTGACTGAGCTCTGGAAGACTTTTCTTTGGTCCCTAACCATTACGGTTGGCTCCGCCTTCTGGATCCTTCTGTTTACCTCAATGACAGCCTGGTGGATAGTGCGTTCCAATAACAAGTTCGCCAAGGTTCTGTACTTGGTGTTCCTGTTCTCCCTGGTCGTGCCATTCCAGATGGTCATGTTTACCCTTTCCTGGTTCACGGACTTCCTGGGTTTGGGTAACCCGATAGGCCTGTGGGTCATATACCTGGGCTTTGGTGCGGGATTAGCCGTATTTATTTTCACCGGCTTCGTGAAGGCCATTCCCTACGAGCTGGAAGAAGCTGCGCTCATTGACGGTTGCGGGCCCATTCGGACATACTTCCTGGTGGTTTTCCCCGTTTTGAAACCCGCGGTCGTCACCGTGGCAATCCTAGAGGTCATGTGGCTATGGAACGACTACCTGCTTCCATACCTGACTTTGGATCTGAAGAAGTACAAGACGATTCCCATTGCCGTTCAGTACCTTAAGGGCGGCTTTGGAACCGTTGATATGGGCGCCATGATGGGCGTACTGGTCATGGCAATCATCCCTGTCATAGTCTTCTACCTTTTCAGCCAGCGGCACATCATTGAAGGTGTCATCTCCGGAGCAGTGAAGGGATAGCGTGAGTGGGAGGGGAGCTGTGGCTTCCCTCCCCTGCACCCTTCCGGGCAGGAGTCCTTCGTGATCACGATAAGAGAGCTAGCGGACCTGTGCGGCGTCTCAATCGCAACGGTTTCGCGGGCTATGAATGCCCGGGCCGATGTCAACCCGCAAACCCGCAGGCGCATACTTGCGGCTGCCGACGAATACGGTTACGTTCCCAATTCAGCGGCGCGGAACCTGAAATTGCCCGTGACCCGCACCGTAGCGGTGATTGTCCAGGGGCAGACCTCTGAGCTACTCATAAGGCTTTTAGGCATCATTGACGACGAGTTTCAGAAAGCAGACTATGAGACGCTGCTTTTTCACGTATCAGACGGTAAAGCGAATGCCACTACCATTTCCAGGTTGGTAACCGGGGGAAGCTTTTCCGGTGTCATATTCCTGGGACGTTACGGCGACCACGACAGCGAGAATGCGCTGGATCTTAGCCGGTCCCTCTCTTTGCTGGATATTCCCATCGCGTTCGCTACCACTTCTGATTTTTCTAATTCTCCCTCTCCAAGCGCTTCCGTGACAGTGGATGATGCCGCGGGGGCCCGCACTGCTACCGACCACCTGCTTGACCTGGGGCATGAGCGCATCGCGTACGCGCTAGTAGACCCTTCGACCCCTGGAACCAGCGGGCACGCCTGGATGCTGCGGCACTGCGGTTATCGGACGGCCCTGGAGAGCAGAGGCTTAGAAGCCGACAATAGCCTTGCGATTGTGGCCGAAGATCCGGGCGAGCTCTACTCCATGACCAACGCACACAGGTCCACAGCGGGTTGGCTCGAACAAGCTGACCCGGACTTCACAGCGGTTGTGGCCTCCTGCGACGCTGTGGCCTTGGGTGTTATTCGCGCACTGACGGATGCGGGGCTCCGAGTTCCAGAAGATGTCTCCGTCACGGGTTTTGATGGCCTAGAGCTGTCGCTGTTTACGCGCCCGTCCATCACGACAGTGGTTCAGCCACTGCGGGAAATAGGCGAAAAAACCGTCGACGTTTTGCTGCGTCAGATCGCTTACCCCCAGGAAACTCCCGGGATAATCACCCTGAGGGGTGTCCTGCGCGAAGGAGAGTCGACTAGCACCGTAGACTGAGGGAGGCTGCGCTCAACGACGTATGTCGACCACAAACCTGGCGGGATCCTCCAGGCGCTCGAAGCGAATGTCCCTCATCTTATCCAGACCCACAACAACGTGGGTAGCACCCTCAAATGTCCCGTCTTCTATCACCTCAAGGGGCCCCACCGTGAGTTTCTTCGGGCCTGCGTAATAGGCCTCGTAGTCTTCCTCATCCATCGGGATCGCGGTTCCGGTCAGTGCCAGGTCCAAGAAGAAGTTCCCCTCCACATCCAGAGGTTCGCCTCGTCCAGCCTCGATGGGAACTTCCGGAGAAGTGGCGACCCACCCCGGTTCCCCTTCACCTGTGAACTCTACGACGACCCTGTAGAAGCCCTCGTGTTCCCCCACGCGCAAGTCATGAAAAATCAAGCCCGGACCGTCAGGGCCTGTAATGGGGTCGTTTTCCAGGTTAGGCACGTCCCAGTGGTCAAAACCGGCGGCCTCATCGATCTCAGGAGGAATCTCAGAGTCCCCGTCGGAGACCTCGGCATTCCCTCCCTGCCCAGCATCGGTGTTCCCCGCTGCGGACTGTGCGTCGCCATCCGTTTGCGAGGTGACCAGCTTGTCAGCGCGAGATTGAGCCCCAGCATCTGGGACGCCGCCTTTTTCCTGCCCGCATGAAGAAAGAAGAAGCACCACGGCCAACAGTGGAGCCGCAACTACGGACCAACGCTTGCTCATGGTGCCTCCTCTTCGCCGGGTGCTTTATTCTACGTTACCAAGCATCTCTTCCAGTGCTTTTGCGGCTTCCAGAACCTGTCCGTGATGGAACTGGGCAGCACGCTCCTCAGCAGCAATCACTCCGGACCGGTACAGGTCCTCATAGTTTCCGTAGGGGAAGCTGTAGGACGTCTTGTCTTCCCGGGAGCCGCCGACCTTGAAGCCCAGGTGCCAGCGTCCGAAAGCTTCCATACCGCGTTCGTGGATGAACTGGTCCTGCTCCCGAGTTCCCGGGTTCACTTCATCCCAATCCCCGTGCAGGTCATTGACGACCCGCCCTTCCTCTATCAGACTCTTCGCGTAGTTGAATCCTTCTTGATTCAGTTCAATAGACATGTTTGCCTCTCATTGGGTCTGCTAACTCACCTAACGCTACCTGCCGCGTGGCGTTCCTGCAGCGCGCGCGTCAGGAAACGCCGGGCGGGACAACTCCGCCCTCTTCACCCAGAACCAGCTCCCCCTGCACAACGACCCCCGGACTGAAATCCCAGTCGCCCTCTACGCGCAGTTTCGTTGCCGACTGAAGCGACGGGGCATCCGGGATCCTCTGGTCGAATTGGTCAATCGTTTGGTAGTACTTCTTGGTCAGGTCAACTTCCGGCATCCCGGAGGTTACCTGGACCAGGCGGCTATCTGCATCCAGGTCGTAGACGTCTGACCGGACCAGCAGCAATTCGTTGGTTGTCTTAACTGGAAGGAACCGCTCACGACCCACACAGATGGCGGTAGAACCGGGGAAAACCTCTATCGCGGCGCCCATCGCCGTCTCAATTTGGACCACTTGCGGAGAGTTGGGATCAGTAGGATCTACTGTTTTTTCGTTAGGGATAAGCGGCAGCCCTAGCACTGCGGAGCCTTGCCCCAGCTGTTCCTTTAGCTGACGCAGGTCCATCCACAGGTTATTCGTGTGAAAGTAGGGGTGCCGGTGTTCGTCAGTGAAGAAATCCATCTCTTCCGGCAGTGCTTGAGCCGTATCACGCAGAATAAGTTGCCCGTCACTTCGCCGAACAGCCAGGTGGCCACCCTTTTTATCGTTTATTGTGCGGCGACACAGTTCGGCGGCATATGGTGCGCCCGTGCTGGCGAACCAGCCTGCGATTTCGGGACTGGGGAACGCACCCAGGTTGTCTCCGTTTGAAATGGAGGCATAACGGAATCCTGCCCGCAGTAGTTGGTCCAATATTCCGGAACCAACCAGAGCAGTGTAAATGTCCCCGTGTCCTGGCGGGCACCACTCCAGCGTGGGGTCGGCTTCCCAAACCACGGGGGTCAGGTCGTCCTTCCGGAGTTTCGGTTCCTGATTCTGAACGAATGTTAGCGGCAGGCCCCGGACAGCCAGATCCGGGTACTTCTCCAGGTAGTTGACAGTGTCGTCTTCCGTGCGGAACGAGGTCATGAAGAGCAGTGGCAGAGCCGCGCCGTATTCATCGCGGACCGCCTGCACCTGTTCCACGATCAAGTCCAAGAAATTCTTCCCGTCACGTACATCCAGGAGTGTTTTGGCCCGATCAAGCCCCATGGACGTGCCCAGGCCACCATTGAGCTTGATGATCGCCGTGTGCGCTATCGCATCGGCAGCGTCTTCTTTGCTCACATCCAAGTCAGCCAACAGCGGGGGATCCAAGTAAGGCTCAATTGTGTCCTCCGGGATCATCCCGGTTGTCCCTGACTCCAGTTGGTCGTAGTAGTACGAAAACACTTCGACGGCTTCCGGGGACAACCCGGCGCTGCGCATTTTCTCTTGTGCTTTCTCCAAACCGGCTTTGCTCATTAGCACCCTTCCGTAGGATCAGTTAGCTGGGTGTGACGCCCAAGACCAGACCGCTGCTGCCACAATAAGCAGCCCGAGTAGCCAGGCCACCCAGGCGCCGCCCGTCCCTGAGAAACCTCCCAGCCAGGGAAGGATGAAAGTGACCAATCCCGATGCGCCTTCCGCCGCCACACCAAGGTCACTGGGCCTGAGCATGTTCCAGACCCCGGCAGCAACTACCAAGAGGCCAACTATCACGCCGATAGCAGCGGGAATGGAGCTAACTGCGACAGACAGCGCAAGGAGGAGGGCTCCCAAGGCGATGATAATCCAGTCGGGGGCCGACCCGCGGTCCACAATGCTGCTACCCAAGTCTCGGCTCACGGTCTCCCCCAACTTTCGCTTCTCTTCACTCTACCCATTTCCTACTTTAGTCGAGGATCCTCGCGTTCTCGGGTCAAAGCGGTGACGTAGGATTGCTGCATTACGCGGTTGGGGACGAACGGGGTAGCCGTGACTAAAGAGATTCTTACCTGGGATGATTTCGGGCTGGCGGCACGGGCCTTAGCACGGCAGATACGCAACTCCGGCTGGGAGCCCGATCTGCTTGTTGGTTTGGCTCGCGGGGGTCTCATCCCCGTAGGCGCACTGGCATACGCACTGGGTTGCAAAACCGTCGGGTCTATCAACATGGAGTTCTACACCGGTGAGGGAACCACGCTGGCTGAACCCCTCATGTTGCCTCCATACATGGAGGTTTCTCCCGAGCTGGGATCGCGCGCGCTAGTTGTGGATGATGTGGCGGACTCCGGCCGGACGCTGCAGAAAGTCGTAGACCTCCTATCCGAGCAGGGAATCCGGGATCGAGGCGGACGCTTGGTGCGCTTTGAGGTTCGTACCGCGGTCCTTTACGAAAAGCCAAGAAGCATAATCCGCCCGGACTACTGGTGGCATCAGACCGACCGTTGGATTAGCTTCCCCTGGTCAGCCGAGCCGCCGATCGGCTACGATCTCTCCCAGAGCAGCGATAGAGCCTGAGCCGCGAGCCTACTCAGCAAGCGGGGGAACCTGTACCTTACCGGCGTGCCGATCAGAGCGGCGTCTAGCCGGGAGCGGGGCCACCGGAACATGGGAAGCCGCGGGAGCCACGGGTGCAGGCGGCACGCTTGGGAGAGCAGTGCCAACAGGTTCCACTGCCGCCCCCGTGGAATCTGGACGGTCCCAAGCGCGGACAGGTTTCGGAGCCTTCCGCCGGATTCTCTTCTGCCAGAAGTCAGAATCCTTATTTGTCTCCATGCGCTTCTGAGCAAAGAACCCACGAACCTGAACTGACGCCTGGTCCTCCAGCACCCCAGGGACGACTTCTACCTGGTGGTTGAGCCTGGCGTCGCGGACCACGTCGCGCACGGACCCTGCCGCACCCGTCTTCGGATCCCAGGCGCCAAAGACTACACGATCGACCCGGGACTGCACTATTGCACCCGCACACATCGTGCACGGCTCCAGCGTGACCACCAGGGTACATCCGGACAGATTCCAACTTCCCAGGGTTTTCCCGGCTTCCCGCAGCGCCAAAATCTCCGCGTGAGCAGTGGGGTCCTTCGCTTCTTCGCGCTGATTCCACCCCTCTCCGATGACGCGCCCGGACGGGTCTATGACGACGGCGCCCACGGGCACGTCCTGAGAGCCTTGGCACTTATGCGCCAAGAGCAGTGCCCGGGACATGGGGCGTTCGAACTCTCTTGCTGCACTCACGCTTATAGGATAGCTGTTTCCAGCCGACACGGAATCCCCCAAAGACAGAAGAAAGATCCTCCCCACGGCCAAAGGGCCGGCGGGGAGGATCTACGAACACTCGGGGCGTACTACTTTGCGGAAATTACCGATCCATCGGGCCACTGGGACTCGATGTAAGCCGCAACCTCGGGGCTGTGGAGCAGCTCTTCTAGGGTCGCGATCGCCTCGGCATTATCCGAATCCGGTGCCCACACCAGCACGTTGAGTGCGGGATTTCCCTCGGTCTCTTCGATAGCTAGGGAATCAGCGGGGGCCAAGCCGGCCTCCTGAGCGAAGTTCCCGTTGATTACTGCCACGTCAACATCGGGAAGTGCCCGGGCCAACTGGGCGCCCTCGGTCTCGATAAACTCGAAATCCTTCACCTTTGTGACGGTATTGATGTTCACATCGCCAGATTCGGGCAGTTCCACGAGGCCATTGTCGGCCAGGAGCTTCAGCGCACGCCCCTGGTTGGTCGTGTCGTTGATAATGCCAACTTTGGCGCCGTCAGGAAGCTCATCAAGAGATGTGATCTTCTCCGAGTAAACAGCGAGCGGCTCCAAGTGGATGCCTTCGCCAGGGACGAAGTCGTAGCCGCGGGCCTCAGATTCTTCCTCCAAGTAGGGGATGGTCTGGAAGTAGTTGGCGTCCAAATCACCCGAGGCCAGCGCCTCGTTCGGCTGGACATAATCGGTGTATTCGACGATCTTCAGCGTGATTCCATTGGCTTCCGCCAGATCTTCCTGGATGAACTCCAGGATGCGGGCGTGGGGGCTCGGGCTGGCGCCGACAACCACGGTAACCAGGTCGCCGCTCTGAGTGGCTTCCTCCACTACCTCTTCTGTGCCTTTGTCTTTGGCACCGCACCCGGCAAGTGCCAGTGCTCCGACAACGCCGACCGCCGCAAGTTTGTGTAGGTTTCGCATTCCTATTTCCTTCTCTTGTTGATTCTGCAAAGTTTTAGTCCGTTTGGAACGGTTCCGGCTTCCGCCGGGTGGGTGCCGGTTGAGGACTCCTTAGCGGTGATCCACCAACCGGCTAATCATGTCGCCGCACATTTGAATCAGCTGCACGATCACGATGATCAGAATGACGGTGACCAGCATGACGTCGTTCTGGTACCGCACGTATCCGTAGTTGATGGCCATCTGCCCCAAGCCACCCCCACCGACGGCCCCAGCCATCGCCGAGTATCCGACCAGGGTGATCAAAAGAACGGTGACGGACTGGACCAGCTGTGGCAGCGCCTCGCGCACCTGAACGCCCCACTCGATCCGGGTGTTACTGGCCCCCATCATTTGGGCGGCCTCAATTTTCCCGGGGTTTATGGCCGCCACGTTGGTCTCAACGAGGCGCGCAAAGAACGGGATCGCCCCCAGCGTCAGCGGCACAACAACGGCTTTCCAACCAAGGGAGGTGCCCACCAGGAACCGGGTAAGCGGTTGGATCGCAATGATCAGAATGATGAAAGGGAAAGACCTGCCGATGTTCACTATCAGGCCCACGGACCGATTCAGGAACGGCCTGGGGCGCAGTCCCCCCGCACTGCTTGACACTAGGAGCAACCCCAGTGGCAAGCCCAGAAGAACCGTCAGGATGCCTGAAAAGAACACCATATAAAGGGTATCCAGCGTGGCTGGAAGCAGCTGCTTCGTCAAAGCAGGGTTATCCAACCACATGGGGTCGCCCTTACCGGCAAGGAGAAGGGGGAGAGGAGTCATTGGGGCCTCTCTTCCACCGCGACCTTGTTTCTACGCAGCTCCGCAGTGATGGCTTCGGCACTGTACGCGGGGACAGACACCGCAAGGCGCCCTACCTGAAGGTCGCCGATCGACTCGAATGTCCCCGAGGCAACATCCCCACCCATGGATGCAATGAGGTTCAGCATTGTCGCGCCCGTAGGAACTCCCGGGTGCGAGGTGAATGAGACATCTAGGAGCGTCCGACCCGGACGGAGACTACCCTGCTCTACAGCGGGAGCTGGAATGAGCGCTTCGGACAGAGGAGAACCGACGTCCGACAAAACCTCATCTACTGTGCCACTTTGGATAACGCGTCCGTTTTGCAGCAGCGTCACGGAGTCGCAAATCTCAGTTACAACACTCATTTCGTGGGTAATGATGACGACGGTTACCCCCGCGACATCTCGGAGCTCTTTCAGCAGAGCCAGTATCTGCTTGGTGGAACTACCATCGAGCGCCGAGGTTGGCTCATCACAGAGCAGAACCGGCGGATTCACGGCCATCCCACGGGCTATACCCACGCGCTGCTGCTGCCCCCCAGAAAGCTGCGACGGGTAGGAGCCGCCACGGCCTTCCAGCCCAACTAGTTCCAGAAGCTCCTCTACACGCGGGTCAATCTCTGCTTTAGATTTTCCTGCTATTTTCAGCGGGTAGCCAATGTTGGCCGCGGCCGTACGCGAGTCCAAAAGGTTAGCCTGCTGGAACACCATTCCAATTCGGCGACGGGCGTCCCGCAATTGGCTGCGCGAAAGGGTCGCCATATCCAAACCGTCAACGACGACGCTTCCCTCCGTTGGGCGCTCAAGGGCTGTCAAACAACGGATCAGAGTGGATTTCCCAGCGCCAGACTGGCCGACTATGCCGTGTATAGCGCCTTGTTTCACTTCAAGAGAAACATGGTCAAGCGCGACGACATTGGCCCCACCGGGCATCTGGTAGACCTTGCTCACGTCAACCAAACTGATCATGTCGTCACCTCCATCGCGCCTGGCGTTAGCACCCGTCTCTAACCACACGACTGAACGGGTTGCTGCAGCTTCTTCGAGCCAGGACTCTCAGCTGCTCTTGATGGTCAGCCCAAGCATAAGCAGCAACCCCTCGGAAACGAATTCACACCGCCAGAGTGTGGACAGGCGACGCCTTCGGGTGACCCATTGCACGTCGGCGGCAAGGCTGGCCGGGCCAGCTAAGCTTAGAAGGTGACTGCACCGGCCGGCCGCTACGCCCCCTCTCCTTCTGGACCTCTGCACGTGGGGAACCTACGCACAGCGCTGGTTGCGTGGGCGTGGGCCCGCACCACGGGACGTCGGTTTCTCCTTCGTAACGAAGACCTGGACGCGCACAGGAAAGGTGCGGCAGAACAGCAGGTGCAAGAACTAAAAGCTCTGGGGATCGGCTGGGACGGCCCCATCCTCGACCAGAGCGATAGATTCGACATCTACCGGCGAATACTCGACGAGCTTGCCGATGCAGACATGCTATTCGAATGCTACTGCTCCCGAAAAGACATAGCGGAGGCCTCGCGCGCGCCGCACTCTCCGCCCGGGCACTACCCCGGTACCTGCTCTGGCCTGGATCCCACACAAAGACAACAAGAACGGGAACGCTTAAGCGAACTCGGACGCAAACCGGCCTTGCGTCTGCGTGCTCCAGAGGGACCGCAGACGGTTACGGACATGCTCCACAACACCTTCACCGGCCCGGTCGACTCGTTTGTCCTGCGCCGCGGGGACGGAACACCTTCTTACAACCTCGCCGTCGTCGTGGACGACGCGTTGACAGGTGTTGACCAGGTTGTTCGGGGCGGAGATCTGCTATTCGCCGCACCCGGACAGGCTCACTTGGCACGCGCTCTGGGCTTTAGTGAACCCATCTACGGACATGTTCCCTTAGTGCTGGGGCCGACCGGTAAACGGTTAGCGAAGAGGGACGGCGCCGTGACCCTGGAAGACCTGGCCGAACACGGATGGAGCCGGGACCGCCTCCTCAGAGAAATGACCGGCTCTTTAGGAACCAAGCCGGTCTCTAGTGCCCAAGAGTTCCTTGGAGTTTTCGACCCAAATCTCATTCCCAAAGTGGAGTACGCGTTCACTGCTGAAAACGGGTTCGAACCTGCGACCGGTTAGGCCAGCTCCCAAACCACGCTTCTACTTCGTACAATCGGAGTATGTTATTCGCATTTTCTATTTCACCCGTTGCCACTGACCGCCCCGATGGGACTGTCGGGCACGTCGTCGCCCGCGCAGTAAAAGTCATTCGAGATTCCGGGCTGCCCCAGCAGACGGATTCGATGTTTACCACTGTCGAAGGAGAGTGGGACCAGGTAATGCCGGTCATCAAACAGGCCTGCGACGCCGTCTTGGAAGTCTCGCCTCGCGTTTCCCTGGTCCTCAAAGCAGACCTTCGCCCCGGGCAAGACGATGCCCTCCATCAGAAGGTTCAACGCTTGAACCTGGAAATAGAAGGTTTGGAGCAACTCGATGAGTAGGGAGGTTTGCCCGGTCCACGTTGACGCGGAAGGCGTGGTGCAGGTAGACGGACACGCCCTAGTGGAACAGGTGGCTCTGGACGATCTGACCTTTTCCAGTGATGTCTCTCGGTTCCTACAGGTGCCAAACGGCTTGGATGGGTCTGAACATACCGCCTATCGCGCGCTGATCGACCGGTACATGACGACCGCCGAGGTTGCATCATTACGCGAAGAGACAGAACGCATTGCCGGCGACGTGGTTGCCGAGGTGTTGGAAAACGGCCCCACTGTGGATGCTGTCGATCTGGGGGCGGCTTTCGCTGTTCGGGGGTCCTGCGCGTGGCTGGGGTGGCCCAGATCCTTAGAACCAGAGCTACTCAGCTGGGTTCACTCCAACTGGGAAGCAACCCGATCCGGCGAGCTGGAAGAAACCGCGCGGGTCGCAAACTGGTATAACGACATCATCGTGCCCCTCCTGGAATACCGCCGTGAGCATAAGGTGGATGACGTAACCAGCCGCCTCATGGCCGACACGTCGTTGGGTCGCCCGTTGGGCCAGGAGGAAATCATTTCTATCCTTCGGAACTGGACCGGCGGTGACCTGGGGTCAATGGCTCTTTGTGTTGGCGTCGTCCTTGCCTACCTAGCGGATAGCCCGGCCCTTCAGCAGCACCTGCGCGAAGGCGCTTCCGACAGCGAATGGAAAGCTGTGCTGGATGAGATCCTTCGCCTGGACGATCCGTTCCTAGCTAACCGACGCGTCGCCACGGCTGAAGCACAGTTGGGCGACGTCACAGTTGAACAGGGACAGCGGCTGCGCCTGAACTGGACGGCTGCGAACACGGATCCAGAAGTATTCGAAGAAGCACAGTTTGATCCCGCACAGAATGCAGACAAGAACCTGGTGTACGGCATTGGCAGACACGTCTGTCCGGGCAGAGACTTGGCGACAATGCAGCTGCAAGCAGTCATCAAGGCGGCCCTGGCACAGACCGAGGCCGTAGAGCCTGCACGGGATAAGGAACGTCTCCGCTCCGAGCCTCCTGCCGGCGGCTACGCTTCCGTTCCCGTCATTTTGCGCTGACGGTTAAAATGCGGAGCCCCCGCGTGGTGGGTCGCACCAGCGGGGGCTGCAGCGCGCTCGAAGGGATTCGAACCCCCAACCTTCTGATCCGTAG
>CAYFRG010000028.1:0-18679 GCA_964345535.1 uncultured Actinomyces sp. | reverse complement strand
TCGTGGGCGACTTCCAAAGCTGCCCGCAGGTCCGCCACCGCGGGGTGCAGCAAAAGTCCGTCCTCGCCACCTATTTCGGCCGGGATTCCAGCCTGTCGGCACGCCTCAAGCAGACCCATCATGCGTGCCCGGGTGCGCGAAAGGATTGCCGCCGTTGGCCGGGGCAGCCCTGCCTGTGCTGCTTCCGCAAAGTTCTCAAGGAGGAACTGGACAACGGCAGCGTCTTCTGTCTCGACGGATGGAAGATAGCGTGCGGTAACCGAACCGGCAGGCGCACCCGGGCCTGCCTCCAAAACGGGGGTGGCAACGCTTCCTGCTGAACTGCCGGAGCGAAGCGGGGCCGCGACCGCGTTGGCGGCCTTCAGTATCTGGCGGGAATTACGCCATGCCACCGAGAGATTCAGGGTTGTGCGGGGAGAGCGTGGATCGGTGGTGAACAGGGTGTGGAAATCTGCCAGCGACGCTGCCGACGCTCCCCGCCACCCGTAAATCGCCTGGCTCGGGTCCCCCACCGCGGTGACGGGATGGTCGGCGAAAAGGGATGAGAGGAAACGCATCTGGGACACTGACGTGTCCTGGAATTCGTCCAGGAATACGACCTTGTGGCGGTCCCTCAAAGTCTGACGGGCAAAAGGAAGCTGTTCCACAATGTGGGTGGCAAGCATGGTCTGATCTGCGAAGTCCAACCGACCCAACGCCTGCTTACGGTTCTCAAAATCTTCTATAAGGTCCAGTAACTGAAGCCTCAGTTGGTTAGCGGCGTACCCCGTCTCAATGAGTTTGCCGCCGCGTTTTCGTTCGCTGAGGTTTTCTTGGAAGTCCGCACTCACGCGTTCTAGGCGGCGGCGGACCTGGCCTTGTGTGAGGGCCTGGTTGGCTATCTGCTGTCGCAGCTCAAGAGCCCGGTCAGCAAGGGTTTCGGGCAAAAGCTCCGTGTCGAGTTCCCCTTCCCACTCCTGGATGGTGTCCAGCATCAGCTGCCACGCCGCTGCCGTGTCCAGGTGCACGAAGTCAGCTGAGAGGCCGAGCATCGGGCCAAACTCGCGCACCACGTCGAGCGCAAAGGCATCATAGGTGCTGGCCTGGGGGGCCGCCTGGAACTCTAGAACTCCCAAGTCCGACCCGGAGGTCCCGCGGAGCTGTGCTAGGCGCTGAGTGAGCCTTCCTTCCAGCTCCGCAGCGGCCTTCCGCGTAAACGTGAGACCCAGGATCGAGTCGTCCGGGACGCCCATCTGCGCGGCAAGGTAAACCGCCCGCATGGACATGGTTTCGGTCTTACCGGAACCAGCGCCAGCTACCACCAGGAGCGGCGCGGCAACTTCGTCACCGTCAACGGATACGGTCACCGGGTGTGCCATGATCCGCGCTTGGTCCTCCGTCGGTTGATGCACGCCCAAACGTTGAACCAGCTCGGCTATCCGAGCATTGGTCTCAGCGGGTAGAGCGAGTTTAGGTGCGGACTTAGGGGACACTGCGCACTCCTTCATCCTGAATGGGGCAGACGGCCCTAAAGCGGCAGGAACGACAGGCATCGACCGAGCGGACAGGGTAGACGGGTCCAAGCATGGTCTGGCCCAACTCGGATAATTCTTCCCGGAGTTGAGCGGCTTCCTGGTCAGAAAGCGAAGGTTGCACCCTCTCCGGGCTTCTCCCAGCGGCCCGAGGATGTACAAGGAGGAGTGCGGCGCCATCTACGGGAGCAGAATCCCTAAGCGCAAGCTGGTAAGCAGCCAACTGCAGGTTGTCCTGCACCTGCGCTTTAGAGGGGGACGTCTTAGACGTCTTGATGTCGACTATCCTCTGGGAGCCATCCGGTCGAACTTCCACGCGGTCAACGCGCCCCGATAACCTCACCGGTCCCAGGTCCAGCGCAACCGGCTGCTCGACACGAACCGGTCCCGAGACAGAGCGGAAGTGAGCGCCCATATTGAGGACCATGGTTTGCAGGTCTTTCTTTTGACGCTGCACCACCCATTTCTCCTCATCAAGTCCCAAAGTTGCCCACTGCTCCTGGAAAGCCTGCCACAGGGCAGCCTCATCGCCATCCGGGTGTTTCTCGGCTAGGTCGTGTACCAGGTTGCCCACATCTCCGGCCCCAAGTTCTTTGGGGCGCAGTATTCCCAGGCGGTCTTCACCCTGGATGGTCCGGAAGAACCACTGCAAGATGCAGTCCTTACCTGTTTGCAGAGAGGAAGGTCCGACACGCAGCTGTTCGTCTTGTCCAAGAAGCTCAGAAACCGAGGTCAGGCCGCCAGCGCCCACCCAGTTTGAAGGGTCTGCTGCTGCAATTCCTCTGCGAGCCATGACCGCCAGGAGGGCTGCGGCCTGCCTGCGCTCTTCCTCAGACAGCTCGGGGCCCACGGTGGCGCGCCGGAGCACTCCGGTCAGTGTCTCGATGTCGAAGGCGGGAGGCACCGGGGTGTGTAACGGGTCGCCTTCCTGGTCCCTAAATTTTTGGAGCACGCCCTGCGCCACCAGGTAGTTCAAAAATGGGGAGGCCGCCTCTCGTTCATTCTCCATCGCTACAAGGTACAGCCGTTTCGCGGCCCTTGATGCGGCAGCGACAAACAGGGATGCTTCCTCTTTGCGCCTGCGTGTGCGGTATTCGCGGTCGTCAAGAGGTGTCCGTAAAACACCCGGATCGAAGGCAGCCGCTGCACCCGTGGCAGACCCGAGGACCGGCAGGGGTAACGCGCCAAGCACCTGCTCCAGCCGAGGTATTTCCAGCAGGCCACCTGGACGAACGCGGGAGGGCCACCGTCCGTCCTGCAACCCGGCGACATACACGATGTCCCACTGGCGCCCCGCAGCCTGGGTCGCCGTGAGGACGTCAACTCCTGGGGCGCGAATCCCCACCTGCGATATGGAGTCTGAGGCGACCTGTTGAGCCAGCATCTCAACCGCAAACGCGCGTCCGGTCGCGGCAGGTCCGTCTGGGTCTGCCATCTGTTGTTGCTCCCACAGGTCTGCTCTGCGAAACAGTGCCAGCACCGCGTCCAGACGGTCATCAGCACGGTCGGCATCCGCTTCCGCACGCAAGGCGCGGTCCTGCCACGTCTGGGCTAGTCCGGCCGCTTCCCACAGGTCCCACAGGCCCATTTGAGCTGACATCTGTGCGGCGGCAGAGCGCCTGCGCCAGATACGACTAGCCCGTTGAAGCTGTTCTTGAACGCGGGATTCCGCGGCGGAAAGCGTATCCGCTGGCTGTTGGGGCGGGTCCTTCATCCAGGTAAGAACCTGGTCCTGGTGGCTCAGATCCGGGTTCCCCCGGTCGCGCAGGAACCTGTAGAGGGCCAGCCGGTCAACGTTGGCAAGAGGGGAAGAAAGGAGGCTCAGTGCCGATTGAGCACGGTCCTCGGGTGCTTCCTCTATCAGCAATCCCAGCAGCTCTCGGGTGACCGGGATTTGCTCAAACTGCAAGGGGCGCTCAGTGGGCGCGAGCGGCACGTCGCCGCGCGCGAGCTGACGGCGCAACGGTTCTATGTCGCTTGCGGATCGAACCAGTACCGCTTGTTGTTGCCAAGGAACCCCTTCCAGAAAGTGGTGGCGGCGGATCTGCTGGGTGATCCAGGCTCCCTGACGCCCCTGGCCGGGCAAAACAATGGCTGAACTGGAAACCGGGGAGGGTGGTCCTTGCGGAGTCGGCTGAACCCACTGACCGGCCGCCGCTGTTACCGCCTGGGCCGCAGCGTCACCCCTGAAAATTCCTTCCAAAGAAATTGAATCGAGGGCCAGCGTCTGGTCGAGCAGACGAGCGGTTTCCGGCCCCGCTCCCCGGTACGCTCCCGTTGAGCTGATCGGGGAGCATGCGGCGACCACTTGGGCGCCGGAAGCACTGAGTGCGGCCAGAAGATGAACCGTAGCCGGGGTACAGTCCTGCAGGTCGTCTACAAGCACCGTGCGCGGCATCGGAGCCCGTACCCGAACACCCTGCGGTTCCCGGAGCCGGTCCCAGTCCCGCAATACTTGGGCTGCCACAAGCTGGATTCGAGCCGAATCCAGGTGAGGTGTCTCAGCGCTGAAAGCGACGGCCCCTGGCCCGGCATAGTCTGCGTACGCGTGGGCAAGTAACTCCCAGGCGGGAACGCCCGCCCGCACGGCAATGTCCAGTAGCTCTTCAGACCCAAGGCCCCTTTGCCCCGCTCTGGCCAGACCATTACGCAGTTCCATTCGCAGCGCATCTCCCGACGCTGCCTCCGCAGGAACAACACGCGACCACCGTTGTGCGTTGTCCTGGAGCCACTGGGCCACCCAAACATCCTCATCCGCCCCACCTGTCAGGGTCGGCCGGGGAAGCGGCGCGTTCCTTTCGAGCATCCACTGCGACAGGACCTGGTAGGCGTACGAGTTCACGCCACGCACAAGGCGATGCCCCCCGGGAGCGCGGACCTTTCCCAACAGGCCTGGACCCAACTGGGCCTCTAGCAAATCAGCCCTTCGCCTATCCGGGGTTAGAAAAAGGACCGGCGACCAGTCCTGCGCTTGTGTTTCCCCAGCAAGAAGCTCGAACGCCTCCATCAGCAGCTTCGTCTTTCCAGAACCGGGTCCCCCCGTTATGAGCAGGTTCTTTCCGGACGCGATAGCGCCCAGGGGATCACCGGTCAGTCCTGTCACCTCCACCGCTCCCCTTTCCCTCTCTTTTGTCACCTACGGCTGTTCTTGTCGCCCGCAGCCGCTCTACCCGTGTCGGTATCCTGGCAGGAACTCTCGCCGTTTGCAGACCCGTGAGTTTCTTTCATCAGACTTCTATTCTTACAGGCGCCCCCGACAGATGCCTGGCTCCGTTAGCCAACCGGCCTTGAAAGTCCGTACGATCGGGTACAGGCACTCTTTTAGGAGGAACAAATAATGCGTATCAACATTGGAATGCGCCACGGCGGCGGCCAGCTCACAATGGACACCACTTTGTCGGTGGAGGAGCTGAAGAACGCGCTGGCAGACTCCAGTGAGGTTCTGGATCTAGAAGACACCAAGGGAGACCGGGCGCTGGTCCCCGTCGAATCCGTCGCCTTTGTCATGATCCCGTCGGAGCGGGAATCCCGAGTGGGGTTCGCCCGCCTCTAAGGACGCGGCTACGCCTGCAGGTTTACGGCCGCCATGCGCTCGGTGTGGCTCTTGGTGGCCGATGCCACGACCGCGTCGACCGTGTCGGGGTCCAAAGCTAGCTCCGGATAGGTGAACAGGGTCGCGCGCAGAAGGCCAAAGGTCTCCCCGGCAACCCGCCGGGACCACAGTGACAGTCGGGAAGCTAGCTGAGGATCATTTTCGGTGAGCTCCGTCAAGTGGTCTCTCACCCAACTCCCCTGACCAAAATCGCCGCTCCAACTTTCCTCATCAAAAAGCTGGTGACGCTGGTTTATCTCAGAAAGCGCGTCTGCGAAGATACCCAAACTTACGTAGGTCTTGATGGACCGTTCCCACCAGTTAGAAGGCCTTGTGCGGGCGTCAAGTTCATCAAACAGCCCTGCGAATTGGGCTACCTCTTCCAGAAGATCAAACTCGTTATCAGCTGCGAAGTTCTCCAAGTGCTGAAACTCACGAAACGCATCGGCAGACATCCGAGCGTGCTCAATGTGAAATCCGGGGCTGGGTGCTTGATCTCCGTCCTTCGCAAGGCGCGTCATCGCTGCCAATGCTGAGAAAGCCAGCAATCCAACCAGGGTGCGTGTGCTCTCGTCTAGGGGAGCTTCACGTTTCAGGTTCACTGTTGTTTCCGCCCTCTCGTCAGTCATTGCAATTAGGACAAGCCTAACCTCTTTGACTTTGAACCGTTAGACTTGGTGCGAATTGGTGTCCGGTCGTATGGAACCTGCGAACTCTTATGTTTTGCCGCACCTTGCGCGGCTCCGAAAACTCGGAACTTTTGATATGCACGATCGGCCCGCAGTTGGGCTGGGTATTCCCGTCCCAGAACTCGAAAGGCTAATCGAATAAATGACTAATAGCGAAGGCGCCACTGCGCCTGAAACTCCTGACTTTGCATCTTTTGGACTGAGGCCGGAGGTCGTGGAAGCACTCTCTGACCAGGGTATTACCCACCCGTTTCCGATTCAGGCTCTCACGTTGCCCGTTGCACTGACGAAACATGACATCATCGGTCAGGCTAAAACGGGAACCGGGAAGACTCTGGGCTTTGGCCTGCCTATCTTGGAGCACGTTGTCGGGCCAGAAGACGAGGGGTACGCGGACCTTGCCAAACCAGGCTTGCCTCAGGCGCTGGTTGTGCTGCCGACGCGTGAGCTCTGCAAGCAGGTCGGGAGCGATCTGCGCAATGCTGCCAAGAACCTTTCTACCCGGATCGTCGACGTCTACGGCGGCGTCGCCTTCGAACCGCAGGTGGAGGCCCTAAAGAGGGGGGCGGACGTAATCGTTGGCACCCCCGGCCGTCTTCTGGACCTGGCTAACAGGAAGATCCTAGATCTGTCCGAGGTTCGCACCATCGTGCTGGACGAGGCCGACGAGATGCTCGACCTGGGTTTCCTTCCCGACGTGGAACGGATTCTGTCGCAGGTACACCTTGACCACCACGCGATGCTCTTCTCCGCGACCATGCCCGGGCCGGTCATAGCGCTGGCGCGCCGCTTCATGACGCAGCCGACCCACATCCGCGCCCAGGACCCGGAAGACCAGGGGCACACCGTGGCCAGCGTCGACCAGTTTGCCTACCGCTGCCACGCGATGAACAAGGCAGAAGTCGTGGCCCGCATTTTGCAAGCTGAAGGTCGGGATAGGACCATCATCTTTATGCGCACCAAGCGCAGCGCCGCAACGCTCTCGGACGACCTGAGCTCTCGCGGGTTTGCTGTCGCGGCGCTGCACGGTGACCTGGGGCAAGGAGCCCGCGAGCGGGCTATGCGAGCCTTCCGGAACGGCAAAGTTGACGTCCTTGTTGCTACCGACGTAGCCGCCCGCGG
Source organism: uncultured Actinomyces sp. (assembly GCA_964345535.1). GTDB lineage: Bacteria > Actinomycetota > Actinomycetes > Actinomycetales > Actinomycetaceae > Scrofimicrobium. The sequence goes on along the minus strand of CAYFRG010000028.1, from coordinate 11,765 downwards.
TATTGACGTCGACGACGTCACGCACGTTATTAACTATCAGTGCCCTGACGACGAAAAGACGTACCTGCACCGGATAGGTCGCACCGGTCGGGCCGGCGCTTCGGGCACGGCCATCACTTTCGTGGATTGGGACGACGTCCCCCGCTGGGGCCTGATTTCCAAGGCTCTGGAATTGAACATGGCCGAGCCCGTGGAAACCTACCACACCTCCCCTCACCTGTACGAGGACCTGAAGATTTCTCCGGACGTGACCAATCGTCTGCCCCGATCTCAGCGCAAGCTAGCCGGCTTGGAAGCTGAGCGTTTAGAAGATGTTGAAGGAAAGGGCCGCGGCGGGGGAAATCGGTCTCGGGGCGGTCGCGACCAGGGTCGCGGTGGTCGCAGCGGACAAAAGGGAAACCAGCGGGGCGGAAAACGGGGCGGAAGCCGTAAGTCCGAGCCTGCAGCAGAAGCGCCTAAGCCGCGGCAGAAGAGGCAGCGACGCCGGGTTCGTAAAGATACCCCGGAAAGCTAATTCTCCGCGCGTGCCCGTGCCAGGATGAGTTCCATCGTGGCTCTATCGGTGGTGTTTTCGCCCAGGAGATTTGGTTTGCCGCTGCCGTGGTAGTCGGAGCCACCAGTGGTAACCAGTCCCAGTTTATCTGCTAGCTGGTCGACCTGGTCCCGAGCGGAATCCGAGTGCTCTCGGTGGTCGCGTTCAAGCCCAAAAAGGCCTATTTGAGCAAGCTCGACAAGCACGTCCTTTGGCAGCGGACGCTGCCGTTCCCGCGACAGTGGGTGCGCCAGGACCGGCACTCCCCCCGCAGCCAACACGATTTCGACCATTTCTCGCGGATCCGGGGCCCAGTGGGGTTCGTAGTAGGGTCCCCTGTGGCTGAGAATGTGGGCGAATGCCGCGTCCCTGTCGGGCACGATCCCAAGGGAGACCAGAAGGTCTGCAACGTGGGGGCGTCCCGCCGCACCGGTTTCCCCCACGGCACTCTGGTGCTCGACGAACCTTTCCCACGTGACTTGGGGGTGGTCCCGCGCAATCCTGTCAATGATTTTTCGCACTCGCGTCCGCCGGTGCTCCCTTATTTTTTGGAGCACCCGAGTAAGCGCGGAGTCGTCCGGTTCGGGCTCGTAGGCCAGCAGGTGCGCTGAGCGCCCCTCGAACACCGTCGACAGTTCAATTCCGCGAACGACGGTGATGTCGGCGGCGTCCGCTGCCTGCCTCACGGGGCCCAGATTCGCGAACAGGTCATGATCGGTCAGGGCGAACCCGGTGAGCCCAGCGTCCGCTGCAAGGGCCACCAGTTCCACCGGAGTGTCGGTCCCGTCGGAGGCGTTCGAGTGCACGTGCGCGTCGAAATTCCACATGTTCCCACCTTAGCGACCGAGCTCAAGCTCAACTTGGCGCCCCCGCGATTGGTGGGATACTTGGTCTTATGAGTGACATTGAAAAAACCAATACCGAAGATCTCTCAAAGCGCGGAGAAAATCGTAGTCATCGTCCCAGTTCCAAGGCCTTCAAAGAGTTTATGGCGGGTCAGTGGGGGCCGCGGCCGGCACCGGACCAGGATCCTCAGGACTCAGCCCGGTTCATGCCCGCGCGGCACGAACGGGCGGGGACGCCGTTCCTTGGAGAGCGGCTGGTCATTCCCGCTGGATCCCTGAAAACCCGAAGCAATGACACGGACTATCGGTTCCGAGCCCACTCGGCTTTTGCTCATCTAACTGGGCTGGGCGGGGAAATGGAACCTGATTCCGTGCTCGTTCTGGAGCCGACTGACGTGGGTGGCAAGGATTCCCACGAAGGGATCCTCTACTTCCAGCCCCGTGCCTCTCGCTCGTCCGAGGAGTTCTACGCTGACTCCAGGTACGGGGAATTCTGGGTGGGTGCCCGGCCCTCGCTGGAGGAAATGGAACAGCTTACGGGACTTCGGTGTGCGCCCATCGATACGCTGCGGGATGCTCTAGCTAAAGATGCGGGCCTGGTGCAGTTGCGAGTCGTCCCACAGGCGGACGCGCAAGTGGAGGCCCTGGTGAACGAGGTGCGCGAGCAGGCTGGGCTGCCCTCCGGAGCGGATGCTGGGGGCATCGACGCGAGCCTTGCAGAGCACCTTTCAGAGATTCGTTTACGCAAGGACGAACTGGAGGTTGCAGAACTCCAGCGTGCCATTGACGCCACGAAAACTGGTTTCGAGCGGATCATCAGAGATCTTCCTCGCGCAATCGACCATGCGCGAGGAGAGAGAGTGATCGAGGGCGCTTTTGCCACTGCCGCCCGCGAGGAGGGGAACGGGCTGGGTTACGAGACCATCGCTGCCGCAGGAAACCACGCGAACACACTGCATTGGATCGACAACTCGGGTTCGGTTCCCGCAGGATCCCTTGTTCTCATTGACGCCGGTGTCGAAGTGGATTCTCTCTACACAGCGGACATCACCCGGACGCTGCCGGTTTCAGGCAAGTTCACGGAGTCTCAGGCGCGCATTTACAATGCGGTTTTGGACGCAGCGGAGGCCGCGTTGAAGCGCGCGGGGACCCCGGGATGCCACTTCCGAGACGTGCACCAGGCCGCGATGGAGGTAATTGCATCCCGCCTTGAAGAATGGGGGCTGCTGCCAGTGAGTGCCGAGGAATCACTGACCCCGGAGGGGCAGCAACATCGGCGCTGGATGCCGCACGGAACCAGCCACCATTTGGGGTTGGATGTTCACGACTGCGCCCAGGCTAGGCAGGAAATGTACCAGGACGCGCTGCTTGAGCCCGGAATGGTGTTCACCATAGAGCCAGGCCTGTACTTCCGCGCCGACGACTTGGCTGTGCCGGAAGAGTTCCGCGGTATCGGTGTACGAATCGAGGACGACGTGCTTGTAGAGGCGGACGGGAGCGTCCGGCGTCTCAGCGAGGACATCCCCAGGACCGTCGCCGCCGTCGAACAGTGGATGCAGGAGATCTGGGAGCAAAACTAGAACCGCGCCACCCGACTCGGCTCGTTTACCGGTCGCTGGGTGCCGTCAATAGCTGGGACCTGGCGACCTTAGGGATTTACGACTTCCCGACTTGGATAGCTCTCAGGATTCGTCGACTTTGTCGACTTGCAGGGTTTCTTCCTCGGTTTCCCCCTGCGGGGTTTCCACCTTGGTTTCCTCTTCCAGCCGCACACCGAAGCGGGGTTGTTCTCCTGGACGCGAACCGTATTCGCTGGGGACATCCAGGCGCTCTTCTCTCCGCACGCGGCGTTTGGGGGCCCGGTTTAGGTTTCCTCGGCTATCACGCAGAAGCTGGTAGGCCCGATCCGTCTGTTCTTCCACCAGGATCGCGTATCTGGTTGCGACCAGCTGGGAGCGGGTGGAGAAGTCGGATTTGTCCTTGCGCCCCATCCAGCTGAACATGGCGATGAGCACACCCATAGTCACGCCTGCCGCAAATGCAAACAGCGGAACCAGCGGGGAGAACGACTCGGAAAACACAAGGAAGATCAGGCTCATGATCAGGCCCCAAGTGACGCCCTGCATCGCTCCACCCAAGGCCACTTTACCGGGGGTGAGCTTACCGAGAACCCTGTCGACCATGTGCAGGTCCGTACCCACGACGCTCACCGCTGGCAAAGGAAACCCATCTTTGCTGAGAACCTCCAAGCCTGCCGTGGCTTCTTCATGCGTCTTGTAGGAAGCCACCTCCGTGCCCGTGGGCAAACTCGGCGATTGACTTCGCTGCGCACTACTCATCGGTTCTCCCTCACCAGGGTTATTCATGGCCGGTCCCGGCTCACTGTCTAGACCCAAGAATACGGTCTCCCCGGCACATGGTCGATCCTGTGGCGTTCGCCAGTAGCTCAGCCGCGCCGCTTTGGGATGGCTGCAGTCCCATCTTCGAGCAGTCTCCCTTAAGATGGGGGCATGCCTGTATCCGAAGAAGCAGTTCTAGAAGCCCTCGCCACTGTCGAAGATCCCGAAATCCACCGGCCTCTCACCGACCTGAAAATGGTCGACGCCGTCGATATCGACGGTGGAAACGTCGTCATCACAATTCTACTTACGACGGCCGGTTGTCCCCTGAAAAACACCATCACCAGTGACGTCGAGAATGCCGTCATGGCCGTTGATGGTGTGGAGTCGGTCAAGGTCGTTATGGGCGTCATGGACGACGAACAAAAGAAGGCCCTCCGGGAATACCTCACGGGACACGCAGAGCGGGATATCCCGTTCTCCCAACCGGACTCCTTAACTCGGGTCATCGCAATTACCTCTGGCAAGGGCGGGGTAGGCAAATCCTCGGTCACTGCCAACCTGGCTGTTGGGCTAGCCAGTCAGGGGCTAAAAGTCGGGGTCCTGGACGCAGACATCTACGGGTTCTCCCTGCCGCGCATGTTGGGCGTGGAGCACAGCCCCCAGTCCATCGATGGCATGATCGTCCCCCCGGTCGGTGCCGGAGGAGTCAAAGTCATCTCCATTGGAATGTTCGTGCCGGATGGCCAGCCGGTCATTTGGCGCGGACCCATGCTGCACCGGGCACTACAACAGTTCCTGGCGGACGTTTACTGGGGTGATCTAGACGTTCTGCTGCTAGACATGCCTCCGGGAACGGGCGACGTCGCCATCTCCGTGGCCCAGCTGCTCCCCGGATCCGAGGTACTAATCGTTACCACCCCGCAGATTGCTGCGGCAGAAGTAGCTGAGCGCTCCGGTTCGATCTCTGGGCAGACACAGCAGCGGGTAATCGGCGTAGTGGAAAACATGTCCTACATGGTGCAACCGGACGGTTCGAAACTGGAGGTCTTCGGAGTCGGTGGGGGCGACATCGTCTCCGCGCGCCTTGGCAAGCAACTCGGATACGACGTGCCGCTCCTAGCGCAGATTCCTCTAGACATCGCCCTCAGGCAGGGTGGGGACAACGGAGTGCCGATCACCCTGGAAGGCGACGCGACCCCTGCGGGCGCTGCTTTCACGGAGCTCAGCTCCTCCATGGCAAAGAAGGCGCGCGGACTGTCCGGGCGTCCCCTGGGCGTTTCCCCGCTGTAGTCCCGGTCCCATCACCAGCCCGCGTAGGGACGGTTGGACCGATAGAATCGTAGGGAACCCGACGCCGCCTCTACACGGTGGGTCGGACGCTGATTACCCGGAGGAGCGGCAATGGCAACCGATAAGGCCCAGGTGTGGGATTTCTGTGAAAGTTACGTTCCTGAACCCCAGGTGATTGCGGCTGCGCGGGAAGTGGCGCTGGAGTTGGGCGCCGACCCGGTTTCCCCAGGAACGGGCGCCCTGCTGCGAACCCTCGCGTCAACGCGGGATGCCCGCGCCGTGATGGAAATAGGGACGGGCGCGGGAGTAGCTTCTCTATGGCTCCTCCAAGGAATGAACCCCGACGGGGTACTTACGACAATCGACCCTGAAGGAGAGTTTCAACGCGCGGCACGCAGCGCTTTCAAGAACGCCGGGGTTGCATCGCACAGGTCCCGGTTCATTAACGATCGGGCCCTAGACGTGCTGCCCAGGATGGCCGACGACGCCTACGACATGGTCGTTATAGATGGCCCCGCCGCCGAAACGCCCCAGTACCTAGACCACGCAGCTCGCATGCTGCGCAGGCAGGGCATCCTTGCCGTCACAAACGCACTGTGGTTTGGCGGTGTCGCAAACCCGGCAAAACGCGATATGGACACGGTGGTGATGCGGGAAATGACTCGCGCCCTCCTCGAATCGGAACAGTTTGTAGTCTCACTGCTTCCGATCGGAGAGGGCGTGGAGGTTGCGGTTCGCCGCTAGTTGGCAAACCGGCTTTCGGCTAAACTGCGCCGGTAAGAGCCTCTGCTAGCTCCGTCGCCTCATCAGGCGTAAGTTCGATGACCAGCCGGCCACCGCCTTCACTTGGGATCCGCATAACGATCCCCCGACCTTCTTTGGTTGCTTCTAGCGGGCCGTCGCCGGTGCGGGGTTTCATTGCTGCCATTACATACTCCTCACTGTTGCACGCTAGTTTTCGCATGTACAACTCTCCCTATTCTACCGGTCGGCCCAGCTTTTGGCGCGGCTTCACGCCAAGAGCATGAGTTCGGGGGCCTACACGCCGTTCTTTTCTAGTGCTTCGAACACCACGTCGACGGCTTCCTGGGCGGTCTCTACGACTTGAAAAAGCTGGTCGTCGCCTTCGGAAATGAGGCCCCCTTCAAGCAGTGATTCCCTGATCCAATCGACCAGGGGGCCCCAGAACTTTTTCCCAACCAGGACTATGGGGAACGTTTTGATCTTCTTGGTTTGTACCAACGTGAGCGCCTCAAACAGCTCGTCCAGGGTTCCGAAACCTCCCGGGAGCGCGATGAAGGCGCGAGAGTATCTGACGAACATGACTTTGCGGACGAAGAAATAGCGGAAGTTGATTCCCAAGTCGACCCACTTGTTGATCCCTTGCTCAAATGGCAACTCGATGCCAAGACCAACCGAAGTCCCTCCGGCCTCGTGCGCTCCCTTGTTGGCAGCCTCCATAATGCCGGGACCGCCCCCTGTGATCACCGCAAAGCCGCGCTCGGTTATTAGGCGCCCCAGCTCCTCAGCAAGGTGGTAGTAGTGCCCGTCTTCGGGCGTGCGCGCCGACCCGAACAAGCTGACCGCATTCTCAATCTCCGTCAGCGCACCGAATCCGTCGACAAATTCCGATTGAATGCGCAAGACACGCCACGGGTCCCGCTGGCGGGATTGAAGCAGCGTCGTATCGGCTGTCTGCGTGGGGATCTGCTCCCCGCGCATAATGGTTGCCCCACTGTGGTAGGAACGTCTCACCTTGCTCATGGCGTCTCCCTTGCGTTTACAGGCCACCATTCTGGCAGACTTTCAGGGCGGTCGTCGCTAGACATACCGCAGCAGGAGAAAGCCGGTACCGTAGGACCATGGAGAACAGAAAATCAGATGAACCCACGGTGTTAGCGCGGGAGGCTGCCGCAGCTTTACTGGCACACGCCGGCGTTGATCACCTTGACGTAGCGTTGGTCCTCGGGTCCGGGTGGGCGGGCGCTGCCGACGAAATTGGGGAACCGATTGCCCAGGTCCCAGCGGCGGAGATCCCTGGATTTCACGCACCTGCGGTCGCGGGACATGCCGCCGATATGCGCGTCATTAGGGTCCGAGACACCGGGAAGCTCGCGCTGGTTCTCGGCTCCCGCACGCACTACTACGAGGGGCGCGGAACCCGGGCTGTTGCACACGGGATGCGAACGGCCGCCGCTGCGGGGTGCTCGCAGGTGGTTCTAACCAACGGGTGTGGAGGTTTGAACCCGGAATGGAAACCAGGACAGGCCGTTCTCATCTCCGACCAAATCAACCTGACGGCTGCGACCCCGCTGGAGGGAGCAACCTTCATCGACCTGACAGACCTCTACTCCCCCGCGCTGCGAGATTTAGCCCGGTCGGTCGACCCTTCTCTTCCCGAAGGCGTGTACGTGCAGTTCCCCGGGCCCCAATATGAGACTCCCGCTGAGGTGCGCATGGCGGGCATAATCGGCGGGGACCTGGTCGGGATGTCCACTGCGCTGGAGGCAATAGCTGCCAGAGAAGCGGGAATGGCAATCCTGGGCATATCGCTGATGACGAACCTTGCGGCCGGCGTCAGCCCCACCCCACTGTCGCACCAAGAAGTACTTGAAGCGGGACAGGCAGCCGCGCCAAAGATGGCAAAGCTCTTGTCCGAAATTGTGAATCGGATGTGAGAGTAATGGCCAAGTACACGGTGGAGCAGGTCGAAGCGTGGATCGCGGACGACCCGGATGAGAAGGCCGCAGCGGAGCTGAGGGAACTCCTCCAGCTAGCTGAAGATGGAGATCCGGGCGCCGCTGCAGAATTAGATGACCGCTTTTCGGGAGAGCTCACCTTCGGAACTGCGGGCCTTCGCGGACATTTGGGAGCGGGTCCAAACAGGATGAACCGGGCCGTGGTGCTCCGAGCGGCTGCCGGGCTCACGAATTTCCTGCGCGAGAAGCTCCCAGACGGGTACACGGTGGTGGTGGGATACGACGCCAGGTACGGCTCGGAGCAATTTGCCCGCGACACCGCTGCCGTTGCGGAAGCTAACGGTGGTCACGCGCTGTTGTTTTCCGGCCCACTTCCCACCCCCGTCACCGCTTTCGCGCTTCGTGATCTGAACGCTGACGCCGCCGTTATGGTCACGGCGTCGCACAATCCGCCCGAGGACAACGGTTACAAGGTCTACCTGGGAGGGCGGGTCGTTGAGGGTCCCGGGCAGGGAACCCAAATTGTTCCCCCTTTCGACGTTGAAATATTCGAAGCAATCCAGGCGGTCCCTTCGGTATCTAGTATTCCCAGAGCAAAGTCCGGCTGGGAAACGCTCGGCCCAGAAATGGTCGACCGCTACCTGAGCAGAGTTGCCCAGAGGGTCCCTGATGGTCCGCGCGGCCTCAAGATCGTACTCACTTCCATGCATGGAGTTGGCGGTGAAACAATGCTGGCAGCGCTTTCGCTTGCTGGCTTCACAGATGTCAACGTGGTCGCGCAGCAGCATGATCCTAACCCGGATTTCCCTACGGTTTCCTTCCCTAACCCGGAAGAGCCTGGCGCTTTGGACCTATCTATGGAACTCGCCCAGCAGATCGGCGCAGACATTATTCTGGCCAATGACCCGGACGCTGACCGTTCATCAGCTGCCATCCCCACCTCCGATTTCTCCGGCTGGCGCCAGCTCACAGGAAACGAGGTCGGGGGCCTACTTGGTGAGCAGACCGCCAAAGAGTTAGAAGGCGCACAGGGAGCTGTTCTGGCAAATTCGCTGGTGAGTTCCCGCCTGCTTGCCAAGATTGCCGACCGACACGGGTTGGAGCATCGCCGCACTCTCACCGGGTTCAAGTGGATCTCCCGGGTGCCGGGGCTTGTTTATGGGTTCGAGGAGGCGCTGGGCTACTGCTGTGACCCGGAGTTTGTCCGTGACAAAGATGGAATCTCTGCGTCGGCTCGCCTGGCGGCTTTAGCTGCCCAACTCAAAGCGGAAGGCTCCTCGATCCAGGAAATGCTTGACCGACAGGCAATCGAGTATGGCCTGCATGCTACGGCTCCTCTAACGATCCGCGTGGATGATCTTTCACTGATCGCCCAAGGGATGGCCAACCTGAGGTCAACTGGGATTGTCAGCATCGCGGGGTCTCCAGTCGTGGAGACCGTTGACCTGTCGGAGGGGAGCAACGAACTACCCCCCACCGACGGGCTGCTATATCTGACGGAGGCCGGTGACCAGGTAGTGGTCCGACCAAGCGGCACAGAGCCGAAACTCAAGTGCTACATAGAGACGATAATTGCCGTGGAAAACGGTGATGTGGCTGCGGCTCGCACCCTGGCAGCTGCGCGCCTGGAAAGCATCAAGTCAGACATGTCCGCTGCGATTGGGATCTAGGAGTTACAACTTAAGTCCCACCAACCACCGAAGACAGGTCCCGTGAGCCTCCGGAACCGGAGGAACTGGTGCGCACTACGTCACATTTTCCTAGACTGAGAGTAGTTCGTTTCATCCTGAAACGTTCTGTAGTGTTCCCCGTTCCAGAGGCGAAAAATGCAGCGTAAAGCCCGTGTCACTAGCACGCTTATCCTTCTTCTATGCGTTCCCGCGGCCCTGGCGGGCTGTTCTGGATCCGGCGGGGAAGCCGCCGGGGGTACAGCACACGGCGGTGAAGCTAACCTGGCACTGCCTGACCTGAGCGGCGTGGTGACCTCGGCAGGAATCGGCGGCAAGGCAATTCTGTGGGTGGCACTGGCTGTGTGCCTCATTGGCTTTGCCTTCGGAGTTGCCAATTATGCCCGGCTCCAAAAGCTTCCCGTACACCGCTCCATGCTGGAAATATCCGAGCTGATCTACACCACCTGCAAGGCGTACCTGCTGAAGCAAGGGCAGTTCCTGCTGATCCTGTGGACGTTCATCATTGCGGTGATAGTCGTGTACTACAAGGTGCTGATCGACTTCCCTTGGGGCCGGGTCCTCATTATCGTCCTGTTCTCCTTGCTGGGCATGGCCGGATCGTACTCGGTGGCCTGGTACGGCATCCGCGTGAACACTTTCGCGAACTCCCGAACAGCTTTCGCGTCCCTGAAAGGTAAGCCACTGCCGCTGCACCAAATCCCACTGCGGGCGGGCATGTCCATCGGAATGGTTCTCATCTCTTTAGAGCTGTTCATGATGTTGATTATCCTGCTGGTTTTACCCGGGGAGATCGGCGGCGCCTGCTTCATTGGCTTCGCCATCGGTGAGTCCCTGGGCGCCGCGGCGCTTCGGATTGCTGGCGGTATTTTCACGAAGATCGCTGATATCGGCTCGGATCTTATGAAAATTGTCTTCAAGATTGACGAGGACGACCCCAGAAACCCGGGCGTAATTGCTGACTGCGTGGGGGACAACGCGGGAGACTCGGTGGGACCGTCTGCCGACGGGTTTGAAACGTATGGGGTAACCGGCGTTGCATTGGTGACGTTCATTGTCCTGGCAGTTCAGGACGTGAACGTCCAAGCGATGTTGCTGGTCTGGATGTTCGTGATCCGCGCGGCAATGTTGATCGCCTCCGGCATCGCCTACTGGGTCAACGCGGCCTGGGCGGCTCGAAAGTGGGCCAACGCAACTGTGATGAACTTTGAGGCGCCACTGACCTCGCTGGTATGGGTAACGTCAGCAGTCTGCATTGCCTTCACCTACGGGACGACCGCTCTTGTGCTCGGCGACCAGTACTCTGGACTCGGTTGGAAGCTGGCGACAATCGTCACTTGTGGAACTCTGGCCGGCGCTCTTATTCCCGAGTTGGTTAAGAGCTTCACGTCGACCAAGTCCAGGCATGTTCGCGAAACCGTGAAGAGTTCCCGTGAAGGCGGCGCCTCCCTGAATATCCTGTCGGGCGTTGTGGCCGGAAACTTCTCCGCCTACTGGCTGGGCATGGCAATCGTTGCTCTCATGGCGGCGTCCTTCCTCATTTCTGGGATGGGACTGGCCGACTTCATGCAGGCCCCCGCTGTCTTCTCCTTCGGATTGGTCGCCTTCGGGTTCCTTGGTATGGGCCCTGTGACAATCGCGGTCGACTCGTACGGCCCCGTAACCGATAACGCCCAAAGCGTCTATGAACTCTCCCAAATTGAACAGATCCCGAACATCGACCAAGAACTAGAGACAGAATACGGTTTCAAACCAGAGTGGGATTCAGCGAAGCTCATGTTGGAAGAAAACGACGGGGCTGGCAACACGTTCAAAGCCACGGCTAAACCAGTGCTAATTGGAACGGCCGTCGTGGGCGCAACGACCATGATCTTCTCGATCATCATTGGGCTCACGGATGGCTTAATCGATAACCTGGACAAGCTCTCAATCATGCACGCTCCGTTCCTGCTTGGTTTCATCCTGGGAGGCGCGGTGATCTTCTGGTTCTCCGGCGCATCCATCCAGGCTGTTACCACCGGCGCTTACAGAGCTGTCGAATTCATTAAAGCGCGCATCAAACTGGATGAGAACTCGAAGAAGGCTAGCGAGGAAGACTCCAAGAAAGTCGTGGAGATCTGCACCGAGTACGCGCAGCAGGGGATGCTCAACATCTTCTTCGCGGTGTTCTTCTTTACCTTGGCATTCGCTTTCATTGAGCCGTTCCTTCTCATCGGCTATCTGATGTCGATCGCCATCTTCGGCTTGTATCAGGCCATTTACATGGCGAACGCCGGTGGAGCTTGGGACAACGCCAAGAAGGTCGTAGAGACAGACCTGCATGCGAAGGGCACCGCCCTGCATGATGCGACCATCGTCGGTGACACGGT
>CAYFRG010000027.1:15603-18889 GCA_964345535.1 uncultured Actinomyces sp. | reverse complement strand
TCCGGGGTCCGCCTTGGCGCTGTCATACTGCTGGGCAGCGTGCTCCTCACCCTCACCCTGTCGACTGCCATCATCATTCCAACCTCTATCGCTTTGGCCCTGGTGGGCGCACTCACCGGATCAGCCATTGGCACCGGAGCCGGGGTGGACGGCCCGCTCCTCACCCGCGTGCTTGTGCTTGGCGTGGTCGCCCCGGTGTTGTCCGCACTGATCGCGCTGATACTGAGCCACATTCCTTTGCGTGCTTGGCAAAAGATCCCGCCCAGACGACTCCTGCAGATTTACAGGGGGATCACCTTTCCGATCCTGGCGATCACTTACGCGATGAATGGCGGGCAAAAGATGCTATTCGCCGCCTCTCTTGCCGCGGGTGTCGGGGTTGCCACTGCTTCCCGCATGCCGCTCCTGCTTCTGGCCATGACAACCGTATTCCTCCTTGGAGTCCTCACGGGACTGCGTAAGTCCGCGCTGTTTGTTCGCCACGGAGTTGCACCGGTTTCCCCCGCGGATCTGCTGTGGGCCGAGGTCGCCACGGCCATCGCAGTGACCGGAGGGTCTCTTGTTGGGGTCCCGCTGTCCATGACCCAGGCAATCACCGGTGGCCTACTGGGAACCGGGGTGGCAAAGTCGACGCGAGCCGTCAACTGGCTGTCATTGCGGCGCATCGGCATTGCTTGGCTGTGGACGTTGCCATTCGCGGGAGTGCTCGCATACCTGGGCACCATCGGGGTCGGCGCACTACGCTAAGAAGATGAACGACAGGACCAAGATCCAGAAGATCGCTCGGCGCGTGCACCCGCGCAGGGTGCTGCAGCGCCTGCCCGCTAGGAAGCCAACGATCATCGAGCTTCTCATTGAACAGATCAATACCGGGCTAGAGGCCACGCGCCTAGCCAATCAGGTTCTGTCTCGGGAGGCGGATGCTCAAGCATCCAGGCGCCCCATGCGCCGTTTTGAGCACGAGGGGGACGATCAGCGTGCCAACCTGGTCGACCGGATCGATGTGGCCCTGACCGTCCCCTTGGAACGGGAAGACCTGTTTCGCGCCTCCCGCTACATCGACGATGTCACCGACAATCTGCGTGACTTGGTCCGGGAGATGGCCATGTGGGAGGTTCACCGCGGATCCTGGTCTAAGGGCGCGCTGACACCCGCTGTCAGTTCTTTGAAGTCATTGCGGCGGGCGATCCGCACCGAAGACTGGACGGAAAGCCGCGAGCACTGTCTGAAGGCACGCAGGCAGGCCGGGAAGCTACGCCGCAACTACCAGGAAGGCCTCACCCTGATCTTCAGTGAAGAACTAACCATGGAGACACTGAAGCGCCGGGAGATCCTTCGCAGAATCGACTCCATCGGGTCGCGCCTCAGTGAAGCTTCCGATGCGCTGCTGGATGGGATGATCAAACGCTACCTGTAGTGGCTTAGTGCGGCACCAAAGCGACCCAGGGTGAGAGCACCAGGAGTCCCACCGCGATAGCCCAGTACGCCAGCACATCAGCAAGGCGGCTGCGGCTACCAAACCAGGGGTCCCCCGGCCACAGGGCACGCATCAGTCCCAGGAGCCCTAGGCCGCCGGCTAGGAACCAAACCGCTCGGTACGGATGGCCGGTCAGGATGTAGTAAAACGCACCGCCTACAGTGACCGCGGTGAGTAGGGCAGCGGACATTCCAAACCAGAAGCTACGGCGCCGACGTAAAGGCAAGCTGCTCTCAGGCATCCCGATCCTCCCCGTCCTCTTGTGTCCCCTCCAGGCTACTCTGCTCAGGGGGTGGTACCGTCCCGGAATCGGCGTCTCCCTCATCTTCCCGAGGCTCCGGGATCTCTCGTCCGTCCATCATGTCCCGCTGCGCCGGCCACGAGCCCGTCCCCGCACCATCGGCCTCTTCCACTGCACGGCTCAGATCACCCGTTCCCTCCGGATTGGATGCATCTACGTCGGCCTCGTCTGATACGGAACCAGCCGAATCGGTATCGGCCAAACCAGCGCCAGCCGAATCACTATCACTGGTTCCGCCAGAGGAAAACTCCCGGTACAAGCCTGTCACGGTCCGCACGCTCCAAGAATGGAAAACCAGAGGCGTGATGCTGGCTGGGAGCAGAAGCGGGATCGTAATGCTCCACGTGGCAGCCCACGGATCGGGGCCCAGGTGTGCCAGGGCACCGGTTCCCATGCTGATGTCAGCCAAAGCCAACCAGGCCGCCAGCAGCAAGATCCCAGCGGAGGCACCCACCAGAACGACAAGCACAGCAAACAAGGGTGGGCGTTTGCGCACCAGAAGCCAGAGCAGAGCGCCAAAAACAAACCCGACTAGTACGAAAACCCACCAGTAGGTTGACGGTTCATCCGTGGTCGGAATCAGCTCCCAGGCAGGTAGCGGCAAACCCTGTGTGGGAGGCGTTGCGGGACTGATCAGCTCTTCACCGACCCCAACAAAGCCGGAACCCGTCATCCACGCTGCTGCCCAAGCGCACGCGAGGGGAAGAAATGCCAACTGCAGAATCCACAGGGTTGCGCCGCCCGCCCCGGGACCCTGCAGTGCCTGGGTGGCTGCCACCACTTGATCATATTGTTTGAAAGTGCGCACCACCACGGCCACGAAGCCGATCAGGTTCACGGCTAACAGGTAGGCCAAACCCAAGAGGACGCCCGCCGCGGCGGGCCTCAATCGATCCGCCCACGTGACCGGCAATCGCACCGCGCCCCAGTATGCCCAAAGGCTCGCGAGACCGGAGATGATGACCGCGCCAATCGCTGCGTGCCACCAGATGACCCCGTCAGCCAACGGGATCACAAGCATCAAGGACAGGGCCGTGAAGGTGGGAACCGCCGCCCACACGGAAGCTGGCGTGAACTTACGCATCCGACCTAGAAAGAGTCTGAGTGCCACCAGCTGGATCAGCGACCAGAGTCCCGGAACTGCGCTGACGTAAAGCTCCCCAAGCATCGCCGGGGAACCAAGGGACAACGCCCAAAACGAGGACCCTGCGGCAGCTGCGTTCTGCCAGGTAGTCTGCCGCAGCCACGGGCTGTCCGCGACCATCCAGAAAGACCCCATAGCAACAGCCACGGGAATCGCCCACCCCAGGAACGCAGCCAGCAGTCCGGCGGCACCGGCCCTTCCCCACCCGCTTGGGAGGGTCAGGGTAATGGTAGGCCGCTCGGAACGGAGACCTTCTTCAGTGGGGGGTTTCTTGCTCATTTACCCCATCATCTGCCACAGCCCGCTGGGAACGGGAATGGCGCGCCGCTCACGTGCCCTGTTTAAGCTTCCTGGAGACGAAGTT
>CAYFRG010000027.1:0-15503 GCA_964345535.1 uncultured Actinomyces sp. | reverse complement strand
GCAACGTATCCGACAACCGGCTTGGTCACGTGCTCCTTGATGTACTGGGCGGCACGTTCCTCGGCGTCCCCACCGATCTCCCCGATCAGGACAATCACGTCCGTTTCTGGATCATTTTGGAAGGCCTCCAACGCATCAATATGGGTCGTCCCAACTACGGGGTCCCCGCCGATTCCTATCGCCGTGGAGAAGCCGACATCACGCAGCTCGTACATCATTTGATAGGTGAGCGTTCCCGACTTCGACACTAGGCCGATTGCACCGGGCCCCGTAATGTCAGCGGGCGTGATCCCCACGTTGGACTGGCCCGGAGAGATGATGCCCGGGCAGTTCGGCCCGATAAGGCGAACGCCAGCTTCGCGGGCGCGCTCAACAAACTCGACGGAGTCTGCCACCGGAATACCCTCTGTGATCACAACGATCAGGTCCACGCCGGCCTCGACCGCTTCAAGGACCGCGTCCTTTGCGAACCGAGGCGGAACGAACACAACAGAAACTGTGGCGCCAGTTGCCTCTTTTGCCTGCGCGACGGTCCCGAAAACGGGTACATCCACCTGGTTCGTACCGACCTCTTCCGCAAGAGGCCCGTACCCTTCCACGTCGAAGGTCACCACGGTGTCGGCCTTGCGCGGGTTCACGCCGCCGACAACGTTAGTGCCAGCGGAGAGCATCCGCTGGGTGTGCTTCATACCCTCTGAACCGGTCATGCCCTGCACGATCACGCGGTCAGCGGCATCTAAGAAAATGGTCATCGCTTAACTTTCCTTGATCTTCGTGCTTGTCTTAGTTGGCTGCCAGCTCAGCGGCAGTTGCGGCGGCCTGATCCATGGTCGGAACCAGGGTGACCAGGGGGTTGTTGGCCTCTTCCAGGATTGCCCGCCCCTCATCGACCTTATTGCCATCCAACCGGACAACGATCGGTTTCTTCGCCCCGTCTCCCAGGATGTTGAGTGCCCCCAAAATGCCATTGGCGACCTCGTCACACGCGGTAATCCCACCGAAGACGTTGACGAACACCGACTTCACCTGCGGGTCTCCCAGGATCACGTCCAGCCCCTGAGCCATCACTTCCGCGGAGGCGCCCCCGCCAATATCCAAGAAGTTCGCCGGCTTCACACCCAGATCTTCTCCGGCGAGCGCGACCACATCCAACGTCGACATGACCAGCCCGGCTCCGTTGCCAATGATCCCGACTTCTCCGTCCAGGCGCACGTAGTTCAAACCAGCGGATTGTGCGGCGACCTCTAGCGGGTCCTCACTGCTGTAGTCCGCCAAGCCTGAATGCTCAGGGTGGCGGAACGCTGCGTTGTCATCCAGCGTGATCTTGCCGTCCAAGGCCACAATCTCTCCGCCATCCAATCGGACTAGCGGGTTCACCTCTACCAGAGTCGCATCCTGGTCCCTGTAGGTCTCCCACAGGCTCACCAGCACCGGTGCTAGTGCGTCTTGCTCTTCTGCGGGGAAACCAGCTTCCGTGAGGATCTCCCGGGCCACACCGTCATCAACACCAACCGATGGGTCCAAGCCAACCCGTGCCAGCGCGTCAGGGCGCGTTTCCGCCAGGGTCTCAATATCCATGCCACCTTCGCGTGAACACAGGGCAATGTGCCTGCGATTCGCCCGGTCCAGCAGGATGGAGAAATAGTACTCCTCATCAATAGCGGCGCCCTCAGCAACCATCACAGAGCGAACAATATGACCCTTGATGTCCATTCCCAGGATTCGCCGCGCCCACGCCTCAGCTTCGGAAGCGCTGTGGGCCAGCTTCACTCCGCCGGCCTTTCCTCTGCCGCCAATCTTCACCTGCGCTTTGACAACAACCGGGAAGTGCCCCAGAGCTTCGGCGGCTTGTTTAGCTTCTTCAGGGGTTGTGGCGACAATGCCACGTAACACGGGGACCCCGTGCGACTCAAACAAGTCACGTGCCTGATATTCGTAGAGATCCACTCTGTCAGTAACCTTTCACGCCGGTGGAGATCTTGCCTGCCCCAGCCAAGGCTCCCAGCGGGAATCACCGCACAGGAAATAGCTCGACTTCGAGACATCTCTAATAGGGTACCGCGAAAGCACCAGCCTGTCGCCCGTGTTTCGCGCGCACCCACGTCACGCCGAAAACGTGCTCTAAGCAGTCCCAGCTTCTGCAGTGTCTTCCCTGGTCAGACGCTAAAGCGATCCTTACCCAACCGTACCGCCAGCGCTTGTTCAGCTCCCGCACGATGCCCTGCCAATCACCGTATGCGCCCGGCAGCTGCATCCACGCAGCCGCGTTCGCGATCGGGTCAGAGCTTTTTGAGGGGTGCCATGCGTAGCAGCAACCGTTTGCGCGTCCCAGAGAAGTCGATGATAGCCACGGACTGTCTTCCAGAACCTTCAACACCAACGACAGTGCCCTCACCCAAGGTCCCGTGCTTCACGCGGTCTCCTACCTTAAGCTGCAAAACCGGCTTGTCCTTGGACTCACCGAGCCGTGTTCCCAGGCGGTGAACCCCGCCGGGACGGGCCGTGCCGCCCCCATCTCCTCCAAAGGAGCGCTGCAAAGAGCCCGGAACGCCACTGCCGAACACTCGCCCACCATCATCTCCGCGGAGCAACGATCTTTGCGCGGACCTTCCCATGAGCTGGTCCCGCGTCGACTTGTGACGCAGTTCCACGGTCTCCTCAGGCAAGTTATCCAAGAACCGGGAAGGGGCCATCTCCTCTGGCATCCCCCAAGCGCTGCGGCTGGCAGCCCGCGTCAAGTACAGGCGTTCCCGCGCGCGGGTGATCGCCACGTACGCCAAACGACGCTCTTCGGCTAACTCTGAGGGGTCTTCCATGCTGCGCCTGTGCGGGAACGTGCCGTCTTCCATGCCGGTCACGAAAACGTAAGGGAACTCAAGGCCCTTAGCGGTATGAACGGTCATCAGGGTGACTTGCCCGCCGCGCTCGTCATCCGCAGGAATCTGGTCCGCGTCCGCGACCAGAGCCACCCGTTCCAGGAACTCTCCCAGCACAGTGGCGGGGGTTCCCTCTTCTTCTTCAGCTTCGCCAGCTTCCAGACGCGCTTGTCGGGTGGAATCGAAATCCTCTGCAACAGAGAGCAACTCCGCCAAGTTGTCGACGCGGCTGGCGTCTTGCGGATCCTCCGAGGCTTTGAGCGCGTCCAAGTAACCGCTGCGAGCCAGGACCTCATCCAGAAGCTGGGCTGCGGGAGCCCCGTCTTCAGCGGCTTCCCTCAGCTCAGCTAGCATCAGCCACAGCTCCCCAATGGCCTTCATGGGCCTGACAGCCAGTCCCTCTACGGGGCGCTCGCTGTCCGGCACAGTATCCGCCAGCGCCGCACCAAAAGAAACCCCGTACCGATCCGCATGGTTCAGGAGTGCTGCCTCTGCGACCGCACCCACCCCGCGACGCGGAGTGTTGATTATTCTGCGCATTGCGACGGTGTCGTCAGGATTGATTATGACCTGCAGGTAGGCCAGCGCATCTTTCACTTCCTGGCGCTCATAAAAGCGGGTGCCCCCGACAATTCGGTAGGGAATGCTCATCCGCATCAGAAGCTCTTCCAGTACCCGGGACTGGGCGTTGGTGCGGTAGAAGACAGCAATATCGCCCAGGTTCACCCCGGCGTTTGACAGGTCGTCTATTTCCCGGACGACCAAGCGCGCCTCGTCATGCTCAGAATCTGCCGCGTCTATCGTGATCTTGGCGCCGTCACCCGCAGCGGTCCACAGGTTCTTGGGACGCCGCCCCGAGTTCTGTTTGATGACGGCGTTAGCGGCGGCCAAAATATTCTGTGTGGAACGGTAGTTCTGCTCCAGCAAGATGACGTGAGCGTCGGGGAAGTCCTGCTCGAACTCCTCAATGTTACGGATCGAAGCACCCCGAAAAGCGTAGATGGACTGGTCCGAGTCCCCAACGACGGTGAGCTCCCCGCGGGGGATCTGCTGCTGCCCTTCCCCGACCAGCGCGCGGACCAGTTCGTACTGAGCGTGGTTCGTGTCCTGATACTCATCCACCAGGATGTGGCGGAAACGGCGCTGGTAGAACTCCGCGATGGCGGGGTGGGTGTGGAGCAGCTGCACCGTGAGCATGATCAGGTCATCGAAGTCGACGGCGTTGGCCTGACGAAGCCGCTTTTGGTATTCCGGGTATGCGGCTGCCACTATCTCCGAAACAGGATCGGTTTGCATTTGCTCCACGTACTGGCCCGGCGTGGTCAGCTCATTCTTCAGGTCTGAGATGCGCGCAGCAATAAGGCGCGGCGAAAACTTCTTCACGTCGACGTCTTGGCTCCGCAGGATCATCCCCAGCAGCCGCTGGGAGTCCTGCTGGTCGTAGATGCTGAACGTGGATTTGAGCCCCGCGGCGGCGTAGTTTTCCCGCAGGATCCTGACGCACGCTGAGTGGAACGTGGAGACCCACATACGCCGGGAAGCCGACCCAACTAGAGCACCGACACGCTCCCGCATTTCCGCCGCAGCCTTGTTCGTAAAGGTGATCGCCAAGATTTGCCCGGCGGAGGCCCGGCCTGTCGCAAGTAGGTAGGCGATGCGATGGGTGAGCACCCGGGTCTTACCGGAGCCGGCCCCCGCCATGATCAAGAGCGGGCCACCCTCGTACACGACCGCTTCAGCCTGCTGCTGGTTCAGACCATCCAGAAGTTCCCCGGGGCTGGGAAGCTGGGTCTCCCAGTGGGACCCAGTGTGGTAACCGCGGGTGAGCGCCGCCGATTTTTCTGAACGGGAGCGGGTGGGAGCGGGCGGCTCCGTCTTAGAGAATGCGTCAAACAGATCCATAGCCCCTCCACTCTAGAGGAGCGCGCCGACAAGTGAGAAAGTGGTCCCCTTTGCTGTGGACTATTTCCCGCGCAAAGCAGTGCTCAGGCTCATCGTCTCCGAGAACTTCAAGTTGGGCAGGTAGGCGTGTCCAATGGCCAGCCCCACGAAGGGAAGTGAGCCCAATGTCGGAACCGCCAGGTACATCGGCTGGTATCGGGGCCGGAACTTCGCTTTGAAACGGAGCAGGGACCGGAACCCGTAAACCGGTTCTAGGGTTTCCCCCAGCAGGTTCAGCACGCGGTCCAGGGCCTGCACGGAGTCGGCTGTGTCCGACCGCTTATCCAGCGTCGTCGCGTGAGCAAGTGGTGCGCCTGACATTGACAGGACCTGGTATCCCTCTTCTTTGGCCCACAGTGCGGCCGAGGCAATCAGGAACTCCATCACCGGACGGAACCCATCTTCTAGTCGGCGCATGAAGTCCAAGGTGAAGCCGATTACCTTGTCGTCCTTGTATATAGGCATCCAAGAGGTCACGCCGTGAACCACGCCCTCTTCATTGACGGCTAGCAGTATGGGGACCTCGGCATCCGCCAGCTCTTTCATCCCACCCAGAGTGAAGCCCATCTCTGGTAGAGGTTTGTCGTCAACCCACTGCTCAGAAATGGCTTGGATCTGATCTTTCCAGTCCTGGGAGCAGCTATCCCAGGTCACCCACTGCGCGTGGATGCCCTCCCTTTCGGCGCGGTTCAAAGAGGAGCGGACCACTTGGTATTTCTTTCCGGCGAAGCTCAGCTCCGGAAGATCAAGCACTGTTTCCTCGGCAACCTCAAGCCTGGGCCATCCCCACTTCCCAGCGATGTCAGCAGCTTCCTGGTGCACGGAGTAGAAGGCTGGCACCAAACCTTGTTGAAGCGCGAAGGACACGAAGTCTTTCATGACTGATTCCAGTTGCCCCGGAGCTGCCACCGGGTCGGTTACCGTGAGGGCCACACCTCCCGATGCGCGGTAGGCGACGGCGCCCAGCAGGCCCGGAGCGACCCAATAGTTGTTGCCCTCCCACGTGGAAATCCACCCAAAGGATTCACCCCCGTACTGCCTGGTGAGCTCCATGAAGGTGGGCCGGGAAATCGCTTCGGGAAGCTCCTGCTGATTGTAAGAACGCAGCAGCAGGATCATGGCAACCACCCACGGCACCAGTGCGAGCGCCCCCGAAATCTGCGAGGCCACGGGAGCCAGGGTCTGCGGCACGATATCCACCGCTAGAGAGGGCGCTGGCAGCAGTCCCAGCAGGTATGCCGCGGTGCCCCCGAGCAGCGTGGTAGAAGCATCGCGGAAGCCAGTTACCAGCAAGCCCAGTAGGAGCGCCGCCACCCAGGACCCCACCGTCCACATAACCAGGTGCGTACGCAGAAGCCGGAAGAATGCCGACTTGGTCTTCACCGGGAAGAGGCTACGGGTAGGAACGACCAGGATCAGGATTATTAGTGGTACCGCAATGGTCGCGGCTAGGCGCCCCAGGGAGTGCCCCACCGCGTCCAAGCCGAATGCGTCCCAGTTGCGGGATCCAGCCAGTAGACCCAGGTTGACCGAAGCCAGAACCAGGGTCAGTCCTTGAAGCAGTACGGTTCCCACCCAGGCGCTGCGCCTGCCGCGGCGTAGCCCCCAAGCCAGGGCCAGCTGCATCATGCCTGGCACCAACACCTGCAACCCGGAGACGCCCGCCAGTCCCTGGTAGTAGCCACAGTTGTCCAAAGCAGTTTGGGAACAGGCAGCTCCGCCTGCAGCATCTATCGTCCCGGAGGCCGCATACTGCATGTGGGCCAGTATTCCCACAAGGTGCGTGTTTGAGTAGGTGACCAGGGTACCGACCACTACGCCAGCGACGATCAAAGCCACTAGGAAGCGACCATCCTGGGGGCCGGCCCCCACCATCTCTTTCAGCTTGCCGCCCGGTTGCGCTCTTCCGTAAAGAAAGTAGCCCAAAACCAGCCCGAACAGTGCAGCTAAAACTGTGAAGATAGCGCTGAGGTATCCCCCGAAGAGGACCAGTATCAGTAGGACTGTGATGACGAAGGTTTGGAGCCTGCGCCGCCACAGCGGGGCAAGTCGCACGCTGGACGCAGCGGCGACGGCCAACAGGAAGCCAACTATTCCCACGTACCGTTCGGTGCGCAGTGCCTCCCCCCAAACAGGGTCAGCGGCGCCAATCAGAATGCTGACGCCCAGGGCAGCCAGTCCCGCACCCCAGTACGACACCAAGCCCACAATCAGGTAGTTGCGCCACCCCATCGCATGCTCAAGGAAAATACCCAGCGTGAGCAGCAACAGCAGATCGAGTAGCAGTTGGGCCAGTGAGCGCACGGCAAGGGGCGCGCTGAGCAGATCCCACCAGGGTCCGTCCCACCCCCCGGAAGCTACAACTTCCAAGTGCAACCCGGGGAAGATGAGCGCCACCAGGAACGTGAGCAGCGTCAGAGATGCCAAAATCACCGACACCGGGCCGGAGCGGATCCACGTGACCGTGGGTCGCCCAATTTTCTCCCAAGTGCTTGCCACGATCGTGTCTGATCGCTTCTCAGACCCGCCTTGAGTTTCTTCCGTTGCCACCGACGCTCCCCGCTCCACTAGCTAGCTCTCGAATTGGCTCGCTCTGAAATTAGCCACTTTCAACCGACCCAGTGTATCTGCCCAGCCCAGTGACCGAACTTCTATTCCGCACCCCCCGCTGTGATGTACTGGTAGGAGCAGCCCCCGGGCGCCAAAACCCACGTCAGACTCCCCAAAAAGAAACTGGATGTCCGCTCATGTCCTTCGATGTGTCACTACTATCCGATCCCCGCGTCTTCGCCATCAACAGGTTGGCGCCCCATTCGGATCACCGCTGGTTCGCCTCGGCCACAGAACTCAACTCAGGCGTCAGCAGTTACGAGCAGTCCCTGGACGGCACGTGGAAGTTCGCGTGCGCTGCTAATCCGTCCGAGGTTCCCGCGGGCTTCGAAAGTCCCAGCTACGACACTTCCACCTGGGATGACATTCCGGTTCCCGCTCACATCCAGTTGGAGGGGTACGACCGCCCCCAGTACGTGAACACGCAGTACCCGTGGGACGGACAGCAGGACGTTCAGCCGCCAAACGCTCCGACCCAGTTCAACCCGACTGCCTGCTACGTCAAGGAGTTTACCCTGGAGCGCGAGCCGCAGCCTGGGGAGCGCGTGACCGTCACCTTTGACGGTGCCGAATCCGCCATTGCCATGTGGTTGAACGGACAATTTATCGGTTACGCGGAGGACTCGTTCACCCCGTCCGAGTTCGACATTACCGAGGCGCTGCTGCCCGGCTCGAACAAGTTGGCTGCCCAAGTTTTCAAGTGGACTTCCGCCTCTTGGCTGGAAGATCAAGACTTCTTCCGTTTCTCCGGCATTTTCCGCCCGGTCACACTGCGGACCTACCCGGTTGCGCACGTACGCGACCTGCGGGTTGGCGTCACGCTCAGTGATGATCTTGCCGAGGCCGTCGTCACCTTAACCGTCGACATACAGGGCGCGGGCGAGGTCACCGCCACCTTCGACGGTCACGCCCTAACCCAAATAGACGACCAGCATTTCACGACCACGGTGTCGAACCCGCACCTGTGGAGCGCCGAGGACCCGCACCTGTACGACCTGCAGATACAGGTGCACGCCGCTGACTCCCCCGAGAACGACAGCAGCAGCATCACAGAACACATCCTCCAGAAAGTTGGGATCAGGCGGTTCGGCATCGAAGACGGACTGCTGAAGATCAACGGCCAGAGGGTCGTCTTCTTCGGGGTGAACCGGCACGAGTTCGGTGAAAACGGTCGGGTGATGACCCGGGAACAGACAGAGAGAGACCTGATCGCGCTCAAACAGGCGGGGCTGAACGCAATTCGGACCAGCCACTACCCGAACAGCAGTTTCTTCTACGAACTGGCGGACCGGTACGGGTTCTACGTCATTGATGAGATGAACCTGGAAACCCACGGCATTTGGGATGGGATCAGGAGCTACGGGAGCACCTTTGAGGACTCCATCCCCGGGGATGACCCGCAGTGGCTCCCCGCAGTCCTTGACCGCGCTGCAAACATGTACGAGCGGGACAAGAACCACCCGAGCATCGTCATCTGGTCTCCCGGGAACGAGTCATACGGCGGGAAGGATCTGCTGGAAGTAACGGACTACTTGCGCCGGGTCGACTCCCGCCCAGTGCAGTACGAGGGGGTCTTCTGGGACCCGCGCTATCCCGAGACAACGGATATCCGCTCGGAGATGTACACGTCTGCAGCAGACGTCGAGGAGTACCTGAAGGAGAACCGGGACAAACCGTTCATCCTGTGCGAGTTCGCCCATTCGATGGGTAACTCGTTTGGCGCAGTGGACAGGTACACCGACCTTGCCTACCGCGAACCCCTCTTCCAAGGTGGCTTCATCTGGGATTTTGCTGACCAGGCCCTTCTCCTCACCGACCGTTACGGTAACGACTTCTTTGGCTACGGCGGCGACTCCGGGGAAGCTCCCCACGACGCAGAGTTTTGCGGCAACGGGATCTTCTTTGCAGACCACTGCCCCACCCCGCGCATGCAGGAGGTGAAGTACCTTTACCAGGGGATCCGCGCCAACGTCGACCGGGATTCTGTCAGCGTGTGGAACCGGTACAACTTCACGAACACGAGCGCATTCGAGTGTCAGGTGAGCGTGTCCCGCGAAGGGGAGGTCCTAGAAAGCGCGCCCATAATAACGAGTGTTGCCCCCGGCCAAACAGCCACCTACGACCTGCCGGTCAGTATCCCGCAGACACCGGGCGAGTACACGGTCGACGTTTCCTTCCGCCTGCCAGAAGCGACCGGTTGGGCAGAGGCCGGGCATGAGGTCGCTCATGAACAAACTGTCATCCACGTCAAAGGCATACAGACCGGAGATGCGGAGGTAGGGAAAGTAGTAACTCCGGCAGAGGAAACGTCACCCGTGCCAGCTCCGGAGATCATCCGTGGCATTCATAACTTCGGTGTCAAAGGCCCCGATTTCTCCATCAGCTTTTCCCGCATCTTTGGCGGTATCCAATCCTACGAATACAAAGGCGGCGGCTCTCTTCTGAAGGGCAGCCCCATGCCGAACTTCTGGCACGCACCCACCTCCAACGAGCGAGGCTGGGGCGGCCCCTTCGAGGACGGCCAGTGGCTGCTTGCCTCCCGCTACGCCAAGGTCAAAACGGCCCCAGAGACAGCAGCAAACCCAGAGACACCCGCCGCCGCAGAAACACCCGCCGCTCCACATAACCCTTCCTTAGAGGTGCGGGGAAACCAGGCCGTCATCACCTACGTGTATACCTTGCCCACAACTCCGCAGAGTGAAGCCTCAGTGGAATACGCGGTAGGCGGAGATGGAAAAGTGGACGTCACTCTGACGCTGCTGCCCGGCGCGGACCTGGGTGACCTTCCCGAGTTCGGAATGCTGTTCAAAGCTGACGCGGACCTGGATCAGCTCACTTTTTACGGCGAAGGCCCAGACGAAAGCTACGTGGACCGGCGCATGGGCGCACGCTTGGGCGTTTACAAACAGCGGGTCTCTGACCAGCTAACGCCCTACCTGTATCCGCAAGAGGCAGGAAACCACACGGGCGTGCGCTGGGCAGAAGTCACCGATAAGGACGGCCATGGCCTGTGCTTCTCAGCCGGGACACCCATGGAGTTCTCTGCCCTCCATTGGAGTCCCTTCGAGGTCGAAAACGCCGCTCACCATCACGAACTGCCCCCAATCCACAACACGTTCATCCGGCCAGCGCTGGCAAGGCGCGGCGTGGCGGGTGACGACACGTGGGGCGCCCGCCCGCACAAAGAGTTCGTGATCCCCGCACGTCCGATGACCTTCATGTTCTCTTTCCAGGGAGTGGGCTGACCAACAGCGCAGAGAACCTCCCCAGCCGAAGGACCAAGCAGGACCAAGAAAACCAAGCAGGACCAAAAACAGGTCAGCCCACGGAACAAGAGCCCCCACAAAGAGCCAGCCCAACCAGCAACTAAACGGGCCAGCGGCTAAGAAAGCGGTTTCACGCTCCGAGTCACCGTGAACTTGGAGTTGCGCCCAAGCTGTTCAGTGGGCCCGACCAGCCGTTGCAACGCGGCGCGGTGACGCAGGTGGGAGTTGAACACTGTGAGCATCACACCGCCGGGTCTTAGCGCGCGACCAGCATCTTGAAAAAGCTGCTCCGACAGTGCCGTAGAAATGGCTGCTTCCGAGTGGAACGGTGGATTGCAAAGAATCAGGTCCACGCTGCCATCCGGCTGCTGGGAAAGTCCGTGATCCTGGCGAATCTCCACCGCATCCATGGCGGCAGCCACATCAACAGCATCAGATATGTCAGACATGCCAAAGTGGTTTCGCTCCAGAGTTGCTGCCGTGGACCGCACGGCTGCTTCGGACCGGTCGGTTGCCAACAGGTGAGCCTGCGGAGCAACCTTCAGGGTCGCTGCGGTGAGGATCCCGGTTCCGCAACCCAGGTCTACCACCACGGGCGCATCGAGGCGGTCGCGCATGGTCGCAAGTTCCGTTTCGATGAACGGAATGAAAAACCTTGTCCCAATGTCGACCTTGCCCGCTGCGAAAACCCCCGGATAAGAGCAGACCCACATCCCCAGGTCCTTATCGTAAAACTCTGTGGGGACATCAATTCCCGTGAAGTCCGTACGCGGCCGAGACACCAGAAGAACTCGAGACTTCTGACGTGCCAACGAAGCACGAACATCTACGAAGAACTCTTCAAAGACCTGGTTCATTGACCGCGTCATGTGCTTCACGCGTCCCCCGCCAAACACCTGCACGGAAGGGTCTGCGTGCCGTGCTATCAGCTCGGCCCAGTGCGCCAGCTGCCCCAGGTCTTTAGGCAGCTGCAGCAACACCACTTTGGCCCCGGTGACCAAATCCGCCCCCAGCTCACGGTGTTCGTACGCCCCGGGCGGCACGCTACCAACGCCCGACCGCGCATTATTGTCCAAAGCTCGTCTACCGGTGAAACTATCCTGGTGGACCCGGATGCCGCGGGCACCCAGGGCTGCCGCTCCCAAGGTGAGCGCCCCGTACCGGTCCCCCAAGACGACAACTCCCCCTGGCCCAGCCGAGACGATCGCATCCGCCGCCAGATCCAAAATGAACCTGTCAGTCGCGTCATGAGCCAGCAAGTTATCCGCTTCCACATCCGGAAAGCGGCGCAGCGTAGCAAACGGAAATGCCTTCTCGCTTGGCCTAGCTTCATTTCCCGTCATAGGACCAGCGTATGGCCCAGATCCCACCGCGTCGACCTAAAGCGCAGCCAGTCTCGCGGACCCCTTGTAGCCAGACAACCCGACCGCGTAAGGTCCGCTGGTCTTCTCGCCTTCCACTACTTACCACTTGCAGGTTGTAAGCAGTGGTAGGCAGCCAGCGTAAAGGCACACCAGATGTGCGGTAACCGCGTCCACCGCGATCATCTATGGGACGGATGGGGGATTGCGCACCTCTTCACCGGCAGCCAGACACTTCTACGAGAGAGGATTCAGAGACGTGCCGCCGCGGCCAACATACATTCCACGTCCAGCACGTTAGATTGAATATTCTTCTAACGCTGCGGGCAGTTCTTTAGTGAGAATGAAGTTCTGTAACATCTTCTTCAGTTCGATATTCAACCGAAAATCAGATGCTTTGGTCCCGGAGTTCCATTCAAAGTACTGGCGAGCACGCACCTTGTCTGCGGAGTTCCTCAGATCGTCGAATCTTCCGTATTCATTGAGATTCGTTTCGATTACGCCAGATGTGAGTAGCTTTCGCAACAAGGTTTCGTCCACACCAAAGGCTTGAACGATCGTCCGGAGGTTTTCTTCAAACGTGTTTCGCTGATACTCGTGAACGTAATCCCTAAAAGTCTTGCCCTCTTCCAGCTGCGCTTCTCCGCTGCTGATGTCTGCTAAGAAAATTTTGGCGAACTTTTGCTCTTCCTGGCTTAGCGTTGCGAAAGAGCTGTGCAGTTCGGACAGGAGAATTGCTACCTCTTCTGGTCCTACGTCGGGGTTTTCTAGTGCTTTGATGTATTTTTCGAACTTGCTATCCAGGTAGTCAGAGTTGATTTTGCCCGTGTCAATTTCGATAAGGTGCCCCTCCAAAGCGTAGGTGGGGGTTGCTTCTCCACTGGGGCCGTCGCCATCGTTTCCGCCCCCGCCGCCCTCACCGACGAGTTCTTTGTATCGTAACGCCAGTGTTAGGTAAGTGTTCTGGTTGAAGCTCAATGTCACTGTTTCCGGCACGCCCTCGGCATTGTCTGCCTGGTAAGTGAGCCTGTCCCAATGGAACCCCTGGATGAGTGCTGCTTCCAGGTAGTCGCTAAGCTCAGAGAACCTCTGAGCAAATTGTGCGCGGTCGCGGGGGTCGTCAGGTAGTTGTTGGAAGTCCCTGACACCGGCCGCTAGGAAAAGGTTTTCGATCAGGGTAAGAGTAGCGTTCATCGCTTTGATGTTGTCACCCAGTTTGTCCACGAAGAGGCCCCGCGGTGCGTGACCGGAGTACAGTTCGACGGCTCGTTCGATGTTTTTCTTCATCGTGGCAGGTTTGCGGTAGTACTTGATGGTGCCGAATGGTTTGTCGTGTCCGAACAGCCGATTGGTGCGGGAGAACGCTTGGATAATGTATTCGCTCTCCATCACTTTGTCTAGATACAGTGTGTTCACCCATTTGGAGTCGAATCCTGTGAGCATCTGGTCCACAACAATCAGCAGATCCAAGCGTTGGTCTCCCAGGTCGGCAGCAAGGTACGGTTTCTTGTGTGAGAGCCGGTTGGCAACGTCCTTCTTGTAGCGAGCAAACGTGGACAGGGTTTCCTCTTTGTCGAAAGTCGCGTTGTAATCCTTTAGGAGTTCAACCAGTCCGTCTTGCTTGAATTTGACGCCGTCGGTGTTGTCCAGGGAAGGGTCAACGAGTATGGCCGTTCTGATTTGGGGTTGTTCTGCTTTGAAAAGCCGGTAGTACCTGATGGCTTCCTCAATGGAGCTGGTGGCCAGGATGGCATGGAACTTGGAGTTTTGGCTGAGCCGGTTCCAGTCTTCAGCAATGCTATGGACGACCATTTCCCGATGTTCGTCCCTGTTGTACTGCGCCGAGGGCAGGTTGTCTTCGATTCCTCTTATCCAGTTGCCCGCAGCGTCGTGTTCTCCCGCCTGCGGGACCTGGTCGGAGTCCATGTAACGCAGGTAGATTTTTTTCTTGGCCGGGTCGTCCAGGGCCTCCGTCTCGGTGCTCGCGTTGGCTTTCTCTAGAGCCACATGCTTGCGTAATCGTTTGGGATCGTACGTGTTCACCAGATACGTATCAAAGCCGAGGACGTTTTGGTCCCTGATTCCGTCAGCGATGCTGTAGCGGTGTAGCTCATCTCCGAAGATTGTTGCTGTGGTGCTTTTCTTCTTTTGGTTTTCGTCCTGAATTGGTGTTCCGGTGAATCCGAACATGATCGCATCAGGGAAAGTGTTCTTGATTGTCATCAGCATGTCACCAAAGGTTGAGCGGTGTGCTTCGTCAATTATGATGACAATGCGTTTGTTTTGTATGGATCTGAGGTCGGCAGCTTTCAGATGAGCGTCTTCACCGACAAGGGACAGTTTTTGGATTGACGTGACGATAAGGGTGTCGGAGGGGTTGTTGCTTTTGAGTTTGCTGACAAGTACGTGCGTGTTCTCTGTTGCTTGTACGTCCTCAGCTTTCCCCGCGAATCCGCGGTACTCGCGTAAGGATTGGGTTCCCAGTTCCACCCGGTCCATTAGGAAAATGACTTTGTCCGCGTCTTTCGATGCAGCGATGAGTTGGGCAGCCTTGAAACTGGTTAGTGTTTTACCTGAACCGGTGGTGTGCCAGACGTAACCGCCCCGCTGGTCTGGATATTCCCAGTCTGTCTTCGCAACTTTGCTCCAGATCTGTTTTGCCGCGTAGTACTGGTAGCTGCGCATAACTTTGAGGATGCCGTCGGTTTGGTCGGCAACGGTGTAGTACCCAATGAGTTCGTGAGCCATTGGGATGGTTAGGAGTGCTTCGACGACTTGGGTCCACTCGTTGATGGGGACGTTGTTGAAGTCTGCCCAGTGGAAGAAGAAATCTCGGGTGAATTCCCCGTCTGGACCGGGGTTCGCGAAGTATTCTGTTTCCTCCGGTGTCATTGCCACAAATACTTGAACCAGGGAAAAAATACCGGTGAATACTCCTTGGTCCATGTATTTTTTGATCTGGTTGCCTGCTTGACGGACACTGATCCCAGACTTTTTCAGTTCCAGGTGGATGACGGGCATTCCGTTCACCAGCAGCATGAGGTCTCCGCGGCGGTCGCCTAGGATTTTGTCGCTGGTTGTGAACCGGGGTTGTCTGGCAATCTGGTAGCGGGATTGTCCTGCTGCAATCTCGTGTCTGTCGTAGATTTTTAGGCTGACTTCTTTGTTGAGGTGTAACGGGTCGTTCGGGTTGTCACCGGTGATGGCAACTGTCCTACCGTTGATGAATCCGCTCAGCTCTACGGGTGTGCGGAGCGCCGTGATTTGCTCAATGATCTGATCCATTTCAGTATCGGTTAGCGGCGCCCCGTCTAGGCGGTCGATGCTGCGGTTGTTTTCGTAGATGATGTCCGCCCAGTTCTGTCTCAGAGCTGTAGGTGTTCTTCATCGCTAGAGGGCGTGTAAAAGGGTTTGTGTGTGGTGGTCCTGAGAGGATTGCCTTTTATGTC
>CAYFRG010000026.1:0-20033 GCA_964345535.1 uncultured Actinomyces sp. | reverse complement strand
GGTACTCATCGGGTGCCCATCAGCTTCCAACCCGCTTTCTTTCATCGTCGGTGGCACGGTCCGTACCATCAGTCTTATCCGCCCCCGCCAGATGAGATCGGGCCGACTCGAGTGCGGAGACACTCGGCTTCACAGAGGCGCGGAACGAGCGAGACAGCCTTGAAGGCTGCAGGCCCTTCGTCACGCACTCGGAATTCGCGTGCACCCACACTCCGCGTCCCGGCAGGCGGCGCTCCGGGTCGGCAATAAGTTGCCCGCCCTGGACCGTGAACCGGAGCAGATCACCGCGTTGCGCGTGCCCGCCACATCCGATGCAGGTTCGCACCTGCTTCAAGGTCATAGGCCGCCCCACCTGAAACTGGAGTAGACAGTTACCCAACCAGTGTAGTGCAGCGGCCAGCTTATTCCGGGCAGCGTTTTTGAGCGAATAGTCACGCCACGGCGAATTGCGACTAATCCTCGATGACCTCGGTCATTTCTCCATCTGTGATAATCGCAGAACCGTCAGGTCCCGCCTCTGCTGCCAGGTCAGGAACGGAAGACCTGGACACGCCGAAGGACTCCCCCTCGGCCGTGTCAGTGTCCGAATGAATGTCGATGTGGAAGCCCGTGAGGCGCGCAGCTAACCTGGCGTTCTGCCCCTCTTTTCCAATTGCCAATGACAGTTGGAAGTCCGGGACGATAGCAGTTGCCGTCTTGTTGGCCTCAGAATGGACGACCACGCGACTCACGCGAGCTGGAGAAAGCGAGTTGGATACAAACCTGGCCGAGTCGGCAGACCAGTCGACAATGTCTATCTTTTCTCCGCCAAGCTCAGCCATCACGTTGCGCACGCGGCCGCCCATAGGGCCGATGCAAGCCCCCTTAGCGTTGATGCCCTCCCGAGTGGCAGCAACCGCTATCTTCGTGCGGTGCCCTGCCTCTCTGGCTATCGCCTTGATCTGTACCAGTCCGTCTTGAATCTCTGGAACTTCGCGCCTAAACAGCCCCTCCACGAGTCCCGGGTGCGTACGCGACAGCAGGATCCGGGGGCCACGATCTCCGCGCTCGACGGAAACCACGTATGCCCTAATCCGGTCGCCGTGCTCGTAGCGCTCACCCGGAACCTTTTCCCCTTCGGGCAGGACCGCTTCGAAATCGTCTCCTATACGGACCAACGTCAAGCTACGGTCGCGAGCCTGTTGAACGACACCCGTGACAACTGTTCCTTCCTTTCCGGCAAAGGAACCCAGTACCCGGGAGTCTTCTGCTTCTCTCAGCCGCTGGGAAATGATGGACCGCGCCATACTGGTTGCGATGCGGCCAAAATTGGACGGAGTGTCATCGAATTCTCCGATGGGGTTTCCGTCCTCGTCTTCATCCACAGCCCACACGACGGCTTTTCCGGAAGTCTGGTTAAGCTCGATCCGAGCCGGCGTAATTGCCCCTGGCAAGTTGTGATAAGCGCGCAACAGGGCTTCTTCAATTGCCTCAACCAGTGCGTCTGGAGCCAACCCCAGCTCCTCTGCAACCGCGCGTAACGCCGTCATGTCGATTTCCATGCCAGGCTTCCTCTCTGCGTCCTGCTCCGATGTACTCCACCAAATAAAGGCCTCATCTGAGCTCTGCTCTGCGGCCTTCGAGTCTAGCTAAAAGGTTACGCGAGGCTTAGCTCTGCGCACCTCTTCGAAAGGTATCTCACGCTGCCCTGACGCCGTGTCCAGTTGGAATGACTGCGGTCCCACGCCGGCGAGGATCCCCTCAAACTTTTGTCCGTCCTTCAGCTTCACGCGAAGCTGTCGACCCAAGTTACGCTGATAGTGTCGCGACTCTTTCAACTCGCGCTCCGCCCCCGGCGTGGAAACTTCGAGACTGTACGCGTCCGCTATCGGATCTGCATCGTCCAGGACGTCTGAAAACCCGCGCGACAGCTCCGCCAGATCGTCCAGGGGAAGCGACTCGGTTCCCTCCAGCCTATCGACAATAACCTCAAGGGAAGTTTGCGCCCCATGCTTACGCAGGCGCACCGACTCTACGACAGCTCCCGCTCCATCTGCGACTGGCTGCAGCAGATCCTTAACACTGCGTTCTAGCGCCTCAGTTTCCATCTCAACTTCACCTTTCTACGGACGGGACCGTCACGTCCCGCCGTCGTTCGGAGATCCATTCCTACATGCTACCGGCAAAGCCTTAGAATAAGCCTTGAGCGCCTCGGCGGCGTGCAACCAAGTGCGCTTAGAAGAAGGTGGCCAGGGAGGGACCTTGAGTTCAGCGAAGCAGCCTACGGCGCTTTTTCTATCTGTCATGTGCGCACTGTCCCTGGGTGCCTGCGGCTGGATGGGGCAACCGGCAACGGTGGCAGATTCCAGCCAGAGTTCAGCTGGACAGCAAGCGTTACTGAGTCTCACGGGGAGCCAACAGCTTCGGGATCAACTAGCGCGCAGCGAATTCGCGATAGAGATCTCAGCAAGCGAGTTGGCGGAGCTTGCAACTGAATGTGAAAGGTGCGCCCATTCTCTCAGTTACACCGCTGAGTCGGCAGAGGCCAGGCTGCAGGTAGTCGGCGGGCTTTGGGAACCCTGGGCTCGGATAGAGCCCGACCAGCAGTCAGGTCTACCCCAACTCCCGGAGGTCGGAGAAGCTCCAATGACACCGGAAGAACTAGTCGGTTACATGCACGCTTCCGCTCTTGACCAGTTGCAAGGCCTGCTCGCGGTGGAGGAGTTGGAACCGGGCGACCGGAAGCTCCTCGCAAGCGTACTGGCCGGTCGGCTACTCAGCGCACGGTACCTCGCGAGTACCTTTGGGGTTAACGTGGAGGATGCGGCAAGCCACCTCCCCCAGGGCGCTACCGCGACGGTACCGGACACCCCAATCGCTTCCGCGGAGCGGACAGCTACGGCGCCAGGAGACGTGCCGCAATCCGGCAACACGGAAACCGCGGAGCTGCTTCGGTCTGCAATCGTTTCCTACGACTGCGTGGGGACCTCCATTGGGTTCAGTACTCTGCCGGACTCTGACTACTTCTTCGCGCAGTCCCTTTATGATGACCTTCTGGCGCGCCGGGAGGTGCTGGAGGCCTTCGCGGGAAGCCCCGGAGCAATCCGCTGTGTCCTCAGCTTCCCGGACGACTCTTCGCTTGTGAGCGAAATGCTTGCGGCAGACCTGAATCTTTTTTCCTCGGACGACGCGGCGGTCTTGGAGCTGGCCCAGCAGTGGCTTCTGGAAGACATCCAGACAGCTGCCACTGTCGGTGATATCAGCCCGCTCACTCCAGGCTTGACCCACCGCAGTACGCTAGCTGGCCAGGAGGATACTTCCGAATGAGCAAAACAGTTCTCTCCCCTGCAGCGCGGAAGGCCCGACGACGCCATATTGTGTCCCTGCTGGTGATGGCCGTCGTTCTTATTGTTTTCTTGATCCTCACGACTTTCCTAGATCTGCCCCCGCTGGCACTCACGGCCTTGTACCTGGCGTTACTGGCCGCAGGAGCAGGTGCAATGTGGTCGACAATGAGCGTCATGATCAGCCGGCGCGGGGACGATGGCTAAGTATAGCCACGAGGTCCTTGCCGAGCGCGTGGACCTGCTCGTCAGCGCAATTCCCCCCGGAAGAGCCAGCACGTACGGAATCGTTGGGGAGGCAGCGGGCTGCGGCGCACGGCAGATCGCGCGAATAATCCAGGAACTTGGGGGTGCCCCCTGGTGGAGGCTGGTGAATGCCCGCGGAGAACTACCGCCGCGTCTAGTTGGACAAGCCAGTAGATACTGGAAAGAGGAAGGAACCCCCACCGACCAGGACGCCAAACGGGTCCTGCTTTCCCTGGCGGTCACGCAGGCGGACGAACTCCTGGACGCTACAAGTCACCCTCTTCCTGAGAGATGACGTACACCGGGGGACCACCTAGTGCTGGGCCCAAGCTTCAGGTCCCGTGGTCGGCGTCGGTTAGTCTGCTCGACGGTTTGCTTCCCAGGCCCTGAACAATTCTGGCCCTAAGTTTTCCTGCCGGACACGTTCGTCGACGTACATGAGCGCTTCGTACGAGGCCGTGTAGGGCAGCACAGCCCCGGATGCCAGTATTGCGATCATAGTCGCAAAGAACGTGACCAGGCCGGTGGCCCACCCCGCGAACGCCACCCCTAAACCAAGCGCTGCTGCGATGATACCCACCCCAAGAAGAACGACAGCTCCTGCTACCAGCCCTATCAGTAAGGCCCTACCCAGAACGCGCCAGAAGGAGTTGCGAGTTAGCTGCCAGGACCGCCCTATCGCCGCGCCGGGACCGGCTCCCTCTACCACCACCACCTGAGTTACGAAATATAGCCGCACTGAGAGCCACACCGCGGCGATAAGCACAGCAAGTGCTCCAATAATCAGAAGGAGAATCCACACCCAGCTTAAAGAGTCGTTCAAAAGGATCGGTACCGCCACCACGGCCGCACCCATCGCTATAGCTATCACCGTCACGGCTGCATAAATGAGCCACAGCAAAAGCGCGGCGCCAAGTAGACGCCAGACATTGGGCCGCAGCGCATCCCAGGATTGCCGAGTGTTCAGGTAAACCCCCACGACTGCGCTAACAACAAACAGTGTTAAAAGTCCCGCCACGATCAGGAGAGCAACGGCGGACACAGTGGAGACAACCATGTCTGCCCCCTCTAATGCCAGTAGTGCGGCAAAATCACTAGATGTCTGCGGCCATTCCTTCAAGGAGTCGAATTCCCCAGAGTAAGCAGAGGTCGCAGATGAGACGACTGCTCCGGCGATTCCAAGCGCTAAGCTCACGGAGAGCGCTACCGCGAACATCGAACCGGCGCGAGCCTTCACGGCCGCAAACATCCCTGAGAACAGATCCCCCAGTGTCAGCGGCCTAAACGGGACTACCGGGGGCACCGCACCTTCATTACCCGAATTTGTATACGTCATTGCCTCAGTATCACGAAGCCGGGGCGATCCAAGCAAGCGACGCCACCCCTTGCGCAAGCCACGACTAGCTGCGACGCCAGTCGAAAGCCATGGAAACCACAAACGATGCGGCTGCACGGCACCCTGAACCCCTGACGTAAAGCTCAACAACGCAGTTTTACAATACCGCCAAAAAGACCGGGGGCTCCGTCAACCTGAAAAGTTGGACCACCCAATGCCCGGAACGTCCGTCCTCCCTCTCCTCTACTTGGAACAGCCACACGAAAACCTGAGTGCAAACCACCAACAAAACCGGACCTAGCCAAAACATCTGGCCCGGAAAAACTAAAACATCCACCTGGCCGCGCCAGCCGAACGGGCAAACCCAAGGACCACAAACGATGACCTTCCAGTGGACAAACGTACTGGAGCGCGGCTACAGCGTACTAACCTGCGCAGTGACGCGGGCGCCGCTTTCAAAGCAACGTTACCGAACCGTTATATTCTTCGGTTGCGAATTTTGGGAGCGCTCCCGTAACCTATAACCAGTCGCCTTGGGAGCGCTCTCAAGTCGATCACCCACGAAGACGTGCCTCACGGTGAGGCTGAAACGAGGAAGTTACAATGCGTACTTTGAAACTGAGAACCGGCGTAGTCGGCGGAGTGCTCGCCGCGGGCGCTCTTCTGCTGAGCTCATGCTCCGGGGGGACCGCAACTGACACCGCTGCCAGTTCGACCGGTGAGTCGGAATCTACGGACACCGCGACTGAAGAAGTAGCCTCCGGAGAGGCGGTCACGCTTACCGTGGCCACCTTCAACGAGTTCGGTTACTCGGATGAGCTGCTACAAGAGTACATGGACGAAAACCCAGGCGTGACGATTGTTCACAATCGGGCTGCGACTTCCGATGATGCCCGAGCTAACTACTTCCAGAAGCTTGGTAAGACGGGCTTGGCCGATATTGAGGCGGTGGAGGTTGACTGGCTGCCAGAGGTCATGCAGTACGCAGACCTGTTGGCCCCGGTCCCAGAAGACCTCAAGTCTAGGTGGCTGGACTGGAAGGTTAAGGATGCGACGGATAGCGAAGGAAATCTCATCGGATACGGCACGGACATCGGGCCGGAGGCGATCTGCTACCGGGCAGACCTGTTCGAGGAAGCTGGTCTCCCCTCTGACCGGGACGAGGTCGCCAAGCTGCTTGAAGGTGACTGGGCCAACTTCTTCAAGGTTGGAGACGATTATGTGGCCGCTAGTGGAAAAGCGTTCTACGACTCTTCTGGCGCGATTGCGCAGGGCATGCTGAACCAGTTCCCGGCAGCCTTTGAGGACCCCGATAGTAAAGAGATCGTAGCCACCACAAACCCAGAGGTGAAAGAAGCTTACGACCAGATCACTACCGCCTCCGAAACTCAGTCGGCCAAGCTGGCACAGTGGTCTGACGACTGGTACGCAGGCATGGCTAACGGCGACTACGCCGCTACCCTTTGCCCGGGCTGGTTCCTCGGAATCATCGAAGGTAACGCTCCTGACGTCGATGGTTGGGACATCGCCAACGTCTTCCCGAACGGCGGAGGAAACTGGGGCGGCTCTTACCTGACAGTTCCTGCAAACGGCGAAAACGTGGAGGCGGCCCAGAAGCTTGCTGACTGGCTCACCTCACCAGAAGTGCAGATCAAGGCCTACGAGAACGTAGGAACCTTCCCTAGCCAGAATGAGGCGCTGTCCTCCGACGTCCTCCTTGGCTCCACGAACCCCTACTTCGATGACGCTCCTGTCGGTGAGATTCTTGCTGACCGGGCTGAAGCGGTGACGGTCAGCCCCTTCAAGGGCCCGAACTACTTCAAGGTCATGCAGGCCTTCCAGGACGCGCTCACTCGCGTGTCGGACGGGACTCAGGATGCGCCCGCCTCCTGGGACCAGTTCGTCAGCGAAGTCAACGCAATCGGCTAATTGGAGTAGACCGTGAGCCATCGCGATTCAGCGCTGCGGGGAGGGGCTTCGTTTCCCTCCCCGCAGCGGGACTCTTGGCGCGACCGCCTCAGCCGGTTCGACTACAAAGCGTCCCCTTACTTTTACATCGCGCCATTCTTCATTCTGTTCGCGATAGTCGGATTGTTCCCGTTGCTGTACACCGCAGTCATTTCGTTCATGGACTGGGACATGGTGCGCAACACGGGACATTTCATCGGCTTTGGCCAGTATAAATACGTACTGTCTCAACCTAAGTTCTGGATTGCTGTGCGCAACACGTTCAGTATCTTCCTACTTTCGTCGGTTCCTCAGCTCTTCGCCGCCGTCGTCATTGCGGCAATGCTGGACACAAACATTCGGGCCAAGACTTTCTGGCGCATGGGGGTGCTCGTGCCCTATGTCATGGCACCGGTTGCCGTCGCACTGATTTTCTCTAACATGTTCGGTGACAAGTACGGGATGATCAACACGATGCTTGGACACATAGGCATCGGCCCCTTCGGCTGGCACGTGAGCCCGTTCTGGTCCCACATTGCAATCGCGACGATGGTCAATTTCCGCTGGACCGGTTACAACACACTGATCCTCTTAGCAGCGATGCAGGCGGTACCCCGGGACCTGTACGAGGCTGCCACGGTCGACGGAGCTGGGAAGATCAGGCAGTTCTTCTCCATCACTATCCCCTCCCTGAAGCCGACACTCATCTTTGTCATCATCACCTCCACAATCGGCGGTTTGCAGATCTTCGATGAACCAAAGATGTACGACCAGTTTGGTACAGGCGGGGCAGACAACCAATGGCTGACGGTGTCCCTGTACCTGTATCTAACCGGCTGGGGAGAGTGGAACTTTGGTCGCGCTGCAGCGATTGCCTGGCTCCTCTTCCTTCTCATCCTCCTGATAGGGGTAATCAACCTGATCGTCACGCGCTCGGTCGTCGCAGACGCGGGCGCCCCCACGAAGAAGAGACGGAAACGTAACAGGAAAGACGAGCAGATTGCCGCCCAAACAGCTGGCCGCCGAACAGGAGTCGGCGCCAACAAGGAAGTTAGCTCATGAGCGATATGAACCCCGCGACCGCCATTCCAGTGGATCGCCCGAAAGTCGAGAAGCCCAAGTTCCGTCGTAGGCGTAGCTTCTCTCGGCCCCCATGGTGGCTGTACGGAATCCTCGCTGCAGTGCTGCTTGGCTTCCTGTTCCCCTTCTACTGGTCATTTTTAATCGGGTCGAAAGATGCGTACGCGCTCCGCGATCCCAACATGAGCTGGCTACCCGGCGGTAACTTCCTCAAAAATGCTGCTGCCGTAGTGAACAACCCCGCCGTGAACTTTTGGAAAGCGCTCTGGAACAGCATTTACTCGTCTGCCATCATCGCGGCCTCAGTCGTTATCTTCTCGACGCTGGCGGGCTGGGCATTCGCTAAGCTCCGCTTCCGTGGATCAAAGATACTGCTCGTATTCGTGATCGGAACCATGGCGGTTCCATCGCAACTCGGCGTTGTTCCGCTGTACATCATGTTCTCCAAGTTTGGCTGGACAGGAACCATCGGGGCCGTGATCGTCCCCGCGCTCACCAGCGCGTTCGGAGTCTTTTGGATGACCCAGTACATCCAGCAAACTGTCCCAGACGAGCTTGTAGAAGCCGCGCGTGTTGACGGCGCTTCGCAGATACGAACATTCCTGACAGTTGGCCTCCCAGCAGCGCGCCCCGCAGCCACAATGCTCGCACTATTCACATTTGTCACTGCCTGGAACAACTTCTTCTGGCCGTTTATCGTCCTAGACCCGCAGAACCCGACGCTCCCCGTCGCACTTTCTTTACTGCAGGCCAATTACTTCGTGGACTACTCGGTGGTTCTAGCAGGTGTTCTTCTCTCAACTATCCCGTTACTTCTCCTCTTCACGTTCGCAGGTAAGCAACTCGTCGCCGGCATCATGCAAGGCGCAGTGAAAGGCTGATCAACATGGATCCGAGACTCTCGACTGCTTTGGCAGACGCCCGAGTCGCGTCGCCCCGCACGATTCCCGACAACTTTCTGTTAGGAGCGGCAACCGCCGCTTATCAGATCGAAGGTGCCGCTTCAGAGGGTGGCAGGGGCCCCTCCATCTGGGACGTTTTCTCCCGCGTGCCAGGGGCTATCATCAACGCGGATAACGGCGACACCGCTTGCGACCACTATCACCGTTACCGCGACGACGTGGCTATCATGGCGGACCTTGGTTTGGACACCTACAGGTTCTCCACATCGTGGGCCCGCATTTCTCCTGACGGCCGCTCAATAAACCGGGAGGGATTGGACTTCTATTCTCGGCTAGTCGACGAGCTCTTGGAGAACGGGATCCGCCCTTGGCTCACCCTTTATCACTGGGACCTTCCCCAGGCACTGCAGGAAGCTGGGGGTTGGCCGACCAGGGACACCGCCAAACGATTCCAGGACTATGCTGTTGCCACCCACGAGGTGTTGGGAGACAGAGTCACAGACTGGACCACACTGAATGAGCCCTGGTGTTCCTCGTTCCTGTCGTATACAGGAGGGGAACACGCGCCGGGACACACCAGTCTGAAAGAGGGGATGCTGGCCAGTCACCACCTGCTGCTTGGCCACGGCCTAGCGGTCCAGGCGCTTCGCGAGCTGGACCCGGACCTGGACCTGGGCCTCACTTTGAACTTGACCCCGGCGCAAGCGCTGGATCCTTCCAACCCTGCTGATCAACGGGCGGCTCAGCTGATCGATGGGCAGTTTAATCGCTGGTTCCTGGACCCGCTGTTCCGCGGGTACTACCCGAAGGACATCGTGGAAGAGTATGGAGAAATCGACCCCGACGCGAAGAACGCCTTCGACGCTGCGGTCCTCCCCGGAGACCTGGATGTAATCTCCAGTCCTTTTGAGATTTTGGGTATCAACTACTACCAGGGCTCAGTTGTCACTGCCCAACAGGATCTATCCCCCGAACTGGCAGATAAGCTCGGTTTCGACATTTTGGAGCTTCCACCGCCGGGGGCTCCCACCACGACCCGAAAGACATCTTCGCCGCTGCGTGCTTCGCGGGGCATGTTCGGCCCTGATACATACTTGCCGAGGAGCGATCAGGGCTGGCAGATCGACCCTCTGCTACTCAAGAGTTTGCTCTTGAGAGTGCACAGGGACTACTCCGAAAAGGCGGGTGTGTCTTTGTATGTGACTGAGAACGGTATTGCCACTGCCGATCACGTGACGCAAACGGACAATGGAGCCGTCGTTAACGACCCCACGCGCTGCGCTTTTTTGGAGCTCCATCTTGCAGCGACCCTCGACGCGTTGGAGGAAGGTGCGGATGTTCGCGGATACTTCTACTGGTCACTTATGGATAACTACGAATGGGCTTGGGGCTACGACAAGAGATTCGGTCTTGTATGGGTTGACTTCGACTCACAGGAACGCATCCTGAAGGAAAGTGGCAAGCTTTATCGCAAGATCATTGCCGAAAGGCACGTCAATGTGATACCGGACGCGGGTATACTCGTGCGGCGAGGCTCCCTTGTCGAAAGGGTTCCCTTAGAGTAAAAGCTAGACGTATCAGATCCGGACCCGAGGTACGAGGGACGCAATGACTGCTGAACCTAGGAGTGCGGATATTCTCCGCAAACGCCAGAGAGGCACCGCCACTTTGGAGACTGTCGGAGAGCTCGCTGGTGTCTCCCGGTCAACTGTCTCCCGTGTCATTAACAAGTCACCGGGCGTAAGTGAACAGGCCATTGCGGCTGTGCACAAGGCGATCGCGGAACTCGGATACGTCACGAATCATGCCGCGAAGAACCTGGCTACCCGGAGAGCTCTTGCCGTCACTGTTCTGGTGCCAGAGGACATGGATCGCTTTTTTGGTGATCCATTCTTCGGTTCGATCATGAGGGGCATTGAGAGCGAAATCGAGGGAACCGACCTTGTTCTGAACATGGCGGTGGCCTCTGAAGGGTCGCTGGAGAAAACCATCGACTACCTGGCGGGGGGCCAAACCAACGGTATCCTGGTCTTTTCCCACCACTCCTCCCACAGGCTCATTGCACAGTTGGAGTCCCGCGTTCCCATAGTTTACGGTGGTAAACCGATTGGGGACCCGGAAGGAAAAATGTACGTCGATATCGACAACGTGGAAGCGGGCAGGAAAGCGGGCCGGTACCTGGTCAAACGGGGGTGTGAGCGCGTGGCCGTCATCGGTGGCCCCGCGGACATGCCCTCCGCCGTAGAGAGAGAAGCCGGTGTCCTGGAGATCACTGGAGCTGCCGACAAGCAGGGGCCGATCGAACCTGCTGATTATTCGAGCGAAGGCGGCCGCCGGGCTGCAGTGCGCCTTCTGAGATCCGGAGTTCCGTTCGACGGATTGTTCGCAGCCAACGACCTCATGGCGCGAGCAGCAGTTCGCGTGTTTATCCAAGCTGGACTCCGTGTCCCCGAAGACGTGGCGGTGGTAGGTTTCGACGACTCAAAGGCCGCCGTTACCGATCATCCGCATCTGACTACCGTAAGACAGGACGTGGCACTCCAGGGCAAGTGGATGGCACGGCTCCTGCTCC
Source organism: uncultured Actinomyces sp. (assembly GCA_964345535.1). Taxonomy (GTDB): domain Bacteria; phylum Actinomycetota; class Actinomycetes; order Actinomycetales; family Actinomycetaceae; genus Scrofimicrobium. The sequence goes on along the minus strand of CAYFRG010000026.1, from coordinate 8,627 downwards.
AACAATTGGATGGCACCGACACTGGCCCGCGCGCTGTCATTTTGCCGACTGAGCTTGTTGTCCGGGAATCCGCGTAGAGACCACCGGTCAGTCTTGATCAGCACCACCGCAAGGTAATGCCGTGCGAACTCCAGCAGCAATGACCGGTTACTTGACTCTTCTGGTCTTCGCTGAAGTCACTGTTACTGCTGCGGAGCCCTTCTTCTTGCCGGTGATCTTCACGGTGACAGTTTTACCGGCCTGCGCTTTCTTCAACTTGTAAGTAGGCTTCGTGGCACCCTTGATCTTCTTACCACCCGCGTACCACTGGTAAGTGACTTTCGTGCCTTTAGCCCAGCTTCCCGGCTTCGCAGTCAGCCTTGACCCAACCCGGGCCTTCCCCGCGATCTTAGGTTTCGCAGCCTTTTTGATTTTGGCTGTAGCCTTGGAATTCTTGGTGGCGTCCGTGTATCCCTTTAGTTTTCCCGTCACCCTGACCGATATCTTCTTGCCCGCGTCGGCACCCACCAGCTTGTAACTCTTGCCAGTCGCGCCCGCAATCGCCTTCCCTCCGCGGAGCCACTGATAGGTCAAGGCAGTGTTTGCAGTCCATTTGCCAGGCCTTGCAGTGAGCGTGAATCCGACCTGGTGTGCCCCGGCAACGCTGACCGTTCCCTTAGCGAGGATCCCTCTCTTTACGTTCGCCGTCTGGGACGACATGGCAGACACAGGGGCGTATCCAGATCGATTTCCAGTGACCTCGACGCTGATCTTCTTGCCCAAATGCGTTGGCCCGGGGGTGTAGGTGGGAGATGTCGCTCTCGGAATGGACTTCCCATCAGCAAACCAGCGGTACGCCAGATCTACCTTGCCCGGGCCCCAAGTACCCGGTTTGGCGGTCAGAGTGTTCCCAACTCTCGCAGTACCGGCGATGGAGACTTTTCCCGCCTTCACAAAGCGGCTGGGACACGCGGAACCAACCTCAGCACTTACGCCAAGCTTGTTGGCCCCCTCCGCCAGGGAAATTTCGGTTGCATCGCTCTTTTCGCAGACACCGTCCCACCACTGGGACACCAAATTGGACGTGCCGGACCAGACCCTGAACTCGACCGTGTATGTGCCAGCGGGCAGTCTCCCAACCCGGTAGGTCCCGTCTGCGAGAATCTCACCCCAGTAGAACATCCCGTTCTCAGCGTGCGCGTACACGTCTACATCCCGCGGGTCCTCGCCAGCAGGGACAGTTACCTTACCAGCGATCACCGCGCCATTGGCCATCGTCGCATCGACGCCAACCCTGGTTTCTCCAACCTCAAGGTCAATCACGGCCGCATCGGCCCAATCAGACACACCGCCCCACCACTGGGACAGCATTTCAGAGTTGCTGCGGGCATCAACGGAAAAGAAAACCTTGTAATTACCGGTAGGCATCCCGACAACCCTGTACGTTCCGTCCTCAGACACCAGCCCGCTGTAATCCCCGCCGTCCGCTCCATAAACGTATACCGTTACGTCGAGCTGTCTCTGACCATCCGGAACAGCGATTTCTCCAGTTATCACGCCACCTTCCACCATGGTGGCGTCCACATCGGTCCGGTTTTCACCAATGGCGAGCTTGATCGTGGTCTTGCTTGGCCGGTTGTGTTTTCCTTCCCACCACTGAGACACCATATTCGCTGTGCCATACCTGTCGACGGAGAACAGGACATCATACGTGCCAGCCGGAAGGCGATTGATCCTGTATGTCCCATCCGCAGAGATGTCGCCGCGGTAGCTGTTCCCATCCTCGGCATACGCGTATACCTCTACGCTGAGAACACTCTCACCATTGGGAACCTTTACTGTCCCAGAGATTGAGGCTCTCCCAGCAGGTGGGGCTGCCGCTGCTATCTCGGTTTGAGCCCCGCCACCTGCCGGATCCAAGGCTGGTGTTGCAACGACGTCAGAAACGTTGGAAGGAAATGGGTCCGCGGGCGCATCATCATCCTGGTGTGGAGCTCCTAGTTGCTTGGGAGCGGGCCCTAAATCGGCCACTAACATCTCTGCAGAGATGTTCACAGCTTCCCCGCCATCTCCCAGCAAAAGCGAGGTCGCATCCGAGAAGTCCCCAGCGGAATCCCACCACTGCGATTCTAGGGAGCCGCTAATCGAATCGAACTGAACCTTGTAGGTTCTGGGCTCCAAATCCGTGATCTGCCACTGGCCGGCGGAATCGACCTCAGCCACCGAGTCCAACCGTCCTTCGGTATCGACAATCCGCACCACTACGTCCGAAAGGTCATGCCCCGCAGGGACCCTGACCTCTCCAGAAATCGAAGCCTTCGGGGCGGAGCGGCTCTGGTCGGATTCCGCCCCAGCCGCGGCCGGTCCAAGTGCCGTAAGCAAAGCAAGCAACACAACAGAAAACAGCGCCCCCCAAATACGGAAGGGCTTGGAGTTGATTCCCATCGCGGGCTCCAAACGTAAGGGCTCTAATGTCGAGGATCACACAAGAATAGCAGTAAGCGTTTGCGAAGTGTCCGCGAGGCTGTCCCTCCTATCTTCGAGTCGTCCCAACACAAGAGGGCGTGCTCTGGCCGCTTGTGCATTCGCGCACTCCCCCAGCGAACGGGTGCCAATCTAAGGTTGTCAGCGCATGATAGGCAGACGCTCGTACGCCCGACGCAGGTGCTCAGCCTCCCACGGGAGGTGCTCGGTGACGCTGAGAGCTACTACATCCGTGACCTCGCCAACGCGGAGCAGAAGATCTACCACCTGGTCCAGCTGGAGGCTACCTGTTGGTGACCCCTCGAAGGCGGGATCTAGTGCCCCGGTTGGCTCACTGAATAGCTGTGCACGGAACAGCACTGGGTCCAAAGAATCCACGTCAAAGTGGACTAGCAAATGCTGCGCTCCAGTAGATCGGACCCACGCGGCTACTTCCGCAAAGTCGGCACTAAGCTCATCTGGATCAAAAATAGGAACGCCCCACGCGTCCATCTCCGCACGCGCCTGCGGCCATAGGAGATCCGGTTTCACGCCGACATACCCCAGCCGGTCCGGAGAGATGGGAGTAGTGGCGAATGCGGCAAACTCGGGATCTCCTAGACCGAGCATGTTCCGAGCTGGATATCCATGGGCCCGCGAGTAGTCTTTGGAGGTCGATAGATCGGTATGCGAGTCAATCCACAGCACCGCAACGTCCCCGCCGTACCGCTCCGCCAGGTAGGTGAACGGCGCCAGAGACACAGAGCAGTCCCCACCAAAAGTGACGATCCGGTCCGGCTGGGTTTCCTCGATGAGCTGCCTCGCAGCTTCGTTTTGCCGGAGAATCGCAGACTTGCCCAGCACGCCCCCCTCGAGCTCTAGCGGGGAATCTGTTGGCGGCTCTACTGGGACTTCGACCGTGATTGCGTCACTGGGCGGAGCCAACCAGGCGGACAGCCGCGCCCCCAGCTGGTAAACGGGATTGTTCCCTCCTTGCCATTGAGGGAATATAAGGCGGAGGGTCGTGCTGTCCGTCATGGGTACGTCCTTCGTTCGGGCTTGTGCGGGAACTGAGCACCACGCATCGGCGATTGCCTTAGAGTAAAGCCCGCCATCGACGCAAAGGTCAAGGCGTGTTGAGAGCTGAGAATCGCAGGTCTTTCTCATCCCAACAAAGTTTCGTCGCCCATCCCAGGTGCCACCAAGGACCGTTGCCCGTCACGTCGAGACGACTCTCAACAACCAACTCGGTCAAAACGGCTGACTCTCGAGCCAACCGGACAGGCGGTACTTCTGACAGGTGGTACTCCTCATTTGTCGGGGGGCGCGCACACCGCTCGACCGGTCGCAGAGTCCAGGGCGAGCCTGTTTTACCAGAGCCTTACTTGGTTGTTCCCAGCCACAAGTGCTGAGATCGGACCCACCGTGTACCTGTGGCCAAGTTCCTTTTCCTGCCCCAGCAGATCGACGGTGAAGACTATCGGTCTGCCAAGCGGATCTTCATACTCTGCATCGGGGAATCTTGCAGGGGGAAGATCGGCGCCGTCGACCACCTCCCGAGTAAAATCGTCAAAGGTCGAAGGAAGTTGGATCACCAAATCGACCGATGAATCAGAATCTACAACCCGAGACTGTAGAGGGCTCGCGTCTTCTAGCGTTCTTTGGTCTTTCTCGTAAGCCTGCGCCCCAGCTAAGTAGATGTTGTCTCTCATGTAGGCGGGCATGGGGCGCCCATGGAAGCGCTCGTGGTCCCCCACGCCCGCCTCTACCCCACCCAGAAACTCCTCCATGTTGGCGGGGAAGCCCCGGTACCCAATCGTTCCGGGGCTAGATGCCCTAAGCGGAGAGGATGTTCCGTACGCGGGGGATCCGGAATCAAAGAAGATGTTGCCTATCCAGCGGTCGTCTCCCGCCGGGATAGTGGAGAACCCGGCAATCTGCGTACTGTGCGGCAAATGGTAGGGCGTGGACCGGTCCAGCACCTGTTCCACGGCCACAGTCCCCAAGATCAGATTATTGACGAACGCACCCCCTTGACTGAAGATTTCAAGTGATGACGGCGAAGCAAACACGTTGTGGTCGACTACGTACGGGCCGTGGCTGACCTCGATAAAGAGGTCCCGGTTGTTGTCGTAGTAGACGTTCCTCGCGATCCGTGTGCCCTGCGTCTGCCAATCCAACCAGGTGCCGAGCGTGCAGTTCCAGATCCGATTGTGAACGATTTGTACGTCGATAGGTGCGTGTAGTTTTATGCCTCCGATCTCGTAACCGTAGAACTCGCGTTTCGTCCCTATATTAGATATCTCGTTGTCCTCGATCACTGAGAACACGCAACCTAGGTGTCCGACGATACCGTTTTGACCGCAGTTGAAGATACGGTTTCTACGAACGACATGAGACCCGACTCGTTCTTTGTTCCACCCTCTATCAAGGGCGGCGAACACTGCCTCTATCTGATAGTTGTACCCGGGTTTATCACCGCGGCGGGTGGAGTAGTTGTCGCCGGTCGACGCCTCTTTGCCAAGCGAAACAGCGGAGCACTTCGCGTCATGGATGATGTTGTCTTCGATTACCCACCCCTTTGCCCAGTTAGGCCCAATTAGCCCGGGCTGGTCCCCCGTTGGAGGAGCCCAAGGCGTCGCCGCGTGCGCCAGTTCGAACCCTCGCACTGTGATGTAGTCGCGCTGGTTCCTGCTTGGGCAGAAGACGGAACGTCGGACATTGATTTCAACAATCTCCTGGTTGGGATCGCTATCACCGAAGTTAGCCCAGATGGTCGTTACAGAGTCATCAACTTGCGCAAACCAAACCCGCTCCAGCACTTGGGGATCCGTAACTTCCACTTCCAAGCCAGTCCACCGATCACTGTCGGTGGTTTTCACACAAGGGTTTTCGACCTCTTCGACTGAAGCCGCTTCGTAAAACGACCGGCCGTTTAGGTAGACGTCACCCAGGTGCTTACGCGGCGCATCATGTGGTTCGTGCACTACCCAGTCCCCGTCAAGTTCCCTTGCGTACGGATTAAAGTCACCGAACAACTCGTTTGGGAGAGTCACCTTCCAAACAGCTTTACCCGTTTGCTCCCACTCTTGAATTCGCTCGGATCCCTTGATTTCTACGTGCTCTCCGGGAGCAGCCTGGTAGGTGATACGCCGGGAGTTCGAGATTCCACCGACCGCGGGGTCGACCCACTCCCGGTAGACACCCGCACGAACTTCAACAACGTCTCCGGGCTCAGCGAGCTGTGCTGCGTGGTTGATCGTCCAGTACGGCTGCTCGATGGACCCGTCCCCCGTGTTTGCCCCGTCCACACTCACATGGATTTTCCTGCTCACATTTCCTCCTTCAACTCGGGCAAAAGGACACTTGCGGATCCCAGCAGGCTAGGCTGAAATCATCCTTCATCTGAATGATTGGGACCTCTGGCGCGAATGCTTCCAGCTCGGGCCAGCGCAGCGGACGCCCTGTCCACCAGTACGTTTTCTCAGCTACTCCTTCGGTCCGCCCCCTGTGGTCGGGGCCCACCACAGTAAGACAGTCGCGCAGACTCATCCGAGCCTACCGGCAAACAGCGTTGCGCTTTGAAGCTTGGAAGTCACTCCGGATCTAGCCGAGGCGGCAGGGCACCGGATCCTTCCGCCGTCGGCAATCACCATGACAGGTACGGTTTCCCCGAGTGATCCCCAGCTGCTTCCCTGATCGGGCCGGCCTTGGAGGCCGCTCAACGTCCCATCGGCGAAGTTCACAGGAACGGACACGTCAGGGATACACTGTTCCCTTTCACTCATGAGACTTCAATGGGGTTCCCCTTGAGATATCCCTATTGCTAATCCAAGTCCAAGCTACCAGTCGTATCCGCCCGGGCAGTCGGCGATCATACTGCAGTTACAACCAGCACTTGCCCCCGGTCAGAACTGCAACTGTAAACCCAAGTCTCAGGACCGCGATGCCCGGGCGGAGCAAGTCTTGCAACAGCTCGCGTGGTTCGGCCCGCACACAGTAAAGGACGCACCTTCACTACATGCGGGCCGAGTTACCCCGTACAGCTAGTCGGAATTTCTTACTACTTTGCCGCCAGTTCGATCGATATCTCTCTGGGGCCAGACGGCACATAGAGGGTTTCTGGGAAAGACTTGTCCTGGAAGTCGCCAAGCTTTATCTTGACCGTCACTTTTGTTACGTCAGTTAGCGGCGGGTTCGGGTTACCGAGCTCCAAGTGCATTCCGTTCTTTGCCGGGGCCAACACCACTTTGTCTTTCTCACCGTGCTGGGCGAATACCTCGCCCTCGGGGCTAATCACCTGGCCGTTTGATTTTCCGCTCGCCGAGGTGATCTTGTAGGTAAAGGGATCAGAGCTGAAGCTTGTTGGTAGCGTCGGGGCGGACGAGGACCCCACTGTGATCACGTCCGGAGATCCGTACAGATAGACAGTCGATCTGGAGGCTGCCGTGTCTAACTTGAGCCAGTCCTTGCCGGCGTGGTTAAGGAGGCTCACCTTGTTCTTGTTAAACGTGTACTTGACCGTACGCTGCTTCTTTTTCACAGTGGCCGTCTTGCTTTTGGCGACTATGTACGGGGAGTGAATCTCGCCCGCGGTCACTGTAATGCTCCAGTCATTCCACTCAGTGGGTTCGAGGAGGACTTTCGCGGTCGCCACGCCGTCCTTATTCGTGTCAGCGCTAACGGTGAATGCGACGGCGGTCTTTCCGGATTCGGTGAATTCCCACTTCACCGGAACTCCTTCAACCGGCTTCTTAGTGTCTGTGGAGACCACCTTCATTGTGAAGTCTTTGTTCCCCGTATGACCATCCCATTCGATATTGCTCTCCAGCTGAGCTGGCTCCTTAGGCTGAGTGATGTACTTGGTTGCACTGAAAGAGGCAACGTACTTTTTCGCCGCGCCTCCATACGTTGCGGTGACGCCAAAGCCTCGGTATGATTTCTCGCCACTCGACTCCCGGGGCACTTTGATAGAGCCCTGAGCGATACCCTTGGAGTCGGTCGTAATCGTCGTGGTCAGGACGCCATAGGCCGCTTCCTTGCCCTTCAAACCAGGCCGAGCAAGGAACTTAACTTTTGCACCTTTGACCGGTTTGCCGTTTTCATCTTTCAGCGTGGCCTTGACATCCAAAGTACCTTTGGAAGCGTAGTTGCTGCTGGCAGCGGTGAGCGCAAGTTTAGTGCCCTTGCCCCGTATTACCTTTAGGGCCGCTTTCTTCTGTGCCTTCGTCAACTTGGCGGTCGATAGTGTCTTAGCCGAGTACTTGTATCCCTGATAGCCCTCTATCCACTGGCCACCCAACCATTTGCCAGGCACCCACTTGGTCTTCGTTTTGCTCAATTTAACAGACTTGACCGAAATGACCTTCCACGTTCCCGCATTCTTCTTGCTACTGTCCATTTGGAAGTAGGCGTTCCCACCGTTTTTGCCGCTGATCTGGGTGGTCATCTTCTTCTTGCTCGTGCTGTTTTGGATAGTAACCTGAACCGCGTTCGCGCCAGACTTTGCGTTTTTTGTCTTTACTGTCAGCTTCACTTCTACTGGTTCAGTCAGCCGACTTGTCGAGAGTAGATTTACTCCATTTTACTTTGGAAACGGAGAAAGCGCCGGCTGCTTCTGCGCCGGGAGCACTAACAACGGCCACTCCGGCCAGCACCATGACAGCCGCAGCGAGGGTTGCTAGGTGTTTCAATAACCGATTCACTCCATGACTCCTTGTGGTGAAGGGTGACGATCCAAACATCGTCGTTGGGATCCTCAGAAACGTTGATGTCGTGTCCTGATCGAGCCATCATCTCATGACCTATATCACAATAGGAGGCTTTTGGTGCTTTACTCTCCGCAGTCTCCCGCGTCCCCCGAAAACTGCCTGAAAAGCCTGGAACTGGGAGAACCCATCCCGTACGTGATGCTCAAGAACACTGAATCCAGTCGGGCCCATTACCAGCATGATCCATACAAAGACCTTGCTCGCTCTCCAACTTGCCCCCGCTGAGCAACCGTAACTCCGGTATAGGCAGCTGGCGCCGGTGAGAGTGTTCCCGTTGCCCGCCTATGACGCGGCTACGGAGTCGAATATGGCTGCGCGAAAACACGAAAGGTCCGGCTTTTGTGGGCCAGACCTTGGGTGAGCTCCCGCGGTTGGATTCGAACCAACAACCGTTCGATTAACAGTCGAATGCTC
>CAYFRG010000025.1:17337-25007 GCA_964345535.1 uncultured Actinomyces sp. | reverse complement strand
GGGCACCGGCGCTTTCATAGACCAGATGGCCGAGCTATTACACACTGACGCAGCGGGTTTGAATGCGCTGGCAGCTCGCAGTAAACAGATATACCCAATAGCCTCCCGCTGCGGCGTATTCGCAAAGTCCGACCTGCAGCCACTGCTAAATCAGGGCGCCGCGCACGAGGATCTTGAGGCATCGATATTCTCTGCTGTGGCAACGCAGACCATTGCGGGTCTTGCGTGTGGCAGGCCGATCCGCGGGAAGGTCATGTTCTTGGGCGGTCCGCTCCATTTCCTCCCGGAACTTCGTCGGGCGTACGTAGACCTTTTGAGCGGGGCCGATTCCTTCGTGGTCCCCGATAACGCGCAACTTTACGTGGCCGTTGGCGCAGCGCTCCTGGCACCGGCAGCGCAGACAACCGACGTTCCGCCCTCACTTGGAGAACTAATTGACAACCTGCGCGGGGGCACAGTTCTGGCGGAGTCGCCCCGCATGAGGCCTCTTTTCGCCACCGAACAGGAACTTGAAGATTTCCGGACCCGCCACGCGCAGAACACTGTCGCAGAAATACCTCTCGAGCAGGCTCGGGGGCGCTGTTGGCTCGGAATCGATGCCGGTTCTACGACCATCAAAGCGGTCCTGGTGGACGAACAGGACCGAATCCTGTTCTCCCACTACGCCTCTAATCAGGGGGATCCTGTGGCCGCCGCGCTGCAGATCGTGCGACGGATCAGGAAGGGCCTTCCGCAAGGTGCCGCGATCGGACGTTCCTGCGCGACGGGCTACGGGGAGGGGCTAGTCAAAGCTGCCCTCACCCTTGATGAGGGGGAGGTGGAAACGATGGCGCACTACCGCGCGGCTGACCACCTTCTTCCCGGGGTCACTTCCGTGATCGATATTGGGGGACAGGACATGAAGTACCTGGCGATAAAAGGCGGGGCCGTCGATTCGATCTCGGTGAACGAAGCGTGCTCTTCCGGCTGCGGCTCCTTCTTGCAGACTTTTGCCCAAACCATGGGCACCGATGTCCAAAGCTTCGGATAAGTTGCTTTGGAAGCTCGGGCACCGGTGGATCTTGGAACTCGCTGCACGGTGTTCATGAACTCCTCCGTCAAGCAGGCTCAGAAGGAGGGGGCCGTCGTGGCGGATATATCCGCGGGGCTGTCCTACTCCGTCATTCGCAACGCCCTCTACAAGGTGATCAAGCTGAAGGACCCTTCAGACCTGGGGGAGAGGGTAGTGGTGCAGGGGGGAACGTTCCTAAACGACTCTGTTCTGCGGGCGTTCGAACTCCTGACTGGCGGGGAAGTGGTGCGCCCGAACATTGCCGGGCTGATGGGAGCCTACGGCGCGGCACTGACGGCGCGCATGCACGATGAGAGCAACGGTCACTCCAGCTTGGCTGAGCTGGCTCAACTGGAGGACTTTTCTGTAGAGACTTCGCGCAAAACCTGCCGGCTGTGCCAGAACCACTGCAACATGACAATTTCGACCTTCTCTAACGGAGAAAGGCACGTTTCGGGCAACCGGTGTGAGCGCGGTGCCTCTTTGGAGAGGATTCCCAAAAAGAGCGAGCTTCCCAACCTGTACGACTGGAAGTACAAACGGATCTTCGGCTATCGGCGTCTAACCGAGTCCGCCGCCACAAGGGGGGACATCGGCATACCCCGGGTCCTGAACATGTACGAGAATTACCCGTTCTGGTTCACCCTGCTCACGCACTTGAAGTTCCGGGTCCTGGTTTCCCCAAGATCCTCTCACGACGTTTTCGAGCGGGGCATGGAGTCAATCCCCTCGGAAAACGTTTGCTATCCGGCGAAGCTTGTCCATGGATACATCGAGGCACTGCTGGACAAGGGAATAGAGACAATTTTCTACCCCAATGTTGCCTACGAGCAGGAAGTTCCAGGAGCAGATAACAACTTCAACTGCCCGGTGGTCGCCACCTACCCGGAGGTCATCAGGAACAACGTTGAAGGATTGAAACGACCCAACGTCCGATTCATCTCTCCGTTCATCAATCTGGGAAAGCGCGAGCACCTAGCGCGGCGACTCTGCGAGGTCTTCTCTGACTGGCAAATCCCGGAAGAAGAGATGCGCGCGGCACTAGAAGCTGCGTGGGAAGAAGACTCCGCAGTGAAAGAGGAGGTGCGTGTCAAAGGTGAGGAAGCACTTGATTTCTTGAGGGAGAACGGGATTCGCGGGGTCGTCTTGGCAGGACGCCCGTATCACCTTGATCCAGAAATAAACCACGGTATTCCAGAAGTGATCGTCGGCCTGGGCATGGGGGTGCTCACCGAGGATAGCGTTATCGATGGGCGTCTGGAGCGGCCTTTGCGCGTCAGGGACCAGTGGTCGTACCATTCCCGTTTGTACGAGGCGGCTGCGCGTGTTGGGGATCAGCCTGAGCTTTCTTTAGTCCAGCTGAACTCTTTCGGCTGTGGCTTGGACGCTGTCACCTCCGACCAGGTTCAGGAGATCCTGGAAGGGCGAGGTGACATCCACACGGTCCTGAAGATCGACGAAGTGTCTAATTTAGGCGCCGCGAAAATCAGACTGCGTTCTTTGGAAGCTGCCTTGGAGGAACGCGAGTCAGCGACGGTTCTGGCGTTCCCCACAGCAGATGACCGGGGAGACCCGGACGCTCTACCTGCTCGGGGAGTGGAGCAGACACAGCCCGCGGCCAAGGCTGCGGAGCTGGAGGCCAAGAACATTCGTGCGGGGCACCTGCAGCAGCCCCCCAAATACACGAAGCGGATGCGCGAAGAGGGCTGGGAGATCCTTGCCCCGCAAATGTCCCCCATCCACTTCAGGCTTTTGGAACCGGTCCTGCGCAGGGAAGGCTACAACCTACGGCTCCTGGAACACACGTCAAGGGAGTCGAACGAGGTGGGGTTGAAGTTCGTCAATAATGACTCCTGCTACCCGGCTATCGTGGTGATAGGCCAGCTTTTGGAGGAGTTCACATCCGGGCGCGCTGACCCTAACCGCACTGCGGTGGCGGTGACCCAGACCGGAGGGATGTGCCGCGCAACGAACTATGCCGCTCTGCTCCGTAAGGGACTGGCCGACGCCGGATACGGTGACGTACCCGTGATAGCGGCGTCGCTGCAAGGGCTGGAAGACAACGACGGCTTCTCACTGACCCCACGCCTGGTTCACCGAGCTGTCCAGGCGGTGATTTACGGGGACGCTCTTCAGCAGATGCTGCTGCGTGTACGCCCCTACGAGGCCGATGCCGGCGCAGCGACGGAATTGTATCGAAAATGGGACCAGATCGGCCGGGAATGGTTCAGCACTGGCAAATCCCAAACCTGGGGGAAGCGCCTCAGCTACAGGGCGTTGATCGAATCCGCCGTCCAGGAGTTCGACGACCTACCGCTCTTGGACATTCCGCGTAAGCCGCGGGTTGGAATCGTGGGCGAAATCCTCGTCAAGTTCCACCCGGAGGCAAACAACCACGCGGTCCGCGTCATCGAATCTGAAGGGTGTGAGGCGGAGTTACCAAGCTTGGCGCAGTTCTTCCATAAGAGCATGGTTGGAGCCAAGTGGAATCGCGAGAATCTGTGGATGCGCGGAACCGGTCAGGTCGTAAAGCCACTTGCACTCTGGGCCCTGCAACGCTACGAGGCCCCGTTGCACGCTGCATTCAAGAAGACGAACGGGAAATTTGTTGCAGCCCGGCGCGTTCAGGACATGGCCGAGAGTTCTACGGATATTGCCCAGCTTGGTAACCAGGCTGGGGAAGGCTGGTACCTGACGGCAGAAATGATCGACATGATTGAACATGGCTGCCCGAACATAATCTGCGTTCAACCGTTCGCGTGCCTTCCAAACCACATCGTGGGGAAGGGGATGTTCCGACCCATCCGGGACCGGTACCCAGAGTCCAACATAGTCTCCGTTGACTACGATCCCGGCGCTTCGGCAGTGAACCAGCTGAACCGTATCAAGCTGATGATTTCCACCGCCATGCAGCGCAGGAACACCAGCGTTGAAGACGATCAGATTCTTGATCTGAGCTGGAGTGAAGAGCAGATGAGGGACGCCGAGTTCTCCCCGCCCAAGCCGGTTGCGCTTGGGATGCCCACGGTGCGAAAGGCCGCTAGCTAACAACTTAGCGGCTGAGCGAAAGGCTGTCACCAGCAGCATCCCGCCGTTTTAGAGCGTCCGTGTGCCAGTGTCGGCTGAGGGACATACTTGTGACCACCTGAGCGGCTCGCGACCTGCAGTGAACGGGTTATGACCCACACCGACTATTGGTGAGGCCCTCTGATCTAGGGCCATCGCGCACTGGTCCGGGTGCCCGCGCCACTGAACCATCGGCCGGGCGACGTTGTTGCCGCTTTGCTTCGTCCATAGCAGTAAAACCGGACCGCCCACCAGGTGAGGTAACTTCCGTACCGTTACTTGAGCTGATGTTCAGTTTATTTTCTAACAGAGTTAGTGTAATAATTGCGTGAGCTTTTGAGCACGGACCACCTATATCGGCAGGAGAATCAAGACATGACACAGCAAGACATCGAATTGACTGAAAAACCGGGTTCTTCGGGGTGCGCCTGTGGTGGGCACAATGCTGAAGAGTTCCCGGAGCTTGACGTGCAGCAGATCCCGCACGAGATTCGCCACGCCACCATCTTCGGGGCGCTGGCGGGCATCCGCCCGGGCCGCGGTCTGGTCATATGCGCTACGCACGATCCCGTACCTCTTCTGCAGCAACTCTCGCAGCAGCAGCCCGGGGTTTACAACGTCGAATATCTTGAGCGGGGCCCGCAGCAGTGGCGCCTGCAGTTCACGCTGGCGTAGTTCTAGAGTCCAGGTTCCGGGAATCCACAGGCTGACCCTAGATACCTACGGTTAGCCTCCCGGCCTGGCTTCTTGCTGGTCCTCACTTTTTTCGGCCGACCACTTTCAGCCCTCTACCGGGCAGTGTTCCTTCGCAGTCCAGTTCTGTTCAGGCCAGTCTTTTTCAGTCCAGTTTGGTTCAGGTCCTCTCTGGGACCTGCTGTCTCTGGAGTCTGTTCCCTCTACTGTCTGTTCCGTAGAGGGGCTGTTCCGTGCAGGACCTGTTTCCGTCAGGGACTATTGTTTTGTGGCCTGCTGCTTTTGGGCCTGAGATGCTTTGACCTGGTCGGCGACGACGCTGGCCCCAGATTTGGTGAGCGCGCGCTTCCAGGGGAGGGTCCCGTCGATCTCGATCTGGATGGACATGGAGAGCACCGTCCGGATCAGAACGATTACTCCCAGTATCAGGGCACTTTCCATAGAAGGATTGGACGTGATTGTGCGGACCAGGTCTGCCGCGACCAGGATCTCTAGGCCCAGGAGGATCGCGCCTCCCATGGTGATCCGCAACTTCTCAAACGCGGCGTCGAAACCTTGCCCGCCAACGTACGCCTGGATGGCCAGCCAGAGAGCAATAATGAAGCCGATGACCATCGCAAAGGTCCCGATGACCTCGAACGCACTGGCGATTACGGAGAAAATCTCATCCATTGGGGGCTCACTCCAAGGGTGGGTAAAGTTCTGTCTTCAGTAAAGTCTAAACCAGTGCTGCGACCAGTGCTCACTAGTCCCGGTGAAGGAAAGTCGTCATCGCCATGTCCAGATGCCTGTGGGCGAAGTCGCGCACAAGCGGATCCGTATGCCCGCGGTACTTTGTCTCCACCACCATGATCACCGTCAGGTGCAGGGAGTACAGCTTGCGCCTTATCCTTTGAGACTCGGTCAGCTCTTCCAGACCGTAGCCGCTCGCAAAATGTGTTGGATCCCCAAACGCGGGCATATCAATCCCGGTGAAGCCGGCCTCCATGAGCGGGTCACCGAAAATGGCGCGTTCATGGTCTAACACCGCAACGATCTTCCCGCGGCGGATCAGTGAATTCTTTGCCCACAGATCGACCTCAACCAGGCGGGGAACAGACACTTCTTCCAGTGCGTGTCCGTTATTGTCCACTACCTGGCGAATCAGGTCCGAGTCCCACCCTAGATCAACGCCGACCCGTTCCCCGTCAAGGAGGACCTCCTCCACCATGACCTCGAACGCCTCCCGCCAAGAGGATGACCCTTTTGCAAGCAAAGGACCAAAGTGAGGTCCCCGCACCTGATTGATTTGTCGATTCAGCGCGCCCAGCTGCCGGTATCCGCTGTGAATAGAGTCCTCGCTGCCACCCGACTCCATATACTCTTCGAAGTTCTGACCCGCCAAGAACTCCATGGCGAACCAGTCGGCATCCACCAGCTCGTGGGTCAGGTCGGCGTAATCCACCCTGGGGATCGGCACGCGGGTGTTTTCCCGAATAAGACGCATCGCTTCGAGCTCCGTCCGCATCATCGCGGTTTCCCGAGTGAGGACAGGCACATCGCTCGGGGGAGCGATCTTGAGCGCCACGGTTCGCCCATCCGCTAGGCGCGTCCTATACAGAACGTTGAACCAACCGTTCGTTATCTCCGAAAACACGGTTTCCTGTGGGACAAGGTCTGTCCCGTAAGCGCGCTGCGTCATCGCGAGCAGGACACGGTCCGGTTGCCGGTTCTTGGTGACACTTTCCATCGGGTCGGTTGCCTCTGGACTCGTTATCTTCTGAGGAGGTTTCTCTTGGATCTTCTAAGTAGGTCTATCTTGGGCTGCTTTGCGTTGCGACGGTCAAGTGGGGGGTTACAAGTGGTGGGATTAGTCGGCCAGTTTCTCTCCTAGAAGGAGCCAGCGTTCCTCCAGTTCTGCGACCTCAACATCCATGGCGCTTATTTGCGAGGTCAACTTCTGTAAACCCTCATAATCCGTCTGGTCGTGGGCGGCCATCTCTTTGTGTACTCGCTCAATATCGGCAGCGACCCGCTCTAAGCGCCGCTCAACGGAGGCAAGCTCCTTCTCCCCAGCGTGACGTTCTGCGCCAGAGAGACCATCAGGTTTTGACTCCTCGGTGGACTCGACCGGATCCGGACGGCCAGACTTCTTCGCAGATAGCTCCAAATACTCGTCCACGCCGCGGGGAAGGTGCCGGAGCGTCCCATCCAAGATTGCATACTGCTGGTCTGTGGCCCGCTCCACCAAATAACGGTCGTGCGACACGACCAGCAGCGTGCCAGGCCAGGTATCCAGCAGGTCCTCCAACGCGGCCAGCATGTCCGTGTCCACGTCGTTGGTGGGCTCATCCAGAATCAGAACGTTTGGTTCTTCCAGAAGGATTAGCAGGAGTTGCAGGCGGCGCTTCTGACCTCCCGACAGGTCACGAACGAACGAGGAAAGATGGGCGGAAGAAAACCCCAACCGTTCCAGCAGCTGGGCTGGGGTGAGATCCTTTCCGTCAATATTGAAACTTGCCTTGGTACGGGACAAGACTTCCCGGACCCTCTCACCACCAATGTCCGCCAAAGCAGAAAACTGCTGATCCAGGACCGCTAGTTGGACCGTTTTCCCTCGACGAACGCGGCCCTCGGTTGGTTCCAAATCCCCGGCGATAAGGCGCAAAAGTGTGGACTTGCCCGCGCCGTTTGCACCTAGGATAGCGCTGCGTTCCCCGGGACCAATACGCCAAGTGACGTCTTCCAAAAGAGGAGACGTGCCAAACTGGAAGCCAACGTCGACCAGATCGACGACCGTTTTGCCTAGGCGAGCCGTCGCCATCTGGGTTAGTTGGACGGTATCTCTGGGCGGGGGAACGTCGCTTATCAAGGAAGCTGC
>CAYFRG010000025.1:5207-17237 GCA_964345535.1 uncultured Actinomyces sp. | reverse complement strand
CCAAGCTATTCCCTGCAGATCCAGGTGGTTTGTGGGCTCATCAAGTATTAGTAGGTCCCAGTCTTCCACCAGTAGGGAAGCCAGCGCGACGCGCCGTACCTGCCCTCCAGAAAGCTCTCCGATTATCCCTTTCCAGGGCAGGTCTGCGACCAATCCCTCGATAATCTGGCGGATCTGGGGGTCACCGGCCCACTCGTGCTCCGGCCGGTCCCCCACGACGGCTTCCTCCACTGTCATGTCAGCCGGGAACTCATCCTTCTGTTCCAGGTACCCGATGCGCAGGCCCCCACGGGGGACAACCTGGCCCGCATCTGGGACCAAGTCACCGGCGATCAACCTCAGAAGAGTCGTCTTACCGTCGCCGTTTCGCCCGACGACCCCGATCCTGTCCCCTTCTGCGATCCCCAAAGTGAGCCCCTGGAACACTTTGCGGGTGGGGTACTCCAGATGCAGGTCCTCGACGCCAAGTAAATGTGCCACGCCCACAGGGTAGCAGCGCTCAGGCCTGAGGCCGGTGACCCGGCCAGTTAGCCATCTTCGTGAGCAGCTCAACCTGTGATCGATCCAGGATTCGCCCCGAAACGTAAATGCCGAAAGCGACGACCGCCGCCGAATAAACCCAAGAGAAAACCAGGGCGGCTGCGGTGTGCCAGGACCCCGGGAAGACAACCACCCCAAAAAGAAGGGCCGCGCCCGGCAGGAGCAGAAACACAGCCGTGAACGCGAACTGGCCCAGGCCGATAAGCATGGTCGCCCAGAACTCGCCCGTCTGCTTCGCGGACAGTGGAGAAGCCCCCGGCGGCTGAACCTGGTAGATCCACTCCGAAGAAATGATCCCGGTAGCCGTGGCAGCGCTCGAGCACGTTACGACCAGCAGGGTGAGTATGGCAAAAGTCTGCAGAAGAGTGAACCCCCGCAAAGCACCGAAAGCACCCGCGCTAACGACAAGGAGCACAGCCACAATCGGCAGCGAACCCAGGACGCGGCCAAGCCTCTCCTCCCACCCGCGAATGCCTGCGGAGACCTGCACCCACAGCGCGGTCGAGTCGTATTGGAGCAGCGAGCCGATAGTCGTGCCAGTGAGGAACGCGGCCATCCCCAACAAGCCCAGTCCTACGTCTCCGCTAGCCCCGGTGGCCTCATCAGGCTCCAGGGTCACCTTTCCCATCACCAGTGCCACGGCCGTGAGCACCAAGATGGTGATCAGCTGCGCCGACAGTCGCGGATCCCGAATCCAGTACAGCCAGGTGCGCTCCGCGGTTGCTGCCGCCGGCCCGCTGAGTCCCAGTCGGAGCAAGGGCCGAGTATCCCGTAGGAACGGGATGGTCGTCTCCGTTGGGGGCGCCGCGACCGTGCTCCGGTGTCGGCGCCCCGGGAGCTTCGTTTCCCCCGTCTCTATCAGAGCCACTGCTTCGGCGTCTAGTTTTGTGGGACTGCCCGACATCGCGACCGGCAGGGCCCGGAGCCACAGCCACCAGCCCGCCCAAGCCGTTAGGAGCGCAATACAGACGAAAGCCGCCGCTTGGACATAGTCGCCGGCGGCCAGCGCCCATGGGAGGGCCCAGGGAGCTCCGAAAGGAGCCCACCTGAAAACCCTGAGTACCGATTCGAGCATCGAGGGGCTGAAATTAGCGGTGAACATTCCTACCCAGATCCCCATCGGCACCAAGACCACCAGCATTAGGACCAAGGACAGAAGCCCGGCACGCTCACGACCTCGTCTTCCCATTTGGAATCGCGCAGCGAAGCTAACAAGAACGCGCGACCAGACGAAGCTGACGAATACGGCCAGGCCGACTCCAACGAACGCGCCCAAACCCACTAGAAAACCGAAACCTATCCACCAGCCCACAATGTAGGAGATCGCGAAGAAAGCCAGGTAAATGCCGCCTATACCCGCACCTCCTGCCAGCAGAAGGGACCAAGCCAGCCTCCGCGAAGGTGGGATAAACGGAGCGAGTTTAATTGGATCAAGCGTTGCGTCCTGGTTGGCCAAAAGAACAGGCAGAACAAGCCAACCCAGCGTGTACAGGGCACCAGTCAGCACCACTAATTCCGGGATTAGGGGAACATGAACGGCTAGAGCGAAAACCATGGCAACCGACAGGCCGCCGACCATGACCGCGCCGTACAGGTAGCCAATTATCGCTAGGACCAGAAGTGCGGTTTGCGCGCGCAGAGTGTTCCACAGCGACTTCAGTTTGATGACGATTAGCTGCCGAGCCACGGAAGGCCCCCCTGGGTGACGTGAGCACCAACCAGCTGCGCAAAGCGGGTTTCAAGGTCCTCTCCCGCGGCTACTTCTTCTACCGTCCCAGCCGCCACGACCTGCCCGCGATTGATGATTGCTACGTGGTCGCAAAGTTTCTCAATCGTTGCCATGACGTGGCTGGAAAGAACGACGGTTCCCCCCGAGTCAACAAACGTCTTCAAAATGGAGCGGATGTTCGCAGAGGACACCGGGTCCACCGATTCGAATGGTTCATCAAGTACCACCACCTGTGGGGAGTGGATCAACGCAGCTCCCAAAGCAATCTTCTTCGCCATCCCCGCGGAGTAGTCGGCAATGATTTTCTTGCCCACGTCTGCAAGATCCAGAGCGCGGAGCAGATCCTGGGTACGGGACTGGGCTTCCTCGGGAGAAAGGCCCCGCAGAAGCGCCACATAGGCCAGGTAGTCAGGGCCGCTCAGGCGGTCGAATATTCGCAGACCGTCCGGCATCACCCCGAGTTTTTTCTTCGCCTGAGCTGCGTCTGTCCAAATGTCTACACCGTCAATAAGAGCGGTACCGCGGTCGGGAACCAACAGCCCGGTTGCCATAGAGAGCGTCGTCGTTTTCCCCGCGCCGTTCGGACCAACGATGCCGTAGAAAGATCCTCGAGGAATGGTCAGTGAGAGGTCCGCGACAGCCACGTTTTGCCCGTACACCTTCATCAGGTGCACCAGTGTCATAGCATCCGGGTCCGCTCCGGATGGCGGTGCCGATGGGGCGTAAGCCTGTTCTCCACGGTTCGGTCCGTACGGCAGAGACATGCAGTTCCTTTCGGAAAGGGCCGCTCCGCTGAAGATGCAGGCGGGGGTCGGTCGGGCAGGACTGGAAGGGAGGAAATATTCGATTGCGTTGGCTACATGGCAGGTCCATGCAGGTTAGCTAGTTTACCCGCCCCCGCCAAGGCGGATTCAAGAGTGTATCGGACAGGTACCGGGATCCGGGCTGGCGGGATCCCGCCTTGGGAAAGCGACTAGTCCCTGTTTTGTTCGAACACGGACAGGATAGGGAGCAACAATTGTGCCAGCTGATCCCGCTCCGGCTCCTTCAAAGAGCTCAGAAGGGAACGTTCTGATTCCAGGAGGGTCTGCAGTGCTGCGTCCACCCGAGCTTGCCCCTCTGCGGTGAGGGTAGCCAGCACGGCTCTCCCGTCCTTCGGGGCGGGTGCGCGGACGACCAGCCCCCTTTCCTCCAACCTGTTGATGCGGTTAGTCATGGTTCCGGAGGAAACCAAAAGTTCGTCCAGTAACTGGCCGGGAGTGAGCGCATAGGGCTCACCGGAACGGCGTAGGGCTGCAAGGACGTCGAATTCCCAGGGCTCCAGAGAGTGAGCTGCAAAAGCTTTGCGCCGCAGCAAGTCAAAATGGCGGGACAGCCGGGACAGGCGGGAGAACACCAGCATTGGTGACGCATCCAGATCGGGACGTTCCTCAGTCCACGCGCGCACAATCTGTGACGCCTCGTCACCATCTTCTTCGAACGGGCCCATAGACTGAGGATACCTGCCGTTGGCGCTCTAGGTGTTCCCTAGCGTCCGCGTGGAACGCGCCACACCGGGACGTCCAAAGCGCAGCAAACAGAGTGCTTGGGCGGATTACCCCGGGTGTCGAACTGCGGTGACCAGAGTGTGTAGCCGGGGAGAATATGGCACAATCGGGAGAGCAATCCGCCCTGGTGTAATGGCAGCACAGAGGTTTTTGGTGCCTTTAGTCTAGGTTCGAGTCCTGGGGGCGGAGCGACAAGGCAAGTACCGGCGTCGTAAGGGGCCCAATGAGCCAGGACTGTTCTGTTGTCATAATGGCTGCCGGAAAAGGCACCCGCATGAAGTCTGAGCTACCGAAGGTGCTTCACAAGCTTTGTGGCCGGAGTCTGCTTGGGCATGCGATGGCCGCAGCAGATGGAATTGATCCAAGCCAGGTGATCGTGGTGGTTCGCCACGACCGGGATCGGGTGGCAGCCCACGTCGAAGAGATGGATCCGGCCGCTGTCATAGCCGATCAAGATGAGGTCCCCGGAACCGGCCGCGCGGTGCAGTGCGGGCTAATGCAGGCGGTCTCAGCGGGGCTTGACCTGGGGGACACGGTGGTGGTCACCTCAGGGGACGTGCCACTGCTTAGCTCCCAGACTCTGCGTGACCTGGTCTCCAAACACCGGGATGAAGGCGCAGCCGTGACCCTAGTGACCGCCTTCCCCGAAAGTGCCCACGGCTACGGCCGGGTGCTCCGTGACCCTGAAAACTCGGAGCTGGTTAGCCGGATCGTTGAACAGAAAGACGCGTCGCCCGAAGAACTGGACGTGCAAGAAATCAACGCGGGGATCTACGCCTTCGACACGCAGTTCTTGGTTGATGCTCTGGAAAACCTGGGCACGGATAACGCTCAGGGAGAGGTCTACCTGACGGACACGGTCGCCGCGGCAGTCGCGGGTGGGCTGAAAGCGGTCCCATTCGTTTTGAAGGATGTGTGGGAAGCCGAAGGGTGTAACGACCTGGTCCAACTGGCGGAACTCTCAAATGTTCTGACCGAGCGGCTGGCGCAAGAGCACATGCTCGCAGGGGTACGGATCTTGGACCCGAAGCGGGTCAGCATTGATGTTCAGGTGCAGTTGGAACCCGACAGCATCATCCACCCCGATACGCAGCTCCTAGGGCAGACCGTTGTCGAATCTGGGGCCTCCGTTGGTCCCGGCACCACCTTGGACGGTGTCAAGGTTGGTAACGGAGCCAACGTACCCCACTCTCACCTGCGCGGGGGTACTGTCCCCCCGGGGGCGTCTGTGCCGTCTTTCACCGCGTCGGCGGAGGAAATCCCAAGCTGGTCCCCGACAAGCGACTAAGATCGACAAGTGAGAGGGCCGCGTCTGCGGCCAGAAGGAGAACCTCAGTGACCGGAATCGTGGCATCTGGCGAGAAACAGCTAATTTTGGTTTCGGGCCGCGCCCACCCGCAGTTAGCCGCTGACGTGGCAGCAGAGCTGGGTACAGAGGTCACGTCGACCACCGCCTACGACTTCGCTAACGGAGAGATCTACGTCCGCTTCAATGAGTCCGTGCGCGGCGCGGACGTCTTCGTACTCGAGTCCCACAGTGCCCCAATTAACAAGTGGTTGATGGAGCAGCTGATTATGATTGACGCGGCCAAGCGTGCCTCGGCAAAAAGAATCACGGCGGTTTCTCCCTTCTACCCATACTCCCGCCAGGACAAGAAGCACCAGGGGCGGGAACCGATCTCGGCCCGGCTGGTCGCTGACATGTACAAGACGGCGGGTACCGACCGGGTGATGAGCATTGACCTGCACGCCTCCCAAACGCAAGGGTTTTTTGACGGGCCGGTTGACCACCTGTGGGCAATGCCGGTTCTTGTCGACTACGTCCGCAGTAGGGTTGACCTGGATAACGTTGCCGTTGTCTCCCCGGACGCCGGGCGGATTCGGGTGGCAGAAAAGTGGGCCGCGAAACTGGGGAACTGCCCCCTGGCGTTCGTACACAAGACCAGGGACACTTCCCGTCCGAACGTTGCCGTTGCCAATCGCGTCGTGGGTGACGTGGAAGGACGACAGTGCATCCTGGTTGACGACATGATCGACACGGGTGGAACTATTACCGAGGCGGTCAAGGTTCTCTACAACGCGGGTGCTAAGGACGTGATCATAGCGGCAACGCACGGTGTGCTCTCCGATCCGGCGACCCAGCGTCTGGAGGGCTGCGGCGCCTCCGAGGTCATAGTTACTGACTCGCTGCCGATATCTGAAAAGAAGCGATTCCCGCAGTTGACGATCCTTTCAATCGCACCACTGCTTGCCCGCGCAATCCGGGAAGTGTTTGAGGACGGTTCTGTCACGTCAATGTTTGACGGGGTCGCCTAGGGTGCTTTGCGCCTCACTTCCCGCAGCAGCGTGAGTTTTTTGCCGGGCTGCGCTAGTCTGAAGCAGTTGTCCCGGCGAGGGAGCGGCCTTATAGCCGACTCCGTTATCGACAGGATGCGTAGGCTCTGAGAGTCCCGCCGGGTGAAACATTGACGTAACACCTAGGAGAGGAGCTCTCATGGCAGAGCAGACGGAAGTTCTTTTGGCGCAGCTGCGCACAGAAACCGGTAAAGGTGCGTCCAGGCGCGCCCGACGTGCGGGCCTGGTTCCCGCCGTCATGTACGGTCACGGCACCGACTCCGTGCACCTGGACCTTCCGGGTCACGACGCTTTCCTGATTGTGAAAGACAATGCGAACGCGGTCGTCACCATCAAGTACGACGGCAAGGAACAGCTGGTCCTGGTAAAGGACATCCAGCGCCATCCGGTGCGCCGCGACATTCTGCACATTGACCTGCTCACGATTCGTGCGGGTGAAAAGGTGCAGGTCGAGGTCCCCATTGTCCTGGTTGGCGAGCCCTTCCCTGGTACTCAGCACCAGCAGGAAGAGTTCTCCCTGCTCATTTCCGCTCCCGCCACGGCGATCCCGGAGTCGATCGAGGTCAACATCGAAGACCTACAGATTGGTGCCATTGTCCGGGTGGAAGACCTGGTCCTACCCGAGGGCGTCGAGTCCGAAACCCCGCCGGAGCGTGACGTTGTTTCTGTCATGGAAATCACGGAGATCGCGGAGGAAGCTCCGGAGGATCTGGAAGCTGCCGAAGAAGCGGTCGAAGAGGCAACCGAGCAGGCTGCAGAAGACGCCTAACCGGACCCCAGTCCGTCTTCGCAAACCCCGCCTCCCTCAGGGAGGCGGGGTTTGCCCGTCCCCGGACCGCGGAGGGTAGAGTTTCTTCTGGTTGAGTACGCGCACTTTATGGAGGGAACACCGGATGTTCTTGCACGCAATCATCCCGGCGGGTGGGGCCGGCACACGACTTTGGCCGCTTTCAAGAAAGGGACAGCCAAAGTTCCTTCTGGATCCGCTGGGAAGAGGACGCACACTCCTTCAGGAGACATTCGACCGACTCCGTGAGGTCTCATTGACGATCACGGTAGTGACCGGCGCCGACCATTACGAAGAAGTGTGCCGACAGCTACCGGAACTAACCGGAGAATCCGACTCCCCATTCCCGGGGGAGATCCTAGTTGAGCCCAGTCCGCGCGACTCCATGGCTGCCATTGGGCTTGCCACGTACATCATTCGGGAACGGTACGGTGATTTGGCTGTGGTCGGCTCTTTCGCCGCGGATCACGTGATAGAGGACGCGGGCGCCTTCGCGGCTGCTGTGAACACCGCCGTCCAGGGTGCGAACGGCGACCTGCTCACGACCCTTGGCATAGTCCCATCTGAACCCTCCACCGCCTTCGGATACATTGCCCCCGGCCAGCCGCCACTTGGTGAGGACCTTTTCCCTGTCGCCAGGTTCGTGGAGAAACCAGACCGGGAGACCGCGCGCAAATACGTGGCTGACGGCTACCTGTGGAACGCCGGAATCTTCGTGGTCCGCGCGGGGGTGTTGGCCGACGCTTTGGACCAGTACCTTCCTGCCATGCACACGCAGCTGACCGCCATCGCAAAACGTCATTTGACCGCACTGATCGAGAACGGAGAGGCTACCCCGATCCGCCCCGACCACTGGGACAGGCTCCAGAAGATCGCGATCGACTATGCCCTGGCTGAGCCGCTAGCAGCCGCCGGTCGAGTCGCTGTGGTTCGCACGCCAAACCGACTGGGGTGGTCAGACATCGGCGACTTCAAGGCGGTACACCGGCTGCGGAGCGCCGGGCCGAACCTGATTTTGGGTGACCAGGAGAAGCCGATCAGGGTCCTCGGGCTAGAGAACATAGGCGTCGTTGACACGGGAGATGCACTTCTTGTCTTGGATCTGGATCGTGCCCAGGATGTCAAGGAAGTAGTCGACGAACTAGCCCGCCAGGGCCGCACAGAATTGCTGTAATCTGCTTCACTGCGCGGGTAACAAGTAGGTTGCGGTTAGCCCGTTGGTCCCGTATTTTCCGTGCGCTCCTTGGCGTGCAAGGTTACTATTGTTCACCGGTGCGAATCGGCTGTAGAAGATTCCACCCCGAAGAAAGAGTGTTGGAGGAAAATTAGTGAAGAAAACTCTGAAGTTTGGAGCCATTGCTGCGGTCGCGGCAATGTCGCTAGCGGCTTGCGGGCAGGCTCCTGATGATTCGGCCACGTCTGCCGACAAAGACACCGACAGCGCGCAGTCAGAAGCAGCGGCCCCAGCGGAGAGCATCAAAGCTTGCATGGTCTCCGACTCCGGTGGCTTTGACGACAAGTCGTTCAACCAGTCCGGTCACGACGGACTGATGCGTGCAAAGGACGAATTGGGTGTTGAGGTTGACCAAGCGGAATCGCAGGACGACCAGGACTTCGTCCCGAACATTAACAACATGGTCCAGGGTGGCTGCGACATCATCATTGGTGTTGGCTTCCTGATGGCGGACGCAATGGACGCCGCGGCTCAAGAGCACCCAGAAGTGAAGTTCGCGCTGGTTGACTCTACCTTCGCTTCCCAAGAGGACGCCACGGACAATCTTCCGAACGCGCGTGCGCTGGTGTTCAACACGGCTGAGGCCTCCTACTTGGCCGGCTACGTTTCCGCGGCAATGACCACGGACAAGGTTGGCACCTACCTGGGCATGAACATTCCCTCTACGGCCATTTTCGCTGACGGCTACGCGGATGGGATTGACAAGTACAACGAGGTCCACGGTAAGGACGTTCAGCTCATCGGCTGGGACAAGGAGAAGCAGGACGGCATGGCTGTCGGCAGCTTCGAGGACGTCCCGAAGGGCAAGCAGTTCTCCGAGCAGCTCATCGAGCAGGGCGCCCGCATCATCATGCCGGTTGCTGGCCCGGTCGGTACGGGAACTCTGGCGGCTGCCAAGGACGCCGGTGACACCTGGGTTGTCTGGGTGGATGCCGACGGTGTTCTCACTCAGCCTGAGTACAAGGATCTGATCCTCACCTCTGTCATGAAGGACATTGGCAACTCCGTGTTTGACACGATCAAGGCAGTCCAGGACGGCGACTTCGATGCAACGCCGTACGTTGGCACGCTGGAAAACGGTGGTGTGGCAATTGCCCCGTACCACGAGTTCGAGGATCTTGTGCCCGATGAGGTCAAGGAAGAAGTAGACCAGCTCAAGGCTGACATCATTGATGGAAGCATTGTCGTTGAGACGGTAAACGCACCGTAATTGGCATTTCGCGTTGAGAGGGAGCTGCCCCCAGGGGTGGCTCCCTCTTCGCACTTGAGGTCCTCGTCCCCAAAGCCTGAACCGGATCGGCTAAAGTGGGGACACTAATTCTCATCCGCGACGCGGCGGTAGCGTTGACGCCTTAGCCGCTCCAACTAGGAGAACATGTGAAACTTGAGCTGAAGGGCATCACGAAGGTCTTTGGACCGTTAGTGGCAAATGACCAGATCAGCCTCACCGTTGACCCCGGAGAAATCCACGCGCTGCTGGGGGAGAACGGGGCGGGCAAATCCACACTCATGAACGTCCTGTACGGGATGTATCAGCCTGATGAAGGGCAGATCCTCATCGACGGGGAGCCGGTGGAGTTCGCGGGCCCAGGAGATGCTGTCCGTGCGGGCATCGGCATGGTGCACCAACACTTCATGCTCGTACCCGTGTTTACTGTGGCGGAGTCGGTTTCCCTTGGATATGAGCCCGCAGGTCCCCTTGGAATCATCAACCGCCAGAAGGCGCGCCGTAAGGTTCAAGAGCTTTCGGACCGCTTCGGTTTTGACATAAATCCCGACGCGTACATTGAGGATCTCCCGGTGGGGGTTCAGCAGCGCGTGGAGATCATTAAAGCTCTGTCGCGGGACGCGCGGGTCCTGATACTGGATGAGCCGACAGCAGTGCTCACCCCGCAGGAAACTGACGAACTAATCGAGATCATGCGTCAGTTGAAGGAGAACGGAACCTCCATTGTCTTCATTACTCACAAGCTGCGCGAAGTGAGGGCTATTGCCGACAAGATCACCGTCATCCGGCGCGGTCGCGTGGTCGGACAAGCAAGCCCCGAAGACACCGAGCAGGAGCTGGCCTCTCTGATGGTTGGCCGCCCGGTCGACCTGACGCTGCAGAAACCACCGGCTCATGCGGGGGATGTACAGCTTGCGTTGGAGGAGGTGACGGTCGTCGAAGAGGATGGCCACACTTCCTTGGACCGCGTGTCGTTGGATGTGCGACAGGGAGAAATCCTCTGTGTTGCGGGGGTACAGGGCAACGGTCAAACGGAACTTTGTGAGGTCATACTCGGTTCAACTGAACCGGTCGGCGGTCGGATTCTTTTCGGAGAGAAGGACGCCTCCTCGCGGGACATAAAACAGAGACTGCGCGGCGGCCTTGGGTACGTCCCAGAAGACCGAGCCAAGGACGGGATGATCGCCTCGTTCTCCATAGCGGAGAATATGATTCTTGACGTTTACGACCAGCCGCCGTTTGCCACCGGACTGCAGATGCACCCCCAGATAATTCACGAAAATGCTGAGAAGCTTCGTGATGAGTTTGACGTGCGGGTCACTTCGGTGACCGACGCAATTGACACTCTTTCTGGAGGAAACCAGCAGAAGGCGATTCTGGCTCGGGAACTTTCCCGTCCCATCGACGTGCTGGTGGCTGCGCAACCGACCCGCGGTTTGGACGTTGGGTCAATCGAGTTCGTGCATCAGCGAATAGTCGAGGCCAGAGACAGCGGCACCGCCGTGATGGTGGTGTCCACCGAACTGGACGAGGTTGCCGCGCTGGCAGACCGAATCGCGGTAATGTACCGCGGCAAGATAGTTGGTGTGGTCCCGGCTGGTACGGACCGTAACGTTCTGGGCCTGATGATGGCTGGTGTTCCCTACGCGGAGGCAATAGCCCAAGACGGGGGAGGAGACGAATGAGCAACGCAGCAACGCTTGAGCCGATAGAACCACCCACAAGAGAGGTTCCTGGACAGGCTCCTAAACCCCAGGAGAACTGGGTCCATAAGATGCTCCGGATCTTCTTCAATCCAAACGCCGCAACCGTGGCGATGGCTATTGTCGGGGCCCTGATCATCGGGGCTCTTATCGTGGTCTTCTTTGACCCAGCGGTTCAGGCGACCATGGGCTACTTCTTTCAGCGCCCTTCGGACTTCTTCTCTGAGGCGGGCCGCGCGTTCGGGAGCTTCTTCTCCGCTCTGATACGCGGCGCGGTCTTTGACTGGACGCAGCCAACTTTTGCGAAGGCCATCCGCCCTGCGACCGAGTCGATTGTGCGGGCGATTCCTCTGATCATTGCTGGTCTGGCGATTGCTTTGTCTTTCACTGCGGGCCTGTTCAATATCGGTGTTCAGGGACAGATAATACTGGGTGCCATCTTCGGCGGTTACGTCGGGTTGGCCTTCAACCTGCCCCCGGCTTTACACGTGTTGGCGGCTGTTGTTGCGGCGGTGCTCGGCGGCGCATTCTGGGGATTCATCCCGGGCATCTTGAAGGCTCAGTTGGGTGCAAACGAGGTCATTGTGACCATCATGCTCAACTCCGTGGCTCTTCTGTTATTACAGGCTCTGCTTAGCACAGAGACGTTCAAGGGCCCCGGCGGCTATGCGGGTAAGTCCATGCCCATCGGCTCAAACGCTGCCTACCCGCTCCTTATGGGCGGCGCCTTCCGCCTTCACATTGGCTTCCTGGTGGCGATAGCGGCGTCCATCTTCCTGTGGTGGCTCCTAGACCGATCCACCTTCGGTTTCGAACTGCGTGCCGCGGGAGCGAACCCTGAGGCGGCCACTACCGCGGGCATCAACGTCAAACGGACAATGATGCTGACCCTGGTTCTCTCTGGAGC
>CAYFRG010000025.1:1790-5107 GCA_964345535.1 uncultured Actinomyces sp. | reverse complement strand
TGATGATCGCGGGCTCGGAGGCTGTCCGGTGGATGCGACAGCGTAAGAAACAAGACCAGCGCACAGTGGAAAAAGTGGAAGAACAAGATTCTTCCGTTCCTGGTCCCGCCCAGTCGAAAGGAGCGATGGCATGAGCTCGCAAACCCTGAGCCGTCCCGTTACCGACCAGCCGGATAGTGCCGTTGGTCAAGTTACGCTCCCCGTACAGTGGCGCGACCCAGTCGTGTCGCTAATAATGACTCTTTTGACGCTGCTGCTAACCCTGTTCTCTAAGGGGTATTCGAACATTTCGTTCAAGGGCGCTTCCCGCTTGTTTGAGGGCGGCACTTGGACGATCCCCGCAGCCCCGACCGGTTGGATCATGTTTGCTGTCGGAGCTGTACTCACAGGTCTGATCTGGTATTTGGCGCTTGGGCGCAAGCATGTTCCCGGGTGGATGCTGGTGGTCGTCGGTGTCGCATTCGTGGTGACGTTCCTAGTGTGGATGGTCGCGGATCGTCCCCTGGCTACACTGCCCTTAGTTTCTCTACTCTCCGGCGGCCTAATGTTTGCCACCCCGCTGGTGTTTGGTGCCCTGGCTGGTGTAGTAAACGAACGCTCCGGCATTATCAACATCGCCATTGAGGGGCAACTACTCCTAGGGGCATTCGCGGGCGTGGTTGCCGCGTCCATCTTCGGATCCTCTTGGCTGGGCCTGATCGGGGCCGCCCTGGCGGGGATGGCGCTCGGCGCACTGCTCGGGTGGTTCACAATCACGTTCCGTACAGAAAACATTGTGGTCGGCGTTGTGCTGAACATGCTGGCGCTTGGGATAACCTCGTTCCTCTTCTCGACCTTGCTGAAGAACTCGACACACCTGAACCAGCCAATGAAACTGCCGATAATCAGGATTCCCCTGCTGGCGGATATTCCCGTTGTCGGGCCGGTGCTGTTCAACCAGACAATTCTGGTCTACCTCATGTATGCCGCCGTGATCATCATGCAGTTCATGCTCTTCAACTCGCGGTGGGGCCTGCGCGTGCGGGCAGCCGGGGAGAAGCCGAAAGCGGCTGACACCGTGGGCATTCGGGTGAACCGCATCCGCTGGCAGTCGGTGCTGCTGGGCGGGGCGCTTGCCGGTTTGGGCGGGGCTTTCTTCACGCTGGGCCAGGACCTAGCATTTTCTAAGAACATGGCTGCCGGGAACGGATTCATTGCATTGGCAGCCATGATTCTGGGACGGTGGAACCCGACCGGGGCCCTCACTGCGGCGCTCCTGTTTGGTTTTGCCACAAACCTGGGTGCCGTCATGCAGTCTGTGGGCGCACCCATCCCCGCCGAATACGTACTAATGACCCCGTACGTGGTGACTGTTCTTGCAGTCGCAGGGTTCGTTGGCGCGGTTCGGCCCCCCGCAGCGGAAGGGAAACCGTACCCGTGATAACAGAAGAGCAGTGGCAACAGTTGCGTTCGGCTGCGACGGACGCGATGACGAGAGCGTACTGCCCGTATTCGCAGTATCCGGTTGGCGCTGCCGCACTGGTAGACGATGGGCGGATAGTCACCGGCTGCAACGTAGAAAACGCTGCTTACGGCGTGGCTCTCTGCGCCGAGTGCGGGCTGGTTTCTGATCTGGTGAACACGGGCGGCGGAAAGCTAGTGGCATTTGCGTGCGTCAACGCTCTGGGGGAGCCAGCCTCGCCCTGCGGCAGATGCAGGCAGATTCTTTTTGAACACGCCGCTCCCGGCATGGTGCTGGCCATGCCCCCCGGGATAATGACCATTGACCAGGTCCTTCCGGACGGGTTCGGTCCGGCCCAATTGGAAGAGGTGCAGGTAGATGCCCAGTGAGGCTTTTGACGCGGTAGACGTAATCCGCACCAAGCGTGACGGTCATGAACTTTCCGATGCGCAAATCGACTGGTTGATCGACGCTTACACGCGTGGCCGGGTGGCTGACGAGCAGATGTCAGCGCTCGCTATGGCTATCTTTCTACGCGGAATGAACCGCAGGGAGATCGCGACGTGGGCGAACGCAATGATCGCCAGCGGGGAGACCATGAATTTCTCTGCCCTGTCGAAAACGACTGCCGATAAGCACTCAACAGGGGGAGTGGGCGACAAAATCACCCTGCCACTGGCCCCGCTGGTAGCTGCTTTCGATGTGGCTGTTCCGCAGCTGTCGGGGCGCGGCCTGGGGCATACTGGCGGGACTCTGGACAAGATGGAAGCCATTCCGGGGTGGCGCGCGGACCTGACCAATGCTCAGATCATGGAGATGCTGGGCGACGAAGGCCCGGGAGCCGTCATCTGCGCCGCAGGGAGCGGCTTGGCCCCTGCGGACAAGAAACTGTACGCGCTGCGGGACGTGACCGCCACGGTCGACACGATCCCCCTGATCGCAACCTCGATCATGTCTAAGAAGATCGCTGAGGGGACAGCAGCACTGGTACTTGACGTCAAGGTCGGCAACGGGGCGTTTATGAAGACGCGAGAGGATGCCCGTGAACTGGCCCGCACGATGGTCGAGCTAGGAGTGGACGCGGGCCTTAACATTTCCGCGCTGCTCACGAATATGGACACCCCCTTGGGGCTCACCGCCGGCAATGCGCTGGAAGTTGAAGAGTCCGTCGAGGTCCTGGCTGGCGGGGGCCCCTCCGACGTTGTGGATTTGACGGTGGCGCTGGCGGAAGAAATGCTGGAGCTGGCGGGTAAGCCGGATTTGGATGTGGCTGCAGCACTGCGGGATGGCCGGGCGATGGACCGCTGGCGCATCATGGTGGCGGCTCAGGGCGGAGACCCGGATGCTCCGCTTCCGCAGGCACGCCACAACGAAGTTATTTCAGCCCCGGAATCGGGATATCTCACGCGTCTGGATGCCATGGGTGTCGGTGTGGCTGCGTGGCGTCTTGGCGCGGGGCGGGCTGCTCAAGGTGAGAAAGTGCAGGAAGGTGCTGGCGTTCGGATGCACGCGAAGCCTGGAGACCGCGTCGAAGCTGGCCAACCCTTGCTCACGCTGTACACGGATACGCCCGAACGGTTTGCGCGCGCCGCCGAAGCCCTTGAAGGGGCCTACAGTATTGGGCCAGATAGGCCCGCGCCGGTGCCCGTTGTTCTTGAAAAGATCACCCCTGAAGAAGATTGAGAAGGTTGCACATGAGTTCTGAATTGAAACGCGCGGACGTCGCCCGGATGATCGATCACACTCTGTTGAAGCCGGAGGCTACCCAAGCCGACGTTGACGCACTTGTGGAAGAGGCGGCCGACCTTGGCACCTTCTCCGTTTGTGTCTCTCCGTCCATGCTGCCCGTAGATGCCCCGGAGGGCCTGTCTGTCGC
>CAYFRG010000025.1:0-1690 GCA_964345535.1 uncultured Actinomyces sp. | reverse complement strand
GAGATTGTTGCGGCTTGTGAGGCTGCTGAGCGAGCGGGAGCCGACTACGTGAAGACTTCGACCGGGTTCCACCCCGCCGGGGGAGCGTCAGCCCACGCGGTTAGCCTCATGCGGGAAACTGTGGGGGACCGCTTAGGAGTGAAAGCTTCCGGGGGGATACGCACCCCCGAGTCCGCACAGGAGATGATTGCAGCGGGGGCTTCGCGGCTTGGACTGTCCAGCTCCGCAGCTATTTTGGAGGGCTGGGACGCTTAGGGGCGGCCGCCCTGGAATGCCTTGGGGTTGCGGAGCATTGTTGGGGGCTGCGGGGTTCCGAGGAGCCGAAAACCACAGGGGAGAACCAGTGGTCTTGGCGCGCGCGGATTTATCCGGCGGTACAGCGAGCAAGGCTACCGTCCGTGAGCTAACCTGAAAATGCTAGAGGATGAAACCTCTCCCCGCGTCGAAGCTGCCGAGAGGTAGCTCCGAACCCTGCGCGTTCCACTTTGAAGTGCGGGGTTGGGTTTCCCCGCTGGCCAGATGCCTGCTTGTCAGGTCCGCGACTCACAAGAGGTACCCGCATGTTGAACCCCCGCCCGCAGGACGTTGCTTTTACTGGAGCTGCTACTTTGGCTGCCGTTACGCTGGCGGCGTCTTCACTGGGAAATAGTTCCGTGTTGGTGCTTCTAGCAACCACCGGTCTGGCGGTTTCTGTGGCATGGACGGTGTTACTTCGCCGCACGCCCAGGGCATTGTTAGCCGCATTTTCTGAGCACCCCCCTGTGGAGGTCCACGGTGGCGCCGGTGTCCCACCCAATCACGGCCCTGTTCCCGCGCGTGAGTCAGTTATGGGCAGCAGCGGGGGATCGGGCGGGTCTGCAGGGCCCGGTTCCGGTGACCAGCCGGTGCCGGAGGGGACGCAGTCCACTGCTACCGAGCCCGGTCCAGTTGATCTTCCGCCGCCTCCTGCCGGAGCTGTCCCAGCGAATCTTCCGCCGCCTCCGGGCGGGGCTGTTCCTTCCGGGATTCTTGCCCCTCCCGGATTTGATCAAGCACGGAACTCGGTAGTTGCGGGACCACCCCCTCCGCAGCCTCCGGCTCCTTGGACCCCGCCAGGGCAGGGGTCCACAAAGGATGGTCCCTCCACGACCCAAAACCGGATTGTTGGCGTTTTGACGGTCGCGGCGGCCGCCCTTTTGGGTTTCTCCTTGTTCCAGTCTTATAACGTGGTGACGGCGGCGCGCGAAGTTAGGGCTGCCGAGGCCGCCGCTGCAGAGCAGGCCGCCGCTGCCGAAGTGCAAGCCGATCTAGCCCCCGAGCCCGAAGCCCCGGTCCAGCCCGAACTGTTCGGAGCTATCTACGACGCGGACCTTCTGGTGTTCCCAGAGGACGTGCCTGGATGCCCCGAGAGCACGTCCCTGCTGGCCTGGGGGGAACTGGAAGACGGTTGGCTCCTTGTTTGTGGATACGATCCTGACATCCCGATGGAGGCAATGGCGTCTCTTCCCGCTCTGTCCGGAGGTTCAACGTTGACAGGTTCGGAGTTCGGTAACTCGGATGTAGTGGCCACAAACAACGTCACCTACGATCCGCTCATCGACGGATACAGGGCGTATCTCCCCGGCGGTGAACAACTGTGGTTCAGCTCCGTGAACGGAGTGATGGGCATTGCTGAGCAAACGGGAGAGGTGGTCGAGCAGTTACAGCTGAA
>CAYFRG010000024.1:0-25330 GCA_964345535.1 uncultured Actinomyces sp. | reverse complement strand
TCAATGAGATGGACTGGTCTTTGAACGACGTCGCCACCCACTGCGTCGAAGATGCGGAAGCGGATGCCGGCAGTACGGCCATCTCCGTCGCCTCTGATGGAACGCTCTGGTTGTGGGCGGGAGACGACGTCCTTCGCTCGACCGACGATGGTTTTACCTGGACTCGGTGAGGGTGAAGCATGACAAGGCGAAAAAGTAGACGCCGGAAGCGGTGGACGTGGGGGAAAACCCTTCTGGTCATCACCGGGGGTTTGGCGCTGATTCTGGTCGGAGCGGTTCTTTGGGTACTCCTGTGGGGCAAGGGAGTGGCCGACACATTCGACTCACAGACAACGGTGGTTGAGGCGTTCCCGGAAGAATCCACGCGTCCCCAAAAGGCCAGTGACGGGGTGGAAACCATCTTGCTCCTGGGGTCTGACACCCGGGCAGAAATAGACCCGGACGACATAAACGCCGCCCAAGATGCTCGCTCTGACACGATAATGGTGGTCCGGATTCCGGAAGATCGGGAGACTATTTTCACGATGTCAATCATGCGTGACGCGTGGGTGGACATACCCGGGTACGGTGAGGCCAAGATAAACGCCGCCATGGCGTACGGGGGCGTTCCGCTCACTGTAGAAGTTGTGGAAGACCTGATCGGACCCCGCATTGACCGGGTCGCCATGATCGATTTTCAGGGTTTCCAAGGTCTTACGGACGCGCTTGGCGGGGTAACCCTCACCAACCCGACTGCGTTCACCTCCGGGGAATACGACTTCGAGGCGGGCAACATCCACCTCAACGGGGCTGAAGCCCTCCAGTTCGTGCGCACCCGGAAGGCTTTTGCGGAAGGAGACTACCGGCGGGTGCAGAACCAGCAGGCATACATCAAAGCCGTTGTCTCAACTCTGCTCAGCCGCGGCACTCTCACAGACCCGGGACGGATCAAAGCAGCTGTTGAAGAGATCAGCCCGTACCTCACGGTCGATGAAGGTCTGACTTCCGCGTACCTTCTGGGCTTGCTCCCGTCACTGCGCAACGTGCGTGCGGGCGACATAGTGTTCTTCACCGCGCCGACAGAGGGAACCGGCACCTCCGAAGATGGGCAATCCATCATCCTTTTGGATCCGATAAGGATGGCGGAACTCAAGAAAGCGTTCGAGACCGACACTTTGGCCGAATACGTAGAGAGCGCTGATCTGAGCGCCTACTAGGAGCCGACCCGGACGCGGTCTCGCCTCAGTGCACGCAACTACATGCGTTCCGGGGCGTCAACTCCCAGTAGACCAAGCCCGTTACGCAGGACGGTGGAGACGGCCTCGTTCAACTGGCGACGCGCGATATGCCCGTCGTTGACTTCCTCATCAGCCCGCGGGGTGACCCGGCATTTCCCGTACCAGGCGTGGTAGGTCGAGGCCAGGTTCTCCAGGTAGCGCGCAATGCGATGCGGCTCCAACTCTTCGGCGGCTTGGGCGACGACCGCAGGGAACTGGGCCAGGACACCAGAGAGCTCCTTGTCGGCCTGGTGATCCAGCGCCTCCGGCTTGTAGTCGGCCGCGTCCGGTACGCCGTGTTCGTCGGCGTTGCGCACGACGGAGCGGGTGCGGGCGTGAGCGTACTGCACGTAGTAGACGGGGTTTTCGTTGGAGCGCTTCGTCAGCAGGTCCAGGTCAATGTCCAAGTTTGTGTCCATGGAAACCCTGACCAGCGAGTAACGCGCGGCGTCAACACCGACCGCGTCCACCAGGTCATTCAAGGTGACAACCGTGCCAGCCCGCTTAGACATGCGCACCGGTTCTCCGCCCTGCACCAGGTTCACCATTTGCCCAATGTGGATCTGTAGATTCTCCCCCGGGGTGTCCCCAAAAGCAGCACACATGGCCATCATGCGGCCAATGTAACCGTGGTGGTCCGCACCTAGCAGCAACACTGACAGGTCGGCGCCGCGGGAGCGCTTGTCTAAGTAGTAGGCGACATCCCCTGACAGGTATGCAGCCTCACCATTCGATTTGATCAGCACACGGTCCTTATCGTCCCCGAAGTCAGTTGCGCGCAACCAGGTGGCGCCGTCTTGCTCGAAGATGACGCCGCGCTCACGCAGCCGATCAATAGCGCGGTCGACCGCTCCTGATTCGTGTAGGGAGTCCTCGTGAAAGAACACGTCGAATTCACTACGGAAGTCGGACAGCTCCTGCTTGATTTCGGTAAACATCAGGTCCACTCCGCGGGAGCGGAAAACCTCCAAAGCTTCCTGGTCGAGAAGCGTGGCGGGGTCGGGTTCACCTGCTTGCGCGGCCAGTTCCTGCACACGCTCTGCGATCTCCGAAATGTACTGGCCGCCATAGCCGTCCTCGGGCGCATCTTCACCGCGGGCTCGGGCCAAGAGGGAGGCAGAAAAACGGTCAATCTGGCTGCCGTGATCGTTGAAGTAGTACTCGCGCACGACGTTTGCGCCCGAGGCGGCCAACAGCCGGGCCATCGAGTCGCCAACCGCGGCCCAACGCGCCCCACCCAAGTGGATCGGGCCGGTGGGGTTCGCCGACACGTACTCCAGGTTGATTGTCTTGCCAGCCAGAGAATCACTCCGGCCGTAGTCGGGACCGGCTGCGACGATCGCGCCAGCCAGCTCTCCCGCGCTTCCTGCCGACAAGCGCAAGTTGATGAAACCGGGCCCGGCGACCTCTACCTCATCAATGGCGGGATGTTCAGCCAGCTCATCGGCGATCAAGTCGGCAAGTTGGCGCGGGTTCATCCGGGCCTTCTTTGCCAACTGCATGGCTACGTTCGTTGCCCAGTCGCCGTGTTCACGGCTGCGAGGACGTTCGACCTTCACTTCGGTGGGCACGTCTTCGGGGGTGAGAGGGATGGTCTTTTCGTCGGCGACAGAGGCGACCGTTGCGGCAATAATCTGGGCTAATTCTTCTGGAGTCACGGATCCCAGCGTACCCTTGGCCCAAGCCAACACGCCACGGTGTCTGCGTGGTCTTCGTCCTGTTTCGTCAGCCCTTGTTCAGAGCGTGCCCCTCACGCCAGTACCCCATGAAAGAGACCTTGCGGCGGTCTACTTTCTTCTCAGTCACTAGGATCCGGCGAAGCTCCTTGATAACCCCGGCTTCCCCTGCCAACCAAGCGTAGAAACCACCGTCCTTGGCCGTTGCAGTCTCCCACAGACGCTCGGTGTCAATATCGATTGGGGCAAGCTCTTGCTCTTCGCCTAGCCGCAGTGCATTCGGGTTCGCATGGCACCACCTGTTCACCACCTTGATGAGGTTTTCACCCCTCTGACGCCCACGAAGTACCAGGTCAAGTTGGTGTCCGTTCGGGTGCAGATCAATGGCGTCGGTGACCGAGGGCAATTCCACAAACGCGTGCACGCGCGGTCCACCAGTCGGAGTTTGCCTCAGGATTGACCGGACGGCTGGAAGCGCCGTCTCATCGGCAACCAGCAGGATCTCCTGTGCTTGACGCGGCTTATAGTCGATCCCAATCGGCCCCAGGGGACTGCGCGCGTCCGGGCCAGCGATGATTATCTCCGCCCCCGGCCCAGCAGTCTGCGCAAAATCAGATCCCGGACCAGATTCGCTCTGGTGCACCACAAAGTCGATGGTCACTCGCCGATTTTCCCGGTCCACATCGGCAACCGTGTAACTGCGAATGCGAACAGTGCCAGGGTCCTCCAGGTCGCGCCATCTGTTTCTCCACTCAAAGGAATCTGGTGCCCACTCATCGTGTTGACCCAGGTCCGGCATGACCTGTCCTTCGCGGGTCGGCAAAACAAGCTTCACGCGCTGATCCCACCCCGTATCGTCAAAGTGCTTCAGCATGGGCCCGGTGAAAACCAAGCGCCGGAACGACTCTGATAGCTGGGTGTTGGAAACGACTGTCGCAGCAAACGCCCGAAACGGCGGGTGTTCGTTTACCGCGTCGCGGGTTTTCTCCAGCTCGGGAGCAACCGAGTTGACCATCTCTCACCTTGCGCTTTACGATTTCTGAGTAGACTTTATTAGGTAACACTAACCTAACCTAAATGCCGGGATGCGCCCAGTGTGTCCGCGGAGCAGGAGGCACACATGCGCCCGGCGGTGTTCGTTGCGTCGTCCTTGCTGCTTGGCGGGCTGTTGGTTGCCTCGGTGTTCGTTGGGTCCGGTCATTTCGCGCCCGCGGAAGTGTGGGCGGGGCTGACCGGCTCCGACATGATCCCGGACGCGACTTCTGTAATTGTGCGCGGCTACCGTCTTCCCCGGACCCTGCTTGGCCTGCTGGTCGGAATGGCACTGGGAGTCGCTGGAGTACTAATGCAGACGACTGCTCGCAACCCTCTGGCTGACCCCGGCCTTTTGGGGGTGAATGCCGGAGCATACTTGGCCGTGGTGCTAGCAGCGTTGTTCCTGGGCGCGACCATGAACGCCGGACTGGTGCTGGCAGCACTGGTCGGCGCGGGCATAGCGACCTTAGTGGTGCACCTAATCGGGGCGCGCGGCCTTGCCGGGGGCACGCCAGCAAAACTGGTTCTGACCGGGGTCGCCGTCACGGCTATAGCGACGGGAATCGCGTCCGCAATCTCTCTGATGCACGCGGACATCTTCGACAAGGTCCGCTACTGGCGTTCCGGCAGCCTTCAGGGAGCCACCTGGGAGTCTCTGCGCGTCATCGCCCCCTTCATTATCATCGGACTGGCCCTTGGGCTGGTCCTCACCGGGCCACTCAACACTCTACTTTTGGGTGAAGACTCCGCCCGCGGCCTGGGCGTAAACGTGACCCGGGTGCAGGTTCTCTCAGCTCTTTCAACCGCGCTTCTCGCGGGCGCGGCAACCGCGGCTGCGGGGCCCATCAGCTTTGTCGGCCTGATGGTGCCGCACGCCGTGCGGTCCGTGGTTGGACCCGACCTGCGCTGGCTCCTACCCGCGTCTTTGGTGGCAGGGCCGGTCCTGGTGTTGAGCGCTGACATTGCCGGGCGCCTACTGCTACCTGGAGAGCTGCCCATGGGCGTTGTGACCGCGCTCATCGGGGCGCCAGTTCTGGTGTACCTGGTGCGGAAGCGGGTGCGCGTATGAGCCGGTCAGTTTGGGTGACAGTAGCCGTCATAGTGGCATTCTTCGCGGTGCTAACTGTCGGGTCCGCGGATATCAACTTTGGTGACGTCGCCTCTGCCCTTTTTGGGGGCGAGGCACCTGCCCTCACCCGGCAGGTCGTACTGGAGTGGCGACTCCCCCGCGCTCTCTTCGCCGCCCTGGGCGGAGCTGCCCTGGCCCTGTCCGGCGCCGTATTCCAGTTCATTACCCGCAACCCGTTGGGCAGTCCAGACATCATAGGCTTCAGTTCGGGCGCCTACGCGGGGGCGCTTATCATCGCGGCTCTTGGGGTGACTGGGTTGTGGGCGCGGCCCGTGGGGGCCCTCCTTGGGGGCGCGGGCGCTGGCCTTCTGGTGTACTTGCTGGCCTGGGACCGCGGGCTTTCCGGGCTGCGGATCATCGTGGTCGGAATCGCAGTGAGCGTCTTCCTGGCCTCCATCAGCACATACCTGCTGCTCACCTTGCAAAGGGAACAGGCGATGGTCGTCGCAGGCTGGGGCTTGGGCTCCCTGGCCAACATAGGATGGCGGCACGTCGGAATTCTGGCAGCCGCACTGCTGGTGGCGCTACCCGCTCTGACGCTGTTGACCCCCGACATGCGCCTGCTGGATCTGGGAGACGACACAGCCGCGGGGCTGGGGGTCAGGGTAAATGCCCTACGCGGCTGGCTCATGGCCATGGGAATCTTTCTGGTAGCTGCGGTCACCGCTGCTGCCGGGCCCATAGCCTTCGTTGCCTTGGCAGCCCCGCAAATCGCGAAGCGTCTGGCAGGTGCGCCGGCAATTCCGCTCTACATGACGGCTGCTGTGGGTGCACTCCTACTACTGCTCTCCGACATAGCCGCGCGAATGCTGATCCCAGGTGGCGACCTACCAACGGGCATCATCACGCTGTGTGTTGGGGGCCTCTACCTTCTGTGGCTGCTCAGCCGAACCAGTCTGGAACAACGGAGGTATGCGTGATCCCCTTAGAAACTCGCGCACTGGACGCCGGCTACGGTCATCGCAAGGTCCTTTCGGACCTGGATTTCCAAGTCCCCCCAGGTTCATTCACAATAGTGATCGGCCCGAACGCCTGCGGTAAATCAACTCTGCTGCGCACGCTCAGCCACCTTCTTCCAGCCTCCTCCGGCCAAGTGCTGCTGGACGGAGTGGACATTGCCTCGCTCCCCGCTAAGGAGCTGGCCCGCCAGGTGGGAATCCTCCCCCAGTCTCCGCTGGCTCCCGACGGCATCACGGTGCGCAGACTAGTCGCCTTTGGCCGCCACCCCTACCGCCGGATCCTTGGCGGGTGGAGCGCGGCTGACCAGAGCGCCGTTGACGAGGCCCTGGAACGCACCCACCTGAAAGAACTGGCCGACAGGCTGGTCGACGAACTATCGGGCGGGCAACGCCAGCGCGTGTGGATCGCGTTGGCACTAGCACAAGAAACCGACCTGCTTCTGCTCGACGAGCCCACAACCTACCTGGACCTGGCTCACCAAATAGACATTCTGAACCTCTGCACAGAACTGAATGAAGGGGGACGAACCCTGGTCGCT
Organism: uncultured Actinomyces sp.; assembly: GCA_964345535.1. Taxonomy (GTDB): domain Bacteria; phylum Actinomycetota; class Actinomycetes; order Actinomycetales; family Actinomycetaceae; genus Scrofimicrobium. The sequence continues at coordinate 18,736 of CAYFRG010000024.1, read as the reverse complement.
GTCTTACACGACCTGAACCAAGCTATCCGCTACGCGACCCACCTGGTCGCCATGAAAGACGGGGCCATTGTTGCCTCGGGACCACCCGCAGACATAGTGAATGCCGAGCTAATCCGCGAAGTTTTCGGAATAACAGCTCTCATCACGACGGACCCTGAGACTGGTAAGCCCCTGGTAATCCCCAGCGCACCCGCGGGGAAGAAAGAAGGACAACAATGAAACGCAAGCTACTGCTCAGTGTCGCTGCGGCGGTAACCCTGGGACTGACCGGCTGCTCCCAGTCCCCGTCTGCACCGGAAGAAGCCATCGAACCAGAACAATCTGCGGCCGAACAAGCCCCCGAGCCTGGGCGCGCCATAGAAACCCAGTTCGGCACAGTGGAACTTCCGACTGGGGATGCTTCGGACTGGAACGTGGTCGCCATAGGGTGGTCAGACGCAGAAGCGGCCCTGGCTGTGGGCATCAAACCCGTCGCAGTCTACGACTGGATGGGCTTTGGCGAAGAAAACAAGGGCGTCGGCCCGTGGGCAACAGAACTCTTCGGTGACGCGACGCCGGTAGTCTTCCCGAATATTGACGCCACCGTCGACTATGAAGCTGTCGCAGCCCTAGAACCAGATCTGATCCTGAACGTTCGCTCCGGCGGCGATGAGGAACAGTACGAGCGGCTCAGCAGCATTGCGCCCACAGTTTCCGGCCCGGAGGGAGCCGAGCCGTACGCCGTCGAATGGCCCACACACCTGACGATGATCGCCGACTCGCTCAACCGCGTCGACGACGGGGAAGGCGCCCTTGCCAAAGCACAGGGAACCATCTCCGATCTACGCGCAGACAATCCCGAGTTCGCTGGATTCACCGCCGTTGTCGGCACCAAGTTCGGTGACGGCTACGGGGCTTACCTACCCGGAGACACCCGCTGGGACCTGCTGTCCGACTTGGGGTTCATCCTCTACCCACCCGTTGAGGACCTAGAGTCCATGGGCTTCTACGCACCCGTCTCTGCTGAGCAGATCAGCGTGTTCGATGCGAACGTCGCCGTGTTCTTCCCAATCGGTTACACCCTGGAAGAAATGGAAGATGACCCGCTGATCGAGTCTCTTGCCGTAGTCCAGGACGGCCGGGCCGTAATGCTGGCTGACACTTCCGAAGAAGCCCAGGCGTTCTCCGCAATGAGCGTCCTGTCTGTTCCAATCGCCGCCGAGGCTCTGGCCCCCCAGCTGCAGGAAGCCGTTGCCCGCGCGCAGTAGGGTGCGGTTCAAGACCGGCAGCAACAGGCACGCCGGGGATCAGCGAACAGCCGATCTCCGGCGGCCCTCAGGACGCTTCTGAATCCGGCGGTGGGGGTGCCCCATACAGGTACCTGCCTGCCAACGATCCCAGGAGCGCCACGGGCAGAGCCACCAGCAGGAAAGACCGCGGCACGGAAAACACCGAGCGCACGAACAACACAATCAGCCACGCAATCGTGCCGGAACTGACCACGCTCAGGCACACCGCGATCAGCAACTGCCGGGTGCCGACGGGAGCCAAAGGCTGAGAGCCCTTATAAATCATTAAGAAACTGCCGAGGAGAGCCTGCAGCAGAACCACGAGCACACCGACCGCGAGGACGCCCCGCCAAGCGCCCGGCACTGGCGCCCACAACAGCATCACCCCCAGACAAACAGGATTGAGAAAACCCAACTGGCCGCGTCGACAGCGAACGGGACGCGTCGGCTGACTGCCGCAGCCCTAAGACTCTGACCGTCTCCTGCTGTGCGCTCCAAGGGCCCAGCGCGCACCGAGGACCGTGCGACCAGGTATTGCGCCAGCATGGTTGAGCCCATACCCAACCAGCCTCCCAGGCTGTTCGCAACGATGTCCTGGGTCTCCGGGGACCGACCCGGAAGAAACAGGTGCTGCGCGGTCTCGATTGCGACCGGCAGTGCTGGGAATAGTACGAATACCAGCCAGCGCGCGGGGCCCCTGGTGAGCCCCGCCAGGACCGCTCCGATAGGAATGAAGAGAGCAACGTTGGCCGGGAACTGAAGTCCCAACCCGCCCCAGTTCCCACTAAAACCGCTGTCGCCCAACACGCCACTGACCCGACCGGCGACCTCGGCGATCGGACGCGCTCCCTCACGTTCCGGAGACAGGGTCACGGCCACCACCAGCGCCGATGCGACAATGAGCCCGACTGCCTGCATCCGGCCGGTAACATGCTTGCTCACGTCGCCAGGATACCGGGTCTGTAAGGCTGGGGAGCCCTGCTCGAGCGATCGAGCCGGTCGGCGCCATTCCTCGCACTCCTTCGGGCTAACACTCAAACCACCATCTCCGAGCGCATCGAGATGGCCTAGAGTGCCCCGACCTCGCCGCCGTTGCCGTTGCCGTTGCCGTTGCCGACACCATAACGGCCATGAGACCCACTGGTCGACCTTAGCCTCATCTTCCCAATCCGGTACACCCTTGGAACAGGGGGCCTGAATCGACTCACTAGCCATTGTCCGAGACGGTCGATCCCCGATTTCCGCCAAACTCTCCTGAAGACGCCCGCGCCTTCCCAGCAGTAGCGTTTAACCCGTACCCCGAGCCACACGGCACCAGGGAGCCATCCCCCACGGGCAGCGACTAGAATCTGCGCAAACGACTGAATATTTCAGCGGGAGGCGCTCGGTAAAGCGCCCCCCGGGGATTCGGGGCCCTATCAGAACGAAGCACGCCGATCTCTTGAAGGGCCCAGCCCACAGCGCCAATCATGTTTGGCAGTCCCAGTTGCTCGCTGGTCAAGTGGCTCAGCGCCCAGCCTGCATTAGACAGGGCTTGATGGCGAACAACATGGCGCGCGGACTGAGTGTCAGCCGTTTTTGCGTTGTCCCCATATTTCACGCGGCCGTCCGACTCCAGGCCTGCACGCAAATCCGGGAAGGCTATGTCCAGGTAATACAGGCCATTCGCGGTGGAAACACGGTGTTGGGTACGAACTGAGTCGTACTTGCGCTCCGGTAAATGGCACTTGACTGCGTACAAGGACATTGCCTCGATAGGTGACTGAATACCCGTGTCCATGCCGCGCACCACCGAACGGAACACTCTAAACGCCCGCCGGCCTCTGATCTCTTCTGCTTTACGCAGCCACTTGGCCTTTATCTCTGCGGCTGCCCGGCGCGCGGGGCGTGGGTTCTTCCAGTTGTAATCCGTCAACTGAGTGAGCAGTGTGCACGCAATGGTGAAGGCTTTGAGCGGGTGCTCACGGCGGCACTCGTCAGCAACGATCACTTCAGGCGGCGCCAGCACTAGGCCCCCGACAAGTCCCTGACTGCCGACGGTAACGCCCCCAGTTACGTGGTAGACACTGGTTTTCGGAACCGTGACCCCCGCTATCTCCACGGGTGGCAAGCTTCTTCTATGCCTGCGTTTAACGTCGGCTCGAAAAGCTATGTTCGGCACGTTCCAAACGGTAGCCACCCCCGTTGCGACGGCAGCGCACTCCCCGGTGAAGATAACCGGTACGCGACTGGAACCTACTTGGGACTTCACCGCAAACATTCGGGAAAGCGTCACGATCTTGCGCAGCTCCCACGGCGGCAGGTCCGGCCGGAGATCCGTGACATCTAGATAGACACCGCGAGTAATCCGCGCCACCACAAGGTTTGGATTCTTCTTCCTGAGCGCTTCTAGGCGGAGCGGGTAGGCCCTGCCGCAGAATATGACTCTGCTCCTTACCCACTCAACCACTGACACAGTTCCCATAGGCTCACCCTCCATCGCCCACACTTTCCGCGCATGCTTCGGGGTGCTTCCTGTGGAGAAGGGGCGCCGTCGGGACCTGTGGAGGCAGCGGCCCCAGGCCCCTTGGCGCCCTCTGGGCAAGAAAAGCCCCTCCCTACGTGCGCAGCTGCTACCCAAAGACCCCAGCGGGCGCCAGCAGCCCCTGTACTATCGACCGCGTGGAGGTGGTACCGGTGAACGCCAAACAGGTGGCTCTGGGAGAGCTGGTGGGGAAACTCCGTGCGCTTAGGTCGCGTGCCTTGGTGGGGATCGTGGGGGCACCGGGCGCTGGCAAATCAACTCTGACGGCAGCTTTGAAAGCTGAGCTAGGTTCGCTGTGCCAGGTGGTGCCGATGGATGGTTTCCACTTGGCGAATGAAGTGCTGCTTTCCCGGGGCATCCGCAATCGCAAAGGAGCAGCAGACACGTTTGACGTGGACGGGTATGTGGCATTGCTGGGTAGATTGAGAACTCAGCGCCCTGGTGACCCGGAGGTCTACGCGCCGCGTTTTGATCGAGAGCTTGAAGAATCGATTGGTTCTGCCATTCCTGTGCTGGCCGATACTCCAGTCATCCTCACGGAGGGAAACTACCTCTTACTGGAAGACGGAGGGTGGGAGCGGGTTGCTCCGCTGCTTGACGAAGTCTGGTTCCTAGATGTCCCGGCGAAGGTTCGAACACAGCGCTTGTTGGACCGGCGCGCTCAGACCGGGGAGTCGCCGGGATTGTCCCGGGCGTGGGTGGAACAGGTAGACATGCCAAACGGCCTGGTGGTCTCTGCCACCATGGGACGGGCGGACCTGATTTTCCGATTGGTGGAGGGCGCTAGCTGATCACTTCCGCAGCACGGTTCCGGCTGTGCCCGCCAGCGCCTGGTCGATTTTGTCTAGCGCGGTGATGATGGCAACGGGTCCGCCGTCTGCCACGAACTTCATGATTGCTTGAACTTTTGGTCCCATGGACCCGGCAGCGAAATGGCCCGCGTCCGCCAATTCCTGCAGCTGTTCCATGCTGACTTCACGGAGGGGCTTGGCGCTTTCTTTCCCCCAGTCGGTCCACGCGCAGTCGACGTTGGTGGCGATGACGAACGCGTCAGCTTGTACCTGAGTGGCCAGTAGCTCAGAGGACAGGTCCTTATCGATAACGGCTTCGACGCCTTTCAAGGTGCCATCCGCAGCGTATGCGACAGGGATTCCGCCGCCCCCACCAGCGACGACCAACAGTCCGGCGGCCAACATCGCATCTACCGCCGGGGCATCCAGGATCTTCTCTGGTACGGGACTGGGGACAACGCGGCGCCATCTACCCGGTTCTATTTCGGTCCACGACTCCCCCGCTGCGATCTGTTCTGCGGCGGTTGCCTGGTCGGCGTATCCGCCAACGGGCTTCGTGGGGTTCTTGAACGCATCGGATTCCTCATCGACCAGAGCGCGCGTGACCAACACCGCTGGATCACCGCTTACTCCGAGTTCGCGGAAGGCATCATTTAGTGCGTTCAAGAGAATGAATCCCAGGGAGCCCTGAGTGTCAGCCACACACCAATCTAAGGGAACAGGGGCGACTTCATCCGCTGCGATCTCGTTGCGTTTGAGGACTGCGCCAACTTGCGGGCCATTCCCGTGGGAAAGGATTACCTGGTGTCCTTGCTGGACTAGGCGGGCAATCTGACGGGCTGCCGACTCGACTGCAGCCACCTGATCTTCGGGACGGATCGAATCATTTGGGCCGGTGATGGCATTGCCCCCTAGGGCGACAAGGATTCTCATATGCGTGGATTCCAATCTTGTTCGAGCTCCACACAGACTTTAACCACCCCGGGCCTCAGTGCGCACAAGTGTTCAGTTTTCCGGGAGGACAGTGTTCTTGCCCCTTACGTCTTTAGCATCTCGAAATGGTCCCCCCGCTCTGGGTGCCTGTCCTCAAGGGGAGGCCTCATGAGGCGGAGAACATGGGGTTTTCACACGTCGCTCTTGCACGTAGCGGATGGTCCGAGTCCATTCGGTGTTTGGGGGCCGGAGCCGAGTAAGGCATCCGCGAGGCGTCGAATGTGAGTTCTTTCCTGTTGAGAAGTTCAAGAGTCTTCATATCGAAGTTCGCGTCACGCGGGGAGGTTCCTTCCAGAATGACTGTTGCAGCTGGTGCGTTAGGTTGAAGGGCCTGCGCTGCCTCCGGCTATCTCGAGAAACCGGCGCCGAACGTCACCCTGTTGGCTTCTGCCTGAGTGCCTTCCGTGGCGCAGATCGTGTGATCGACTCCGGACTCTTGCGCTGCTTGGACTCAGCAGGAGTTCAAGTCCGCGAACGTCACGGGTTGGGCACCGGTTGTGCCACGCCCGCAGATTCGTGGCCAAGTATCGCGGGCAGAAAAGAGGATCGGCTCCGGGTACCCGGCGGATGTTAGGACCACAGGCACGAACGCGGACAGAGCCGCGCCGGGCCCAAGCTCCGCAAGGACCCGCAGTACGCGCAGGCGTCCTTGCGGCCTAGGGGCGCTGTGGCAGACAGGGTTCGCTCGCTTCTTTTTTCGTGAGTAGAGCTGACCCCCACGCCAGCAAGGAAAAGCGCCGGGTGGCGGACTTGTAGTCCACCACCCGGCACCTATCTCCTTGGTGGGGTGTTTCCCCCAATCTCAATGCGCTCAAAGCTGCCTGCGGAGAACGTGCAGGCCGCTCATGCCATTGTGCTGTTTCTTGGTCGTGACCAATTCGACCATTCCACGGCGGCGTGAACGCATTAACCCTCACCGGACTTCCCTCCGGTGGGATTCTCTCTACGCGATGTGATCTACGATGTCGTGCGTGAGGCTCTGTACCTTCGGGTACAGCTCCATGTAGCGCTCCAAGTAGAACTCGTATTCCTTGTGGGCTTCCATGTTCGGCTCGATCCGGTCTTTGACCCGGACCATGTTGCGGGCCGCATCCTGAATGCTGGGGTACAGACCAGCGCCAACAGCAGCCAACATGCACGAACCGAGAACGACGGCGTCACCCACCTCGGTGAGAACAACCGGCAGGCCAGTCACGTCTGAGTGCATTTGCATCCACTGTTTCGACTTGGTGGCACCGCCAGCGGCGACCAGTTCGGTCGCTTCGAACCCGGCTTCCTTGAAGACCCTCAGGTTGTGCGCAACGCCGTAGCAGACTGCTTCCTCAATAGCGCGGTACATCAACTCGGGCGTTGTCGCCAGGCTGAGCCCCACCATGGCTCCGCGAGCCTTTGAGTCCGTGTACGGAGTGCGGTTGCCCTGGAAGTACTCGTTGATGATGAGCCCGTTGCAACCAATCGGAAGCTTTTCAGCCATCTCGTCCAGAACCCGGTAGGGGTTCAAGCCCAAGCGCTCTGCTGCCTGCGTGATGTCCTTCGCGAAGTTGTCGCGGAACCACTTCAGCACGGAGCCGGAGGAAACCAGACCGCCCTCGACGGTGTACTGCCCCTTGATGACGGAGTCGGTGAACCCGCCGAACAGGCCCACACCGTAGGCTTCGTTACCGCTTTGGCCGGTGATGACGTGGCTGGAGCCGGTGATGAGCGCGACTTGTCCCGGCTCGACAACACCCAGGCCAATTTGTCCGGCCCAAGCGTCGGCGCAACCCTGTGCCACGGGCGTCCCGGGTAGAAGACCCAGGTCAGACGCAGCTTCGACGGTTAGACCACCGACGGGGACACCCAGGTCCACTACCCGCTCGGGCAGCTTCTCGAAGACGTCACCGCAGCCGATGTGTTCGTAGAACTCTACGGGCCAGCCCCCACGGTCGCGGTTGTAGTACATGCGCTGAGCAGCAGAGTTGATGTTAACTGTCCACTCGCCAGTGAGTTTGTGCGTAAGCCAGTCCGGCGCGTCCACGATCCTGTAAGCGGCGTCGTAAATCTCCGGCTGGTTTTCCTTCATCCAGGCGGCCTTGAACGGATACCATTCGGCGGTGGCGGGCATGGTGCCCTTACCGTTGTAGTCGCGCGCCCAGTGTTCGATTGTCTCTGCCCGTGCCGACTGCTCGGTTGCACGCACGTCCATCCACATAATCGCTGGGGCCAGCGCGTTCCCGGTTTCGTCCATTGCAACGACGGTCATCGTCGTCGCGTCGTAGCCGATCGCAGCAATGTCTTGCGCTCTAACCCCGGTCTCGCTCATCACCCGGTGGACTGAAGCCTTCAGCGATTCGTACCAATCGTTGGGGTCCTGCTCGGCCCGTCCCGGCCGGGGGTGATGCGTCTTGTAAGGGGTGGCGGCAAAGCCGATGGGGTTTCCGTGCAGGTCGAAGATTGCCGCCCTACAGGATTCCGTTCCGTAATCGATCCCCAGCAGATAGGGGCCCTCGAATTCTGGTAATACCATTGTCACTCCTCTTTGAGTCAGTCCGCAGCGCGGACTGTTAGTTTTCTGTCCAGTCGTTTTGTTCCCAAATCTGCCTTGGGATGAGTTTGTCCACCCGGTCAAGCACCATGGTCGGGCGGCGTTCAGGTTGCAGTTCCAGCACTTCTTCCCAGGTTGACTCCCCGGTGAGTGTCATCGCGGAAGCCATTTGTGCATTCACAGCCATCTCTATGTCTGTGGAAAGTCGGTCACCAACCATGACAACCTTCCGCAGATCCACGTCCAAGTCGCCAAGGGCCTCCCTGAGCATGATCGGGTTTGGTTTCCCGATCACCTCCCGACACTTGGTGCTTGTGCATGCTTCAACAGCAGCGATGATCGAAGCGCAGTCAGGTTCGCCTCTTCCCCCTGGGAACGGGCAGAAGCGGTCCGGGTTCGTCGCGATCAGGAACGCTCGCTTGTAGAACCAGATTGCGTCGAAAGCGATCTGTAACTTCCGGTAGTCAAACGTCCTGTCGTACGAGGCGATAACAATGTCAATCTTTTCCGGATCGTCACTGACCGTGAACCCGGCCTCTCTGAGCGCGTCGACAAGGGGCGGCTCAGCGATCGGGAACACGACCGCGTCCGGGTGGTTACGTTTCAACCAGCGGACCGTGGTGACCACCGTGGAGGCGATCTCATCCAACTCGGCGTGAATGCCAAGGCCCTCTAGCTTATCCAAGTACTGACGGGGGTTCTTCGTGGGGTTGTTGGACAAGAAGCGCACCGGCAAATCCAGGCGCCGTAACTCTTCCAACATCCTCTTTGCACCCGGAAGCAAGTGATCCCCTAGGTACAGCGTTCCATCCATGTCGAAGACATATGCTTCGTACAGTTCCTCTGCCCAAGGCAGCACTCCGGCACTTTTAAAATCCATCGAAGAACCCCCGTCTACTTGTTTGTTTACGCAAAGAGCAGCGCAGAAGCCGCCACAAATGTGTTCATTACCCAGATCGCCGCAGCAGGCGGATCAATGTGGGTGTCACCGTTGGAGTACATGAGGCGCGCCATGAACTCGCCCAGGAACCCTGAGACTACACCGAAGAAGATTCCTGCGAGCAGTCCGACGAAGCCGTTACCGCTGATGTTCAGGAAGGTGACAGCCGCAAACGCCGCAATGATGGTCATGTGGTGTGTAACCGGCATCCTCACGCCAGCAGCAACGAAGAAGATGACGATCGCCGAGATGGCGAAGGGGAGCACGTGCGCGTTGTCGATCATGCGCGCCCAGGACTCGTCCGCACCGGCCAACGGCACAATGTAGGAGCCCACGATCATAGCCAAACCAGACGCCATCACCGATGCCAGGATCGCGATGGTGAAGAGCTGAGCGGGCTTTTCCTGCCAGTCCAGCCACCGGGCGCCGTCGCGCGGCTCCGTCAGCTTGGAGAAGACCCCGGTCTTTCCGAACACAAGACGGGCAACGATCGCAGAGACGATAACGGTGAATGCGACGGTGTCCGTGTTACTACCAAACCAGGGGATGAGCTGCACTAGGCGCTCGACAACGAAGCCGCCCGCCCCGAAAAGCGCCCCCACCAAGATGACGTCGGGTCTCCCCAGGCCTCCCAGGGGACTGTTAACGTTCTTCCCGCCCCCCTCGATGAGATTTCTACTTCCCGCGTACGCTGCGGCGGCCACACCACCGGCGAACGCAATGTGTGGGCCGAATACCGGACCGAAAGCCAGGTAATCTAGGACGATTCCACTCCCGGTCCCGGCAAGGACACCGAGGCCCAGAATGATCGACACGCCGGTGAAACCGAACGCGTTGTTCGCGCCGATCATCGCACCAAACGCGCCACCACCCAGCGCCAGCACCAACCAAAACAGGTCGATGTTCCCCAACATCACTGTTGCATCAGGCATATTGTTTCCTTTTCTGTTTTCTTTCTACGACTAGTCGCGTTCGTAGCTTTCAATTGCGGCGACCTTCGGCGCCGACGGGGAAGTCTCATCGAATTCGTAGCCGAGCCACTCCTTGGCTAGACGGCGAGCCAGTTCAAGACCGATAACCCTCTGCCCGAAAGTGAGGACCTGCGCGTTGTTGGATAGGACCAGCCGTTCCACTGAGTAGGAATCATGCGCGACGGACGCCCGAATTCCAGGCACCTTGTTCGCTGCCATCGCGACGCCCATTCCCGTCCCACAGATCAATAGGGCACGGTCGGCTTTCCCTTCAGCTACCAACCGGGCTGCCGCCACTGCTACATGGGGGTAATCAGTGTCTTCGCCGCTAGCGACGCCGACGTCGATAACCTCCGATACTCGGGGGTCAGCCTCAAAGTCCTTCTTCAAAGCTTCCTTGTAATCGAATCCTGCACTGTCCGCTGCCATTGCGATGCGGTACATCTTTTGCCTCCTTGCTGTCGTGTACTGCGAATCTCATAGAGATTGCGGCAACTGTAACACATAATCTGTGAAACAAACAGCGGTTTTGTGGAAATAAGGATTGAGTCACCCAAAAACTGTGACAAACTGTGAGCGGGACCTCCCCCGCACCGTCAAGCCTAAGCTAATAAGAGACCTGGCGCAGAGGTTCAGGCAATGATTAGTTTCCCGCGAAGGGAGCCCAGTTTTTCCAGTATTTCGGGTGCCACGGAGGGATCGGTAATCACGTATTCGAAGTCGTTCAGGTCAGCGAACCTGTACATGGAACGCCTAGCGAACTTGCTGCCATCGGCAAGCAGAATGCGAACCTCGCTTGCCTTCAACATCGCGCGTTTCACATCCGCGATCTGACGGTAGGGGTGGTAGCACGCGCCGCCACTAATGGCCGACGCTGACATGATCGAAAAATCTGCGCGCAGATCCTCGATTTGGCGCAAAGCCGCCATGCCGCAGGACGCCTCTGCCCACTTCTGGTATTCCCCACCGATGATCTGCAAAGAGACGTCGGACTGACTTTCAACCTCGCGCGCAGCCAGGAGAGAGTTGGTAATCACGGTCAACGGCCGGGTTTCAGCCACTTTGCTGATGACAAAAATACCACTTGTGGAGTCGTCCACCATGACGGAGGCCCAGCTCGTGATTAGAGGCTCTACAGCCTGAACGAACGCCTCTTTTATCAAGACGTTCTCCCCCATGCGAAACTCTGCACTGGCCTCGTTCAAAGCAGACGCAAGAGCGTACACGTTCCCCCGCAGCAAAGTAACCAAACGCTGCTCCTCCAAGGCGGAAACGTCCCGGTAAATGGTCATTGTGGACACGCCCATGATGTCGGCAAGATCTTCAACCGAAAGCGAACCGGCGTCTATCACAAGCTTCGCTATGTTCTCCCTGCGGCTCCGCAGCCCTCTGACCGAACCACGTCCCCCGTGAGCTGAGGCTTCGGCGACACCCATATTCCCTCCAGTGCTGCGGGGACAGCCCCGCTTGACGATGATATCCGGCTCCGAACAGCAGAGACGGCCGCAGCGCACCCACGCATAGTTCATCTGAGACGCAGGACACATTCAAAACATAACACAAAATACGTTATTCTCTACACAAACGATGATAAATCGACTACAGTAACCAAATAGCACCACCCACACGGCCAAAGTGTTCGTCCGTGATGTCGGTGGCCACGACGAGAAGCAAAGCCGCACACTCAAGGAACCAAGGAGACGCAGGATGTCAAAAACCCTCATTGAACAAGCTCTAGAGACCGCAGACGAAACGGAAGCCATTGTCATCGGATACGATGTTCTAGACCAGACCGGCCCCCTCTTCAAAGAACTCTTCCCCGGAAAACGTTGCCTCCTGGTGGCGGACGAAAACACGTACGCCGCGGCAGGAGCCCCCACAGAACAGTCCCTGCGCGACGCGGGTGTGGAGATGGCGGAGCCGTTCATTTTCCCCGGTACTCCGACTCTGTATGCCGACTATGACAACACCACTTTGCTGCGTGAGCACCTGGAAAAGTTGGACGACACCGTAATTTGTGCAGTCGCCGCCGGGACCCTTAACGACATCGCGAAGCTGGCCAGCGGCGAATTGGGTCGCCCCTACATGGTTTCGTGCACGGCTGCCTCAGTCGACGGCTACGCCTCCTTTGGCGCTTCCATCTCTAAAGACGGCTTCAAAATTACCCGCGACTGCCCCGCCCCGAAGGGCCTTGTGGCGGACCTGCAGGTAATCGCTGATGCCCCGCAGCGCCTCACAGCCACCGGCTACGGCGATCTGATCGAAAAGATTCCCGCCGGCGCCGACTGGATCTTGGCCGATGAGCTGGGTATTGAAGCAATCGACGACTACGTGTGGGGCCTGGTTCAGGGTCCCCTGATGGAAGCACTTTCTGAGCCTGAGAGGACCGCTCAGGGCGACGCTCAAGCAATCGAGGGACTAGCTGAAGGAAACATCATGTCCGGCTTGGCCATGCAGGCGGCCAAGTCCTCGCGCCCCGCATCCGGCGCGGGCCACCAGTTCTCCCACACCTGGGAGATGGAAGGTCACGGCCTGGACTGGGAGCCGCCACTGTCACACGGTTTCAAAGTCGGTGTTGGCACCGTCGCTTCTTTGGCGCTGTGGCAGGAAGCCCTCAAGTTGGACCTGGAAGACTTGGACGTCGACGCGGTCGTGGCGGCAGCCCCAACCGATGAAGAGGTAGAGGCCCGCGTGCGCGAAATGCTGGAGCCGCGGATCGCCGATGAGGGAGTCCAGCACTCCGTCGCAAAGAACCTGCAAGGCGACGAACTGCGCGCCCGCGTCGAACTGATCAAGGAGAAGTGGCCGGTAATCAAGGAGCGCGTCGCCTCGCAGCTGATCGATCCCGAGGACGCTGCGCTGAAGCTGAAGGCCGCCGCCGCGCCTTACCACCCCGAAATGATCGAGGTTGACTGGGACCGCTTCCGGAAGACGCACACGCAGGCTCAGATGATCCGCCCTCGCTACACCATCTTTGACACCCTGGCCGACCTGGGGTTGCTGGAACAGACTATTGACAATCTCTTTAGCGACGAAGGGTTCTGGGGTCAGCACCGCACCCCGGAGTCCTTCTGAGAGGCGCCAATGAAAGATAAGTACACGCTGGGCTTGGACTTCGGTAGCCTCTCAGCGCGGGCCGTGGTTGTTCGCGTCAGCGACGGACACGTAGTCGCTGACGCGGTAGCCGAGTACCCCCACCAGGTAATGGACCGGACACTCACAGCTGGCGACGATCAGGTTCTGCCCCCGGACTTCGCTCTGCAGGTAGCAGGTGACTACCTGTGGGCGATGGACCAGGCCGTCCCCGAAGCCCTTGCAAAGGCGGACGTTGACCCGGCCGACGTTATCGGAATCGGGGTTGATGGCACCTCGGCCACAGTGGTCGTAACCGATAAAGAAGGTACGCCACTGTCGGACCTTCCGGAGTTCGTAAACGAGCCCCACGCGTACGTGAAGATGTGGAAGCACCACGGAGCAGGCGAACAGACGGACAGGATCGTCGCGTTGGCAAAGGAACGCGAAGAAACGTGGCTGGGCAGGTATGGGGGCACCCTCTCGTCTGAAATGCTCATGCCCAAGTCTTTGGAAACTCTGGAGAAAGCGCCACACGTTTACGCTGCGGCCGGTGAGATCGTGAACCTGGTCGACTTCATCACGTGGCAGTTGACCGGACGGCTCACCTACTCGGCGTCCGACTCGGGCTACAAGCGCATGTTCCAGGACGGGCAGTACCCCAGCAAGGAGTACCTCGCCTCTCTGAACCCCGATTTCGCTGAAGTGTTCGAGGAGAAAATGAGCCACCCGGTCCTCCCCCTTGGGGAGTCCGTGGGCGGGCTGAGACGCCGGTACGCGGAAGCTTTCGGATTGCCCGAGGGGATCGCGGTCGCCACTGGGAACATTGACGCCCACGTCCAAGCTGCCTCAGTGAACGCAGTCAAGCCCGGGCAACTGACGGGTATCCTGGGCACCTCCAGCTGCTGGGTGATCCCAGCTGCAGAATACGCGGAGGTCCCGGGCCACTTTGGCGTCGTCGACGGCGGAATTGTTGACGGAGCTTGGGGGTACGAGGCGGGACAGAGCGCCGTCGGAGACATCTTCGCCTGGTTTGTGGACAGCTATGTGCCGGAGCGGTACGAGCAAGCTGCGCGCGAAGCGGGGATGAACATCCATGAGTACCTGGCGCAAAAGGCCGCGGAACTCGAAATTGGTGAAAGCGGCGTCGTCGCGCTGGACTGGTGGAATGGGAACCGTTCCCCGCTTGTTGACGCGAACCTAACTGGGCTGCTCATCGGCCAGACCCTGGCGACAATGCCGGAGGAGATTTACCGAGCACTCCTAGAGGCCACCGCCTTCGGAGCGCGCACCATCATCGAGAACTTCGAAGAGCACGGCGTCCCCGTCACTTCGATCCACGTTGCAGGAGGTTTACTGAAGAACCAGTTCCTCATGCAAATGTACGCGGACGTGACCCGGAGGCCACTTTCTGTGGCGACAGTGGAACAGGCGGGGGCCCAGGGCTCCGCCATCTTTGCAGCCGTGGCGGCTGGGGCCTACCCTGACCTGTCAACCGCCGCGGAGCACATGGGCGGCGTAATTGAAGATGCCTACCTGCCCCGCGAAGAAGCCTCAGCCGAGTATGATCGCCTCTACGCGATCTACCACCACCTGAGCGACCTGTTCGGTCGGGAGGACACCACCATGTACCAACTGAAGGACATCCGTCGCGACGCTATGGCCCGCAAGGCCAACTGAGCGGCGGGTAGCTGCAACTAGCTGGTCAAGCCCCCGCAGATGATTCTTTCTGTGGGGGTTTTGCCCTGGCCAGTTCCAAACAAAAACCTGGCCTGAGGTCCCTGGTCGCCGCAAATGGGTAGGGAACCGGCGGGTGCCAACTCATTCTGGTTTTGCGGCGCTGACGCCGTCGATCGTTACCGGACCCTCGCACAGTGCGAATCTAGCTCCGGCAAGCGCCTTGCAGAGAGGCTTCGACCACGGGAGTGTGTCGACACTTGTGTGGGTCACTGGCTGCTCCTCTGGCCCTCAGATCTCCGCCTGTGGGGCCTGTCCGAGCTGGTGCCGTCGTGAGCGCAGCTCAGGAGTCTTCGTCGGATTCCTCTTCGGATTCCCCCTCTCCGCGCAGCGGCCTGCGGTCCGCTTCTTGGGCGATTGGATCCTTATACCAGGCGGCCACTCCGCCCTGAGTGTGGGGGATCCACACGCCAGATCTTCCTCTGTTCATCTGTGTGTCCACCTGTCTTTGCTATGCCTTGCACTGTCCGGCCTTCCGCGGAAATGCAAGAACGGGATTATTCTGAGACTCTCAGAGTGTAAGGGCTGCCACCGACACTTGGGTTGCAGTGCCGTTACTTTCCCTGCATGTAGTCCCGGAGGGCGACCGCCTGATTGTCGGCTTCATTCTTCGCGGAGTAGACCAAGGTGACCACAGGATGGCTCCGGATTATCTCGCGCAGCTTGGCGACGACCTCGCCATTATCATCCAGCTCAGCCCGATAGCGAGTAACGAACTCATTCCACTTAGCGGGGTCGTGCCCAAACCACGTTCGCAGCTGCGTGGAAGGAGCGATCTCCTTCAACCACAGGTCAAGGTCCGCTTTTTCTTTGCTCTCTCCGCGCGGCCAAATCCGGTCGACCAGCACTCGGTAGCCGTCGTCCGCACTAGCCGGTTCGTAGACACGTTTTATTCTCAATTCGCCCATGATGGCCTCCTGCTTGCCATTTTCTCACCGGCGCCCTTGGAGGGCTACCCTTGTCGGTAACGGCTTGGGAGGATACGTGCGTGCGCTGAGAAAGCTAGTTGACGGTCCGGGTCTAGAACTCGTAGACATTCCGGAACCAGTCCCCGGTTGGGACGAGGTTAAAATCAGAGTGCAGCGCACCGGACTGTGCGGCACTGACCTGCACCTGTGGCGTTGGGATGGGGGCGCCCCCGGGTCGCTCACCCCGCCCCAGACTCTCGGACACGAGTTCTCGGGGACCATCGTTGAACTGGGCCCCGGCCTGGTAGACACGGACAGCCCTGACTGTCTACGCGTCGGACAGCACGTCTCCGTGGAGGGACACGTCGTATGCGGCAGGTGCCGCAACTGCCGGGCAGGACGCGGACACATGTGCGTGCGCTCGGAAGGTATCGGCGTGAACCGGGACGGCGCCTTCGCGGACTACGTCGTGGTGCCGGCCAGTAACGTGTGGGTCCAGCCAGACACCATAGATGCTGAGTTGGGGGCACTGTTCGACCCTCTAGGCAACGCGGTTCACACCTGCCAGCAGGTGGAGCTGACCGGTCAGGACGTCCTGATCACCGGAGCTGGCCCCATAGGCATCATGTGCGTAGCCATTGCGAAACACGCGGGGGCTCGCCACGTTGTCATCACAGACTTCAACGAAACACGGCTGGAGCTGGCGCGCCAGGTTGGGGCCGACAGGGCACTGCAACCGGATGCCGAGAGTTTGCGCCAAGCGATGACAGAGCTTCATATCCAGGAGGGATTCGACGCGGGCTTGGAGATGTCCGGGGCTCCCGCGGCGCTGCAGAACCTGGTGGAGTTCTGCAACCACGGCGCCACGCTGGCCCTGCTGGGCCTCCCATCTGAAGCCTTCCCCATTGATTGGGGCAAGGTCATCACTCGCATGCTCACGATCAAAGGTGTCTACGGCCGCGAAATGTACGACACCTGGTACTTGGCTACCTTCCTTACGGAGACCGCTCCTGATTTGCGGGCGGCGCTGCGGTCAGTCATTACCGACCGTTTCCAACCTGAGGAATGGGAAGACGCCTTCGCTACGGCAGCGCGCGGGGACGCGGGCAAAATCATCATCGACTGGGAGAACTAGATGTACACCAATAAGGAACAGCTACTGGAGACCCTCCAAGAGATCCGGGACGCCGGGCTGTACAAGGAAGAGCGGGCGCTGCTTGGCCCTCAGGGACCGCTGGTGGAAACGGCGTCCGGAGACTCACTGAATTTCTGTGCTAACAACTATTTGGGGTTGGCTGATGATCCCCGAATCGTCCAGGCCAGTCGTGATTCCTTGGACCAGTGGGGATTTGGGCTCTCCTCCGTCCGGTTCATTTGCGGCACCCAGGATCAGCACGTAGAGCTGGAACGGGAGATTGCGAACTACCTGCGTCGGGATGCCGCCATCCTGTTTTCGTCCTGCTTTGACGCCAACGGAGGCATCTTCCAAGTTCTGTTCGGGCCGGAAGACGCAATCATCTCCGACTCACTGAACCACGCCTCGCTCATCGATGGAATCCGCCTGTCGAAGGCAAAACGCTTGCGCTACCGCAACCGGGACATGGAAGATTTGCGCACCCAACTGGAAGAGGCCCGCGCAGCTGACTCTCGGAACATCGTGATCGTCACCGACGGAGTTTTCTCCATGGACGGCTACTACGCTCCCCTCCCCGAAATCTGTGACCTGGCCGATGAGTATGACGCCCTTGTCATGGTCGATGACTCTCACGCCACTGGTTTTGTGGGCCCGGAAGGTCGAGGCGTCGCTGCCATGTTCGGCGTTGAAGATCGGGTTGACATCCTTACCGGCACCCTTGGTAAGGCGTTGGGCGGTGCGTCCGGCGGCTACGTGGCCGCCCACCAAGAAATCGTTGACCTGCTGCGCCAGCGGGCCCGCCCCTACCTGTTCTCTAACACGCTTGCCCCCATGATCGTCGCCGGGGCGCGGGAAGCAATTCTGATCGCGCGGGAAGCAGACGACTCTCGCGAACATCTGCAGAAGATGGCGAACCTGTTTCGAGACCTCATGGACCAGGAAGGCTTCGAGCTGCTCCCGGGCACGCATTCCATCATCGCTGTCATGTTCCCCGGCGAAGATGGCGCTCGCACGGCTACCGCGGTCGCAGCAGAAATGCTGGATCTGGGGGTTTACGTGACCGCGTTCAGCTTCCCGGTCGTCCCGCAGGGGGAAGCGCGCATCCGAGTGCAAATCTCAGCGGCGCACGGTGAAAAGGACGTCCGAGCAGCGGTGGACGCCTTCGCGGAGGCGCGCCGCCGGGTGGAAGGCTGAACCCACATATTGGACAGTGAAGCGGCTCACAGCGTCGCCGTAATACTTTAGCCTCATGCGTGTAACAGAGATTCTTGAGCGAAAAGGCAGGGACGTCGTTTCCCTGCCGCCATCCGAAACTATTGCGGGTGCCGCCCGGGTCCTGGCGGACCGGAAGATCGGTGCACTGCTGATCCTTGACGGGGGTCAGATCGTCGGGATCCTCTCTGAGAGGGACCTGGTCCGCAGCGTCAGAGACGCCGGCCCGTTCACGGCGCCCGTAACCGCCATCATGTCAACCGACCTGAAGACGTGCGCTCCATACGACGAACTGCACACAGTGGCAGAGAGGATGACAGAAGAGCGCATCCGCCACCTGCCGGTGCTAGAAGACGGGGAGCTAATCGGCATCATCTCTATCGGGGACGTCGTCAAGGCGCGCCTGGAGGATTTGGAACAGGAACGCGACCACCTGGTTTCCTACGTCCACGGGACACCCCCTGGGGCCTGACCAGAATGAATCAACAAAAACGGGACCCGGCTGTTTGAGCCGCGTCCCGTTTTTGTATTCCCGAATAGGTTCTGTGTCCTGCGCTCCTGCGCTGCGCAAACTCAGGGCTTCTTGCGCTCGGGAATTCTTGCGTTCTACTTGCCTAGTCGATGGAGACGAAGACTTCGTCCGCTAGGAGACCCGGAGTCA
>CAYFRG010000023.1:15618-25714 GCA_964345535.1 uncultured Actinomyces sp. | reverse complement strand
GTAGTCTGGCACGGACATTAACACAAAGAGGAACCTATGGGTCGTTACCTAGGGCGTCGACTACTGCAGACCATTCCAGTATTCTTCGGCGCGACATTTTTGATCTTCGCAATGGTCTACCTGATGCCGGGGGACCCCGTGGCTGCCTTGGGCGGAGATAAGGGCCTAAACCCGGCAGTCCAGGAGCGCATCCGAGCCGAGTACAACCTCGACAAACCTTTCTGGATGCAATATGTTCTGTACCTGAAGGGCGTCTTCACGCTTAACTTTGGGACAACATTCTCCGGCCGTCCGGTGTCGGAGGTGATGGCCAACGCCTTCCCAATCACTTTCAAACTGGCGATGATGGCGATTGCCTGGGAAGCCATATTTGGCGTTATCTTGGGCGTGATAGCGGGTCTGCGCAAGGGCAAAGCCTTTGACTCCACGATCCTGATCATGTCGATGCTTCTGATCTCGGTCCCAACCTTCGTTATGGGCTTCCTGCTCCAGTTCTTCGTGGGCGTGAAGTGGAAACTTCTCCCAGTAACGGCCGGAACAGTCCCTGACTTCATGTCACTGCTGATGCCATCAATAGTGCTGGCGGCAGTGTCACTGGCCTATGTGATCCGCTTGACCCGGCAGTCCGTCTCGGAGACGGCCAGTGCTGACTTTGTTCGCACGGCGCGCGCCAAGGGCCTCTCAGACGGCGCCGTCATGAGTCGGCACATTCTGCGAAACTCTCTGATTCCGGTGGTAACCTTCATCGGCGCCGACTTGGGTGCGCTCATGGGCGGCGCCATCGTTACCGAGGGTATTTTCAACATCAAAGGCGTGGGTGGCATGCTTTGGGACGGCATCAAGAAGGGTGAACCCGGAACGGTCGTCTCTATCACTACCGCACTGGTTCTGGTCTACATTGTTGCGAACCTTCTAGTAGACCTGTTGTACGCCGTACTTGACCCAAGGATCCGCTATGAGTGAGAACCTGATTCCTTCACAAGACTTGAAGCGCACTCGCCACGGGCAGTCACGCCACGTCTCCGACGTGGATGAGACCGGTTTGGGCGCGGTCGACGCCGTAAAGGATGAGTCCGCACCTTCGTCCATGTGGGGCGAGGCGTGGAAGAACCTGCGCCGCCGACCCCTCTTTTGGACCGCAGCCGCAATCATTACTCTGATGGTTGTCATGGCTTTGTTCCCCGGAATTTTCACCAGCAGCGACCCGAGCTTCTGTGAACTGAAGAACTCCCTAGCGGACGCTTCTTCGGGGCACCCTTTCGGGTTCGACAAGCAGGGCTGCGACATTTACGCTCGTGTTGTCTACGGCGCGCGTGCCTCTTTGACGGTCGGCGTGTTCACCACGATCCTCGTGGTTGTCATCGGCGGAATCCTGGGTACCGCCGCCGGCTACTTTGGCGGCTGGATCGACACGGTTAACTCCAGGTTCACCGACATCATCTTTGCTGTACCCCTCGTTCTGGCTGCGATCGTCATCATGCAGCTGTTCTCCGAAAGCCGGACGGTTTGGATGGTCGTGGTTGTCCTCGCAGTATTCGGATGGCCCTCGCTGTCCCGCATCACACGTGGCGCGGTAATGGCGGCTAAGAACGAGGAGTACGTGACCTCCGCGCGAGCACTTGGGGCGTCGCGTTGGCGGATCATTACCTCGCACATCATCCCAAACGCAGCGGCCCCCATCATCGTCTACGCGACGGTAGCCTTCGGTACGTTCATCGTCGCGGAAGCAACCCTGTCGTTCCTTGGTGTTGGCCTACCAACCAGTGTGGTTTCGTGGGGTGGCGACATCTCCCGCGCACAAACCTCCCTGCGGACTCAGCCAATGGTCCTGTTCTACCCGGCTTTGGCTCTGGCCATGACAGTCCTCAGCTTCATCATGATGGGCGACGTGGTCCGCGATGCTCTTGATCCGAAAGCACGTAAACGATGAGTGATATGAACTACATCCCCGATGGGGATGAACTGAACGAGGCTTCCGAGAACCGTAAGGCTTCCGGCCCCCCTCCTCAAGACGACGGCAAAGATTTCTTCCCTGGGAACGAACCCCTAGCCGAGTACGAGAACTGGGAAGACAGGCCGGATCCCCTGGTCGAGCAATCGGACCGGTTGGAAATGGAAAAGGTTCAGGACGCCGAACGCGCTTCTGACGAGAAGATCCTCAGCGAACCGGGAAAGATTCACCCCGATGATGAGAATCCGCTCCTTCGGATAACCGACTTGGACGTTGCGTTCTCCTCATCGACCGGAATGGTTCCGGCCGTTCGTGGAGCCAACCTGACGATCTACCCGGGGCAAACCGTGGCTATTGTGGGTGAATCCGGATCCGGCAAATCCACCACGGCTGCGGCCGTGATCGGTCTGTTGCCCGGCACGGGGCGTGTCACCGGCGGAACCATCGAATTCGACGGCAGGGACATCACCCGCTTGCCCGAAAAAGAATGGGTCAAGTTGCGAGGCTCCGGGATCGGCATGGTTCCACAGGACCCAATGACTAACCTGAACCCCGTGTGGCGCGTCGGCACCCAGGTGAAAGAGGCACTGAAGGCAAACGCTGTCGTTCCTCGGTCTGAGGTGGGCCAGCGCGTGTCGGCTGTTCTCGAAGAGGCCGGGCTGCCGGACGCGGAACGCCGCGCCAAGCAGTACCCGCACGAGTTTTCCGGCGGCATGCGCCAGCGTGTTCTGATCGCTATTGGCATGGCAGCTGACCCGAAGCTTCTGATTGCTGATGAACCAACCTCCGCCCTAGACGTCACGGTCCAAAGGCGCATTCTGGACCACCTGGCTGCCCTAACCAAAGAGAAGGGCACCGCCGTCCTTTTCATCACTCACGATCTTGGATTGGCCGCGGAACGTGCCGAGCAGCTAGTCGTGATGCACCGCGGCCGCGTGGTCGAATCGGGGCCTGCCTTGGATATCTTGCAGCACCCCCAGCACCCCTACACGAAACGGCTGGTCGCGGCTGCCCCCTCTCTTGCATCACAGAGAATTGAAGCGGCGCATGAGAAGGGAATTTCCGTAACGGAAGAAGAGCTGGTTGGCTCGGGCGCAGGCGCCACCGCAACAGACAACATCATCGAGGTCAAAGACCTGGTAAAAGAGTTCGACGTTCGCGGGGCCAAAGGCGGCGCAAAAATACTTCGCGCTGTTGATGACGTCAGCTTCGGAGTGAGAACCGGAACAACGATGGCACTTGTCGGTGAATCCGGCTCCGGTAAGTCGACCGTCGCAAACATGGTCCTGAACCTACTGGACCCAACCTCTGGCAAGGTCTACTTCAAGGGAGAAGACCTCTCCACGCTGAACCGGCAGCAACTCTTCAATATGCGGCGCAAGTTGCAGGTCGTCTTCCAAAACCCATACGGCTCCTTGGACCCCACATATTCGATCTACCGAATTATCGAAGAACCCCTTCGGGTCCACAAAGTCGGGTCAAGGAAAGAGCGCCTCGCCAAGATCACCGACCTGTTAGATCGGGTGTCTCTACCGAGGTCTGTTATGCGCCGGTACCCGAACGAGCTGTCTGGCGGTCAACGCCAACGCGTTGCTATTGCGCGAGCACTGGCCTTAGACCCTGAGGTTGTCGTGCTCGACGAAGCCGTTTCAGCCCTGGACGTTCTGGTGCAGGACCAGATCCTGCAACTGCTGAACCAGCTTCAGTCTGACCTGAATCTGACCTACCTGTTCATCACCCACGACTTGGCTGTTGTGCGCCTCCTAGCGGACGACGTGGTGGTCATGGAGAACGGGAAGATCGTGGAACAGTCCACCGCAGACCAGCTGTTCGACGACCCGCAAGAGGCTTACACCCGTGAGCTAATTGACGCGGTCCCGGGACGGAAGATCCAGCTGGCCCTTTAGGTCGCGCCTAAGTCTGGACTAGCCTAGGTTATGGCCCCGGTTTGACCGCAGGGTTGGCCCTAGCTTTGTGAAGACTCCCCGCGTTCAAGTTCGGCGCGGGGATTTCTTCTGCCTTGAGTGTCCATGAATGCTGCGCCACTCACAGGTAAAGACCAGTTGGCTGCTACGCTCGATATGTTGGCTCGTTCGAAAGGAACCGCATGGACGCCCTCTGGCTGGCTTCGGCAGTGAATCTGCGTGAGGAGTTCGCGCGGAACGCGAAAGATAAGCGCAAAGATATCCGTTTCGAAGTGACAACCACGGTCGTTGAAGAAGGCGAAGAGTTCGAACCGGAACCCCTGTGGGTTCACTACCTGCTGGAGCACAGCTGGCCGGAGGATTTCTAACATGGCGGTCTATCGGGGTCTCCCCTCAAGAACACTGGAAGAGATAATGGCTGAGGTCTCCTTGGGAGAACCCGTCGACCCCACGCTCGTAGGCAGCGCCCAGGTGCTTCCCGTGGTGGGAGAGTCCGCCGCCGACGGTGCCGCGGACATCGCTGCAGATCTTGCCGCCGACCTGGACGAACCCTGGGTGGTTATTACCCCAGAGCCCTCCGAATAGCTCGGTCAACCCACACGTAATCGCTTTATTCTACTTTTACGCACTTGTGTTGCACGCCACATAGGCAGTGCGCAAGGGCCCATTCCGAAGGTCGCGCACCAACTATGCGGTGCGCGACTAATGCTATTGCGTTAGGACAGGAAGAATCCCCGGCGCAACCCTAACGGTCACTGGGGTGTACGCGACTAGGTCCCCATCCGCCATGGCGGGCAAAGCGACGTCGGACTCCAGGCGGACTTCGCGCCCCTCGACCAAGTTCACTAGCGGACTCTTAGGACCTAAATGTGCAAGAACACGAATGAGAAGTGGCACAACGCGTAACCGTCCGGTCGGTCCCACGTTAAAGACTTCCAAGAGCCCATCATCGAGGTTACTGTCAGGGACCAGGTTGATTCCCCCGCCAATCCAGCCGCTGTTAGACACGGACGCTATCCAGCCGGTGAAATCGTAGTCTTTACCATCCACGAACCCAAGAACCCGCTGGTGGCTCTGAGAAAAGAACGCTCGCACCGCTCCAACAATGTAGGAGAGGGACCCCCTAAGGGAGCTCTGATTGGAGAGAATATTAGCGGACGCGTCGATACCTAGAGAAACCACGCCAAACGCTAGGTGCTCCTTCTTCTCCTGGTCTCCATTCTCCTTGCCCCCGCGGACCCACATGCCGTCGATGCTCCTGACCGCCGCGTCCAAGTCGCCCTCTACCAAAGCTGCGAGCTCCTTGGCTCGGCCGGTTAGCGACAGCCCCACCCCCAGCGCCCTGCAGAGATCATTGCCAGTGCCTCCCGGGAACGGCACCAATACCCGACCTGTGTTGCCCAGTGCTACGCCCCTACCAGTTGCGGCCAGGTATCCGTCTCCCCCGATGGCTCCGACAAGGCGGCTCCCCGCATGCTCTGCCATCCACTGAGGATCATCCGCTGCGTCCGTGAAGATTACTTCGACGCTCCAACCGGCACCACGCAGAATCCGGGCAACCTCCAGTCCATACCGTTCGGCGCGCCCCCTCCCGGAAATACGAGACACAAGGAGAGTCATCTCTGGACGCAACGAACTGCGACGATGATCACCAGTCATGCTGCCTCCGGGGAGCAAGTCGTTGACGGGAGTTCCAAAACTCCAACTATCCAATCCTCCAACTATAGGGAAACCGCTGATACGCCGCCTATCAGCCCACGACAAAGCACCTCCTTGGACTTCGATGTTCCCGCCGGTACCACTGGGAAGCCGTCGAAAAGTCGTCGGGGTTCCCAGGTGCGCAACCCGCCAGGAAGCCACATGCTGAGCAGTTGTGTATTTCTTTGGACATGCGTCCTAAAGTAGCTCCAGCTTCAAGGAGGATATGTGTCCCATCAACCGCAACCAACCACCCGGCGCCGCGAAACATGGAATAGCCAGACAGCGTTCCTAATCGCCGCGATCGGCTCCGCCATTGGCCTGGGGAACATTTGGCGCTTCCCCGGTGCTGCCTACGCAAACGGCGGCGGGGCGTTCCTAGTCCCCTACGTCATCGCACTTCTAGCAATTGGCCTGCCAGTCCTTTTCCTGGACTACGCTATCGGTCACAAATTTAGGGGCTCCCCACCCCTAGCGCTGCGGCGCATTACACCGAAGGGTGAACTGCTGGGCTGGTTCCAGGTCGGCGTTTCCTTCGTGATCTTCACCTACTACGCGGTTGTCCTCGCGTGGGCCGCCCAGTACGTTTACTACTCTGTGACGCAGGCGTGGGGAGATGACACCCTGAACTTCTTCCTCACGGACTTCCTGCAAGTGACAGAGGCAGAAACTGCGGTGTCATTGAGCCCCGTTCTGGCCGTGACGATACCGCTCATTCTGGTCTGGGTGCTCGCGATATTCATTACCGCAAGGGGCCTGACGGCAGGTATTGAGGCAGCCAATAAGGTGTTCCTACCACTGCTGGTAATTCTCTTTATCGCACTGTCAGTCCGGGCACTATTCCTGCCGGGAGCTTTGGACGGCCTGAATGAGTTCTTCACCCCGGAGTGGGGAGCCCTCACAGACTTCCAAGTGTGGATCGCCGCCGTCGCGCAGATTTTCTACTCTTTGTCCGTAGCCTTTGGCATCATGATCACCTACGCCTCCTACCTGCCGAAGAAAGCAAATCTCACCGGTGCGGGCCTAGTTGCAGGGTTCGCTAACTCGTCGTTTGAGATCCTCGCCGGGATCGGCGTGTTCTCCGCGCTTGGCTTCATGGCGTTCAACCAGGGAGTCGCCGTCGGCGACCTGGAAGGCCTAACCGGCCCGATCCTGTCGTTTGTGACGTTCCCACAGATCATCTCAATGATGCCCGGTGGGGCGCTGTTCGGCGTGCTGTTCTTCTCCTCACTGGTGTTGGCGGGGTTCAGCTCGCTGTTGTCCCTCCTGCAGGTAGTGAGCGGCGGACTGCAAGACAAGTTCGGCTTCAGCCCGAAGAATGCGGCGCTAGTAATGGGCATCCCCGCGATGGTCATCTCAGTCGTAGTGTTCGGCACTCAGACCGGTCTGACAGCCCTAGACATTGTGGACGCGTTCATCAACCACCTGGGCGTTGTCGGCTCTGCCGTAGCGTTGACGCTGTTTGCCTCGCTCGCGGGCAGTCGCTTGCCGGCTCTGCGCAGGTACCTGAACAGCGTGTCCTCGGTGAAAGTCCCGAAGATTTGGGACTACATGATCGGAATAGTTGCCCCTATCGCGCTAGGCTTCATGCTGATAAGTGCCATCATCGACTTCATGCGTAACGGATACGACGGTTTGGCCCCCTGGTATGTCGTCGTCTTCGGCTGGGGTGCCGTGGTGCTGGCCATCGTCTTCGCGGTTGTCATGACGCTACTGCCTTGGAAGAAGGACCCGGATGCCCCGTACTCGTATGATGACGACACTGAACTAGAAGGAGCAAAGCAATGACCGCACCCGCAGTTGTAATGATGGTCGTAACCATTCTGATTGTCTGGGGCGGGCTAGTTGTCTCCGTCATGGCACTCCGCTTTCTGCCGACCCCTGACCAGGAGCCCCGGCAACCCCGAAAAAACGGTTTCAGGAACGGATTCAAAAACGGAAACGGCAAGAAAACGCCCGGAACTGAAAACTGAGTAGCGGGCGCCAACCGGAGCCCAAATAAAACTGGCCGCTTCCCCGATTGAGGGGACGCGGCCAGTTTCACGTCCGATTCGACCTTAGAACTCCTCGGGGATCATGGAAATCGCGCCGCACGGGCACTCCTCCGCGCACATCCCGCAACCCTTGCAGTAGTCGTACTTGAATTCGTACTCCCCCGGCTTGATCTTCGTAATCGCGTTGTCAGGGCACACGCCGAAACAGTTGTCACACCCGAAGCAGTTACCGCAGCTCATGCAGCGACGGGCTTCGAATAGCGCGGATTCCTCGTCTAGGCCTAGGACGACCTCGTCAAACGTGGAAGCCCTTCGGGGCCCTTCCAGCTTCTCGCGTACCTGGTGGGGGGCATCCGCGTAATACCAGGTGTTCATCCTGGCTAGGTCTGCATCCGGGTGTTTCGGCGGGGGAACATACGTGCCGCCACGCAGGTAAGCATCTATGTAGCGCGAGGCCTTCTTCCCATGGCCAATGGCGACAGTCACGGTCCTTTCGGAGGGGACCATGTCACCACCCGCAAAGACCCCTTTCAAGCCGGTCATCATCTGGGAATTGACCTCTACGACACCGTCGTCGATCTCAATGCCAGGAGCATCATCAATGAGACTGAGGTCCGACTCCTGCCCCAATGCCATGATCAGTGAGTCCGCCCCCAGCTCCTCGTACTCGCCCGTGGGCTGCGGGAAGCCGCTCTCATCCAGCTCCATCCGCTCGACCTGAATAGAACCGCCGTCCACGTGCTTGATGGTGGACAGCCACCTCATCATGATGCCCTCTTCCTCCGCCTCGGTAACCTCCGAGTCGTGAGCTGGCATCCGGTCGCGCGTACGGCGGTAAACGATGATTGCTTCCTCAGCACCCAACCTCTTGGCTGTGCGAGCTGCATCCAAGGCGGTGTTGCCGCCGCCGTAAACGACCACGCGACGACCTAGGAGTGGCTGATCTCCCGTCTCCGTGTCGGCCAGCATGCCCACTGCGTCCATGATCTTCGCTGACTCACCAGCGGGGATGTGAGCGCGCTTCCCAATATGTGCACCCACGGCAAGGAATACCGCATCGAAGTCTTTTTTGGCGGCCTCAACATCCTCAACTTTTGAGTTGAACTCGAAGCGGACACCAAGGTCCTCAATGCGCTTGATCTCAGCGTCCAGGATGTCGCGGGGCAGGCGGTACTTCGGGATCCCAAACCGCATCATCCCCCCGGCCATCGGGCCAGCATCCCTAACGGTGACGGTGTGCCCCAACATACGTAAGTGGTAGGCGGCCGACAGACCGGAAGGTCCGGCCCCAATAACTAGCACTGTCTTCCCCGAAGGTGGTGCCGTAACCTGAACGTTCCAGCCTTCGCTGATGCCCTTGTCTCCTAAAAAGCGCTCAATCGCGTTAATTCCGACAGCTTCGTCTACTTCGCCTCTGTTACACGCCGTCTGGCACGGGTGGTAACAGACGCGTCCCATCACTGCTGGGAACGGGTTGTCCACCATTATCTGGCGCCAAGCAGCTTCGTAGTTGCCTTCCTCTGCGTGGTAGAGCCACTGCTGGATATTCTCACCCGCCGGGCACGCCTTATTACAGGGCGGCAGCAGGTTCACGTAAACCGGCTTCTCTGTTCTCCAAGAACCGGTCTCATTCAGAAGTGACGAACCGACCTCCAGAGTAATTGCGAACGGCTCAGTGTCCCGCCGCGGATCCGTGATGGTCATTTCGCTTCCTCCTTCAAAATCGTGTGTTCCTCACCTTTACCAGTACCGGCTTCAACATGGCTGTGACCGTGCTCCGCCCCGGCGGTGATGTCACCCTGCCAGGAATCAACGGTGGCCCGCTTTGTTTGGGCCGTAGCGCCGCGCATAGCTTCGTACCGACCCTCCGGGTCCGAAGGAGCTGCCAGAACGCGTTCAAGGACATCTTCGTCAAGCATGTCTTCATCGATCAGGCCATACCGGCGAATGTTACGGTCGCACATGGCCTGCATGCGGGCGATCGTCTCTTCGTCCCGCTTCGGGCGGTACAGGTGCGCAAAACGCCTCTGCGGCTTCAGGTAGTCTTCCACCGAAACGGGACGGCGGATCTTCTGAACAGAGGTGACCTCTCCCGCCTCCGCTTCAAACACGGGGAAGAATCCACTCTGAGTCGCCGCGCGAGCCAGCTTCAGTGTGGCGTTCGACAGCGATCCCCAGCCAAGCGGGCACGGAACCAGCACGTGAATGTACCTGGCTCCCTCCATGGCCATGGCCTTGCGGACCTTGTACTCCAAGTCACGCAAGTCGGCGACCGTGGCCGTCGCGACGTAGGGGATCTCATGAGCCATGGCAATACGCGCCATGTCCTTGCCCTGTCCGAACGCATTACCGGGGTGCTTCCCAACGGGCTGTGTCGTAGCGGTGCGGGCCGTTGGGGGTGTGGCGCCCGAGCGCTGCACGCCCGTGTTCATGTAGGCCTCATTGTCGTAGCAGATGTAGAGCACGTCATCGTTCCGCTCGAACATCCCAGAGAGAGCGCCCATGCCGATATCGACGGTGCCGCCATC
>CAYFRG010000023.1:0-15518 GCA_964345535.1 uncultured Actinomyces sp. | reverse complement strand
CCGCAGCCCTGACAGGCTCGGTGCCCACTTGTCAGCGTGTTGAAACGGTCGGGGTCGGACTGAACCGACCGATCGACCAGGTCCGCCAGGCGGTTACCGACCGCGAACGAACCCACCTGGTAGAACTTGACGTTTTCCCGCGCGGGAATCTGAGTTGGTCTGACCTGCGGGATTCCCAATTGGACTTCCATCATCCCTCCTTCGCCGAAGGCGCCGTCGCCGGGCTCGGCTGGTACTTTTCGTGCGCGTCTTTGACAATGTTCTCCGCCATCGGACCGGACCTACGCACCAGATGCTCCCTCTCAAGCTCCTTGTCCACCAGTTCCTTATCGAGATCTAGGAACGTGAGAAACTCGAGCTCATCGGCAACGGCCTTGTCGAACAGGTCGTGCAGTGACGCCTTAGAGATTGGACGCCCACCCAGTCCTGCGATCACCTCGTACGGAGTAATCCCGTGACCTCGCACTGCAGAGCGGACCATGGAGGAAACAATTCCCCCGATTCCGACCGAGAAAGCTTTTTCGATCATCACGGTCCGCTTCACGTGGTGAATCGCTTCGAACACTGCCTCCGTCGGGAACGGACGGAAACTCACTATGCCCAGCGCACCAATCTTTTCTCCCTTGGCGCGGCGCTCATCGACTACGTCCTTGATCGTCCCCATCACTGAGCCGAGGCCAATGACAACTGTCTCCGCATCCTCTAGACGGTACGGACGGACCAAACCGCCGGAGTCGCGACCGAAGACTTCCTGAAATTCCTTTTGAACCTTCGGGATCAGTTCCAAGGCCTGCATCTGCTTGTGGTGAGCCAGGTAGCGCACTTCCGTGAAGGCCTCGGGGCCGACCATTGCACCGATAGACACCGGATACTCGGGATCCAATATTTGCCTGGGTTCGTAGGGGGGCAGGAACTTATCTACCTGTTCCTGCTCCGGGACATCAACCAGCTCTACGGCGTGGGTGAGGATGAACCCATCCATGCACACCATGATCGGCAGTGAGAGCTCTTCGGCTAGCCGGAAAGCTTGTACATGCAGGTCCGCAGCCTCTTGGTTGTCTTCCGCGTACAGCTGCAGCCAGCCGGAGTCCCGCTGACTCATGGTGTCCGTGTGATCGTTCCAAATGTTGATTGGAGCCCCGATTGCGCGGTTGGCTACCGTCATTACGATTGGCAGCCCAAGTCCCGAGGCGTTGTACACCGCCTCAGCCATGAACAGCAGTCCCTGAGAGGCTGTTGCGGTGTAGGAGCGAGCGCCGGCTGCCGACGCTCCGATGGAGGCGGACATGGCGCCGAACTCCGACTCCATGTTTATGTACTCGCACCCCTCCAAATCTCCCCGCTTCACAAGCGAGGACAACTCCTCCACAATGTGGGTCTGCGGGCTGATCGGGTAGGCCGCAATCACCTGCGGTCGGCAGGCCGCGACCGTATGGGCCACAGCCTGAGAGCCCTCAATTTGTTTCAGCATGCAACTCCTCCTTAGCCATCGCGTAGCTGGTTCCGCCCTCACCGGCGCCGACAACGTAGTCGTAAGCCTCTTGAGCGGCCCCGACGTTCGACTTGGCTATGCGCCCGAAGAAACGATGCTCGATCGCTTCTTTCACGCTGTCCAAGTCGATAAGGCCCGTCGCCGCCGCAACGGCGCCCATCAATGCTGCGTTTGGGAGGGGACGGCCCACGTGCTTCTTCGCAATGTCCGAAGCTGGAACAGTGACAACCCGAGTGGGCCGATCTTTGCCCGAGGGCAGGTCCGGCAGGTCCAACTCCTCAACGGAGCGTTTCGTGTTCACAATGGCGAATCCGCCGGGCCGCAACCCAGCGAAAACGTCCACCACCGCTAGCAGCGTTGGATCCTGCACAATTAGGATGTCCGGTTCCAGCACGGGCTCACGAGTGCGGATCGGATCGTCCATGATGCGGCAGTAACTTACAACGGGGGCGCCAGTGCGCTCCGACCCGAACGATGGAAAAGCTTGCGCGTAGTGGCCCTCAGAAAAAGCTGCCATCGCAAACATGTCGGATGCGGTAACGACTCCCTGTCCCCCTCGACCGTGGATTCGTATTTCAACCATGCTTTCACTGTATGACGCAGGTCGCTAACCGGCTTGCCGAAAATGAGAAACCGTTGAAACGGAGCCGTAAACCGTAGCCTATTCACGCAGGTGATCCCTGGGATTTAGGGCCCAATCCGTAAGGGAACCCTTGTGAAACTCTGCTGGAAAAGCAGGCTGTTTCAGCCGCGCCTCCGTAGCGGCACGGTGATTATTCAGAAAGGATCCCCGCCCGGTCCAGCGGAGCGCGCCATGTTCACGAAGCGGGCCATCTGTCCTTGGAAGGCGACGGGAATCGTGCGCGTCTCTCCGTTGCGGTGCTTGGCCACGATTATGTCTGCTTCTCCCACCCGCTCATCCTCGTTGTAGTAGTCCGGACGGTGCAGCAGCATGATCACATCGGCATCCTGCTCCAACGAGCCGGACTCACGTAAGTCGGAAATCATGGGCTTCTTGTCCGTGCGTGACTCTACGGCTCGGTTTAGCTGGGCGACCGCTATCACTGGGACTTCCAGCTCCTTCGCCAGCAGTTTCAGCTGACGAGAGAACTCTGACACTTCCTGTTGGCGGGATTCTACTTTCTTTCCCGAGGACATCAGCTGCAGGTAGTCCACTACGACGAGGCCCAGGTTGTGCTGCTGCTTTAGGCGGCGGCACTTGGAGCGGATTTCCATCATGGTTAGATTCGGCGAGTCGTCGATAAACAGTGGGGATGATGAAACGTCAGAAAGCCGCTTTGATACACGGGTCCAGTCTTCGGCTGTCATCTGGCCGGAACGCATCTTCGTCAGGAACACCCCGGTCTCTGCCGAGAGCAGCCTCATAGCTATCTCTGAACGCGACATCTCCAGGCTGAAGATGGCCGCGGTTATGCCCTTATCCAGAGCGGCTGAGCGACAAATGTCCAAGGCTAGAGTCGACTTACCCATCGCGGGACGTCCGGCAATTATGATCATCTGGCCGGGGTGGAGGCCCTGCGTCAGTTTGTCCAGATCCTCGAACCCTGTAGGGACGCCCGCCAGCTCCCCGTCACGGTTGGCGAGCTCCTCCAGCTCCTCCAGGATCGATTCGGACATTTCCGCGAACCGAACGTAGTCCTCTCTTTGGCGCCTCTCCGCGATCGCGAATACCTCCGCCTGAGCGGCATCCACAATGTCATCCACGTCGCCGCCGTCCTCCGAATACCCCAGCTGCGCGATGCGGGTGCCCGCACTGACTAGGCGCCGCAGGACAGAACGCTCTCTCACCTGCTTTGCGTAGTACGTGGCGTTGGCGGCCGTCGGTACGGATGAGATCAGCGTGTGGAGATACGGAGCACCACCGACGCGCTGCAGGTCCCCACGCCGTCGAAGCTCTCCCGCAACCGTCACCGGATCGGCCGGCTCCCCGCGTCCGGACAGCTCCATGATCACGTCGTGGATCGCCTCATTCGCGGGCTGATAGTAGTCGGAGGAAGATATCACCTCTGCCACTTCCATGATCGCTTCTTTGGAAAGCATCATGGACCCAAGGACTGACTGCTCGGCGTCCAAATCCTGCGGAGGCATCCTGTCGAACCGATCCGCCAGATCTAATGCCGCCGCTTCCATTCGCCCCTCCAGATGTAGTCCCTGCCCGAGGGTAGCGCGCCTAGCCGAGAACGCAAAAGCTTCAATGTGGATAGAGGGCGGGGGCCTCTGTGGACAACCCCCATGTTCCGGTGGATGGCCTGTGCATAACCTGTGGAAGGCACGTTGATAGGATTAGTGGCGCCAATTTTTGTGGCCTTCCGGAGGTCTAAGGAAGCCGCGATAAGGCAACCGTATGCAAGAACAAAGATATCCACAGTTTTGTACACAACCAGTGGATAACTTTAGAGGGAGAAACCGGTGGATAACTCTCAGGGTGACAATCGGAGAAATTCCACCCCCGCGGACAACCCTCAAGTGGAACTCGAAGGCGGGCCGAACCCGCTCAGAGAAAACGATTTCTCGGCTAAAGCGATCCTGGCTTTAGCCCTCCCCGCGCTCGGTTCGCTTGTGATAGAGCCACTACTAATCCTGATCGACTCGGCGATGGTGGGTCATCTGGGTGTGGTCCCCTTGGCGGGGTTAGCTCTTTCTTCGACAATCCTTAACACGATGGTCGGGGTGTTCGTCTTCTTGGCTTACTCAACCACAGCGGTTACGGCTCGCCTTTTCGGAGCCGGAAAACGAGCCGAGGGTATAGGCGCCGGAATCGAAGCGCTCTGGCTGGCTGCGGGTCTGGGAGTCCTACTAGTCGCTGCCCTCCAGTTGGCAGCCCCGTGGCTGGTACACGTGCTGGGAGCGGACTCCCAAGTAGCTCCTCAAGCCATAATCTATTTGCGCGCGGGATCCTTCGGGATGGTCGGCATGCTGGTAATGCTGGCTGCCAACGGCGTTCTTCGGGGGCTTCTAGACACGAAGACTCCGCTTTACGTCTTAGCGGCTGGTGCAGCATTCAACGTGGCTCTGAACGTATTCCTTATCTACGGGCTCCGCTTGGGACTCTTAGGCGCTGGAATAGGCCTGAGCATCGCACAGAGCGCAATGGCACTCGCAATGGTGATCGTGGTGGTGCGGGCCGCCCGTACTTCGGGAGTGTCGCTCCTGCCCTCCAGGGCGGGCGTTTTCGGTGCGCTAGGAACCGGGACTCCCCTGCTGGTTCGGACTATCTCGTTGCGGATAGCCCTGCTACTAACCGTCTCCGTCGTCACCCAGGCGGGTACTATCGCGCTTGCCGCTCATCAGGTCGTCAACTCGCTGTGGACAATGGCGGCTTTTGCGCTGGATGCCCTTGCTATCGCCGCCCAAGGACTGGTCGGAGTAGCTCTGGGACGAGGTTTAACCTCGCAAATGCGGGAGCTGGTGAGACGACTGTCCTGGTGGGGAGTCATCGCTGCGGCGGCTCTTGGGAGCATCATGGCGCTGCTCTCCCCTTGGCTTCCGCTGATCTTCGGATCCGACGTGCAAATGCATGTGGCCGCCAAATCGGCGCTGGTTATAGCGGGGGTCCTCATGCCCATCGGCGGCCTGGTGTTCATCTTGGACGGAGTTCTGATCGGGGCCTCGGAAGGTCCGTACCTAGCCCGGACCGGAGTCCTCACCCTGCTCGCGTACCTTCCCGCGCTCTGGTGGATCCGCCTTTGGGTGGTCCAAAGCGGACCGCTCGACGCTCCTGGACAGACCACCGCACTCGTGTGGGTCTGGGTGGCTTTTGCCGGGTGGTTCATGCTTGCGCGGGCAATAACGAACAGCGTGCGTGCGTACGACACCCATAAGCTTGTCGACAAGTGACCGCGCTCTCTCCACAGCCGGTTTCGTCGGCGCCGGGATCCAAGTAGACTGATCTGTTGGAACTGTCCGCCAACCGGCAGGCAGTCCAACGCATAACCCTCCTGTCACGGACCGTCCGTGACCGTTAGACCGTAGGAGGTAGGGATACTGATGCGTGCATACGAACTAATGGTGATCCTCGACCCGAGTGTTGATGAGCGCACCGTTGAACCCACGATGACAAAGCTGCTGGACCAGGTAGTCGCAGCGGGTGGCACCGTGGAAAATGTTGACGTGTGGGGCAAGAGGCGCTTGGCCTACCCCATCTTGAAGAACAACGAAGGCGTGTACGTCGTCATGAACATGACAACCGCACCCGAAGTTGCTTTGGAACTGAACCGGCAGCTGACCCTGAACGAGCAGGTTCTGCGGACCAAGCTGCTGCGCACTGACGAAAAGTAAACCAGCCAATTGGCTTGCCTGAACTGCCAGAGGAGACAGATAGATGGCGAATGACACGTTGATCACCATTGTTGGAAACCTGACCGCAGACCCAAATCTGCGTTTCACCGGCAATGGGGCGGCAGTCGCCGACTTTACTGTCGCCTCCACCCCCCGCAGCTTTGACCGGCAGTCCGGTCAGTGGCGCGACGGCGAAACTCTGTTCCTGCGCTGCACCGTGTGGCGCGAATATGCAGAGAACGTAGCCGACTCGTTGTCCAAAGGTATGCGGGTGATAGTGCAGGGACGCCTAACCCAAAGCTCCTACGAGCGCGACGGGCAAAGGCGAACCAGCTACGAAATCCAGGTGGATGAGGTCGGTCCGGTCCTGCGCTACGCAAAAGCTCAGGTCACCCGAACCCCACGCCAGGACGGTGGCTTTGGTGGAGGTCAGGGCGGCGGGCAGTCGGCCGGATATGGCCAGCAGCAGCGCCAGGCACCTCCGGAGCAGACGCAGCAAGCCGATTACTCTCAGGGAGCCTACGGGGCTCCCGCGGGCGGTCAAGCTGGTGACCCGTGGTCGACGCCGGCCCCGGGTGGTTCCAGCTTTGACGAAGAGCCCCCTTTCTAGAACATTCAACATTTTTCAAGGAGACCATCATGGCGAAGCCTTCACTTCGCAAGCCCAGCCACAAGCCGATTAAGAAGAAAGCTAATCCTCTGAAGTCGGCCAAGGTTGAAAACATCGACTACAAGGACACCGCTCTGCTGCGAAAGTTCATCTCTGACCGGGGCAAGATCCGCGCGCGGCGCGTCACCGGTGTTTCCGTCCAAGAGCAGCGCCAGATCGCGAAGGCCGTCAAGAACGCTCGCGAGGTCGCACTGCTCCCCTACTCGTCCTCCGGACGCTGAGCCACGAAGGGATAATCAGACTATGGCAACCCGTAAAGTTGTTCTTAACCGTGACGTGGACAAGCTCGGTGTAGCTGGCGACGTCGTCGAGGTACGGGACGGATACGCACGTAACTACCTCATTCCTCGCGGCTACGCGGTGAAGTGGACCCGCGGCGCTCAGCGTCACATTGACCAGATCGTGGAGGCACGTCGCCGTCACGAAATTTCCTCGGTGGAAGACGCCATCGCCATTCGGGAGCAGATTGACGCTGCCGAAGACTTGGCACTGTCCCGGAAGGCCGGAACGAACGGTCGCCTGTTTGGCGCCGTTTCCCCGAAGCATGTCGCCGAAGTCCTGAGCGAAACCCTGCGCCGCGTCATCGATCATCGCAAGGTGGAGCTCCCAGAGGTAATTAAGTCGACTGGAACCTACCCGGTCTTGATCAAGCTGCACCCCGACGTTACCGCAGAAGCGGTCGTCGTCGTGTCCGCAGAATGATCCTGATCTGACCCGCTTCTGCGACGGAAAGCTCCATTTTGTTAGGGCGCTTTCTAGAAGTTGTTGCAGCGGGCTGGGGTTTTAACTGAAGAGTAGTTTAGGCAGACGCTCGGCTGGGCTTTCCCAGTCGAGCGTCTTGCTTGTCCTGAACCTTTTGAGGCTGCGTTTTCCACAGCCAAGAGGAGCGACTCAGGTCACTCGGCAGTATGTCTTCCTCTTTTCACACTCACGGTGAGACCCGGTCCGGATGTTGGCCCTGGTCAGTAATCATAGGGGTACAACTACCGAAATCGGTCGGCGGCATAAAGCTCAGTCACCATGTCGACCAGGTCAGAGACCCCCTTGGGGCGGTCACCGCGTGACCACGCTAGCCGAACGGGAATGCGGGGGCCGTCCTTCACCGGCCGGTACGCGATCCCGGGGCGCGCATGGTGGTATGCGGTTGCATCTGCGGTGATCCCGACGCCGCGCCCCGCCGCTATCGCATCAAGCCAAGAATCAACATCTATAGATTCAATAAAATGGGGGACGCTCCCGGACTCGTGCCAAAGCTCTGCGGATGTTGTCCCCACTCTCAGGTCGATTACTACGGTCCGCTGAGCGATCTCAGCCAGGCTGAGCTTTCTTCTGCGAGCCCACTCCCTGTCGTCCGCCGCGAATGCTACCAGCCTGCGCTCCAGGCCAACCACGACCGAATCGAATCGCTTCGCGTCGACGGGAGTCCGCACGAAAGCAACGTCGCAGAGGCCCTCGGCCAGCCCTGCCGTCTTGGAGTTATGACGTACCAAGTCAAGCTCAACGTGACCATGGTCAGCCGCCCACTGCCGTTGCAGCGGGGCCGTATGATGGCCAAGACCAGCCCAGGCGTAACCGAGTCTCAGCTGCCCGTGGCGGGTCTCAAGGAACTGCTGGAATCGCTGAGCCTCTGCAAGAAGCTTCCTCGCCTGTGGAAGCACCAAGTGTCCTGTGCCTGTCAACTCGCAGCCTCGCGGAATCCTCCTCAACACACGATCACCGATCTCGCGCTCAAAGGACGCAATGGTGCGTGATACTGCAGCCTGGGAAACATGTAGCTCGTTTGCGGCGTCGGTGAATGATCCTGCTTCGGCACAGGCAACAAATACTTGTAGTTCCCGCAATGTCACGTCCATAACCTAACCGTATGGCAATCCCGATTTATGCACTAGGCGCATAGCTGCGGGACGCCTAACGTAGGTCCCATGATCACCAAGGGAAACCAGCTCACACCCGTTACCGCGACCTCGAACCAACGAGCCGCCGGGGTGGCCTTGGTACTCACCAGCTCCGCGTCCAATCAGACAGGAGCGGCCCTTGGCGCATTGGCTTTCCCTGCCGTTGGGCCCGTAGGCGTCGTTGCGGTACGACAGTTCGTTACGGCAGCGATTCTCCTTCCACTTGTGCGACCGCGGTTCCGTTCGCTGACTAACAGACAGTGGCTACCGGTCCTAGGCCTCTCCCTGGTATTCAGCGTTATGAACCTGGCACTTTATGTGGCGATCCAGCGAATCGGGTTGGGTCTGGCTGTCACTCTGGAATTTGTTGGCCCATTGACAGTTGCGATCCTGGGGTCGCCCCGCCTTCTCGACATGCTCGGCGCGTTGCTGGCGGGCGCCGGTGTTGTCGTACTGACGAATCCGGGGCCGGCCACCGATGTCATAGGTATCGGCCTGGCGCTCACAGCAGCCGCAGCTTGGGGTTCTTACATACTCTTGAACGAAAGAATTGGACAGCAGCTCCCCGGACTACAGGGCACGGCGCTTGCTAGCGCGGTGACCGTCGGACTCTGGCTCCCCGTTGCAGTCGTCTGGTTCGCTGTTCATCCCCCGACACTGGTTTCCCTGCTGCTTGCGGGCGCTTGCGGGGTCATGTCCTCGATCGCGCCTTACGTTGCAGACCTCGCAGCTTTGCGCCCGATACCGGCTTCAGTATTTGGAACTCTGACAAGTATCAACCCCGTTTGGGCTGCTCTTGCGGGATGGCTGATGCTTCACCAAACACTTGAGATTCACGAGGTGATCGGTATCCTCTTGGTGATCACTAGCAATGTCCTGGTCACAGCCAACGACCTCTGGCGTCGAAGCCAATAGGCCCCCGAGCAGCCTGCACATTTGCTATAAAGCATCCCACTAGAGCAATCTGGGTAGATCCTGCCTACAGGTCGAGGTTCCGGCCGGTTTGACCCACCTGCAACCTACCGTTGCTAGGCCACCGGCTGGGTGAGCCAGGACCACAGCAGTGAAAGGTCCTCCGGGCGAATCCAGCGGACTTGCGCCGTGGGATCGGGAGATGGCTCAGGATCGGTAGTTCCAGGTTCCTCCGGCTCCACTGGCTTCTCAGGCTCCACTGGCTTCTCAGGCTCTGGCTCTGGTTCGGGCTCTGGCTCTGGTTCGGGCTCTGGCTCTGGTTCGGGCTCTGGTTCGGGCTCTGGCTCTGGTTCTGGTTCCGGCGTCGTCGGTTGCGGTGTCGTCTGCTGCTCTGTTGGTTTTGTCTTTTGGGGTTTCTTCTTAGTGGGGGTGGCTTGGTCCATCCACGTGAATTCCTCAACCGGGAGCTCATACGTGGCGGCATCCATGAACGCAAGCCAAACATCCACAGGCCAGTCGGAACCGTGGAACTGGTCCATTCCCCCGATATTGGGAAGCGGTACGGTGCCGCCGTCCTCTCCGACCCCGTACATGCTAACGGCGACAGTGTACTGCGGGATGAATCCCACAAAGTGAGCGGACATCTGGTCGTCGGAGGTACCGGTTTTCCCGCCCATAGGACGGTCAAGCACCGCGACCTTGGAGCCAGTTCCCCCCTCGTCCATCACCGATTCCAACGCGGGCATAATCTCTGCAACCGGGCCGGATTCGAACACCCGCTCAAGTTCCTCGTTAGCCTTGTACAGACTCACGCCGTGCGTATTCTCCACCTCGGCAACGATGTGCGGATTTAGCCGTTCACCACCGGTGGCCAAGGTCGCGTAGGCGCGGTTCAGATCTATGTTTGTTGGCGAGGCGGACCCAAGCACGTTCAGCAAAGTCGGCTCCAGCCCCGGGGTGTCTTCTGGAATACCAGCCTTCACCAGGGTCTCCATAGTCGCTGCCGGACCATATTCATCGTTCAGCTCTACGTACGCCGTATTAATGGAGTACTTTGTCGCGGTGATCAGATCCACCCAACCGAAGGAATAGCCGTCGTTGTTGCTCACGGTTAGACCCTGAATCTCCAAAGGCGAGTTGCCGTTGTAACTGTCCGAAAGGCTTGCCCCTTGCTCCACAGCGTTCAGAAGAGCAAACGGTTTGAACGTGGACCCCGCCAAAGAAATATCTTGGGTGACCGCATTCGTCTGGACCTTTTCGAAGTCCGAGCCGGGGTATTCAGCCAAGATTGCACCCGTCTTATTGTCCACAGCAGACAGGGCGACGCCCACCTCTTCCGGCGTATCCTCGGGTAGGACCCTGAGGGAATCTTCCGCGGCTATCTGAAGATCCTTATCCAAAGTAGTGACAATCTTGAGGCCGCCAGCGGCCAACTGATCAGCGGTGAAATCTCCGCTCTCCAGCAATTCCGCTTGGACCTGCTGCATCAGGTAGCCAGTGGTTCCATCCCAGTCGGCAGAGTTGGCTTCAGGGTCAATGGTCTCAGGGAATTCGGCTGCGGCAACCTCTGCGGCGCTCGCCCAGCCATCTTCCTCCATTAGCTGTAGCACGCGCGCCCATCGGCTTTCGGCCTGCTGCGGGTCGATGGCAGGGTCCCACGCAGAAGGAGCGGGAATAATACCCGCCAACATGGCAGCTTGGGACAGACTCATTTGAGCTGCGGGGATACCGAAGTAAGCCTGCGAGGCGGCCTCGATGCCGTATGCGCCCCGGCCGAAGTAGATGGTGTTCATGTAGTTGGCCAAGATCTCCTGCTTGGGCTGCTCACGATTGATCTTCAGCGCAAGGATGGCCTCGTC
The DNA here is from genome assembly GCA_964345535.1 of uncultured Actinomyces sp. Lineage (GTDB taxonomy): Bacteria > Actinomycetota > Actinomycetes > Actinomycetales > Actinomycetaceae > Scrofimicrobium. The sequence continues at coordinate 4,391 of CAYFRG010000023.1, read as the reverse complement.
CAACTTGCCTCTATAGTCGGTGGTCGTGCCCGCGACATAGTAATTCTCAACGTACTGTTGTGACAGTGTCGAACCGCCCTGCCGAGATCCCGTGCGAATGTTGGTGACCAGCGCGCGAAGTATGCCTTTCAGATCGACGCCCGAGTTCGTATAGAACGTCCGATCCTCAGAAGCCACGATCGCGTTACCCACATACGCTGGCAACGTGGAGATGTCGACGATAGTCCGGTTTACTTCGGAGAAGGTTCCTAATTCAGTCTCGGCATCCTCGTAGTAAACGGTTGTTGTCTGCGCCTGAGAAAATGCGTCGGGCTCAGGAATTTCCGCGCGCGCGTACAGGTAGAAAAAAGCGGCAGATCCGGCAATCAGCACCAGAAATACTAGGAGAAGCAAACCGAGCAGTATCCGCTTCCACCACGACATTTTCTTCTTCACGGGTTTCCCATCTCCACCGGGCGTGTCCCCGCCCGAGTGGCCTACGCCGTCAGTTGCGGCACTCCCATTGGGCTGGTTGGCTTCGGCACCCTGACCTTTCGGTTCATCTCCGTCAGTGGGGCTAGCGGCGGCAACCGCGCCCGCACCGGTCAGACTCTGCCAAGACTGTCTCTGCGAAACAGCGTCCCCAGAGGCGGAGGCAAGCAGAGCGTCCGTCTGAGGGTCCTCTCCAAGAGCGGCAGCTGAGGAATCTTTCGACCCCGCGACCGGTTCTACGCTATTCAACGTCTTGTGAACAGAAGAACGCCTTGGCAGGGACGACGTACCCGGAACAGCCTGAGGTTGTGTGCTTTGGACCGGACCCGCAACACCACTAGCCGGAGCGGGGGGTTCAGAATTTACTGGGGAAGACGCAGGCGAAGCCGGACCTGCCGCACCACGCTCAGACAGGGATCGACGCTTTGGCAGAGGCGACTCTCCCGGAGTAGCCTGGCCCTGCGCGCTTTCTCGTCCATTCTCTCCATCAACGTTGCGCCACTTTGGTCCGTCAGATCCGCTCACACTCACCCTTCCTGGCGACGCAGTGCGTCGCATTCACTCTCAGCCCAGTTTTCCATACCGCACCGGGCCAGGGGCAGGGTGTATGGGCATTGTTACACTCGCCAAAAGGGTCGACTGGTCGCAAATTTGCGACCAGTCGACCCTCTTCCCGCTCGGAGCGGACCGGTGCAGGGTTAAGATGTAAACGTATCTAGCGTTGGAGGTCCGCGTGATAAACCGTTTACTTCGAAGTTGCCTGGCAGCCGGGAGCCTTGTCGCGGTTGGTGCACTGTCGGGTTGCGCGGGCTCGGAGGGGGACACGTCGGGCGGTGAAACCACACCAATCACCTTGGAGACGCTGGCTGGAAACTGGGAAACCGACTCCGCTCAGGGCGCGGATGGGCCAGTCGAGTTGGACAGGGCCGCCATACTAAAAATCCAGGCCGACGGCGCTTTCACCATCGATGCAGGGTGCAACAACTTGGGAGGTACCTTCAGCGTTGAAGACGGCCAACTGTATTCGAGCCCGCTGAGATCTACCCGCATGGCGTGCCCCGAACCAATTGCCAGCTTCGAGCACTTAGCTGGAGAGATTCTTACGGGGGTAACCGCAGCTGAACTGCGCTCAGAGAACTTTCTCATCTTCGAAGCACCCGCCGGGGAATTGAAGTTTCAGAAAAAGTAGGTCGCCTTTCCGGGCGTCGCACCGAATCTGACCCACATCCCAAGCACGGACCGCGAGCGGAAAATGGTCCTCCACGAACCCGAAAACGACGTTTCGCACCCGCCAGCAAAGCTTGGGAAACCTCTGGGAGGCTACAGCAGAGCTCTTTTGCCAAAACCTGAGTTCCGACATTCAGATCTTGAATAGTATTGAAAAGATCGTGTGGAAGCATATTGAAGCCATCCCGAAACACGCGTTCTTCCGGAGAGCTTCAGCCAACAATATGCTTCCGTGATGCGTCATCTTGGGATGCCCACGAATCCTTCTCAATGCGCCATTTGGCCTGCCCGGGAATGCTGATAAGCCGACGGGGGCGATCCATTCGCTGATATCGGCCAGGGCCGAGCACCGGCGTTCGATTTTGACGAGTCTGGCGGGCCGGCATTTGGCCAGAGGAGTCAGTCCGTTCTGGCAGCGTTGCCGAGCCTCCTTACCGCCCTCCGGCCGCCAATCGGTCGCATTCTGCGATGGGCTTTGTCCGGTTCAGCGTCGCGGGCAGCCTTCTTCGCTGCGGCATACTGTGTCGAGGACACGCCAGTAGCCCGAGTCATAGGTAGAGCTTCCATGTATGAAGGCTCCTTGACTACCGCTGACCGCTAGCCCGCCAGCGGCCGCCTTGACGTTCGATGCCAATAGGGTAATCAAAAGTTTCGCTCACTAATTGCGTGGTCAGAACTTGGGCGGCTTCGCCTTCCGCGTGCACCCTTCCGTTTTTTGCCAGTAACGCGTGCGTCGTCGTTACGGGCAGTTCCTCGAGATGATGGGTCACCATGACCGTCGCAAGCTCAGGCTTCGACTCGTGAAGCAAGTCGATGGTCTTCAAGAACTGCTCTCTCGCCGCAACATCCAGGCCGGTCGAAGGTTCATCCAAAAGCAGCAGAGGAGGATCGGTGAGTAGTGCCCGGGCAATGAGGGTCCGTCCCCTCTCGCCTTGAGACATAATTGGCCAGCGTGCTTGGCGCATATGACCGAGCCCCAGGAGTTCTATCAGCTCTCCAGCGCGGTCGTGTACATCCGGGCCAGGCTCCCACCGGTTCATCAGCTCAATTGTCCCAGTGGCACCCGTGAGGACCACCTGCTCCAAAGTGAGGGCGGACCGAAGTGGGTGCCGAGGGTTCACGTGTCCTATTGATTCTCGGAGTTTTCTGATTTCCACGCGTCCCAGGCGAGCTCCAAGTACGTCAACCGTCCCGTTTGTAGGGTGCTGCTGCGCCCCACACATGCTCAGGATGGTTGTTTTGCCGGCACCATTTGGCCCTAGGAGTGCCCAGTGTTCTCCGACTCGCACAGAGAAGTTGACGTCGGTCAGGATCGATTTTCCGTTACGCACGAAGTTGACGTGCTGGAACTTGAGAACCTCGTCCGCCCCCTCGCTACGTTGTTCGGCGGTGTGCGCCGTCTCTACCTCGTTGGCACGTGGGCTGTGCTCAGCTGGAACCATGATCAGTACTCTACTTCAGTGCCGGACGGGTCACCTGAAGCATCTGCGCTCGCTGGAAAGTAAGCGAAGGTCCACAATAATCGGCGTCTCGCATTGCAACACTAGTCAGTAGGAGCGTGGACAATTCCAGGTCAGGCAGCATCGCGAGACAACGCGATAAAACGCGACGGACTAAACGCGACAAGATGGTCGAGAGCACGTACTTTGCCCAAAGAGGGATCTGCTTGCCCTAGACGCCCCCAAGTCAAAGACGGTCACTTGTCATGCGAAGATAACCTTATGAGCAACCGTGTGCCAAGCGACCCGTGGACGAAGAGTCAGGCGGAAGCATATGACGATCCAGACCATGAGGATTTCGCGCCCGAACTCCTGGAACGAATTAGCGATTTCTTAGCCGGCCTATCAGGCGACGGTCGCGCTCTTGAGTTCGCGGTCGGGACTGGTCGGGTTGCAATACCGCTTGCGGCTAAAGGCATCGCTGTCCAAGGCATCGAGTACTCGGAGCCAATGGCAGCGGTACTGCGGCGCAAAGCCCCACAAATCCCAGTCACCAGCGGGAATATGGCTACCACCCGGATCGAGGGTGAGTTTTCGCTTGTGTACCTGGTTTACAACACCATCGGCAACCTCTACACGCAGGAGGCTCAGGTTCAGTGTTTTCGCAACGCCGCTGATCACCTGGCGCCCGGAGGTCGCTTTGTGGTTGAGGTTGGCGTCCCAAGGCTTCGTTCCCTCCCGCCCGGTCAGGTCGCAGTTCCCTTTGCAGTGTCTTCGGACCATATCGGGTTGGACGTTCTAGACACGGTCACGCAGCGCGGGGCTTCACACCGGTATGCACGACGCCCAGATGGCTCCTACGCCCACGAAGCACACAACTTTCGCTATGTGTGGCCTTCTGAGCTTGACCTGATGGCCCGGCTTGCTGGGCTGGACTTCGAAGCCCGGTATGCCGACTGGGACAAGGCTCCCTTTACCGCCGAAAGCACCTCGCACATATCTGTATGGAGGAAGCCCCTGACCGGGAGTTAGCGCTACTATTTCGCAATACGCTCCCATTGGGAACCACGTACACCATGCTCCAGACGTTTCCGACGTGATGGACACGTACCTGGCAGAGGCCACAAAAATAGTTTGTGGTGAGTTAATGGTGAGTGGAGACGAAAAAGCCTAGTCCAACGAAGGAACTAGGCTACTGTTTCCGCATGATACTGGAGGAAGTGGTGGAGCCAAGGGGACTCGAACCCCTAACCC
>CAYFRG010000022.1:0-26197 GCA_964345535.1 uncultured Actinomyces sp. | reverse complement strand
CGCGCTTCCTTCACACGGAAGAGGTCACTGGTTCGATCCCAGTATCGCCCACCAAACTTGGTCCGGGCTGGTTGGCTCCTGCCACCGGATGTTCCTCTTCTCAACACGACAAGATTGCAGCAGTATGCGATCGCGTAAACGTGTTGCCATTCGCCTCGGGCTGACCGATTCGCAGTGACCTTCTGTTCGGCACTGCTGATGTGGTGCCTGGTTTTCTTTCTTTGCGCGCCTCTAGTGCGGCGCTCGACTTGTTTGGCGCACGACTATCTCGTTGCTTCTTGGTACGATTGGGCGGTGAAAATCCCCGACGGAAAGCGGCAAACGATGAGTTCTGGTGCAGATACTCGGAACCTGGTCCCAGTAGTTCTGGGCGGCGACGTTGGTTCCTACACGCTCGGGCTGGAATGCTACGAAGCCTTCGGTGTGAAGAGCATCTGTGTGGCGGCGGCGCCAGTGGACATGATCACCAAATCCGTCGTGTTCGACGTTGAGCATATTCGGCCGCGAGCTTCGGATGCAGAACGGTTGGCGGTGCTCCGTGGGATAGCCGCGATGAACCGGGGAAAACAGCTGCTACTCCTTTCGAATACGGATTCGCATATTTCTTTCTTTGCGCGTCACCGGGCCGAACTGGAAGAGGACTACCTCCTGCCTTTCCCAACCGAAGAGACCATCGACCTTCTGGGGGAGAAAGTATCGTTCGCGGAGGTGTGCCAGAGCCTAGGCGTGCCCACTCCTAAGACTGTGGTTGTGGACCTCGGTGACGCCGACAGTGGGGAATGGGCTGCGCCAGAAATCGACTTGACATTTCCTGTTGTGGCTAAGGCAGCTTCGGGCGCTGCGTACGATCAGGTTTCCTTCGAGGGGAAAAAGAAGATCTGGTTCATCGACGACCCGGTTGAGCTGGAAGATCTCTGGTCCTCGCTGAAACACGCGGGCTTCAGGGACCGCTTTCTGGTGCAGGAGAACATACCCGGGGATGACTCGTGCATGCGTTCTTTGACGTACTACGTTGGTAAAGACGGAAAGATCCTGCTGCGTTCCGCGGCTCACGTGCTGCTTCAGGATCCCTCGCCGACACTGATCGGAAACCCCGTTGCCATGATTACCGGCCCGCAGGAAGAGCTCTGGAAAATGGGGGACGCTCTTCTCGAAGCCGGAAACTACACGGGGTTCGCAAACTTTGACGTGAAAGTTGACCCGCGTGATGGCACGCCCTACTTCCTCGAGGTCAACCCGCGGATCGGACGAAACTCCTACTATGTTGTCGCTGCGGGCCAGAACCCGATGCGCGTCATGGTTGAGGACCTGTACCTTGACCGGCCGCAGGCGCCAGTTGTGGCGGCGGACCCAGCGCTTTACTCTTTAGTTTCGATGCGGCTGCTGCGCCAGTTTGTTTCCGACGGGGGCCTCGTAGCTGAGGCAGAGTCCCTGGCGGAAGAGGGCAAGATGGTGGATCCATTGGAGTCCCCTCTGGAAACCTCGAAGAGTAGGCGCGCTGTGGCGCGCCTCCAAAAGCTCAACTATGCCCGCAAGTTCCGCAGGTACATGCCCGACCAGGCGGTGACCTTCGGCCGCTAGTGCGGAAGCAGGTTCGCGGGCGGACTCGCCATGCCGGTAGGATAACTGGTGGTCCGAGCAGTGTGCTGCGCGGAGAAAAATGAAATGACAGAAGAGGTCCAAGCGGTGATTACCCTAACAATCGACGGTGAAGAACAGCAGGTCGAACCGGGTACGACAGGCACAGAGTTCTACAGGGGGCGTCGCGAAGTTGTTGCCATGAATGTGGATGGCGAGGCCTTGGACCTTTTCCGAGAGCTGCCAGAGGGGGCCTCAGTGGAGGCTGTCCTTCTGGATTCTCCCCAGGGAATGGAGATACTGCGGCACTCTGCGGCGCATGTTTTGGCCCAGGCGGTGCAGGACGTGAACCCCGAGGTTGATCTGGGGATTGGCCCCCCGATTGAGGATGGCTTCTATTACGATTTCGGCGTCGATCAGCCGTTCACTCCGGAGGACCTCAAGGCTCTGGAGAAGGCGATGGCGCGCATAGTCAAGGAAGGCCAGACGTTCGCTCGCAGGGTTGTCACGGAGGAGGAAGCTTCTCAGGAGCTTGCTGACCAGCCATACAAGCTGGAACTGGTTCAAACGAAGTCCGGAGCCTCGGATGACGATGGCTCCTCCGTGGAGGTTGGTCACGGGGAGCTCACCATGTACGACAACGTCCGCAGAAACGGTGACGTCGCCTGGAAGGATCTCTGCCGCGGCCCGCACCTGCCCAGCACAAAGTTGATCGGCAACGGTTTTGCTCTGACCCGCTCCGCCGCTGCGTACTGGAGGGGTTCGGAAAAGAACCCCCAGCTGCAGCGTATCTACGGCACGGCCTGGCCGACGAAAGCCGAGTTGCGGGAATACCAGGAACGCATGGCTGAGGCCGAGCGACGTGACCACCGGCGCCTTGGCAATGAGCTAGACCTGTTCAGCTTCCCGGATGAGATCGGATCCGGCCTAGCGGTCTTTCACGCCAAAGGCGGGGCGACGCGCATGGAGATGGAAGAACTAGCGCGTCGTCAACACCTGGCCGCTGGTTACGACTTCGTGTATTCGCCGCACATCACCAAAGGACAGCTCTTTGAGAAGTCGGGACACCTGGCCTGGTACAAGGACGGGATGTTCCCACCCCTGCACGTTGATGAAGAGATTGACGAGGCAACGGGAGAGGTGAAGAAAGCTGGGGTCGACTACTACCTGAAGCCGATGAACTGCCCCATGCACTCGCTCATATTCTCTTCTAAGGGTCGCTCCTACCGGGATCTGCCGATGCGCCTGTTTGAGTTCGGCACCGTATACCGCTACGAGAAGTCAGGGGTTGTCCACGGTCTCACGCGCGCGCGTGGTTTCACGCAGGACGACGCCCACATCTACACGACTCGTGAGGAGATGGGCGAGGAGATCACTTCGGTCCTCGAATTCGTCCTCAACCTGCTGAGGGATTACGGGCTGGAGGATTTCTACCTCGAGATTTCCACAAAGGACCCGGAAAAGTATTTTGGGACAGACGAGATTTGGGACGAGGCGACTTCAACGTTACGGAGGGTCGCCGAGGAATCCGGCTTGGAACTGGTTGAAGATCCCGGCGGTGCGGCGTTCTACGGTCCCAAGATTTCCGTGCAGGCCAGGGACGCCATCGGCAGAACCTGGCAGATGTCTACCATCCAGTTGGACTTCAACACGCCTGAAGGATTGGACCTGGAATACCAGGCTGCGGATGGGACGCGACAGCGCCCGGTGATGATCCACAGAGCCCTGTTTGGTTCCATCGAACGTTTCTTTGCAATCCTGCTGGAACACTATGCCGGTGCATTCCCAGCGTGGCTGGCTCCGGTGCAGGTTCGCTGCGTTCCCGTTGCAGACGCGTTCGTACCGTACCTCGACGAAGTTGCGGCCCAGCTACGTGCAGAGGGCATAAGGGTTGAGGTCGACAAGAGTGATGATCGGTTCGGTAAGAAGATCCGTAACGCTTCCAAGGAGAAGATTCCGTTCGTGCTGATCGCTGGGGAAGAGGACGAAAAGGCTGGCGCCATCTCGTTCCGTTTCCGTGATGGAAAGCAGGAAAATGGGGTACCCAAACAAGAAGCTATAGACCGAATCCTCGCAAACATTCGCGCTCGGAAGAACACGGACGACCTGTAGATGACGGACGTACAGGCTGAGGATGCGCGGGACCTAGTGGGCGTGCCCGACGCTTTCGATCGCCTTTGGACGCCTCACAGGATGGCGTACATCAATTCTGATCATAAGAAGCTGGCACTTGAGCCCGACTGTCCGTTTTGTGCCGCCCCGGCCGGGACGGACCAGGATGGCCTCATAGTTCACCGGGGTGAACGGTGCTACGTGGTGCTCAACCTTTATCCCTACAACTCGGGACACCTATTGGTATGCCCCTACGAACACGTGGCAAGCTACGCTGATATTTCTCCCCAGACTCGCGCAGAACTGGGTGAACTGAGTGCCCGGGCCATGGACGTACTCGGCTCTGTCATGGGAGCTCAAGGGTTCAACCTCGGAATGAACCAGGGAGCCGTCTCGGGGGCCGGAGTAGCCGGGCATTTGCACCAGCACATTGTGCCCAGGTGGGGCGGGGACATGAACTTTTTTCCAATCATCGCCCATACGAAGGCTCTTCCAGAGCTCCTGGGCGACACGCGTTTAAGGCTCGCACAGGCGTGGGAGCAGGAGGCCGCTGATGCTCGGTAACCACGGCCGGTCGTTCGCACAGATGGCATTTGATCCTCTGGCAGCACTGCTGGAAAAGCTGCATGTCACACCGAACATGGTGACGGTAGCGGGGAGCGTCATAAACAGCATGCTCGCGGTGACGCTGATCGCCAGGGGACATCTGATCGCTGGACCGCTCGCACTTGGAGTTGTACTCTTTATGGACTCGGTGGACGGCATCCTGGCAAGGCGCACCGGCGGAACAACCAAGTTTGGGGAGTTCCTAGATTCCACGATGGACCGAATAGTTGACGGCTTCGTGTTCGGATCGCTCCTATATTGGGTCGTATTCGGGATGATGGATGGACCCTGGCGGACCACCGCGATTATTGCCGGGATCGTCAGCATGACTGCGATCGGTGTGGTGCCCTACGTGCGGGCAAAGGCGGAAATCGTGGGGGTGGTCGCAAAAGTTGGAATTGCCGAAAGAACTGACCGCCTCATTATTGCGCTCACAGGAGCTTTCATTACCGGCTGGGGAGCGTCCCCCTGGTTTTACGCAGCGGGGCTTGTGTGGGTGGCTTTCGCGTCGAGCGTGACCGCGCTCCAGCGGATCCTTGTCGTCCGGAAGGGGCTGTTGAAGGCGTGAACACTGACTCCCTGTTCGTCTTGGCGTGGAAGGTGGTCCCAAAGCTGCCTCCGCGTTTGGTTGACTGGGTCGCAGGGGGAATTGGCCGACTAGTGGCGGCCACGAACGTGGGGTCTGTGCGCCAGCTCCGTAAGAACATGACAAGGCTTACTGGGCGCGCACCAAGCAGGCGTGAAGTCTCAGACGCGGTAGCCTCTTACTTTCGGACTTTCGGGCAGCAACTGTCACTCCCGGGCTGGGACGCTGAGTATTTGCGGGCTGGCTGCGTTTACCCCGCTGCACCTCAGACCAAGCAGTTAATGGAGGACGGCCCAGTCGTCCTAGCGCTGACCCACTCGGGTAACTGGGACCTAGCCGGCGCCTGGTTCTGCCAGAATTACGGCACCATCGTCACCGTTGCGGAAAAGCTGGATCCCCCAGAGCTCTTTGAAGGGTTCGTGTCTTTCCGCGAGTCCTTGGGGATGGAAATTATCGGTGTCGGCCCGGGCGAAAGCGTATTCCGCCAGCTCGTAGAACAGGTGCGTGGCCGCTCGGTCCTAGTTCCACTTCTCGCTGACAGGGACATCTCTGGTTCCGGCGTACGCGTTGAGCTCGGGACGGGTGAGGCACTGGTTGCGGCTGGTCCAGCAGCCCTGGCATTGAAATTGGGACGCCCGTTGATTGCGGGGCACATTAGCTATAGAAAGAGCCGTGGTCGGTGGACGATCCGCGCCGATTTCACGGACCCGATCGCCGTGCCTGAGCCCGAGGCGGGGGAAACTCGAGTCGAGGCACTAACCAGGGCGTGGGTGAAGCAGATCGTCCCCGTCATGCAAGCCGGAGTGGTTGACTGGCATATGATGCAGAAACTGTACGTGGACGACCTTGATTCCGCGCGCCTGGCGCGAGCGGAGGCGCGACACTTGGAGAAGGAGGGGGAACGGTGAGAATCGGTATTGTATGTCCCTACTCCTTCGACGTTCCCGGGGGAGTACAGTTCCACATTCGGGACCTTGCCGAGGAACTCATTCGGCGTGGACATCAGGTTTCAGTGTTAGCCCCCAGCGACGATGAATCGGGGCCTGACTGGTTCGTATCCACGGGTGGGGCCGTTCCAATCCGTTTCAATGGCTCCATCGCGCGTCTTTCGTTTGGTCCTGTTGCCGCAGCCCGAACGCGTAAGTGGCTCTCTGAGGGGGACTTCGACGTGGTACACATCCACGAACCAGAGACGCCCTCCTTGGGTCTGCTGGCGCTAATGAATGCTGACTGTCCTGTTGTGGGCACTTTTCACGCCGCCATGGATCGCTCCGCCGTGCGCCAGGTGGCCGCCGGGATACTGCACCCATTCCTAGAGAAAATAAGTGGCCGAATCGCGGTGTCATCGGAGGCCCGCAGGACCCTCATTGAGCACCATGCTGGCGATGCGGTCATCATCCCAAACGGGGTCTACACGCGGGTGTTTCGCGAAGCCGAGACACTGCCCCAGTGGGAAGAGAGCGCTGAGCGCCCCGTCATAGTGTTTCTAGGGCGGCTGGATGAATCACGCAAAGGGCTTCCCGTGTTCGCCGAAGCGATCGCGCCGGTGTTAGAAGAGTTTCCCGGAACAAGGTTCCTAGTAGCTGGTCGAGGCGACGCGGGCGTTCTCGAAGAGGCCTTAGCCGCCCACCCTGGGTCGATCGAGGTCCTCGGTGAAATTACAGACGAGGAGAAGGCGTCGCTCCTTGCGGGCGCCACCGTGTACGTGGCCCCACAACTCGGAGGCGAATCATTTGGGATTGTGCTAGTCGAGGCCATGGCAGCGGGAACGGCCGTAGTGGCCTCGGATATCGCCGCTTTCGCTGCGGTCTTGGACGGTGGGGAAGCCGGCGTCCTCTTCAGGACGGGCGACGGCGCCGCGTTGGCAGAAGCACTATTGGGTCAGCTCCGGGATCGGTCGGGTAACCGCGCGTTGGCGAAAGCTGGGCAGGATCGGTCCGAAATCTACGACTGGGCGACGGTTACGGAGAAAATCTTAGCCGTCTATCAGGCCGTGCTCCCTCCCAGCACCGCGCCGAACACAGGTACCGCATACGAGTATCTGTCGGAGCGTTTAGGGCGAGGCGGCAAGTAAGGAGAATCAGGCATGCAGACTTGGTTATGGGTGGTCCTGGGGCTCTTTTTGATCGTCGTCGTCGCTTATATCTGGTCGCTGGCGGTCCGAATCGATCGGCTTCACCGCCGGGTCGCCCAGTCGGCGCAGGCTATCCCACTGGCACTTGTTAGGCGAGCAGCCAGTAGCGTGCAGTTGGCTACGTCGGGCTTTCTCGACCCGGACGATGCCGCCAAACTCTTAGATGCCGCCAACGCGGCGTTGGCTCGGGTTGAAGAGCCCCTGTCCCTCCCTCCAGGGGAGAGCCTTGCAGCGGGCGTGGTGCCGCGCCATGCAATCGAGTCCGAACTTTCGGAGGTACTGCGCGATGTTTCGGAGGCCCGTGCCGGCGAGGATGATGAGTTGGGTGCTCTCATCTGGGCTGACTTGGACGACGTGCGCTACCGGATTCAGGTGGCAAGAACAATCCACAACCAAGACGTGAGCCTGGTCCAGAAGCTTCGGTCACGACCAAGCGCCCGTGTCCTCAGGTTGGCAGGATTTGCGCGCATGCCCAGATACATAGACCTGGACGACAATGTCTGAGGCTGAAGCCAAGGTTGGCACCGGACGGGAACAGGCGGATCCGGGCCGCAAATACCGCCTTCATGCTCAGAGCGACCTTCGGCGCGAGGAGGGAACTCGGATAGTCGGCTTGGAAACCATGGTCGAGGTCCCCGCTGCCTCTGCGCCGGAACACAGAGCTAAGGGGCGCCTGGCGAGCTTCTGGTCGACATCAAGGGCTGAGATCTTGCTGGGAGTGTTCACTGCGGTCTCGTTCGCATTGGCAGCGGTGCTTGTCGCTGAGGGGAGCTCGCTTCTTTCGCGGGCCCAGTTGGCCTTGGTCGCACTGGTTCCGCTCACGGCGGTTGCGGCATTTCTTGGCTGGCTGGACCGGTGGGCGCCTATCGGCCGCAGGTACAAGATTTATGCAGTTGCGTGGGGAGGTGGAATCGCCGCGCTGGGGGCTATCGTGGTCAATTCGACTCTGTTTCTTGACCTCCTCAAATACAGCGGCAGCGAGGACAAGGCCACCCTGGCGACGTCAGTAGCCGTGGCCCCAATAGCTGAAGAACTATTCAAGGGGCTCGGTGTAATCCTGATCCTGGTGTTGGCCCGGCACAGACTTACCTCGGCACTCGGGGCCGTGGCACTGGCCGGCCTAGTGGGCGCGGGTTTCGCGTACTTGGAGAACCTGGAGTACTTCTGGCAGTCCTGGCAGGAGGGGAGCACCGTCTTCGGATTCACCGTCTTCGCAAGGGCAATCATGAGTCCCTTCGTACACCCCATGGCTACATCCTTTGTTGGACTTGCCGCAGGTGCGGCACTAATCCGCTTGGAGGGATGGTGGGGGTGGACGTGGCGCCTGCTCCTTGGCTACGGTGGCGCAGTTGCCGTGCATGCGCTGTGGAACGGGCTCGCGTCGCTAGGGGCCGTCTGGATTGTCTGGTACTTCCTGCTGGAGCTTCCTCTTTTCATTGCCTGGATGGTAGCTCTGGTCATATGGTCCGGGAAACTGTCACGCGCGGTAGCTGAAGGTCTGGTCCCGTACGTGGAGACGGGGTGGGTAAGCCCATCTGAGGTTCAGCTAGTGCTGAATCCTGCCGCGCGAAAGACCGCGCGCAAATGGGCTAGACGCTTGGGTGCACCCGCCCCTAAGCTACTGCGTCAATTCCGGCGCGACCTGGGCTTTGTGGCTATGGACCAGCAGCTGATGACGAAGTACGGGTACCGGGAGGAACGGGTCGAGTTGGACCGAAAGTATTTGCAGGATGCTGTGGCGACTAGGGAGGAGCTTGCCGCCTTGGAGCTGGTCAGGGGAGCGGCCGCCTCAGCCGGTGCGAAGTGACTCGGCTCGGAAACGACTGGCAGCCTGGCCGTGACGGCGTTCCGTTCCGAAAGGCCGCGCGCGTCGTTGTCATCGACGGTGCGGGAAGCGTGCTCCTATTCCACGGGCACGACGGCGACGATCCCGACCACCAGTGGTGGTTCACGCCGGGCGGCGGTCTTCAAGTCGGGGAAACGGCCCGGCAGGGAGCAGCCAGAGAATTGCACGAAGAGACCGGCTTCCTTTTTCTTTCGAAGCAGCTGCTTGGTCCTGCGGTTCACCGGGTAGCGGATTTCCAGTTCACGAACGTGCTTGCACGCCAAGAGGAAGAGTTTTTCTTGGCCTATCTGGACGGGATCCGGCCAGAGGTCGATACTTCCGCCCACACCAGCAGCGAGAGGAAGCTTGTCGATAGCTGGGGCTGGTTTAGTGCCGCCGAACTGCAAGTTCTGGCGGAGGACCAAACGGTATTCCCCGCGTGTCTCCCGCAGCTCCTGGAGAGGTGGGCAACCGGCTGGGATGGGAGTGCCTGGAATTTGTTCGAGGTTTCGGACAGCGACTAGACGGAGGAATCAGGGGGCTCCATCCACATTCTGTCAGCGAAGAGCGACGCCGCTGCTAGAATCGGGGGGTATGTCTTCGGAAAGGAACACGGGAACTTCATGGCAGGTCACTCCAAGTGGGCAACCACTAAGCATAAGAAAGCAGCCCTTGACGCGAAGCGCGGCAAGCTGTTTGCGCGGCTGGTTAAGAACATTGAGGTTGCTGCGCGTACCGGAGGTGGAGACCCCGCCGGGAACCCAACTCTTTACGACGCAATCCAGAAGGCGAAGCGCAACTCGGTTCCGGCTGACAACATAGACCGCGCGGTGAAACGCGGTTCCGGGGCTGAATCCGGTGGGTCCGACTGGGAATCCATTATGTACGAAGGCTACGGGCCCGGCGGAGTAGCCTTTTTGGTTGAGTGTCTGACAGATAATCGCAACCGAGCGGCCTCGGAAGTTCGGGTGGCATTCACCCGTAACGACGGCAACCTGGCCGATCCGGGCTCTGTGTCTTATCTTTTCGAGCGCAGGGGGGTCGTGGAGGTTCCAACGCAGGGAACTGATGAGGACTCTATCTTGGAGTCTGTCCTTGAGGCCGGTGCAGAGGAAGTGGAGCAGTTCGGTGAGATCTTCGTTGTCACCTCCGGCCCCAGTGAGGTTGTAGCCGTGCGTACGGCCCTCCAAGAAGCGGGGATCGAATACGATTCTGCGGAGGTGGAGTTTGTTGCTTCCACGGAAGTGGAGCTAGATGCCGACGGCGCCCGGAAAGTGTTCCGTCTGATTGACTCTCTGGAAGAGTCGGATGACGTGCAAAACGTGTTCACTAACATGACGCTCAGCCCTGAGGTTCAGGCCGAGTTAGAATCGGACGACTAGCTCGTGGCATGCGTGTTCTGGGGATAGATCCGGGGCTGACCCGCTGCGGCATAGGCGTCGTGGACGTTGACAACTCTCGACGTGCCCGGCTGGTTTCAGTGGACGTCGCCCGGTCCTCCCCGTCGCTTGCCGCTCACTTCCGATTGCGCGATATTGCGCGGCAGCTACGCGAAGCAGTAGAGAAGGCCTCGCCTGAGATTGTCGCGATTGAACGAGTTTTTGCCCACGACAACCTGCAGTCGGTCTCGACGACCATGCAGGTCATGGGCGCCGCAATGACCATTGTGGGAGAGTTTGGGCTTCCGCTAGCCGTGCATACGCCTTCTGAGGTGAAAGCAGCTATAACCGGCAGTGGGACCGCCGACAAGCAGCAGGTGCAGCACATGGTGGCCCGCATACTGGGGCTGAAAGAGGTTCCCCGACCGGCCGATGCAGCGGACGCTTTGGCGGTGGCCATATGCCATGCGTGGAGGGGGACCGGCTTGTTGGGTGCCCGCGAAGACGGCAACATCCACGTGACCAAGTCGGGCGGGGTCTCTTCGCGCGGCCAGATGACCGCGGCCCAGCAGCAGTGGGCACAGGCAGTAGCTGCTTCTAGAAGAAAGGGAGCCGTAGACCCGCGCCGACCGTGATCACAGAGCAGCAATAAAAGTCTGGTATCGTACAAGCGTTCGAAAGGGTGGGGGATGATCGCTTCGGTACGCGGGGCCGTGCTACAGACCGGCCTGGATTGGGTTGTTGTCGACGTTGGCGGCGTGGGGATGAAGCTGTTTGTCCCACCCTCAGCGATCTCAGAAATCGTGGTTGCTGGGCAGGAAGTTGTGCTTAGTACCCACCTGGCGGTTCGCGACGACGCACTCACTTTGTACGGGTTTACGTCCGCTGCGGACCGCGACACTTTTGAAACCCTTCTGGGGGTTAGCGGAATTGGTCCCCGCACAGCTCTCGCCACGCTTTCGGTCCTCACCCCAAGCGAGTTACGTGAAGCCGTGGAGGGCGCCGATTTGCCTACGCTCCAGCGCGTTCCCGGAATTGGGAAGAAGTCAGCGCAACGAATGGTGCTCGAACTGGGGGGCAAACTGGCCGCGCCCTCAGGCGATGAAGCGGACGGACGACCGGGTCCCGCCTCGTCATTCAAAGACGAAGTTGCTGCCGCTCTGGAGCAGCTCGGCTGGTCTAAATCCGTTGCAGAAAAGACCGTGGAGAATCTAGGCGTAGAATACGGGGACGCCAGTTCTCTTCTGCGGGCTGCGCTCCAGCAGCTTGGGAGCGGCCGTGGATGAGGAGTTGGGGGCAGAAGAGTCGGTCATCCAAGGGGAACTGATCGACGCGGAACGTGCAGCGGAAGCAGCCCTGCGGCCGAAGACGTTGGACGAGTTCATTGGCCAGCCGAATGTTCGTCAGCAGATGGGTGTTCTTCTGGAGGCAGCGCGACAGAGAGAAGAGGCCGCTGACCACATCTTGCTCGTGGGGCCCCCGGGCCTAGGGAAGACGACGTTGGCGATGATCGTCGCCCAGGAGATGGGCGCGTCCCTGCGACTGACTTCGGGGCCCGTGATCCAGCACGCCGGCGACCTAGCGGCTATCCTCTCCTCGCTACAGGAGGGGGACATTCTCTTCATTGACGAGATACACCGCTTGGCACGCACCGCTGAGGAGATGCTTTACCTGGCGATGGAAGACTTCCGCGTAGATGTTATTGTAGGAAAGGGACCGGGCGCCACATCGATCCCGCTCACGCTGCCTCGTTTCACGGTCGTTGGCGCAACGACCCGATCGGGGCTCCTTCCCGCCCCACTCCGCGACAGGTTTGGGTTCACAGCACACTTGGAGTACTACGACTCCGCAGAGCTCACGCGTGTTGTCAACAGGTCCTCGCGACTAATGGATGTTCGCATCACGTCAGAGGCCGCCGAAGAGATTGCCTCCCGATCCAGGGGAACTCCGCGAATTGCAAACCGTTTACTGCGCAGGGTCGCCGACTATGCACAGGTTTCTGACCATTCTGACGTCGCCTATGAGCACGCGCATGCAGCATTGAGGCTTTTCGATGTCGACGAACTTGGATTAGACAGGCTGGACCGCGCTGTTTTGGAGTCGCTCTGCTTCCGGTTTGGTGGTGGGCCCGTAGGACTCGGAACTCTGGCGATGACGGTGGGGGAAGAAGCTGAGACAGTAGAAACCGTCTCGGAACCCTACTTGGTGCGTGAGGGGTTCCTGATGCGAACCCCACGGGGTCGGACTGCGACGCAGAAGGCGTGGGAGCATTTGGGAGCTCCTCAAACTGGGAAAGTCGAGGGAACCCTCTTCGAGTAGGGCTGTACCACTCGTGTGTGAAGGAAGTCTCTCTCAGGTCACCAATCCGCGTTTTTATGTTGATATCCTGCGGATATCCTCCGGCACTCGGCTGATTCCCAGGTTAGATCCGTAGTATGAGCCGGGCGATATTTCGCGCTGCGTATAGCACGGTCTAGACTGCTTACGCATGGAAAAGTGAGAATGGGAGTGTTCTGCTGTGGAAATGATCTTGATGCTGGGCCTTATGATCGTGGCCTTTATGGTGCTGACGTCTTTTAGTAAGAAGTCGCAGCAGAAGAAGCAGGCAGAGCATGAGCGCACGCTCAGCGAGCAGCTTGTCCCCGGCGTGTGGGTGCACACCAGCATCGGGTTTTTCGGCAGGTACATTGACACCGACGGTCAAGTCGTGATCTTGGAAACCCCCAGCGGGGAAGAAACGTACTGGGATAAGCGCGTGATTCGGTCGGTGGGGGACCTTCCTTTCGAGCACGAAGAGGAGGTCGACTCTCTGACAATCGAATCAGACGCAGGCGCGGAAGACGTGGTGGAAGAGATAACGGCCGAGGACATCCCCGCAGATGCGAGCAGCCTCGCGGATCTCCCTGACTTCGACGATGAAGAAAGCGACCGCGACTAACTCTCCCACGCAGTGAGAGCAATTCGGACTGTCCAAGGTAGGAAATGGCTGAAAAAAAGAACAACCCCTGGCGCGCCCTAATAACTCTGGTCGTAATGATCGCGGTCGGGGCAGGGGCGCTCGTGGGCCTCCACTTCACGAAGGAAGCGTCATACGCTCCTAAACTGGCACTCGACTTGGAGGGTGGTACGCAGGTCATCCTGACGCCCAGGCTTCAGGAAGGGGCCGCCGCCACGGCAACCATTGATCAGGACGCGATGAACGAGGCGATTAATATTATTCGCCAACGCATCGACGCTTCCGGTGTGGCCGAGGCTGAAATTTCAACCTTGGGACAGGACAATATTGTCGTAGCCATCCCCGGGAAGGCCGATGATCAAACATTGGACCTAATCCGCACCTCGGCTAACATGCGTCTCCGCCCGGTCTTAGAGGTGGGTGGTCCGGCGCCTCTGGGTGAGCCAGCTTCCGCGCAAAGTGGCGAACTAACAGAAGAAGAAGAGGCATACGCCGGGATGACCGCTGAGGAATATGCCCAGGCAGTTTCGGACGTGGACGGCGACGGCGTTCTCTCTAAGTCTCCGACCACTGACCCCACCGACGCCTCAGATCCCGTATGGGTGACAGAACAGGTGCTTTACGACTTCCTCACGCTCGACTGCACTTCTGATTCCGCTCTTCTACAAGATGAAGTCGACGATCCCGAGCTGCCACTGGCAGCATGCTCTGCTGAAGGCGATGCGAAGTACATTCTGGGCCCCGTCGAGATCGAGGGCATCCACGTGGCCGGTGCCAGCTCCGGAATGATCTACTCGCAGACGGGACAGTCCACGGGGCAGGTCGGCGTGAACATCGAATTCGATAAGGAAGGCGCAGAGATTTTCCGGGATGTCTCCACCCGACTTTATGCGCTACAGGGCGAAGACGAGACGAGGAATAGGTTCGCGTTCGTGCTGGACGGAAACGTCATTACGGCACCGTCGATGAACGCCGTCATTCCTGACGGCAACGCTCAGATTTCAGGGAACTTCACCGCGAATTCGGCAGCCACCCTGGCCAACCAACTCAGTTTCGGCTCGCTGCCCCTCAACTTTGAGGTTCAGTCCGAGCAAGAGATCTCCGCGACTCTTGGTACCCACCACCTGCAGACCGGAATATTCGCGGGCCTAATCGGACTGCTGCTGGTCGTATTGTGGATGATTTGGCAGTACCGAGGTCTGTCAATCGTCTCAGCCGGATCCCTGCTAGTAGCTGCGATTATCACCTACCTGGCTATCACCCTGCTGTCGTGGACCATCGGGTACCGTCTGTCCCTGCCGGGCGTGACGGGCCTAATCATTGCTATCGGCATTACCGCTGACTCTTTCATCGTGTACTTCGAGAGAATCAGGGACGAGGTTCGCGATGGCGTACCCCTTTCGTCGGCAGTGGAGGGCGGCTGGCGCAGAGCTAGGCGCACCATCCTGATCTCGGATGCTGTCAACCTGGTCGCCGCGACAGTGCTTTACGTTTTGGCGGTCGGTGGGGTGCAAGGCTTCGCCTTCACCCTGGGCTTGACCACGATCGTTGACCTGATCGTTATCTTCATGTTTACTCACCCGATCATGGGGCTGCTGATGCGAACACGGTTCTTCGGGGAAGGCCATAAGTGGTCGGGTCTTGACCCGGAGCACCTGGGTGCTAAATCCGGTGCCGTGTACGCAGGTCGGGGAACAGTGCGTCACGTTCCAGAGGCCGCCGCCAAGTCCTCGAGCAAACCCGGGGGTTCGATCGCGGAGCGTCGCCGTGCTGCCGAGATGGCACTAGCGGACGTGGAAGCAGGCACCAGCAAGGGAGAAGATCAATGATTAGCTATTCCCAGTGGGGCAACGAACTATATTCGGGCAAGCGGTCCTACAACATAGCTGGGCGGGGCAAACTGTACCTGTCTATTGCTGCCGGGCTGATGCTGCTTTCCATTCTCCTGGTCGGTTTCCGCGGACTGAACCCGTCGATCGAGTTCACTGGCGGCACACAGTTCATCGTCAGCCAGGCTGCAGACCCAACTCCGCAACTTGCTGAGGGGGTACTGAAAGAGAATGGCCTCGTAGAGAATACTCGCGCTACAAGCTTGGGCTCCAGTGGCGTGCGTGCGCAAACAGCTCCCCTAGAGAGCAACGAGATGACGAAGATCCGCTCGGAGCTGGCAGAAGCATACGATGTGCCGCTCGAGGATGTTCAGACGAACTCTGTCGGCGCAACTTGGGGACAAGACGTAACCAAGAAGGCACTACAGTCCATCGTCATATTCGTCGTCCTAGTCGCCGCTCTGATGACGATCTATTTCCGTTCCTGGGCAATGTCTGCGGCCGCAATGCTGTCACTGCTGAATGACCTGCTGGTAACGGTCGGATTCTTCTCGCTGACCCAGGTTGAAGTCTCGCCTGCCACTGTCATCGGCTTCCTGACTATTCTTGGATACTCTCTGTACGATACCGTTGTGGTGTTCGACAAGGTTCGCGAGGTTACCAAGGGTTACTTGGACCAGGAACGCTACACGTTCAGCGAGCTGGTCAACCTTGGAGTCAACCAGACCCTGGTGCGTTCCATAAATACGTCCGTCGTCGCGATCCTACCGATAGCTTCGATCTTGTTCATCGGATCATTCGTGCTGGGGGCGGGCACTCTTACAGACATTTCCTTAGCCCTGTTCGTTGGCCTGACCGTAGGTGCGATATCGTCCATATTCGTGGCTTCTCCGGCGCTGGCGACCATCGAGGGTGCAAAGGTAAAGACTAAAGAACATACGGAGCGCATTCTTGCCAAGCGTGCGGCTTCAGGAGTTGAAATTCAGGGAATGGAAGACGCTGCAGAGATCATTGTGGCTCCCACTGTCCCCGGCAAGCGGTTGAGCAATGCTGCTCAGCCTAAACGAAAGAAGCGTCGCTGATAATGGCCGACAACCTGGGTGCTCGGATCGCTGACATCGTAGAGACAAACCTGCGTCTTGTTCCGAATTTTCCATCAGAAGGCGTACTTTTTAGGGACGTCACGCCGCTCTTCGCGAATGGTCTGGCCTTCGCGGAGATGATGGATATTTTGGCGGACCGCTACAGGGGTCGCGTGGATATGGTTGCGGGGCTTGAGTCCCGAGGCTTCATCTTGGCGGCGCCTTTGGCTACGAGGCTGGGCATTGGAATGATCGCCGTGCGAAAGGCCGGCAAGCTGCCCGGCCCCGTAATAGGTGTGGACTACGACCTGGAGTACGGCAGTGCGCGTCTGGAAGTGCAGCCGGAGTCAGTACCTGCAGGGACCCGTGTTCTGATTCTGGACGACGTTCTGGCGACGGGGGGTACAGCTCGTGCTTCCGTCGACCTGATGGAAGCCTGTGGGGCCAGCGTCGTAGAGATCGCGGTTCTTCTGGAACTGGTCGATCTGGGCGGTCAAGACGCAGTCCAGGGAATACCGTTTGCCTCTGCTGTTGAGGTCCACGAAAACTAAGGCCGCGCCCCCGTTGATCCGATATTACGGAACCCAGTAGTGTTTGCGCGTATTATTGGGGGATGAACGGTAGCCGGATCCCAACTGATGACCGACCCGCTGGGGCTGGTTCATTCGTGCGCTCTGGATTGTCATGGTTCGGGTCTCGCAGCCGAGAGGTGCATCCTGCCATAGAGCCGTTGATTCGCGCTGTTAAGGCGCACCACCCCCGGGCCGATACATCTGGCATTGAAAAAGCCTACGAAGTCGCCGAGTTGCAACATCGCGGCCAGATGCGCAAGTCGGGAGAACCATACATCACCCACCCGGTAGCCGTTGCCACAATTTTGGCTGAGTTGGGAATGACTCCGCCCACCCTGGTTGCCGCTTTGCTGCACGACACAGTAGAGGACACGGACTATACGGTGGAGGAGCTATCCGCGGACTTCGGCCCGGAAATAGCCGCCCTGGTTGACGGGGTAACTAAGTTGGACAAGATCCGCTATGGCGCCTCGGCGCAGTCGGAGACCCTCCGCAAGATGCTCGTTGCTATGAGCAAGGACATACGTGTGCTTCTCATCAAACTCGGGGATCGGCTGCATAACGCACGTACGTGGAAGCATGTGGGCGCCGCCTCTGCAGCGTCCAAAGCTCAAGAGACATTGGAAATATATGCTCCGCTAGCACACCGCTTGGGAATGAACACGATCAAATGGGAGCTTGAAGAACTTTCGTTCGGAGCGCTGTACCCCGAGGTGTACGAGGAGATAGATGCCCTCGTGGCAGAGCGGGCTCCCAAGCGCGACAGCTATCTGGCACTCGTTGTCGGGGACATTGAAGAGGACCTACGCAGGTCGCGGATTCGCGGTGTCGTATCCGGGCGCCCGAAGCATCACTACTCCATCTATCAAAAGATGGTGGTGCGTGGGAAGGCTTTCGACGAGATTTACGATCTGGTTGCAGTCCGGGTACTGGTCGAATCAATCAAGGACTGTTACGCAGTACTCGGCGCGATCCATTCACGGTGGAATCCGATCCCCGGACGATTCAAAGACTACATTGCGATGCCCAAGTTCAACCTTTACCAATCCCTCCACACGACGGTAGTCGGACCGGAGGGGCGACCGGTAGAAGTGCAGATTCGCACTTTTGAGATGCATGACCGGGCCGAATATGGCGTCGCAGCCCACTGGCGGTACAAGCAGGACCCCAGCGGGGGTGATGCGGGCGATAAGATGACGGCCAAAGAGCAGATGAACTGGCTCAAAGCCCTGGTAGAGATGGAACGCGAAACCGGGGATCCTGAAGAATTCCTCGATTCTCTGCGCTTCGAGATAGCGGGAGACGAAGTATACGTGTTCACTCCCAGGGGTCAGGTGATCGTCCTCCCACCTCAATCGACACCTGTGGACTTCGCCTATGCGGTACATACGGAAGTAGGACACCACACCGTCGGGGCCCGTGTTAACGGCAAGCTGGTTTCTCTTGACACGGTGCTCGAATCCGGAGATACGGTGGAAGCAATAACGACCCAGGCACCCAACGCGGGTCCATCCAGGGGATGGCTGGAGTTCGTCAGTTCTCCTCGTGCCCGGTCAAAAATCAAAAATTGGTTCTCCAAGGAGCGCCGCGAAGAAGCCATTGAGCTGGGCAAATCTCACATGGCCAAGGCCATCCGTAAACAGAACCTGCCGCTTCAGCGTCTGATGACGCACGATTCCTTGAATTCTGTGGGCACTGCAATGGGTTACAACGACGTCTCCGCACTGTACGCAGCAGTCGGCGAGAACCACGTCTCAGCCCAGAACGTGGTGACCAGACTCCTCGAAATTCTAGGAGGGGACGCTGGGACCGAAGAAACCCTGGCAGAAGCGGTCATTCCGCACGCACCGCCAGCCCGCCCCTCCGCTAGCTCAGGGGACATCGCAATAACCGTTGACGGGATGAACCCCAACGACGTTTGGGTCAAGCTGTCCCGCTGCTGCATGCCGGTCCCGGGAGACGACATAGTGGGATTCATCACCCGCGGCTCAGGCGTGTCCGTGCACAGGAGAGACTGCGCAAACGCGCAGCACCTGCTGGAGCGCAAACCAGAACGTTTCATAAGCGTGGCGTGGTCCGAAGACCACGCTGGCGGTCAGTTCCTGGTCGAGGTTGAGATCAAAGCACTGAATCGAGCCGGGCTACTGAACGACCTGAGCCAAGTACTGAGCGATCATAAGATTGACATCCTGAGTGGGACGATGGCTACGAGTGGGGAACAGGTGGCGACCGCCCGATTCTCTTTCGAACTCCCAGGGATCGGCTACCTGGAGTCGGTGCTCGGGGGCTTGCGTCGAGTCGAAGGAGTGTTCGAAGCTGGTCGCCGCATTGGCCCCAGTGTAAAGATCGACGGTGGTGAATAGTTTCGGGAATGCGGCCGACATTGGTTAGACTGATGAGGACTGCTGCGTAGCTACATGGCTGCGCTCACCGCCGCGGCTGCCGCGCAGCCCTATCCGCGAAGGATTACCGTGACTTCTTCCTCGTCTTCCCCCGCTAACTTTGCTGGTAAGAAACCCACAGGAACGCCCGGACCCCAATCTTTCGGTCGCGTAGATGCCGACGGAAACGTGTGGGTGCGTGACGGTGAGGGAGAGCGCATGATTGGGGGGTACCCCGATGGGGTGCCGGAAGACCCCTACGCTCTCTACGTCAGGCGCTACCAGGATCTAGAGGCCAACATTAACCTCTTCCAAGCCAGGTTGCCCAGCTTGTCGGCCCGCGACATCGACTCGACGCTGAAGCTGCTACAGGAGCAGCTTGTCGAGCCTGCGGTTGTGGGGGACATCGGCGCATTACGGGATCGCGTCGCCGCCCTTGCCACTGCCGCTGAGGAACGAAAGGCTCAGATCACCGTTGAACGGGCCCAAGCCAAGGAAGACGCGCTTGCTAGCCGTACCCTGATCGTTGAGGGTGCTGAAAAGATTGCCGGGCAGGATCCGGAACGCACCCAGTGGAAGAACTCAGGCCAGGAACTGCGCTCCCTGTTGGACGAGTGGAAAGAACAGCAACGTCGCGGTCCGCGGTTGGATAAATCAGCTGAAGATGGTCTGTGGAAGCGTTTTTCGGCCGCTCGAACACTGTTTGACCGTAACCGCCGCCAGTTTTTTGCAGCTCTAGACGAGAGCCAAAACGAAGCTAAGAAAACGAAGGAAAGGCTAATTGCGGAGGCTGAGACACTCCAGGATTCGGACGACTGGGGCCCGACCTCGGGCAAGTACCGGGATCTGATGGACCAGTGGCGCCGCGCGGGAAGAGCCCCCCGGAAAATCGATGACGCGCTGTGGGCACGGTTCCGCGGCGCACAGCAGGTCTTTTTTGACAGGCGCCGGGCCCACGACCTTGAAAATGACGCCAAGTTTGCTGCTGACATGCAGGTCAAGGTAGCCCTGGTAGAGGAAGCTGAGGCGTTGCTTCCGGTCAAGGACATTGCCGCAACCAAGGAAGCGTTGCGGGGAATCCAAGACAGGTGGGAAGAAGCAGGCAGGCTCCCTAACCGTGATGGTGCCAGAGTGGAACAGCGCCTCCGTGCCGTAGAGAACGCTCTGCGCGATGCTGAGCAAAAGGAATGGGAACGGTCCAACCCGGAGACCCAGGCACGGGCTGTCGGCATGTTCTCCCAGCTTCAGGAGTCCATTTCAGAACTCCAGGCGCAACTGGACGCCGCAAATGCCGCAGGCGATGAGAAGCTAGCCGGTGACATTTCGGATGCCTTAGCGACAAAGCAGGCCTGGCTCGATCAGGTTCAGAAGAACATCGGCTAACCAAGTGCAGATAGAGACGATTCCGACCGAGTTATTCGGTGCTAATGCGTACCTGGTCTACGCTGAGGAAGAACCTTTAGCGCTAGTCGTTGACCCGGGATTGGGGGCTGCCGCAGCCGTCGAGTCTCGCCTCCAGGAAATTGGAAAGCGTGTGGGCGCCGTTTTGCTCACTCATGGACACCCCGACCACACCTGGGAGGCTTCGGCGGTTGCTAGCCTGTCGGATGGACCTGAACCCGCCCCCGTCTATCTGCCTGCACCCGACTTTGATTGGTTGACCGACCCGATGGGAAAACTGGGTTTGTCCCAGGTTCCGGAACTTGGTGGAGAATGGGTCTGCCCGACGACAGTGACGGATGCCCCCGTTGACTCCTGGCAGGCGTTGCCGGGCATCGCGGTTCATCTGGTCCCAGCCCCCGGGCATTCTCTCGGGTCATCCGTGGTCTTGGTGGCGGGGCAGCCTAGGGTTGATGGATTAGTTCTCGAGGCCCCCATCGCGTTCTCCGGAGACGCGGTCTTCGCGGGAAGCATTGGGCGCACGGATCTGCCTGGCGGAGACGACGGTGTCATGAACGAGACTCTTCGGACACTGGCAGCGGCGCTTGATCCGCAGACAGTGCTTCTTCCTGGCCACGGTCCACGGACCGTTTGGTCAAGAGAACTAGAAACGAACCCCTACGTTTTGAGGGCTCTCGAGCGCTAGCTAGCGGCGCTTATCTTTGAAGTCGCGTTTCTTCCCACCGCGAGCACGCGGGCGCGGGCCTGAGTCCGCGCTTATCCGCAGCTTTCGACCCCGGATGGTTGCGCGCCCGATGCGGCTAACCTGGTGTGAGGACAACCCCTCCGATAGTTCAACCAGAGAGAACGACGGGAAAATGTTGATGTGGCCAATGTTCGATCCGCTCAGGCCCCCTTCGCCAGCTATTGCCCCGACAATGGCACCGGGTGTGACCCCGTCTTTCCTGCCAACCTCTACCCGATAGCGGTGGTCGAAAGCGACGGCCTGACTCCCGGGGCGTCCCCTGTGTGCGTGGCGTTCGTCCCGGTTCTTGCGCTTCTTTTCCTTTGGACCCGAGAACTGCGCGGAAAGAAAATGGCCCGACCCGTCGAGTTCCGCATCGGCTGCATGCCCCGGAGTTCTGGGGGATTCAGCACCCACTCCTACCAGCTCAGCAAGAAGTCTCAGTGCCAGGTCATGGAGGGATACTCCGGTTTCCAACTGCTCGTTTAAGGCTGACTGCAGGATCTCTTGGGATTCTGCATCGTCCACTATGGGGAGCGCAGCAAGTTTGCGACCTGCTAGAACCTGGAGGACTTCTGAGCGCGTGGGGATATGCACTTCCTCCATGCGTTCCCCAGTAAGGCGCTCGATTTGACGGAGCTGGTAACGATCGCGGGGACCGAAGAAGGTGAGAGACTCACCCTCTCTTCCAGCCCTGCCGGTGCGTCCAATCCGGTGCACGTACGCCTCACGCTCTCGGGGAACCTCGTAGTTGACCACCAGCCCAATACGGTCAACGTCAAGCCCGCGAGCGGCAACGTCGGTCGCCACCAAAACGTCAAGGGTCCCTGCCCGTAAGCGTTCAACTAAGCGTTCCCGGTCCGCCTGCACGACGTCTCCCGAGATTCCAGCTGCGCGGAAACCTTCACCAGCCAGGTCCAGAGAGACTTCTTCGGCGTCCTGCCGGGTCTTGACGAACACAATGGTGGCGCCTCCGTCGCGCACGGCTAAGACTCTGGTTAGTGCCTCGAACCGGTACTTGGGTGGCACGATCGCGTAGGTTTGGTGGATGGTATCCACCGTGGAAGCCGAGGTGGTCACCTCAACACGGACCGGGTCCGAAAGGTGGGTCTCAGCCACCCGTTCGATTGCCTTCGGCATGGTTGCGGAGAAAAGCGCAGTGAGGCGTTCAGCGGGGAGAGCCGAGGCTATGACTTCCACGTCCTCCGCAAAACCCATTCGCAGCATTTCGTCGGCCTCATCCAAAACGAAGAACCGGCAAGAACCGAGGTCTAGCGCGTTCTTTTTTTCGATCAGGTCGATTATCCGCCCGGGGGTACCGACAACGATCTGGGCGCCGCGGCGCAGCGCCTGCAACTGTGGACCGTAGGGGGCACCACCGTAGACCGCGACCACCTGACCTTCCTGTCGGCCAAACTGCTCCATGGACTGCGCGGTCTGTAGCGCGAGCTCACGGGTAGGGGCCAGGATCAGTGCCTGGACTTCATGCAGACCCGGGTCAATCCCCTCTAGGATCGGAAGCCCGAAAGCCGCGGTCTTCCCAGTGCCTGTCTGCGCTATGCCGACGACGTCACGACCGGCTAGGAGCTCAGGTATGGCAGATTCCTGAATTGCGGTCGGGGTCACGAAGCTCAGGTCACCGAGGATTTGGAGGGTGTCAGGACTTAAACCCAAGTCTGCGAAGGAGGAACTGTCTGGAGTCGGCACGATGGCCTTTCTGAAAGTCAATGGATGGCCTCGGAATGCTTGCAAAGGCCGGTCTCAGCCTAGCCGGTAAACGGCGGCAACCTGCCGTTTAGCATCGGGTGAGATCCGTTACGCTACGCTTCCTTCCTGGGCGGATTGCCCGGCATAGGTCCGAAAGCGCGTAAACTCGGGCCTACGAAGTAGCCGCGTTTTTGGTGCTGCTTGTCAAAAGAGGAGGAACCGTCGGTGCTGCGAACTGACACTGTGGACCAGCTTGGAACCGATCGTATCGGAGATACTGTCACCCTAACCGGGTGGGTTGACCGGCGTCGGGACCATGGGGGCGTGGTATTTGTCGACCTCAGAGACGCCACCGGAGTGGCCCAGGTCGTCGTCCGTGACGAATCCGTCGCACATGAGCTTCGCAGTGAATACGTCATCCAGGTTACGGGTGAAGTCGCCAAACGGCCGGATGGAAACGAGAACCCCGAGCTCTCCACCGGCTACATCGAGGTGCTCGGCGATGACGTCAAGGTCTTGAACACCTCGGCCCCACTTCCGTTCCAGGTTTCGACCCATGAGGACGCCACTTCTGCCGGTGAGGAAGTCCGACTCAAATACCGATACTTGGATCTGCGTCGGCCTGCCGCACAGAACCCTTTGAGACTACGCTCTAAGGTCAGCCGCGCCGCGCGCGACGTACTGTACGAACACGACTTCGTTGAAGTGGAAACGCCGACCCTGACCCAGTCGACTCCTGAAGGAGCCAGAGATTTTCTGGTTCCGGCCCGCCTGGCGCCCGGATCTTGGTACGCGCTGCCCCAGTCGCCCCAGCTGTTCAAGCAGCTGCTGATGGTGGCTGGCATGGAACGCTACTTCCAGCTGGCGCGCTGCTACCGCGACGAGGACTTCCGCGCTGACCGCCAGCCTGAGTTCACGCAGCTAGACATCGAGATGAGTTTCGTGGAGCAGGACGATGTGATCGCAGTGGCCGAGGATGTCTTGAAGGCTGTTTGGGAAGCCGCCGGATACCAGATTGAGACGCCCATTGCCCGTATGCCTTTTGCGGAGGCCATGGCCCGTTTTGGATCTGATAAGCCGGACCTACGGTTCGGCTACGAGCTAACTGACCTGACCGACTACTTCGCTGAGACCTCGTTCCGCGTGTTCCAAGCGCCGTACGTTGGCGCTGTCGTTATGCCCGGGGGGGCGTCTCAACCTCGGCGCGCATTCGACAAATGGCAGGATTGGGCGCGGTCACGGGGAGCCAAGGGATTGGCCTACGTGACTATCAAAGAGGACGGCACATTGGCGGGACCCGTCGCTAAGAACCTGTCGCCTACGGAAACAGCTGGCCTGGCGGATGCTGTTGGGGCAGAACCAGGTGACGCAATATTCTTTGCCGCGGGCACGCCGACCGCAGCCCGCGCGCTCCTTGGCGCCGCCCGCTTGGAAATCGCGCAGCGTTGTGACTTGATCGACCCGGAGGCATGGGCTTTTGTGTGGGTCGTTGATGCCCCCCTGTTCAAGCCAACAGCGGAGGCCGAAGATGAGGGCGACGTAGCTGTCGGAGACGGGGCTTGGACGGCCGTGCACCACGCATTCACCGCGCCGAAACCGGAGTGGGCTGACACTTTCGATCAGAATCCCGGCGAGGCCCTAGCATCCGCCTACGACATCGTCTGCAACGGTAACGAAATCGGGGGAGGCTCGGTGCGTATCCATCGCAGAGACATGCAGGAGCGCGTCTTTAAGATCATGGGTATCGGGAAGGAAGAAGCTGATGAACAGTTCGGATTCCTCCTGGACGCTTTCCAGTACGGAGCTCCTCCGCACGGTGGCATCGCCTTCGGTTGGGACAGGATCGTTTCGCTGCTCGCTCACACTGATTCGATCCGCGACGCCATTGCCTTCCCTAAGTCAGGCGGCGGCTTTGATCCGCTAACCGGCGCTCCCGCTCCGATCACCGCGCAGCAGCGCAAAGAGGCCGGGGTTGATGCAAAGCCCAAAAAGGCACAGGAAGAAGGCGAAGCCTAAGCAGCACGCAGGCTCACCTTCGGACTTGCTGAAGGTACTCTGACGATCGCGGTTGGAAAAGGTTGCCCCGCGGCCTGGGCTTGCTAGTTTCGGGCACCAAGCCCATCCTTTCCAAGTGTCCATGGACCCGATCCAAGGAATCAGGTCCAGAGACATCGTCGAACGTGAGCCTTCTGATGGTCCACCCCGCGTCCATCAGATCTTGGTGCCTGTTTGTGTGCTTGGACTTGTATGCCTCTGAAGCTTGAAGTCCGCCCCCATACTTCACCCTGCCGTCGGCTTCCCAGGCAAACTTTCTTGCGGGGAGCGCGAAATCCAAGAAGTAGAGGTCGCCGCGAGCGGTCACCACTTCCTGCTGATTAGTGAGCTTTTCAGCAACGTGTTTGGGCAGCAAGCAGGTCAGTGCCCAAAGAACCATCGCCTCTAACGGAGAGTCGATGCCTGTACGCATGCTCAGGAGCACCGCTACTAAAACCCTGTATGCTCGGCGTCCTCTAATCTCCTTGGCTCTTTCCATCCAGGAGACCCGGATTTCTTGAGTTTTTCTGAGGGCCAACGTCGGCGCGAACTTGTCGAAGCTGGTTTCCCGGGTCAGCGTCATACAGGCTAGAACAAACGCCTGCTCTCTGTGTTCGCGGCGGGCACTGTCCGCTATCATCACGACACTGGCAGCCAGCCGCAGTGTTCCTATCTGGAGGAACTCGCTGGGTCTGACACTCATGCCACCCGTGACATGTAATGCCTGCACCGCAGGAATCTTC
This sequence comes from uncultured Actinomyces sp., assembly GCA_964345535.1. Classification (GTDB taxonomy): domain Bacteria; phylum Actinomycetota; class Actinomycetes; order Actinomycetales; family Actinomycetaceae; genus Scrofimicrobium. The sequence goes on along the minus strand of CAYFRG010000022.1, from coordinate 548 downwards.
ATGCCGTTCAGCATGACCGGCGGAAGTCTTCTCTTGTGCTTTCTTGGCCCCGCTAGCCGGTAGAGAATGTCCGGGGTGCTTGACCTCACTGCGATTCCGCGAATCATTCCGGCGCACTCTCCGGTGAATAGCAACGAGCTCGCTTGGTTTACCTGAGACGCCAGAGCAAAAGCTCGGGCGATCGTTACTATCCGGCGTGCGAGCCACCGGCTCGTGTCAGCGGGCGCGTCTGTCACGTCAAGATAAGCCCCACGCATAATCTGGACGAGCATCCGACTGGGTTCCTGGCCTAGCAGTCTGGGCAGCTCGATCCTGTTCTTACGTGTCGAGTATCGCATCCGTTTCTGGACCCACTGAACCATTGCTCCCATGCCTGCGATTGTGCGTATTTGCGTGCAGTCCGGCAACGAAGCTGTTGTCTTCCTGTGGAGAGAGCTGCTGCGAGTGTCTGTGGACGGTTCGGGGCGGTTGGTGCCTGGTTGGGGGCGGGCTTCGGGGGTGGACAGGCGATGTCATGTTGGGGGCGGCCACCGTACGGGGTGGGGCGG
>CAYFRG010000021.1:0-26226 GCA_964345535.1 uncultured Actinomyces sp. | reverse complement strand
GTTCAGGTCCGTGTGCCCGTGAGGGCATGGGGGTTCAACTCCCCCCTCGCGCACGCAGATGAAGGGTCCCCGATCCGGGACATGTTTTCCGATCGGGGACCCTTCTTTCTTACTCACTGCGCTTGCGGACAGCATTATCGAGATTGCCGCCATTTTTGAGATGCCGACTTTTCCACGTCGCCTCAACCGAAACCTCGGAATAAAAACACCCATCTTGGCCGGTGTCCCCCACAATCCGGGATGCTCGACTTCCCACGGCGTCCAGTTCCCTCCGGCTTCCCAGACTTTTCGGCAACGGTGTGCCGAAGAAACGGGACACTCCCGACAGACAAGGAGCCTGCGGTGACAGTCGATGTTCGCCCGTCTTCTTACGGTCGTGACTAAGGTCCGGATGTTGGTGTTGATACGCTGCTGGGAGCGTGGATTCCGCGTCCAACTGGGGCGCGGTGCCGGAAGGAAGATAATGTCACCAATTGTCCCTCAGCCGTCAATCGTGAACCAGAAAAAGGTCCGCAAGCTTCAGGTTTCTTGGAAGAAACCCATCGGAGACTCCATGGTTCGCCTTACGCTTTCCGGAGCTGACCTGGACGGGTTCAACGCATCCGGCCCCTCAGACCACGTGCGACTCTTCTTCCCAGATCCCACAACCGGGGAACTCCTCCTACCCCAGGTGGGGCGCCAAGCCGGGTTGCGTTTGGGTGTCACAGCCGTGACTCCCGTCAGGGATTACACCCCACTGAACTACCAGGCTCAGCAGCGCACTCTTGACATCGACTTCGTATTGCACGGCGACACGGGTCCTGCGGCCCGCTGGGCCGCCCATGCCAAAGAAGGAGACCAGCTCGGAATGGGAGGTCCGGGGCGATCACAGCCAGCACCGCTGGGCATCACCTCGGCAGTTCTAGGAGGTGATGAGACAGCCCTACCCGCATTGGTCCGCTGGTTGGATGCGCTGGGGTCTGTCCCCACAACGGTACTGCTGTCCGTCGCTGATCCCAGCCTTGAGGGCTACTTCGAGCAGTGGAGACTGCCCCCGACTAAGGAGCGGAAGTTCCACTGGTTCTACGGCGAAGAAAGGGAGACGGCGCGGGAAGATTTCCTCCGAACATTACCATTTGACGACGGTACGTTCGCGTACCTGGCCGGGGAAGCCACTACCATCATCCCTTTGCGCCGCTATCTCCGCAGGGAACTCCAGCTTCCTAAAGAGCAAGTCCAGGCCGAGGGCTTCTGGAAGCGGGGGGTCAGCATGCTTGACCATCACGCCCCGCTCGACCCCTCAGACCCGGACTGAGTCCCGCGCCTACTGTTCCGCCTGATCCGCCCACCAGGCAAGCAGCCGTGTCTTAGCTTCTTCCTCGCCAAGAGGCCCCTCATCCATACGGAGTTGCAGAAGGTACTTGTACGCCTTGCCCACTTCGGGTCCCGGCCGTAGCTCTAGGAGCTCCATAATTTGCTGGCCGTCCAACTCCGGCCGTATAGCCTGCAACTCCTCTTTCTTTGCCAATTGGGTTATTCGCTGTTCCAGGTCGTCGTACGCTGCCCGCAGGTAGTTGGCCTTCCTCTGATTCCGCGTGGTGCAGTCGGCCCGGGTCAGACGGTGCAAACGTTCTAGCTGATCACCGGCGTCGGTCACGTATCGACGTACCGCCGCATCCGACCACGACTGCTCTCCATAACCATGGAAACGCTGATGGATGGCAACAAGGTGGGTGACCGCCTCAATGGTCTTCTTGTCAAAGCGAAGTGCCTTCATCCTTCTGCGTGTCATTTTCGCACCAACGACCTCGTGGTGATGAAACGTAACCCCACCTTTTTCGAAGCGGCGAGTGGCGGGTTTACCAATATCGTGCATTATGGCTGCGAAACGCAGGGCGAAGTCGGGGCCCGGAACGGGGCCTTCCTCGTCAGTTTCCAGCGCGATTGCCTGGTCCAGCACGGTGAGAGTGTGCTCGTAGATATCCTTGTGGCGACCGTGCTCGTCCTGGGTTGAAACAAGCGCTGACAGTTCCGGAAGGACCCGATCTGCCACACCGGTGAACGTCATAAGCTCCAGACCCCGTCGTGGAAACGGACTGGTTATCAGCTTTTCCAACTCGGCGCGGACACGCTCAGCAGAAACAATATCCAAACGGGAAGCAAGCTTCTCCATAGCCCGCATAGTCTTATGGTCGACATCTATACCCAGCTGGGCAGCAAACCGAGCAGCCCGCATGATCCGCAGTGGATCGTCCTCAAAACTCTGCTCTGGGGACGCAGGCGTTCTCAAAATGCCGCTCGCCAAATCTGCCAATCCGTCGTGCGGGTCGACCAGCACCATTTCTGGCAGGCGCATCGCCATCGCGTTGACCGTAAAGTCACGGCGTGACAAGTCTCCGACTAAGTCGCGCCCGTATTCCACATCCGGTTTGCGCGAGGATGCCTGATACTCCTCGGTACGGTAGGTCGTTACTTCCACCATCAGATCGCCTCTTCGAGCGCCTATGGTGCCAAACGCGCGTCCAACATCCCAGGTGGTATCAGCCCACTTTGAAAGGAGTTCCTCAGTTTTATTGGGGAGAGCGTTAGTGGTCAAATCAAAGTCATTGGGCTCCACACCTAGAAAGGCATCTCGGACGGGACCGCCCACCAACGCCAATTCGTAACCACTCTGCGTAAAGATCTCTGCAAGCTGCACTAGCGACTCCGGCAAATTCCGGAGCGTTCGGTGTCCATTAGCAAGTAAAGTCGGCACATCCTCTGCGCCCACAAGGTCCCAACTGCGTCCAGTCAATCTTCGTGCCCTATTCTCCGGTAAGACGGCCTCAGTCCCCAGCCGCGACCTATAATCATGCCACCAGATTGCCACGACAAGAAGACCAATTGCGGAGAATTCCGAGCCGACGACCTAAGCTGTGAACATGACCACCCACGACCGCGCCCCTAGGCCGGGGATCCCCCGTCCCCCGCGAACGCGCGTCAGTACTCGCAACTGGGTGCGTTTTCGCCTGCCGGTACGCAAAGAGACCTCCGCTGGCGGCCTGTGCGTGAAAGTGGAGGACGGCACGCCCTACGTGGCAGTCATCGCTAGACGCGGGCGCAACGGAAAACTGGAATGGTGCCTTCCCAAGGGTCATTTGGAGGCGGGCGAGGCCGCAGTGGAAGCAGCCCAGCGTGAAATAGAGGAAGAAGCGGGGGTTTTTGGAGAACCCATCCAGCACCTCTGCACCATCGACTACTGGTTCTCTAGCCCTCGTTTTCGTATCCATAAGACAGTGCACCATTTTCTTTTCGAGTACGTAGATGGAAAAATAACGGTCGAAAATGACCCGGATCAGGAAGCCGAACTAGCCGACTGGCTTCCGTTGCACGCCGCGGCGACCAAACTTGCTTATCCGAACGAAAGACGCGTGGTACAGGTGGCCCTGGAGCTTCTTTACGAGGAGACCTCGACGTGAACCATGCCCGTCTAAGGTTTCCGCGGGCCGCCCTGATAACCTTGCTCCTTGTTCTGGGGGGAGCTATAGTCCCATGGGTTCCAAAAGCACTGGCGGACGAGGACGATCTGTCTGACGCAGTACATATTTCCAGCGTGGACCCAGAGCTATACAACGTGGGCGACGACCTACTGGTTGCTGTGGAAACCAAACTACCCGTGGGTAGTGACTGGCTCGTGGAAACGTTCCTCCAGCCGACTCCTTTTGGATCCCTCTGGGAGATGGATGCCTTCCTGGAAGGCGTTGGGTTCCCCGGGTGGCGCCTCAGCAGCACAGAATCGGCGGTGCCAAGCAACGGTGCGTTGAGCTGGACAATTGACGCAGATCAAATGCCGTGGCCCGAATCTCTTACTACGGGTGGTCGGGGGCTTGTCGTGCGCTTCAGTAATGCTGGGGGCGCGGTGCATGAAGCACGCACGGTTCTCATCTACGAACCTTTGGAGAAATACCCCCAGACGCGCGTCAACGTGGTCCTGTCCGACGATGGCAGCCTTGACCCCAGAGATTTGGGCAACCTCGCCCAGCGTGACGGCATAACCATTGCCGCCCCCACGCCCAAGGAAGACACCGATTCGGAAAGCGAGACCCGTTCGCCGCTCCAGGTGGCGCTGGACCGAGAGGGGGTGGAGATTATTTCGGTGCCTATTGGCGGTTCGGACCCATCAGCGCTGGCGGGAGCAAACCTTCCCCTGCTACTGGACCTTTCGTTAAGCTCCAAAGCAGACGCGCAAAACGCTGGGTACAAGAAAGCAACGGTCTTCACCAACGTCATCCTCGCGTCTAGTGGCGGCTTCACTCAGGACGCAATTGGGCAACTGGGCGGGAACATCATCGTTGCCCCACGTTCGTGGGGAGACGACTCCAGGTGGGAAGCGTACGTCACCCCCACAAGCCTGGTCCGCACCGACATCGGAGGCTCGGCCCTGACGATAATAGACAACTGGGCTTCGGCAGCCGACCTACTTAACGCGAAACAGGGAAGTCCGTCCGAAGAACTTGTTCTGCGACAAAGGCTGCGATTACTAACCATGATGGTCGGGCTCCAAGACCCTGAAGACCAACGGACCCTGCTCGTACGCCACACAGAGGGGCTGAGTCTGGACCAGGAGGATCTGGGCCTGCGCTTGGACGCGCTGCTTGGCCCCGACTGGGTCGATCCGACCTCGTTCTCCAAAGTGCTCACCTCCCCCACCAGTCAGGTCTCCCGGGCCGAGGTTCCACGCAGTTCCGGGAGCACCGCCGACTACCGTAGACGACTGCTTCCCCTAGAGGAAGAATACGAGCAGGCACTGGCAGTCTCCCTGGCAACCGACGAGGGACCGTCCGCGCTGCGACCTTTCGAAGAAGAAATGTTGGAGGCCACAGGCAGCCAGCTAGGAGGGAAAGAACAAAAGCGGCTCGTGACTAAAGCCGTAGGGGAACTCAAGACAGTTACGGAGTCCATCCAAGTACTTCCACTCAGCACGGTGAACATGGTTCACCAGGATGCCAACTTTCCCGTGTCGGTGGCCAACCAGGGTGAATCAGGAGCCCGAGTCAAGGTTGCGATCGAATCAACAGACCCCCGTCTGCAGACAGTTGAGGAAGTCGATACTGAGGTTCCAGCAGGAGGTCAAACCGAGGTTCTGGTGCCTGTCAAAGCCGTTGGTGCCGGTGACATCGAAGTTCGGATTGTCGTTCGCACGCCCAATGGAGACATTGTAGACGACTCCCAGACGGTCGTCGTCAGGGTACGCCCGAACTGGGAGGATATCGGCACAGTCGTCGTCAGCGTTGCCGCGCTTGGACTGTTCTCTTTCGGGTTGCTTCGTAGCTTCCGCTCCGCGAGACAGAGAAGCCGCAGCGAATGAGCGCGGCTGGCAGTCACCGGGTAATTGCGTAATAGACTCGGAAGGACCAGTTCGGACTTGATTGATACAGACTATCGCCTAGTAGGAGATATTAATGGAGAAGGATGCGTCAACTGACGATCACGGTGAGGAGCTAGTTCCCCGCCAGCAGTCGTTACTGCGCTCGTCTCTGCTGATGGCCTCCGGGACGCTACTGTCTCGGCTCCTCGGTTTCGTACGTAACGCAATGCTGATTGCCGCCATCGGAGTCAGCCTGGGCGCAGCGGACGCGTTCGGTGCAGCAAATATGCTTCCCAACAGCGTCTATAACCTTCTGGCAGCGGGGATCTTTGACGCAATTCTGATCCCCCAGATCGTCAGAGCTCTCAAACAGAAGAACGGCACGGTCTATGTGAACCGGCTCCTGACAGCGGCGGGGACGATTCTGTTCGGAATCACCGTGCTGGCAATGATTGGGGCTCCGCTTCTCATCACGATCACCTCTAGTGGTTTCCCACCGGAGACGCGAAGTCTTGCCATCGCTTTCGCCATCTGGTGCCTCCCACAAATATTTTTCTACGGCCTATACAACCTGCTGGGCGAAGTCTTGAATGCGCGCGGTATCTTCGGTCCATATATGTGGGCGCCCGTGGTGAACAACATTGTCGCCATCTCAGGATTGGGAGTGTTCCTTTACATCTGGGGACCTTCTGGCAAGGTTTTTCCCGCGGCGGAATTTTCACAGGCGCAGATGATAGTCCTCGCGGGGACCGCTACGCTCGGCGTGATTCTCCAGGCGCTGATCCTTCTAATCCCCATGCGGAGCTCGGGGGTGAAGCTGCGGCTCGACTTCAAGTTTAGAGAGACGAATTTCGGCTCTGCTTCTAAAGTTGCCGGGTGGACTTTTGCAACACTTCTGGTCAGTCAACTGGGTGTTCTATCTACCAGTAACCTGGCATCCAGAGCAGTGGGCTGGGCGGAAGAAAACAACACGGTGGTCGCCTCTCTTCCCGCCTACAACACCGCCTTCATGGTTTACATGGTGCCCCAGGCGCTGATCGCACTTACCCTGGCAACGGCCATCTTCACGCGGCTGGCCAACAACGTCTCTGATGGAGACTACGTCGCGGTCGCTAAGAACTACACACTGGGTACGCGGCTGATCGTCCTCTTGTCCATGCTGGCGGTCGCTATCTTCATCGTCGGCGCGGTTCCGCTCATGCAGTTGATTATGCCAACTTTCGAGGCAGCCGAGGCGTCCCTGTACGCCTCCGTGCTCATCGCACTCATTCTGGGGGTTCCCTCCACGGGAATCGTAATGATCTCCCAGCGAGTTTTCTTTGCTCTCGAGAACGCGAAACCCGTGTTCCTCATGGGAATCGTCCCCACCATCCTCCAGCTGATCATCGGGTGGGGGATCTTCTTTACCATGGACGCCCAATGGTGGACCGTAGGTGCCGCAATTGGGGAGACAGCGTGCCGCGTACTGCAGGGATTCATCGCTATCTTCTGGACGGCGTACGCGGTCAGGACTATCAACGCCGGTAGGATAGTGGCCTATTATGTACGGTATCTCACTGCTGCCATAGTCTCTGCGCTGGTGGGGTGGGGTGTCCTCCACCTAGTGGGTCCCGGATCAACCAGCCCATCGACCATGGGCCGATTCTTTGATGCGTTCTGGAAACTCGGGCTCGTCACAATCGTCATAACCGCGGTCTACCTGCTCGTTTTGCACTACGTAGACAAGGATGGGACGGCGATGCTTGGAAGGTACCTGGGTGAAAGGGTACCCCGGCGGCTCCTCCCGACCTTCCTGGGAGCCGCACCCCAGACGGACGAGGAGGACGCGGCAGACTCCCCTGTGCCAGAACTTGCACTATTGGCTTTGCCTTTGGGTTCAATTCCCTCCGTAGGCAAGCCCGGGGATTCCTGCGCGGTCATCTCCATGCCGAAGCCTTCCTGGGACCAGATCGTGGACGGCGACTTGGCGTCACGGTCGCTGACCCGCTCTCTTGGCGGAGTACCGGACACGCTCACTGGTCAGGTGCCGGTAGTCACCATGAGCACTGGTTCTACTGTTCGCGGAAAGAGCGAAAAGCCACAAACGAAACATACTCCGGATGGTATATTGTTGGGGACGGAGAGCTCTCTTCCTTCGGGGATTGTCGCCGATGAGCAACATTCGCCGCCGCTGTCACCCGGCGAAGAGATCTCTACTCCAGTCGGGGGAGAAGACATCTCCCGAACACCGCGAACTAAATATTTCGATGCCCTTCTATCGGGGGAGGACCCGCTGGAAACTCCTTCAGCCCCCACCCCGGTCATGCATTACCCGCACGTCGAAGCGAACTCGATCCCACCTCAACCAAGCGCTCCGAAGCCCGCTTCAAACGAGCCTCCGCGCATCCTTACCTTCTCGGCCACAACGGCCGGGCCGAAGAAAGGCGGCACCATGCGGTTCAATCCAACACTGCCGGCCATGGTCTTAGGCGCTCTTGCGTTAGTCTTCGGAATGGTCTTTGCGTTCGGGCAGCTCAAGAAGCCAATAGAGGTTGACTTCCTGACTGAACTGGCCGAGCACGCCGAGGAAACAGAGGTCGCACAAAGTGAGGCCGAAGCTGTAGCAGCCGAGGAGAAAGCCAAGGAAGAAGCCGAAGTCGAACCGGAACCGGATCCCCCGGTGATCAGTTCCATCTGGGTGTACTCGTGGAATGATGACGGCATGGATCACCCGGAACTGGTGGATCTCCTGGTTGACGGAGACAAGGAAACCCTGTGGTACTCCAGGTACTACGATGTCAACGAATTCCCCGAGGACTCCACCATTTCCCTACTTGTCAACCTTGAGAAGACTGCCCTGGTCAGTGAGGTCATCCTGGACGTTCAAGGTTCTGGAGGCGAAGTCGTGATCCGTGAGCCCGACGGAGAGAATCCTCGGTCTGGCGACGTGCTGGCTACCAGCACTATGGACGGGAAGACCACCATTAAGCTACCGAAGGCCACGAATCTGTCGCGGGTCGGAATCAGCTTCAACCAGCTCCCTACCGACTATGAAGGCCTCTACCGAGCACAAATAGCAGAACTAACCATCAAGTAAGCACACGTTAAGGAAGAAGAACCAAAAATAATGGCAGTGCATGATCTAGTAATCGTCGGGTCAGGACCCGCAGGCTACACGGCAGCCATCTACGCCGCACGAGCAGGCCAAAAACCCGTTGTGGTGGCCGGTGCTATCGATGCGGGTGGGGCCCTAATGACCACGACCGACGTAGAGAACTTCCCGGGATTTCCAGAGGGAATTCAGGGCCCAGATCTCATGGATAACTTTCGGCAGCAGGCAGAGAGGTTTGGCACCGAGGTTATTTTTGAGGACACATCCAAGCTGGAACTACAAGGCGACGTAAAGCGCGTAACACTTGACGAACGTGTACTAGAGGCCCGCGCGGTGATCATCGCAACGGGATCTCAATACAGACGCCTAGACATACCCGGGGAGCAAGAACTTTCCGGACGCGGTGTCTCCTTCTGTGCGACGTGTGACGGCTTTTTCTTCAGGGACAAGCACCTAGTTGTTGTCGGTGGAGGTGACTCTGCCATGGAGGAGGCTATCTTCCTCACTCGCTTTGCATCCAAGGTAACCGTGGTGCACCGCCGCGACGAACTCCGCGCTTCGAAGATTATGGCTGAGCGAGCACTCGCACACCCAAAGATTGACTTTGCATGGAACTCGGTTCCCCTAGAGATCCTTGGGACCGACTCGGTTACCGGTGTTCTTTTGAAAGACACTGTGACCGGTGAGGAGAGCACTCTTCCTGCAAACGGGGTGTTCGTCGCGATTGGTCACATCCCGCGCACAGACCTGGTCAAGGGACAGCTAGACCTTAACGAAGAAGGCTACGTGCGCGTTGAAGAGCCGAGTACCAGAACATCACTGCCGGGAGTGTTTGCCTGCGGCGATGTCGTTGATTTTACCTACCGGCAAGCAATAACCGCCGCAGGCACCGGAGCGAAGGCGGCTTTGGACTCTGAAGACTGGCTCGACGCGTAACAAGAGGGCAGAAGGTTCCTAGTGACGAATGCCCCCACCATTTGGTGGGGGCATTCCTTTACGAAGCGAAATTAGACGTCCAGAAGCCCGACTACTTGGGCAAAGAAACTAAAGCCGTGATGCGTTCAAGGTCGTCAGCGTCGGCAAATTCGATTATGATCCGTCCCCTGCCCCGCCCCTCCTTGACACTCACCTGCGTATCCAAAGCATCGGATATTCTGGAAACAGCTCGAAGTGCCGCCTCTGAATTCTCTACTGGCCTCCGTACTTTCGGGACGTCGGTGACCCCATCTTGACGAATTCTGCGCACCAAGTCTTCCGTCGCGCGGACGGAGAGTCCCTCCTGGACTATACGCTCTGCCAGGTCTTCCATCTCCCCTTTGGATCGCAATCCCAGCAGCGCGCGTGCGTGACCAGCACTGAGGACCTCCGCAGATACACGCTTCTGAATGCTGGCTGGTAACTTCAATAGGCGAAGAGTATTTGCAATCTGAGGTCTAGATCTAGCAATTCGCTCTGATAGCTCATCCTGCGTACATTCAAAATCCACTAGGAGCTGCGCGTATGCCGCAGCCTCTTCCAGCGGGTTGAGATTCGTGCGGTGAAGGTTCTCGAGTAGAGCGTCGCGCAGCAGATTTTCATCAGCGGTTGACCGGATTATTGCCGGTATCGCCTCGAGCCCCAACTGCTGTGTCGCGCGGAAGCGACGCTCCCCCATTATGATTTCGAAGGTAGCCCCTCGCTCGTCGGGCTCTTCCAAACGACGAACGACGATCGGTTGGAGCAGCCCGACCTGCGAAATCGAATCCGCTAGTTCATCCAGTTCGGACTGTTCGAAGGTCTGGCGCGGTTGCTTCACGTTCGGCTTTATGGAGGCAAGTGGAAGGTACTGGAAGGACGCGCCCGGTACCGCGACCAAGTCAGGTGCGTTTGTTTCACGTGAAACATTCGCAGTGGCGTCGGACGTTGTGCGCTTTGTTTCACGTGAAACAATGTCCTGCCGTTCAGCTACAGCGCTCCGGTTTGTTTCACGTGAAACACTACGCACGCTCTTCTTCTGTCGAGGACTCAAGAGATCTTTAGCGGAACCGCCACGCGGCTTGTAAACAGATCCGCCCGCGTCTCCACCCTGTAGGTCGGGAAATAAAACGTCCAGAGGTCGATCGTTACTTTCCGGAGAAGTCGGTTCAGCAATGGGGATGAGAGCTCCCAAGCCCCGTCCAAGACCACCTCTACGTTGAGGGGACTTCCTATTCGTCGCCATTATCTGTATCAACCCCCGCTAGTCTACGAGCTAGCTCCAAACCGAGCTGCCTATAGGCAACGGTACCTGGGTTGCGTGGATCGTAGGTAACGACCGACTGACCGAATCCCGGTGCCTCCGATACTCGCACACTACGCGGAATCTCCGCCGCAAATACTTCCTTCGGAAAGTGAGACCTTACTTCCTCAACCACATCTGCGCTAAGCCGCGTGCGCTTGTCGACCATTGTTAGAGCTATGTGGGCGATATGAAGTCGAGGATTCAGATGCTCACGCATTCTTTCGACGGTGGACCAAAGAAGGGACAGGCCTTCGAGTGCGTAGTACTCAGCCTGAATTGGAATCAGCACCTGGTCCGCAGCAGCGAAAGCATTAACCGTCAATAAGCCCAGAGATGGGGGACAGTCGATCAGAACAACATCCACATCTTGCTCTTCGGCAAAAAATCCCTTCAAAGCGTCGTCTAAAAGATACTCGCGTCTGGGCCGACTCACCAGCTCTACTTCGGCGCCAGCAAGATCAATGGAAGCTGGACATACTAGAACGTCAGCCAGGTCTGGGCAGGGTTCGAGCGTCTCTGACAACCGCATCCCTTCGACCAATACGTCGTAAGTACCAGCAGTGCCTACCTCATGCGGAATACTCAAAGCCGTCGAGGCATTCCCTTGGGGGTCAATGTCCACCACTACTACACGCAAACCCCCTAGGGCCAGACTGGCAGCCAAATTGACAGCAGTAGTAGTCTTCCCAACACCGCCTTTTTGATTGCTAACAGTGATGACGACAGGAGCTTCTGGCCGCGGAAACTGAAGATCCTTCAGGTCATCTAATGCTGCAGTTGCCCTCATCAGCTCTTTCGCTATTGGAGTCGCGTGTTTGCCAGCTTTCGTCAACTGAGGTCCCTTTCAACTTAACTTCAAGTGTACGCACCGTGCCGTCAGGTGATATTAAAACTAGCGCTGCTGGCGCACACACTCGACAACGTAGGTGCTGTCTCCATCCATGACGGAGACGACCTCATGCACTGACGCGTCCAAATGGTATTTCTTCAGTTCCTTGGCAGCCTTCTCAACTTCTAATGATGCCCGCTGTCCCTTAAGGGCAAGTAGGCGTCCTCTCGGGGCAATCAACTTGGACGAAAGCCGAATCAGCTTGTCTAGCGCAGCTACCGCCCGTGAAGTCACTGCATCAGCTCGTAAACTGCGACCAAGATCCTCAGCGCGGGCGTTCACGATCTCCACATTGTCTAGTCCGATCTCAGACGCCACCTCCGACAACCACTCACAGCGACGTTCCATTGGTTCCACCAGGTAGAACTGTAGGTCTGGACGCGATACTGCCAATACGATCCCCGGCAACCCGGCTCCACTTCCAACATCGATCACGCTGCCTTTTTTTGGAAGAAATGGCAAAAGCGCAGCTGAATTCACGATGTGCCGAGACCAGATCCGACCGATTTCTCGCGGCCCGATGAGCCCTCGTAGCTCACCCTCCTCAGCAAGCATGTCCGCATACACGGACACAGCGCCAAAGCTGGGTCCAAATAGAGCTTTCGTCAGCTCATTTGGTTGTTCAAGGACTGGCTGGGACCCAGCCTGCTCAGTCATCAGAGGTGGCAGACTCATCCGCCGGGTAAATTACCACGCGCCGGTTGGGTTCTACACCGGTCGATTCAGAAACAAGCTTCGCCTCTGCGATTACGTCGTGACACACCTTGCGTTCGAATGGGTTCATCGCCTCCAATTCGATAGGCTCCCCGTTTACCTGGACCCCAGTTATCGCCTCTTCCGTGATCGCCCGCAACTCGGCCTTCCGGTTGACGCGATAGCCCGCAACATCTAGCATCAAGCGAGAGCGCTCTCCGGTCTGAGCTTGTACGGCCAAACGAGTAAGTTCTTGAAGAGCATCCAGGACGCTCGCATCGTCACCCACAAGTCTTTGGAGATTAGACGAGTCTTCGTCAGAGATGATCGCAACGGAAGCGCGGTCATTTTCGACATCGATCTCAATGTCACCATCGAAATCGGCAATATCCAGCAGCTCCTCCAAATAGTCCGCTGCTAGCTCGCCTTCTTCTTCCAACCGGTTCATCCCGGACTCACGCTTCTCGTCACTCATGTCTTATACCCATCTGCCTAAGCAGGCGCCTAATCCTTTTTACCTTGCTTACGTTGCTTACGCTGTGCTGCTCGGCGCTCCTGGCGCCGACGTTCAATCTCTTCGGGCGTTAGATCCCCACCCGGCTTAGAAGCCTTCTGCTGGGACTTTCGAAGAGCGCGCTCCTCCGCCTTTGCCTGAGCTGCCGAGTCGGCTCTTTGTATCTCATCCCGTCGAAGCCGCTGCTCTCTACTCAATTTCTTAGGTTGCTTCCGCTTTTTGGTCTCTTGTGCAGCCACCTTGGCGGTGGTCATCTGCTTCATCCACTGCTCGTCAGGAAGAGTCTTCCAATCCTCAAAAGCGAGCCTGCGCAGGGTCGATAGTTGCTCGGTAGCAGGCCAATCCTCAGGGAAATCCGTGTCTACTCTCTCTGCTTTTGCTTTCTTCTTAACCACAGTCAGGGTCGACGCCGCCAGTTCCGTTACAGCCTGCTCATCTACTGGCTTGGAATCGAGCAGTTCGTCCATATTTTCTTGGTACGCGTCAAAAATGGCGGGAGACCACGCCTGGAACTTGTGTTGCCTTTTCTCCAGCAGTTCCTCGTAGGCGGGAGAACCCGGGGTCGGCATGTACTTCAACACCCATAGCTGCTGCAGCCAAGAAAATAGCGTGGTTGTCACCATGTAGATGAGCAGAGCCATCTGGAAAATCGCGCCCATGAAAACGAACATGAGGGGCATCATGTACATCATGGTCTTCTGGGACTTAACCATCGGGTTGGTCGAATCCTGAGCCGAAGGCATGTTCTTCGTCATGGACATGCGCATGGTCAGGAATTGGAACACAACCATGACCGCGATAAGCCCGATGAATACAACCTTGAGTGCACCGGGCGTAGTCGTCAGCGTGTCAAATAGCCCAATGCCCAAAAACTTGGAGCTAGCTATCTCCGCGGCCACAGTCTTGTTCAGTGGCCCAAGCGACTCGTACGGATAGTCGTTGGCATTGAGTCTCTGGACGGCAAAAATAACGCGATAAAGAGCAAAAAGGACCGGCATCTGAACCACGAGAGGCAGACAGGATGCATAAGGAGACGTGCCGGATTCCTTATACAGCGCCATCATTTCTTCGCTTTGGCGCTGCTTAGAAGTGGGGTCGTTCTTCCCCTTGTACTTCGCTTGGAGCTTCTGCAGTTCCGGCTGAATCGCCTGCATACCCCGTTGAGACTTTATTTGCTTTACGTACAGCGGCAGCATTGCCGCGCGTACCAGAAGTGTTAGAAGGACGATGGAAATTATCCAGCCAACGCCGCCACCGAAACCTAGCCCGAGCAGTTCAACGAGATCATGCAGCTTCACCCAAATCCAAGCGAAGGCGACGATGATCCAATGTAGCCACTTGTCCACTAAGGACTCCTAACCGATTATTGCTACCGACACGTTAGCCGGGACCAAGACTCTAATACTGGCGTGCAGGGTACGCCCCATTTCGTAACTGCCAGTCTAACCCAGCCAGAGGCCGGTCCCTACCCACCAACAGTCCCAAACGAAGAAGCTCACTACTTCTTTCGTAAGTCATAACCAACCCAGTCTTCCGGGGGTACCCAGGGGGTCGCTTTCCACTTACCTTTTTCAGGAACATGGTCCACACCTCCTCGACTCCACGGGTTGCACCGCAGAACCCTCCACGTGCCCAGCAACGTACCTTTCATGGCTCCGTGCACGCGAACGGCATCCAGAGCGTAGTTCGAGCAAGTGGGATAGTACCGACACCTTGGGCCCATGACGGGGGAAATAAACCTCTGGTAGCCCTTTATAAGCAAAGCCAAAAGGCTTGAAAATGGGTTCACACCCGCCTCACTTCTGCTTGCCCCGATCAAGCTTCTTTTTTGCCCCGCGAAGCATCGAATCCAGCTCTGCGGCCAAAAACTCTGAGTCTTTCCCTTTACAGGCGGACAATACCCTGATCACGATTAGCGTTCCGTCTGAATACTCAGCAACTCGGCTGCGCATCAGATGTCGCAACTGACGGCGTACCCGATTCCGGTCCACTGCCCTTGGTAGCTGAGACCTGGGAATAATGAAACCAACACGCGCTCCACCTGGTTCCAACACATGACTAATCGCCGCGTCCTCTTCGGACACGGCGATCGTTACTACCAAAAAACGATTCCCTGCCTTCACGCCAAAACGGCGGGCCCTTTTGAAGTCTTCCGACTCGACCAGCCTATGTTCGCGCGACAGCACCGAACCACTTAAACGGATAGGCGGGAACGACCCTTGCGTCGCCGATTTGAAATGACGGCACGCCCGGAACGGGTCCGCATACGCAGGCGGAAGCCATGCACCTTGTGGCGGCGGCGGTTATTTGGTTGGTATGTGCGCTTTGTCACGGTTCTAACTCCTCGTGTAGCGGCCTATGACTGTCTATCTCGACTGTCACTGATGCAGCCGCGTCGTGGCGCGAATAAAACGGTCAATTCACCGCCCTGTTCACGCGTGCCTGAAAAGGCTACCTAACTCTGCTAGGCCGGTCAATCTTTCCTCTCGAACCCCTCGCAGAGCCCGGTTCCTACATTCTTATGCACAGTTGGGGACAACTCCGTGGATAAGCTTAGATATTTTTCAGAAAGGCTCGAACAAAATCAGTCGAGACGGCCCCCTTCTTTCCCTTGGTATCAGCAGCAAACGTTGAAATTACAAGGATGTAACTACACGCTTAGTTATCCACACCTTTTCCCACAGTCTGTGGAAACTCCGATTTTTCTATGTAGACTGTTGTGGGATCTGCCCCTGGTACACGTGCTCAACCTCACGACTGGAGCAGATGGAAATTACGATTTTTCGGTGAATGGGACTGTGACGTATGCAAGATGTGCCACTTACCGCCGCGTGGAAACAGGCCGTATCTCAAATCGGTGAAGATGAAATTGGACCGGGCCACGCTGCGATGTTGGGGATGGCGGTCCCTTTGGGGGACATCGAAGGCACCATCCTTGTGGCTGTACCGAACGACTTCACAAGATCTTTTATTGAGACGCGGCTAGCACCTCAGCTTGCCCAGGCCTTGGGAGATATTCTTGGGCGAGACTTGCGCCTGGCGTTTTCTATAGATGCTTCGCTCAGTGCTGAAAACGAAGAGTCTCGGGACTTCGAACCGGGTATACGGTCCCGGGAGACCGACAGCAATGGCGGCAACATGGGGAACACCGCTGCCTCTCCAGCTCCGCTACCAATGCCGTCGTCCCAGCTGGCCATCGACTCTATTACTTCAACACGTCTAAACCCACGATATGTTTTCGACACCTTCGTCATCGGCCCATCTAACCGTTTTGCTCAGGCAGCCGCTTCGGCTGTAGCTGAATCTCCAGCCACCTCATACAACCCTCTCTTCATTTACGGCGGGTCGGGTCTGGGGAAAACGCATCTTCTCCACGCCATTGGCCATTATGCTCTGTCGATGTTCCCGCATCTGCGAGTGCGTTACGTCAGCTCCGAGGAGTTCACCAACGACTTCATCAACGCCATACAGGTAGGGAAGAACGAAGAGTTTAAGCGTCGCTACCGCGAGGTGGATATCCTCCTTATCGATGACATTCAGTTCCTTCAGCATAAAGAGGGGACTATGGAAGAGTTTTTCCATACCTTCAATGCTCTTCACAACGCTAACAAGCAGGTCGTGATCACATCCGACCTCCCTCCCAAGATGCTCTCGGATTTCGAGGACCGACTCCGCTCCCGTTTTGAATGGGGCCTCATCACCGACGTTCGACCCCCAGATCTTGAAACCCGTATAGCCATCCTGCGCAGGAAAGCAGCCATGGAAGATCTAGTGGTGGCTCCTGAGGTCTTGGAGTACATTGCCGAACGAGTGTCGTCAAACATCAGGGAGCTAGAGGGAGCACTTCTCAGAGTTACCGCTTACGCCAACCTAACTCAAGAACCCATCAACCTAAGTCTGGCAACCACAGTCCTAAAGGACATCATCATGGACGCCAACGACCAGCAGATAACGACCGCTTTAATCATGAGCCAGACAGCGTCTTACTTCGACGTCACAATGGAACAGCTATCCAGTGCTGAACGAACTCAAAAGACGGTCAACGCACGGCAAATAGCTATGTACCTGTGCCGGGAGCTGACGGATTTGTCGCTGCCAAAAATAGGGGACGCTTTTGGAGGCAGAGACCACACCACCGTCATCCATGCCAACAAGAAGATCAGCGGTCAAATGGCAGAACGGCGAGAGGTTTACAACCACGTGACCGAGCTGACCAGCAGGATCAAGCAGAAAGCCCGTGAAGGCTAAATAAGCCCGCGCCTTTAGAGTTATCCACAGATCCGATACCCCACCTTGCCACGTCATGATGCGGCTGCTACTTCCTCCTGGGGATGGGGAACCACATTTTCTTGAAACCCCTGTTGATGAGCCGCTGTTTCTTGTGAACACACAAATCTTGTAATTCTCACTTCCACAGCGACCGGTAGTTCTCCACAGACCCCAATCCTGCTCATCAACAGCTTCAAACAGCGTGTGAGCTGGGAAAACCAGGACAATCCACAGTATTCACAGGCCCTACTACTGCTACTAACTCTTGTAATTTCAATTTCTCTGCTTCACCCGCATCAAGGATCCTGGACAGTTACAACCAAAAACTCCACTTCTCCACATCCGGCGCGTCAGAACAGAAGAAACCGGTACACTTGGGGACCAGATCATTTTCTACAGGGGAGAACTATGAGGTTCAAGATTGGCCGTGACACTCTCTCAGAAGCTGTCCAGTGGAGCGTTCGGGCGGTGCCCCAACGACCTGCGGTAGCTGTTCTCTCTGGGGTAAAGATCACGGCGGGGGAACAGACAGTTCAGTTCTCCTCGTTTGACTATGAAATCTCCGCTAGGTCTGAGGTCGAAGCTCAGGTAGAGACACCGGGGGAAGTGCTGGTGTCTGGCAAACTCTTGGCCGAAATCTCCAAGGCCCTACCTAACCGCGACGTTGTCATGGAGATGAAAGATAACCACTTGGCCATCCATTGTGGTAACTCTGATTTCTCATTGCCTCTGATGACACTGGATGAGTACCCGACGCTCCCTCCGTTGCCAGAGGTGCAGGGTATTCTAGAATCCGCGACGTTCTCGCAGGCGCTTCAACAGGTTTCAGTAGCTGCCTCGAAGGAAGAAGCCCTTCCTTTGCTGACCGGGTTGAAAATAGTCATTGACGGTGACCGTATGACGCTTCTTGCGACGGACCGCTATCGGCTAGCATTGCGCAGGCTCACCTGGCAACCGCAGGAGCCGGACCTTAAAGCTGAGCTTCTGGTGAAGGCGAAGGTTATCACTGACTTTGTTCGTTCTCTGACGTCAGCTGGGGACATAGAGTTTTCCCTGAGCGAAGGTCCTTCGGGAGCCAGGTCATCAATTCTGGGGTTTTCGGCTGGTGGTAGACAAGCAACATCGGTTTTGATGGACGGCGATTACCCACCCGTATTGAAGCTATTTCCGGAAGAATCTCCACTGATATACGTGGTGAACAGGCAGGAGCTTTTGGAGGCCGTCCGACGGGTATCCTTGGTTGCTGAGAGAAAGACATCTGTTCGGTTGACGTTTGCCGACCAGGTTCTGACGCTTGAAGCAGGCCAGGGGGCAGAAGCAACTGCGCAAGAGGCTGTCGGCCTTATTTCTGACGCGGAAGAGTTACAAAGTGCCTTCAATCCGCAATTCCTGCAGGAAGCACTGGCTATTACCGATGCAGAATACGTGCAGTTCGGGTTCACGCACCCGACAAAACCGGCAGTGATGATGGGGTTAGACGCTCCGAACGGGACTGCCGACGAAGACTTCAAGTATCTTCTGATGCCCATACGGTTCGGGGTGTAGTCCTTCCAGAAGGCTAATGAGCTGTGGATGTACGTATCTGATCTTGCACTGAATGACTTTCGCTCATACAAAGAGTTAGTGATCCAACTGCCTCCTGGGATAGTTGTGCTCAGAGGGCGAAACGGTCGGGGTAAGACCAACTTGGTAGAGTCGATTCTCTATTTGTCCACGTTCGCTTCACATCGCGTAAACGCTGACAGGGCGCTAGTGCGCGCTCCTTTGCAGGCGGGGGATGATAAGCCATCTGCGGCGGTTATCCGAGCTCGTGTCGTGGAGGGCGATGCCTCCGAAAGAGAGCGGCTTCTGGAGTTGGAAATTGTCCGGGGTAAAGCCAATAGGGCACGAATGAATCGGGCTCCGGTACGGCCCCGGGAGATTCTGGGACGGCTTCGTACCGTCATGTTTGCTCCGGAAGACGTTCAGCTGCTTCGGGGTGACCCGGCCGGTCGGCGTAGATTTTTGGATCAAGTGGTGACACAGGTTAAGCCTTCGTTTTTGGGTGTGCGAAGGGATCTCAATCAGGCCCTACGTCAGCGCGGCGCTGCCCTGAAACAGTTGGGGTTTGGCGCAAGCCTACAGGTGGCTGAGGATGTGCTGGCACCCTGGGACCAGACGGTGGCGGACTTGAGTGCGCAAATATGTGCTCACCGCCTTAGCTTGGTTGAGTCCCTACGCGCAGCGGTTGTGGGCCACTATGCGGACATCAGCGATGACACGAAACCGATTGGTATTCGGTATGAGCTGCATCTGGCTGCGCAGGAACGCAGTGAGTTCGGACCAAAACAGGCCGACGTACTGAACACTGATGTCCAGCCTCTTGAGGATGGGTATTTTCCTGATCTGAGTGCCCTGACGGAGGATTTGGCAAAGAGGTTTGCGCACATGATTCGCCTGCGGCGTAGCTCTGAACTACGCCGCGGTATCAACCTGGTCGGTGCCCATTTGGATGACCTATCCATCGATATTGCTGGGCTCCCGGTCAAAGGATATGCAAGCCAGGGGGAGACCTGGTCGGCAGTGTTGGCACTTCGTTTGGCCCAGGGGGACTTGCTCACGATGGACGGGGATACCCCGGTCCTGATTCTTGACGACGTGTTCGCAGAGTTGGATGAGCGTCGCAGGGTAGCGCTTGCAAACAGGGTCGAGGGAGTGCAGCAGGTGCTCATAACGGCAGCGAATCAGGGCGATCTTCCAGAGCTTGCCAACCCCGCGGTTTTTGAGGTCCACTTAGATGAGGATTCTCGTTCCTGCGTGGATGCCATCGCAGATGGGGAGGTAGATGCTGGTGAATGAAGAGACAGCCCTGCCCGATGAGCAGGGGGATCAGGACTTCATTCGAGCTGCCTATCAGAGGATGCAGCGTGCCAGCGTCGGATTGCCGGCCACCAGAAGACGAAAGAAACTTCCCTCTAAGGGCGAGGATATGGACGGCGCCTGGCAGAAAGGGTGGCAACCCGGACCGGGTATTGCACGTAGCAAGAGCGGGGCTGGTCGTTCCTACTACGACCCGCAGCCTCTAGGAGACGTTCTGGATGTAATCGGTAGAAAAGCTGCCTGGGAGCCGTCTTTGTCTCTTGGGGCGATCGCTGCCAGGTGGGAACAGATTGTGGGTCCCCAAGTCGCGCAGCACAGCCATATTGAGTCTTTCGATGAGGGGAAGCTGCACGTCCGAACGGACTCAACGGCGTGGGCAAGTCAGCTCCGTTTGCTCCTCCCCCAGATAGAGAAAAGGGTGGCGCAGGAACTTGGAGTTAAAGCCGTCCGTCAGGTCATTGTGCACGGACCAAAACCGCCTTCGTGGCGTCGTGGAAAACTCCGCGTCCCCGGGCGTGGACCTCGTGACACCTACGGGTGACCAACCTCACCTAAACCGCGCTATTTATAGTGAATATCGCTATACACAGGGAGGTGTGGATGCACTGGTTTCGGGGCGGACTTGGTAGAATTACTAAGAGTTGAATCGGTTCGTGCCAGGGAAATTCCTTTGCGCGCCAGGCGCCGTGGGACCGTTTTTCTTGGCTGACTCCGTTTGGATTGGGCCTGGGAAAACCCTGAGCGGCACGTGCCGGTGAATAGGGAGACAACAGGTGACAGAACAGAACGGGTCGCGGGTGGCTGATCAGGTGCCCGCGAACGGAAACGGTGCTGAAGGCACCGACCATTACGAGGCGTCCGACATTACGGTTTTGGAGGGTCTGGAGGCCGTCCGGAAACGTCCCGGTATGTACATTGGATCGACTGGGGAGCGTGGCCTGCATCACCTGGTGTATGAGGTCGTTGATAACGCGGTTGATGAGGCCCTTGCAGGCTACTGCGACCACATTGAGATAACGATTTTGGCGGACGGGGGCCTGCGCGTTGTAGACAACGGCCGTGGCATTCCGGTCGATATTCACCCCACTGAGGGGCGCCCAACCGTGGAAGTGGTCATGACCATCCTTCACGCTGGTGGCAAGTTTGGTGGCGGAGGGTACGCCGTTTCCGGCGGTTTGCACGGGGTGGGCATCTCCGTGGTGAATGCACTGTCAGCCCGGGTGGACACAGAGGTGCGCCGCCAAGGGCACGTGTGGAAAATGTCGTTTGTGAACGGGGGACACCCGTTCTCACCCTTGGAGCAAATTGGGGATACGGAAGAAACCGGGACTATCCAGACGTTCTGGCCGGACCCCACTATTTTTGAGTCTGTTAACTTTTCTTTTGAGACTCTGCGTCAACGCTTCCAGCAGATGGCCTTCCTGAACCGTGGTTTGCGTATCACGCTCACGGACGAACGCCCGGGACAAACGGTCGCTGGGGATGAAATTGTTGGGGACACCTCGGACGCCTCACAGCAGGAAATTGAGGAATTCCGTTCGGTCAGCTACATGTATGAGCATGGCCTGAGGGACTATGTCGAGTACCTGGATACGACGAAGAAAGCACAGGTAATAAACTCCGACATCATCGATCTGGAAACGGAAAATGATGCGGGGACCATGTCCCTTGAGGTGGCGATGCGGTGGACACACGCGTACGCGCCGACAATCCACACCTACGCCAATACGATCAATACGACTGAGGGAGGAGCGCATGAGGAAGGTTTCCGCACGGCGCTGACCACTGTCATAAACAAGTATGGGCGTGACAAGAATATTCTCAAGGACAAGGACGAGAATCTCTCTGGGGACGACGTGCGGGAAGGTTTGACCGCTGTTCTCTCCGTGAAGCTCACCGACCCGCAGTTTGAAGGCCAAACTAAGACGAAACTGGGGAATACGGAAGCACGGACTTTTGTGCAGAGCCAGGTGTACCAGTTACTTGGGGATTGGCTTGATTCTCATCCCCAAGATGCACGGGCAATTATTGGTAAAGCTCAAGCCGCCCAGCAGGCGCGTATTGCCGCTCGAAAAGCGAGAGAGGCAACCAGGCGGAAGACTGCTCTTGATTCTGTTTCGATGCCTTCTAAGCTACGGGACTGTTCTTCACGTAATGCTGAAGAATGTGAGATTTTTGTGGTGGAAGGTGACTCTGCTGGCGGTTCAGCCGTCATCGGACGGGATCCCAACATTCAGGCCATCTTGCCGCTTCGGGGAAAGATTTTGAACGTGGAGAAGGCCCGCATCGACAGGGCAATGAACTCCGAGACGATTCAGGCACTTATTGGGGCCCTCGGAACAGGAATCGGAGAAGAGTTTGATGCTCAGACTTTGCGTTATCACAAGGTCATAATCATGGCGGACGCTGACGTTGACGGCCAGCATATTGCCACGCTGCTGATGACGTTCTTCTTCCGTTACATGAAACCGCTTGTGGAAGAAGGACACATATACTTGGCGACTCCTCCGCTGTATCGACTTAAGTGGTCGAATGCGCCCCATCAGTACGTCTACTCCGATCAGGAAAGAGACGAGTCTTTGGAGGCGGGTGCCGAGGCCGGTTGGCGCCTACCGAAACAAGGTGGCATTCAGCGTTACAAGGGTCTGGGTGAAATGAACGATCAGGAGCTTTGGGAGACCACCATGGATCCGTCCCGCCGCCTATTGAAGCAGGTGGAAGTTGGTGAGGCCGCTGCTGCCGATGAGATCTTCACAATCTTGATGGGTGAAGATGTTGATTCGCGGCGCGACTTCATTCAGCGTAACGCTCAAGACGTCCGCTTCATTGACGCCTAGTGCGCTTCTGAGAGGGAGTATTTGTGACTGACAAAAACGGTTCAGAAGACCAGTTCATTGCTGGCGATATCGCTGAGAGTATTGCGGACGCTGTCGTGGACTCAGAGGAACAGCAGGCAGTAGCAACGACAGTTCTCACGGAGGGTGAACCTTCGGAGGGCCGCGTGGATCCCGTTGATCTGGAAACGGAAATGCAGCGGTCATATTTGGATTACGCAATGAGCGTGATCGTTGGTAGAGCGCTGCCTGATGTCCGGGATGGTCTAAAACCCGTACACCGCCGCATCCTATACACGATGTATGACGGTGGTTACCGGCCGGATGCTGGCTTTTACAAGTGCATGCGCGTCGTCGGCGATGTCATGTCGCATTACCACCCACACGGGGATGCTTCTGTGTATGACGCTCTCACTCGCTTGGTCCAGTGGTGGTCTATGCGGTACCCCCTGGTTTTGGGGCAGGGAAACTTTGGTTCTCCGGGAAATCTGGGTCCCGCGGCTCCCCGATACACAGAGTGCAAGATGGCCCCGCTGTCGATGGAGATGACGTCAGATATTGACGAGGGGACGGTAGATTTCCAGGAAAACTACGACGGGCGCGCAATGGAGCCCACGGTTTTGCCGGCCCGGTTCCCGAATCTGCTGGTCAACGGTTCGGAGGGTATCGCTGTCGGTATGGCGACCCGGATTCCCCCGCATAACTTGCATGAGGTCGCGGACGGAGTGCAGTGGTACCTGGAGAATCCGGATGCTACCCGAGAAGAGCTCCTAGAAGCGCTCATTGAAAGAATCAAAGGCCCCGACTTCCCGACCGGAGCTATGATTCTAGGTCGTAAAGGAATCGAGCAAGCGTACCGGACTGGGCGTGGCAGTATTGTGCAACGCGCAGTTGTCGATGTAGAAGATGTTCACGGTCGTACCTGCCTGGTCATCAAGGAGCTTCCGTACCAGGTAAACCCCGATAATCTGGCTGCAAAGATCGCAGAGCTTACGCACTCAGGGCAGCTGACGGGAATTGCAGATATCCGGGATGAAACGTCGGGAAGGGCTGGTCAGCGCCTCGTCATCGTTTTGAAACGTGACGCGGTGGCGCAGGTCGTGCTGAATAATCTGTACAAGCGCACGGCTCTGCAGGACTCTTTTCCGGCAAACATGCTGGCCCTAGTCGATGGAGTGCCACGCACGCTCAGTTTGGACGGGTTCGTCCACTATTGGGTGAAGCACCAGATTGATGTAATTGTGCGGAGAACCAAATTCCGCTTGGCGAAGGCCAGGGAACGGCTGCATATTCTTGAGGGGTACTTGCGAGCCCTGGACATGCTGGACGAGGTCATCGCTCTGATTCGTCGTTCTCCCACCGTGGAGACGGCGCGCGTCGGTTTGATGGAGTTGCTGCGCATTGACGAGGTGCAAGCCAACGCGATCTTGGCGCTCCAGTTGCGCCGACTCGCGGCAATGGAACGTCAAAAGATCCTGGATGAGCACGCCGAAATCAAAGCTCGGGTGGAAGATCTCATTGGCATCCTTGAGTCGCCTCAGCGGCAGCGTTTGATCATCTCCGAAGAAATGCACGAAATTGTTAACAGGTTCGGGGATGACCGAAAGACTCGGATAGTTCCCTTTGGCGGTGACGTCAGCGACGAGGAACTCATTGCTGAAGAAAACGTGGTCGTCACGATTACTCAAGACGGGTTTGCGAAGCGAACCCGCGAGGACGCCTATCGGTCTCAGAAGCGCGGCGGTAAGGGAGTCCGCGGAGCGCAGCTGCGCGAGGATGATGCGGTCCAGCATTTCTTCGTCACCTCAACGCACGACTGGCTGCTTTTCTTCACAGACCAGGGCCGCGTCTACCGGGCGAAGGCGTACCAGCTTCCCGAGGGCGGCCGGGACGCCAGGGGACAGCACGTGGCGAACCTACTGGCTTTCCAACCGGACGAGAAGATCGCTCAGGTCATGCGGATCGAGTCATATCAGGACCGTGATTACCTGGTTTTGGCTACGAAGTCGGGACTGGTGAAGAAGACAAGACTTACTGACTACGATTCACCTCGTTCAGCGGGGATCATCGCGATCAATCTGCGTGAGGACGAATCCGGAGTTCCCGACGAGGTCGTCTCAGCAGAAATCGTAAACGCGAACGACGAAGTTGTCCTTGTGTCACGCCAGGGTATGTCCATCCGTTTCGCTGCTGACGACGAGCAAATGCGGCCGATGGGACGGTCCACTTCCGGCGTCATGGGTATGCGTTTCCGCGGTGACGACGAGCTGCTCACCATGGAAGTAGTGGACCCGGACGCGGACTTGCTGGTTGTCACGGAAGGTGGGTATGCGAAGCGCACACCGCTGACCGACTACCGGGTGCAGGGTCGCGGCGGTCTCGGAATAAAGGTTGCGGACCTCGCCCCGGAAAGGGGTGCGTTGGTCGGTGCGTTGGTGATTGACCCGGACGAGGACGTAATGGTCATCACTGAGAGCGGAAAACTCGTTAGGGTGAGTGCAGGGGACGTGCGCTCCACCGGTAGGAACACTAAGGGCGTTATTTTTGCTCGCCCTGACGATAGCGACCGAGTCATCGCTATAACTAGGACGGGAGATGACGAGGACGACCAGGAGGACACCGGAGCTGACGCGAAGGTGACTGACACCGATTCGGAAAACGGATCCGAAGGTGAGGGGACCGAAGATGAGTGAGCAGATAGTCGTGGAGGACTACGCGGTTGATGTTGACGCACCGCGTAAGGTCGACCTGACGTTGGCCAGGATAGACCCTTGGTCAGCACTGAAGATCGGCTTTATTTTAGGGGTGGCCGTGGCCATCGCGACAGTGATTATGACCGCTGTCATGTGGCTTCTTTTGGACGGGATGAATGTTTTCGGTTCTGTGGAAGACTTCCTGATCAGTTTGGGCGCGGAATCGTTCCTGGAGCTGATGGAGTACATGCGTCTCCCCAGGGTCATGTCGTATGCGACAATCATGGCGATCATGAACGTCGTGCTGTTTACCGCGGCCGTAACGCTGATGGCGGTGCTGTACAACCTGGTTGCCGCACTGGTTGGGGGCATTCGGGTTTCGTTCATGGACGAGTGAGCAATCGACGCAGATTATTGCGGCGTGAGCCAACTCCCACCCGGGTACCTTGGTCTAGTTTGCTGTCCACGATCCAGATCGGCTAAACTTTCCAAGTGCCCACGGGCCTATAGCTCAGTTGGTTAGAGCGCAGTCCTGATAAGACTGAGGTCGCTGGTTCGAGTCCAGCTAGGCCCACCGTCACTACGGTGAACAATTTGGGGGAAGCATGCGAAAGCTCCTGTGGAGGGTTTTCATCGGCGTGACTCTTGTTGTGGGGGGACTCTTGGTGTGGCAAACCGCCCGGGACCTGTCTACTAGCAAGAAACTGTGGGAACCTATCACCGACCCGGTGGAGTAACCACTGTAAGGGGCCATGGCGCAATTGGTAGCGCACCTGCTTTGCAAGCAGGGGGTTAGGG
>CAYFRG010000020.1:0-28066 GCA_964345535.1 uncultured Actinomyces sp. | reverse complement strand
GGGCACCGTGCCGCAGCCTAGAAACAAAACCGGAACCAAACCCGGCACGGTTCAGTGTGGTCGACGCCGCCCCTCAAGCTGTACTCAAAGAAGAGGATGTCTCCGACTTCCAGAGCCTCTAGGTCCTCCTCTGTCTTCAGGGCCGTAACAAGCTCCCCGATCCGCTTCTGACCTGCAGGGGACGTGGGGAGGTCCAGGTTGAGCGATTTGTAGTACACGTAGGCAACGAATCCGGAGCAGTCGAAATAATATGGTCCCTTGCCTGCAAGGGCGCCCGATGGGCCCAGCCTGTAAGGGTTGCCCAGAAGTTTCTGGGCTTCCTCCACGATCAGGTCCCGCTTCATATCTGTTGTGACGGTGTCCCTGACTTCTCGGCTCACAAGCTTCTGGTGGTAAGGGGACCAAAGCCTAGTTCGAGTTCTCTTCCCAGAGGCGTCGTATGTGTACTCGTTCTTGTCCAGCAGGAAACCAGGTTCCAGGGCAACCGAGACGTCGCTGTTGACGGTGCTCCTGTCTTTGGGGACAAAGCTGGGCCTGTCTGCGTACTTGGTGACGACAGACTTCGCTATCTTCCCCTGCTTATACGTGCGGGTGGTGACGCTTTTCAGACGGTAGGGGTATTCGGCGTAGTTCTGGGTGGTGTCAACGGCGGCTGAATTTTGACCCTCTTTGGTCGGGTGAAAATTGACCCCCCTTTGGGGGTTTGGTGGGGTCAGTTTATTGTTGTTAGTAGTTCTTTTCTGGTTCGGGTGCGGTAGGACTCGCCGTCGAGGTTGATCACCTCGGCGTGGTGGACGAGTCTGTCGATCATGGCGGCGGCGATGGTGTCATCCCCGAAGACTTCTCCCCATCTGCTAAAGGGCAGGTTGGAAGTGATGATGATGCTTCCTTGCTCGTAGCGGTTAGCGATGAGCTGGAAGAATAGGTTGGCAGCAGCCCCATCGAAGGGGATATACCCTACTTCATCGATGACAAGGACTTTGTAGCGGCGCAGCCGTTTCAATTCTGCTTCTAGGGTGCCGGTGGCGTGTGCCTGCCCAAGGCGTTCTAGCCATCCGGTAGCGGTGTCGAAGTAGGCAAGGTAGCCAGCCTCGATAGCTGCGATCGCGAGGCCTTGGGCTAGGTGGGTTTTACCAACGCCTGGGGGACCGAGCAAGATGACGTTATCGGCCTTAGCAGCAAACGCTGCGGTGGATAGGTAGGCCAGGGCATCACGCTTGAGGTGGGGCTGGTGGTCCATATTGAAGTCGGTCAGGGTCTTCCTTGAGGGCAGGTGGGCTCGCACCATGCGGTTATGCAGGCTTTTGGCTTCACGGTCGATGAGTTGTCGCTCTAGGACCGCTGCGAGGTATTCCTCGTGACTCCACCCCTGATCGCGGGCGCGCTCGGCGAGTTCGGATGCGCAACTACGAACGACGGGTAGTTTGAGCACACGACTCTGGTAGGCGATCTTGCTGGCGAGTTCCTTGGCTTTCATGAATGCGCCCCGATTCCAAAGATCCGGTCGTAGTCACCAAGGGCCCTCTGAGCGACCTTTACGGGCCCTGCGTCTTGGCGGCTGGGAGTGGGGAGCCCACTTTGGTAGTCGCCTCTTAGACGCGCTGCTGTATCCACGTGGGTGGGGTCAGTGATCGTGGCGTGGCTGCCCCAAGACCTCAGATGGGAAGCCACTTCAAGACCGTCATGAGTTACCCACACGTGGTCTAGATCGGCGTGAACATCGGTGAGTCTACCGATCACAGACGGGTCCACGGAGTAATCGTTACCATCGAAACGCACGTAGTAGTCCCTACCCAAGCGCACCCGCTGGTAGAACCCGACCATGGGGGCAACCGGCGGCAAAGTGAGCATCCGCGGACGCTCATCAGCGTTGAACACATCAATAGGAGTGCCTACTTGGCCGCGGATAGTGCGCTGGTCAGCCACTGCACTCAGCCAGTCATCAAGCTGGATTTGGAAGTCTGCGGGACCAGTGAATGTACGCCCTGGAAGGAACGACGTTTCCAAGTATTTGTTATGTCGCTCCACGCTACCTTTGAACTCTGGGTCTGCTGGGGGTGCGATCACCATCCCACACCCCAGTGTCCCAATAAAGGCGTTGACCAGGTCTGTAGGCCGCCCCCGCGTGGTGGAAATCCCTGATTGACGGTCCCACCACAAGCGACGCGGAACCACCCCGAAGAGCTGGAGAAGCACCCACACGCCCGCCACGATATCCACCGCCAACGCCGAGGGCAATAAGACAGCGCGAAAGAAACGGGAAAACGGGGCAACCATCACCAACACAGGCAGACCCCTAGAGGGGCGACGCCCCGGAACAGGGATATCAACCTCGGGAAACCACAAGTCACACTGGATTGAATCTCCCGGCACGTGATTAATCCGGTCCGCCGGGTCCACACCAACATAATCAGGGCGGATCTCACGCAAGCGCCCCTTCAACGTCGTCATCCCGTAAGGCCAACTAATGCGCTCAGCAACCACCGTTGCGGGCATCCTCGGCCAGTCCTTGAGCAGCAAACGAATCTCTGGCTCAAACGCATCCGCCACCGACCCCTGCGCCGGTCGTGAATACTTCGGCGGTACATCCGAGCGCAGCGCCGCACGCACCGTGTTACGCGAGATACCCAGCCGACGCTGAATCTCTCTTATAGGCATCCCCTCAGCCCGGTGCAGCCGGCGGATCTCAGCCCAATCTTCCACAGTAATCATTCCTCCAGTGTCAAGACCCCAACCCCAAAAGGGGTCAAGATTCAAACGACCACTAGGGGTCATTATTCAGGCGTCGCCTACAGGTGGTTTTCTTGCTCGTTAGTTTCCCGGAGGAACTGCACTTCGTGACCACAGATTTCAGTCGCATTTCGCTGCTGCCACCGTTGGTCACCCTCAGTTCGCTATGTCTGGTGACCTGCTTCTTTTTCCCGTTCTTGTAGTACTTGGTGGTCCGATCTGTTTCCTTGCGCGTCCCATTCCAGTTATACGTAATGTACCGCTGAGCCTTTTTCTTACCGCTGGCGTAGTACGTCGTTTTTCGGTAGGAAGTCTTCCGTCCCTTCGAATCCCGCTTCACTACTACGGAGGGCTTCTTTGAGGCCGCCTGGGCTTGCTGCGTGCCGAAAACCGTTTCGTTAGACGTGGGTGCCACCAGAGAAATGCTGATTGTTGTCAGAACTAGGGCGAATACTGCGGTAAGTCTAAGAGCGGTCTTCTTCATCGTTTTCTCCAATCCGTTTCACAGTATCGTTTGGAACCTGCTCCGTACACGCCAATCCCCGTGTTGCAGCCATCAGGTGACGAACTGGGATGCGTGGCGGCGGTGCGGTGTGGGCTTGTTGCCCCGGGACCCGAACCGTTGTTCGCGAGTGGGAGGTAAGAGAGAGAACTCTTTCGGTACGATGGAGGGGCGATGCGCGAAGCCCCGCGTGTTCCAGGCGCAAAAACGATGAGGCGTGAATTTACGGTGGAAATAAGACCCCTGACTCCCACAGAAATGCGTGTAGCTATTTCCGGCGCACAAACAGTGCCGCTCGAACAGATGCCGGTGTGGCAGGCGTTCTCCGAACAGGAGGGTAACCCTGCGTGGGGGAGCCTAGGCTGGTTCGAAAACGACAAACCAGTCGCTGCTATTGCTCTATACGAGCACAAGATGAAGGGCCTGCGTTTCCTGTGGGCTAGGCGCGGCCCAGTATGGCTGAAACCGCCTGCCCCCGCGCGAGAAGAAGAGGCTTTCCGACTACTCACTGCGTATCTGCGCGCAGAGACGCGGGACCTGATCTTTGTTCGCCTCCACTCCTGGTACCGGCACCCTGAGCTCCGAGAGCCTTTCCGGGTCATCCCGTACGACCGAACCGTTGTCATCGACACCGGACGCGGCGACGCAGACAAGATCCTAGAGGGCATGCCCTCAACCGGAAAACGGCTGATCCGCAGGGGTAAAGCCCAGTTCGAAAAGGCGAATGCAACCATAACGGAAGAGACGGGACTCAGTAAGGACCAATTCGCCGAGTTCTACCAAGTGCTGGCTGAGACCGCTGAACGGGACGGGTTCACCCCGCACGACCTGGACCACTATTGGGGCATGCTCAACAGCCTCGGGCCGGAGCACGCACGGCTTTTTGCCTTGCGCATGGACGGGCGCGTTGTGGCTTGGGACCTGATAGGCGTCCACGGCAAGATGGCAACCGCCTACTACGGGGCTTCTACCGAGGCGGCCCGAAGGACGCAGACCGTCGCGCTTTTGGACTTCGAGGTGGCCAGAAGGCTTGGGGAAGAACGCATCACTGGGCTGGATCTGATGGGGATCCACTCCCCAAGGGTTCCCGAACTGTACGACGTGGGCCGCTACAAGATGCAATTCACCAACGAATACACGGACGTGGCGGGACTGTGGGATCTTCCGATCCGTCCAGCGCTGTACAACGCTGCCCAAGCTGCGTACACAGGACGCGGAAAGCTCAGGTCAGGTTTCCAGAGCGTGAAGAATAAACTAACAAAACTGGAGAGGTAAGCGAACCTCTCTAGCGTTGGTTCTCTTCCTGCGTCTCCTTCTCTGCCTTCAGTCGGCCGTAGTACCGGTTCCTGGGGATAAGGATCATCGAAGAAAGGATGATCGCCAGTACCGATGCAGTGAGGATGCCGACCTTCGCGTCCGAATACGGAATGCTGGTGATCGGGAACGAGAGCTCCGCTACTAGCAGCGCCACGGTGAACCCAATACCTGCTAGGACGCCCAGCCCGAATAGATCGATCCACTGTACGTCGTCATCCAAACTGATACTACGGAAACGCGTCATCAGGAATGTGGTCAGGGTGATCCCTATGGGTTTGCCCAGGACCAGCCCGGCAACGATGCCGACTGTAACCGGATCAGTGACCGCGCCAAGGAAGCCGTCCATGCTGCCAACGTCAACGCCCGCAGAGAAGAATGCGAATATGGGGACGGCAAAGCCGACGGCCAGCGGCCCGAATCTGTATTCGAACTGCCCTGCCAGGCCGCCGTTGTCTCCTGCGACCATTCCCTTGGGGGGCTTCACTGGGACAGTGAATGCCAGGAGCACACCAGAAATAGTCGGGTGGATGCCTGAGTTAAGCATGAACGCCCACGCCACTATCCCAATGGGGAAGAGGATGAACCAGGCCGCCCCCGGCCGAAGAGCGAAGGTGAGCCTGTACCGCTGCGCGATGAACCCGTAAATTGCGATGACAGCGAAGGAAACTAGGAGCGGGACTATCTTCAGGTCGTGCGAGTAGAAGAAGGCGATGATGCCGATGGCTATCAAGTCGTCCACAACAGCCAGGGTTAAAAGGAAAATGCGCAGTGGACTGGGCAGGTTCGAGCCTATAAGGGCAAGCACAGAAACTGCGAACGCGATATCGGTCGCGGTCGGAATGGCCCATCCCGGATGGAGCTCTGGGTGAGCAGAAACGACGATCGAGTAGATGATCGCGGGGACTATGACGCCGCCGGCAGCCGCGGTAATTGGAACTACGGCCGTGGAGAATTTCCGCAAGCTTCCCGTGACGAACTCACGTTTCAGTTCCAACCCGACAAGGAAGAAAAAGATTGCTAGGAGGCCGTCGGAAGCCCACTGACCCAAGGAGAGTTGCAGTCCCAAAGGCGCGTAGCCGATCTCAAAGTCGCGGAGGTTGAAATAGATATCCGACCAGGGCGAATTAGCCCAGACGATGCCAATCACTGCTGCGATAACTAGAAGCGCACCCCCGATTGTCTCGGTTCGCAACAACATGAGAAGGCGGCCCTCTTCACGCTTGGTCACCGGGGGTGGGAAAACCGCAGTTGAACTGGGTTTCGATGCTCTTTCTTCAGCTTCCACTTAAGGTCCTTCTCCTGCTTGGGGGCTTCCGGCCAACCCATGGGCTATTACCAAAGGGCACTCGGTGCCAACATGTTCCACCTTAGACCCTAAACCGCCTTGTAAAGCCCAGATTCGAGCTCTATCCGGCCTGCTATCGCGTCATACATCACCATTCCATTGACATGCGCGGCGACACGCTGGTAAACAGGAATCCAGGCACTGTCATCGACTTAGGAACAACAGGCATGCGGCTTTTCGCTAAGGTCCTCACTTTGAGCGTATCCAGTACTCTTCTCCTTGCGGGGACGGCCAGCGCGGCACCCGTACCGTCCGCCGTAAAGCTGATCCCGGAAGATCGCGTTGCCCCGCGGGTCGCCACAATCTTTTCAACCCCTCTGAAGGAGGGGGAGAGCCCGTTCGGTGAGGTTTTCGAGGTCACTGTTACTGCTCCGCTGGTCGAAGCCGAGCTTGAAGAGGAAACTGAAGCGGCGTCCCGATCGGCCTCTCACACGGAACTTCCGGACGCGGGCAGTGCCACGGCTGAGGCCCCGGACGAACCCGTGGTGCAGTCATCCTCTGGAAGCAGCTCATCTTCGGGTAGCTCTGGAAGTGCCGCTTCCTCCAGCGCTCTCTATTCTTTGAGCGACCTGATGTTCCAGGGCGTTATCCACTGGGGTAGTTACAAGTTCACCTATTACTCTCAGTCCGTCCTGCCGGGCGGGGGTCTGTCCATCCCGGGGAGGCACGTGTCTGATGACGGATACGTTGTCGACGGAGACGGATATATCGCGTTGGCAGGAAGCGCCCCCAAGGGCACCGTGTACCCGACCCCATTTGGGCGGGATGGCAAGATCTATGACCGTGGGACCACTGGAAACCACTTGGACGTTTACACAAAGTAGCGCTTCGTCAGCATTTGGGTCGTTGTCTCTGTAGCCTTAGAGGAACGGCTAGGAGATCCAAATGAGCAAAGAAGAACCCGCTGTACTTGTGGTTGGCTCCGCCAACCTTGACGTGGTTGTCGGTGTCCCTCGGCTTCCCAAATTGGGGGAGACCATCCTGGGAAGTGACGTCGTTTATTTGCCGGGCGGCAAGGGCCTGAACCAGGCTTGTGCGGCCGCTATGACAGGAACCAGAACCTATTTTGCAGGTGCGGTCGGTGGGGATGAGGCCGGCGCTCAACTACTAGAGGCAATGCGTGCCCGCGGGGTTGACGTGTCCTGGACCCCAGAATTGCAGGGGGTAGCCTCAGGGACTGCGCACATACTGGTCAGTGAGGGGGGCGGGAACCAGATTGTGGTGGCCCCGGCTGCCAACGGACACGTGACACCCGAGAGCGTCCGGGAGGCGTTCGAACGGATTCCGCACGCGCGCGTCCTGGTCCTGCAAGGGGAAATCCCTTTCGAATCCTGCCTGGAGGCGGCAGAACTCATGGAGGAACGCGGGGGTAGGGTCGTGTTCAATCTGGCTCCGGCAGCTGTCGTGCCGGAACGGCTATTGGAGCTGGCTGACCCACTGGTCGTGAATGAGTTTGAGGCGGGACTGGTTTTAGGTGAGGAGCCCCCCGAGGGGATGGCCCAAGGGGCAACCGCTGCCGCGAACCTGGCAGAGAACAGCCGGAGTGTCATTGTGACGTTGGGGGGAGCTGGCGCAGTTGTCGCTGGGCCTAGCGGGGTCACTCGGGTGCCACCAACAGACGTGGACAGGGTTGTAGATACTACCGGAGCGGGAGACGCTTTCGTGGGGGTGCTAGCAGCGGAACTAAGTGACGGCGCATCGTTGGAAGAAGCAGCGCGCCAGGCAAGTAGGGCCGCAGCTGCGACCGTGAGGCTGCCCGGAGCATCCGAGTCCTACGACGCAATCGGGGAACTATACTAAGCGGCTGAGAGTGCCCCGACGCACCTTCCCGGAAGCGGCTGCGCTTTTGCAGGAGCTATACCAGCCGTGTCTTCGGCGCGTGTGTCTACCTGAATGTCAGAAATAGTAGGAGAAAGCCCCCTCCCGTCACGATCCTTTTCTTAGGATTCAGTCGGAAGGGGGCCGCGGATTCTTCTGCTTACCCTTCGGCTACCAGCAGAGCTTCCTGCTCCTCAATTTCTTCAGGCGTTCCATTTGCCAGGAGTACCTGCTGGAATTGGGGGAGCCGGATGTACAGCTCGTCCCGCAGCGGGTTCAGGCGGTACTTCATGATCGTGTAGACCTGGTAGATCAGGACGGCGATGTTCGCTACCAAAGCCAGCGCAGAAACCGCGAATAGAGCGTGGGGGTTACCCGAGGAGTCCACGGCGAACTTTGAGTCTGTGACGAATGCCGGGACCGCCATAGTGAACATCATCCACAGAGCCAGCGTGTGAGCGCGGTGCTGCAGCCAGGCGCCCTTCTTGATGAAGAATGCTGGGATCGTGCAGGAAATCAAAAGTGCCGCACCCGCGTAGAAGGAGTGGTCACCCACGCAGTTGTAAACGTAAGCGAAGTTCCACAGGTCGTAGGCGATGATCCAGAACCAGAGCATATCTGGCCACACCATATCTTTTGCCTTGTCGCGGGAGATGATGATTCCCATCCAGCCGCAGATCGTCACCATATTGATGATCCCGGCGACACCGTTCATCCAGTTCCAGGAGCCGGACAGCATGTAGACACCATCGACGATTCCGTCGGCGTTCATTGCGCCCACCTGGAAGTCACGGATGCAGGCCTCCAGTATGTTGAGCGCCAGAATGGCTGGCGGGAAAATCAGCACCCACTTGCGGGCATAAACTCTTGGAAAATAGCGGATAGCCATGAAGCCAAGACATCCGGCCAAAGCCGAGTAAACCTTCACCCAGTGGAACCATGTTCCCGTCGAACCGGTTGCTGTGGAAGGCCAAACGAACAGTGTCAGGATAATTGGGAGCACTATGAAGAACAGGACTCCGCCGGTCTTAGAACGACGGGTTACCTCGTTCAAACCGATGAGTGCGCCGAGGACGACGAACCACGCTAACCACGAATACCAGGGGATTGATTCGAACAAAAACACGCGCCTTCGCCTCTTTCGATCAGGAACTCAACTGCTTGGTTTCACGCTAGCCACGGCGCCGTGCGGGTACCATTGACACAAAAGAGGATCTGTCTAAAATGGCGGAAAAAATCGGGCCGCCCGCCGGTCTAAGAACAGGCTACTGGGCCTAAAATCCTAGGGGGGACCCGGTGGCCGAGACCACGGATACGAAAGAGTCACTGGCCCGCGCTCTGAAGGAGCAACTAGCGGAAACGTCCCTTGAGAGGGTGACTGTCTCCTCGTTGGCCCAGCAGGTGGGGATTACCCGGCAGGCGTTCTACTATCACTTCGCAAACGTCTACGAGTTGGCGGCCTGGCTGTTCCAACAGGAAATTGCCGACCATATTATGGCTCACGCAACCTATGCGGAATGGGCCTCCGGTTTCGAAGCCCTTCTGTCGTATATGCGGCGTCACCCGACAGAGTTGGCCGCTGTGTCGGCTTCGCTAAGCCCGGGTGAACTAGAACGGTTCTTCTACTCCCAGTTCTGCGCAATGATGCGTGCAATAGTCGCCGAACTCAGTGAAGGACAGCAGGTATCCGAGCGCGTGAGAAGGAGCGTAGTCCGTCACTTTGCTGCTACCGTCCTGGGCTATCTGATGCGCTGGCTTTTCACCGACATGGAGGAAGATCCCGCCCACCTGGTAAGCGAACTGGAGCTGCTGCTGCGTGGTCAAGTGCGTGCAGCGCTGCAGACGCTGAGCGTTCGGGAACGGGAAACTGATTTTGAGGGCCTCAGATCAGGCTAAGCTAACAGTCATGGAGATAATTCACACGGATCACCCGTTGGTCGCTCACAAGCTCACGGTACTGCGAGACAAACGCACTACGCCTAGCCAGTTCCGCCACTTGGTCGACGAACTCGTGACGTTGTTGGCGTACGAAGCGACAAGGAACGTCTCGGTGACCGAGGTCAGCATTGAGACACCGGTAGCCCCCACAGTTGGGCTTGGTTTGGCGGAGCCACGCCCGATGGTCGTGCCGGTCTTGCGAGCGGGCTTGGGGATGCTGGAGGGAATGCTGCGCCTGCTACCTTCTGCGGAGGTCGGCTTCCTGGGCATGGTTCGCAACGACGATACCTTAGAAATTGATACGTATGCGGAGCGTCTCCCCGACGACATTTCCGGACGTCAAGTCTTTGTTCTTGACCCGATGCTCGCCACGGGTTCGACCGTGGTGGAAGCGATCGAATACCTCCTCGAGCGCGGAGCAAAAGACGTGACCGTTGTGAGTATTTTGGCTGCTAAGCCAGGGCTTGAGACAGTGGAGCGCGGCGTTGGTGATCGCGCGCAGGTTCGTGTCGTCCTTGCGGGCATCGACCCGGCACTGAATGAGAACAACTACATCGTCCCCGGTTTGGGGGATGCGGGCGACCGCCTTTACGGAGTAGTCGACTGACGCCTGTACTATGAGCACGCCCTACCTGCATTGGCCACCGGGGTTTCGCCGCGAAGGCCCGGTCTGGGTCGATCAGGACGGGAACCCCGTAGAAGGCGCGGAACTGGAACGGCTCACCAAACTCGCAATACCGCCTGCTTGGACACATGTTTGGGCGGCAGACGACCCGAATGAGCGCGTGCAGGCTCGCGGACTCGATTCGCGGGGGCGTATCCAATATCGGTACTCCCGGGAAGCAACCGAACAGGCTGCCGTGCAAAAATACGCTCACATGCTGCACTATGCGGAGCAGCTTCCGAAGCTGCGCCAGGTGACGTTGAAGCAGCTGTCAAGACGCCCGAAGGAACCTGATTTAGACCAACTGACAGCTTTGGTGGCTAGGTTTCTTGACCTCGGCATGTTTCGCGTTGGTACGGAGAAATATGTGAGAGAGAATCACACGTACGGGCTAACCACCCTGGAGGGACGCCACGTTCAGGTTGACGGGAACCGGATTTCTTTTGACTTCATTGGCAAAGAGCACCTGCGTCAGGAGCATTCCGTGCAGGACCCACCTGCGGCTAGGGTAACCCGGAAACTTCTTGCGAGGACCCCGGCAGAGCAGCCTCTCTTCCAGGTGGAGGGGCCGCCCGTGCGCAGGGTTCACGCCGCCACGGTCAACTCTTTCATCCACGCTGCCAGCGGCTCCGCAGCCACCGCGAAGGTGGCTCGTACATGGGGCGGAACCGTGATCGCGACCGCAGTGGCAGCCGGGGCACGTTTCGATGGGCAAGTAAAACACAGGGATCCCGACCTGGTTGCGTATGATGCGGCCGCCGCGGCTTTGGGGAATACGCCTTCCATGGCCAGGAAATCCTACGTGCATCCCGGCGCCGTCGAGGTCGGACGCAGACCAGCCGTGCGGGACGCATTAGCCAGGAGCATCGAACAGATAGGGACGGATCGGGTAGAAGCCGTCTTCAAAGACCAGGCGTTTCAAGCAGCGGTTCTTGCTGAACTGCGGAGCAACCCGACCTGATCTGCGGCTTACCCCGAAGTGTTGCAGGGAATTCTTCGCTGGCGGGCTACTCTTGCTGTCTGAGTTTCCAGACTTCGCAGAATCCACGTACCGCTTGCTGCAACCGCGGGAACGCGCTGCGGAGTTCGTCTTCGGTTGGTGCCACTCCGGAAGTGAGGTCTATGGTCCACGCCGCCCCTAGGTCTTGCAGTTGCGCGGTGCTAGCCGCAACGCTCC
This sequence comes from uncultured Actinomyces sp., assembly GCA_964345535.1. GTDB lineage: Bacteria > Actinomycetota > Actinomycetes > Actinomycetales > Actinomycetaceae > Scrofimicrobium. The sequence goes on along the minus strand of CAYFRG010000020.1, from coordinate 16,575 downwards.
CGGCAAAGACCGCCGCCGGTATGCCTGTTTGCCGCGCTAGCTCTAGAGCGGCCGTAACTGTTTTCCCTTCCGCTGTCTGGGAATCGACTCGGCCTTCCCCGGTTAGCAGCAGGTCAGCACCTTGGAGCGATTCACGGAGTCCGACCATTCGCACGATGGTTGAGGCCCCGGGATGCGCCTGAGCATTCAGAAAATGCATGGCCGCCCATCCAAGGCCGCCGGCCGCACCACTACCTGGGATCAGCGAGGTCGCCTGAGAGTCTCTCTCGGCAGCTGCTGCAACTGTCTTCAAAACTCTATCTAGAGCAGCGGTGTCGACCACCCCCTTTTGCGGTCCGTATACGCAGGTGGCTCCGTGTGGGCCCGTGAGCGGGTTTCGAACATCCAGGAGCAGGTGTACGCGAACGGACGCAAGCCGCGGGTCCAGGCCACTGCTGTCAACGGCAGCGACTGAGCGCAACCCCGAGGGGTTCGGCAGCAGGGACTTCCCGTCTCTGTCAAGGAATCGCGCGCCGAGAGCACTCAACATTCCGGCACCGGCGTCGTTCGTGCCGGTGCCCCCTAGGGCTAGGTAGATGGTTCGCGCGCCCGCGTCCAGGGTCGCCATGATGAGCTCCCCGACTCCCACAGAGGATCCCAGCCACGGGTCCCTGTCTTTTTCTGGAGTTAGATTCAGGCCTACCGCCTGGGCAACCTCGATCAGAGCAGTATCGGTAGTCGAGTCCCATCCCCAATTTGCGGGGACAAGACCTTCTTGAGCGCCAGCCACCCGCGTTGCCTGCGGGGCAAAACGAGAACGGAGGACTTCCAGGGTGCCTTCCCCACCATCCGCCAGTGGTATTTTCAAGACGGTAGCTGAAGGGCAGGCTTGCAGGATGCCCGTTGCCATCGCCTCGGCGGCCTTCTCTGCGCTGAGTGACCCCTTGAAAGAATCGGGGGCAACTACGATTTTTGGGGGAATCACAAGAGCAACGAACGCAGGCTGTCCACGGAGTCCGCTACTGCAACCACGGCGGGAGAATCAAACTCGGCGGCCGTGCCGTACCCCCAGCCGGCTCCAATTACTTTGATCTGGTTGTCCTCCGCGCCCTCCACATCGTGGGAGCGGTCCCCGACCAGCACTGTTGGGTCCAGCCGGGCTCCTTTGGCGTCAAGGCGGCGGAGCGCGTCAGCGACAACCGCGGACTTGGTGCTGGTGGGGTCGGGTGTGGCCCCCGCGATCACGTGGAAGAACCGGTCCAATTCCAAGTGTTCCAATTGTGCGCGGGCCATCTTCTCCATTTTTGACGTGGCGGTGCCCAAGTGAACACCAGCGCTGGATAGGTCTTCCAGCAGGCTGCGTATACCGGGGTAAACCGGGGGTTCTAGGAAGTGGGGGACGTAGATCCGCCGGTAGGTTCGCACGGCCTCACCTAGGTCCTGCGGGCGCACACCGGCGAAATGCTCAAAGGAGTAAATAAGTGGGGGGCCAACAACCTGGCTCAAAGTTCCTTCTGGCAGGGGGTCAAGACCCAGCTCGGTCAACGCTTCCTGGAAGGAGTCCATGATCAGATCACCTGACTGAACCAGGGTCCCATCTACATCGAACAGGATGGTAGGCCAGGACGAGGGCGAGGGTAAAGCGGGCATATGGCCAGGGTAGGACACGAGCGGACTGGGCCCAAACACGCTTCGGCCCGGTGCTATTTATCTCGACATCGAGTAAAATGCCCGTGGAGATGAAGCTACTACGCTCGCCTGGAGGCTTACGTGACGGAAAAAATCAAAGTTGTTGGTCCGGTCGTCGATATTGACGGAGATGAGATGACTCGGATCATCTGGCAGTTCATCAAGGATCGCCTTATATTCCCATACTTGGACATCGATCTTAAGTACTACGATCTATCCATCCAGAACCGTGACGCCACGGATGACCAGGTGACCGTAGACGCGGCCGAGGCCATCAAGAAGTACGGTGTCGGAGTCAAGTGCGCGACGATCACGCCCGATGAGGCGCGCGTGGAAGAGTTTGACCTGAAGAAAATGTGGCGGTCCCCGAACGGAACGATACGCAACATATTGGGCGGCGTAATTTTCCGCGAACCAATCATCATTGACAACGTTCCCCGGTTGGTTCCAACGTGGACTAAACCGATCGTTGTCGGCCGTCACGCGTTCGGGGATCAGTACCGTGCCACGGACTTCAAAGTCCCCTCGGGCGGTTCCATAACGCTTACCTACAAGCCGACTGACGGCTCCGACGAAGTGGTGTACGAGGTCGTAGACATCCCCGATTCCGGGGGCGTTGTTATGGGAATGTACAACTTCAACGAATCTATTCGCGACTTCGCCCGCGCTAGCTTCTCCTACGGTTTGCAGCGCGGCTTCCCCGTCTACATGTCCACAAAGAACACCATTTTGAAAGCCTACGACGGCCAGTTCAAGGACATCTTCCAGGAAGTGTTCGACACCGAATACAAGGACCAATTCGAGGCCGCGGGACTCACGTACGAGCACCGGCTCATCGACGACATGGTTGCCGCTTCCCTGAAGTGGGAGGGCGGATACGTGTGGGCGTGCAAGAACTACGACGGGGATGTCCAATCCGACATAGTCGCGCAAGGGTTCGGGTCTCTTGGTCTGATGACCTCAGTTCTCATGACTCCCGACGGGAAAGTGATGGAGGCAGAGGCCGCCCATGGCACGGTGACACGCCACTACCGCCAGCATCAGGCGGGGAATCCCACGTCGACCAACCCCATCGCCTCGATATTCGCTTGGACAAGGGGACTGCTGCACCGGGCGAAACTGGATGAAACCCCCCGGGTAGCCGAGTTCGCTCAGACGTTGGAGGACGTCGTCGTCCAAACTGTGGAGAGCGGAAAAATGACGAAAGACCTGGCGATGCTCGTGGGGCCGGACCAGCCGTGGCTCACCACGGAGGAGTTCCTAGGCGCCATCGAATCGAACCTGAGCGAACGCCTCATCTAGGATCCCCGCGGGAGACGCGGTCAGTCCCGTGAACTGCCGCCCGCGCTTCTCCGATGCCCTAACCGGGTCGATCGGCGTACCTAAGTGACGCGAAACACGGCACAATAGGGGGAGGACTTTCAAATTGACGGCGACCCTTGAAGGAAGTGCTCCTGTGGCGGACGAACTTGACCAGGTGATCAGCGGAATCGACCCACGGACGGGTGAGCCAGCTCGGGTGGGCGTCCTCACCTCGGGCGGCGACGCGCCCGGGATGAATGCGGCGGTGCGTGCGGTGGTGCGCACAGCGCTTGCTGCTGGAGCCCGTCCCTACGCAGTCATGGAGGGGTGGATTGGTGCCCTCCGCGGAGGGGACGCCATCAAAGAGATGGACTGGAAGAGCGTCTCCTCGATCCTCCCGAAGGGCGGGACGGTGATCGGGTCAGCCAGGTGCGACGAGTTCCGCACTTGGGAAGGCCGCCAACTGGCCGCGAAAAACCTCCTCGAAAAGGAAATCGACCGGCTGATCGTCATAGGCGGGGATGGGTCTCTCTCAGGTGCTGATGAGTTCCGCAGCGAATGGGCCGAACACCTAGCGGAACTGGTAGAAAAGGGCCAAGTTCCCGCGGAGCTCGCGGAACGACACCCCAGTCTCACCCTGGTGGGACTGGTCGGGTCGATTGACAATGACATGGTAGGCACCGACATGACGATCGGAGCAGACACTGCACTTGAGCGGATCGTCACCGCCATGGACCAAATATCCTCGACCGCCGCCTCGCACCAGCGCACGTTCATTCTGGAGGTGATGGGGCGCCGCTGCGGCTACCTGCCTCTCATGGCAGCTGTCGCCGGCGGAGCGGACTATGTCTTCACCCCGGAGGCACCGGCAGGACCGGGGTGGCAAGACGACATGACGAAGAGGCTAGCGATGGGGCGTGAAGCCGGGCGGCGCGAGTCAATAATCCTTGTTGCGGAAGGTGCACGCGACACGGCCGGCGAGCCCATAACCACCGAAGATATCGCGAACGTGCTGCGGGAACGAACCGGGGAGAAACCGCGCATTTCCATACTGGGACACATTCAGCGTGGAGGCACACCTTCCGCGTACGACAGGTGGATGTCGACCCTTCTGGGATACGCGGCAACACAGGAACTCTTGGACCCTGAAGCTGAAGGCAAGGCCTGCGTCTTGGGCGTACGCCAGAACCGGGTGGCTCGCATCGATCTGGAATTAGCGGTGCAGAACACCCGGGCGGTGGCTCAACTGATAGCCGATGGGGATTACACTGCTGCGCGTGAGGCCAGGGGGCGCACCTACTTCGCGATGGGAGATCTCTTCCGGGTTCTATCTGACCCACCCCAGGTGCACGAGCAGACAAAGAAACCGGTGCGCGTCGCTATCCTGCACGCGGGGGGACTGGCCCCCGGCATGAACACGGCTGCCCGCGCCGCCGTCAGAATCGGTATCCACCGCGGCTGGACCATGCTGGGTGTTGACGGCTCCTGGGCTGGGCTGATGGACGATAAGGTCAATGAGCTTACGTGGGCGGACGTGGAAGGTTGGGGCTTCGACGGCGGCGCCGAACTGGGCACGCGCCGCGCAATACCCCCACTGGAGTCGTACTACGCAATCGGCAGGGCCATTGAACGCAACGAGATCGATGCGCTGCTGGTAATAGGCGGCATGAAGGCGTATAAGGCCGTTCGCGCCATGGTGAACGAGCGGCGCCGGTTCCCCGCTTTTGGACTGCCGATCGTGCTGGTCCCCGCTTCAATCGATAACAATCTGCCCGGGGCGGAGTTGGCCATCGGAGCTGACTCGGCGCTCAATAACGACGTGTGGGCGCTCGACCGGATCAAGCAGTCTGCTGCCGCCTCGCGCAGATGCTTCGTCGCCGAAACAATGGGACGCAAGTGCGGCTACCTCGCAATGATGAGCGGCGTAGCGTCCGGCGCAGAGTTCGTCTACATAAACGAGATTCCGCTCTCCCTGGCGCGACTGAACGAAGACGCGCAGCGACTACGAAAATCCTTCCTATCCGGAAGGCGACTGTTCCTGGTGACGATGAACGAGGAAACCTCGCCATACTACGACCGGCACTTTATCTCGCAGGCTTTCGAGGCGGCTGGAGGCGGCCTCTACGACGTGCGCAGCTCGGCGCTTGGACACATCCAGCAGGGCGGGGCGCCCACCCCATTCGACCGGATCCTGGCAACTCGCCTGGTCAACTTCGCTATGAACCACCTGACTGAGGAGCTCAGATCCAATGGACACGAAGCCGTCTACGTGGGGATGAGTAGCAGCCGGATCGAATCCCACCCCATAGAGGAGATGGATCGGGCAGTGGATCTGGAAAATGTGCGTCCCTTCCACCAGTGGTGGATGGAACTCAACCCGATCGTAGAAGTCGTCTCCCTGGAGAACACGACCGTCCCCGCCCGGCCGGTACCGATAGTGGACGCGGTGCAGCGGCAAGTGGAAGTCCCCCAGAACAACTGATCAAAGAAGTCCAACCAGAAAGAAGAGTCATGACTGTTCCAGTTGACCCAGTTCCAGTTGATCCAGTGCCAGCACCAGCCGACCCGACTCAGACGCAGGCGTGGCGCAAGCTCGACGACCTGGCCGAGAACTTTTACCCCGACCTGCGGGCATGGTTCGACGCCGACCCTGACCGGGCTCGGCGCTGGTCCTTCACCGCAGGAGACCTGTACTTGGACCTGTCAAAGAACCTGCTCAACGAGGAGGTCCTGGGCGGCCTCCTAGAGCTGGCCGAGCAAACCGGGGTTCTCTCCCACCGGGACCGGATGCTCCGCGGCGACAAGATAAACGTGACAGAGGACCGGGCTGTCCTCCACACGGCGCTGCGCCGGCCCGCCTCGGACACAGTCCTGGTCGACGGGGAAGACGTCGTCCCCGGTGTGCACCAGGTGCTTGGGCGCATGTACGACTTCGCAGATAAGGTCCGCTCCGGGCAGGTCCGCGGAATCACCGGCAAAAAGTTCACCACCGTCGTAAACATTGGAATTGGTGGCTCAGACTTGGGCCCAGTGATGGTCTACGAGTCGCTGAAGCCCTACGTCACCCCCGGGCTGGAATGCGAGTTCATCTCCAACATCGATCCGGCTGACGCAGGCCAGGTCGTCTCCCATCTTGACCCCGAAACGACCCTTGTCGTCGTCACTTCCAAGACGTTTACGACAATCGAAACACTCACGAATGCTCGCGTCGTACGTCAATGGTTGCTCGAAACGCTGCGTGGAAGCGGCGCTGTAACCGACGACGCATCTGCGGCCGAAGCCATCAGCAAACACTTCGTGGCCGTCTCTACCGCGCTCGACAAGGTCGCCGAATTCGGCATCGATACGGACAACGCGTTCGGATTCTGGGACTGGGTGGGGGGCCGCTACTCCCTCGACTCTGCAGTGGGCCTCTCCCTAGCGATCGCGCTTGGACCCGATAACTTCCAGGAACTTCTGGGCGGGTTTAATGATGTTGACGTGCACTTCGCTACCGCGCCCGCAGAGAAGAACGTGCCGCTCCTAATGGGCATGCTCAACGTCTGGTACGTGAACTTCCTTGGAGCCGACACGCACGCTGTCCTTCCCTACTCGCAGTACCTGCATCGGTTCCCCGCCTACCTGCAGCAACTAACAATGGAATCGAACGGCAAATCGGTGCGCTGGGATGGGTCCCCGGTTGCGTACGACACCGGAGAAGTGTTCTGGGGTGAACCCGGCACCAACGGCCAACACGCCTTCTACCAGCTGATACACCAGGGCACCCGGCTTATCCCCGCCGACTTCATCGCTTTCGCCAACACGCCGTACCCCATCAAGGATGGGGACTCCGACATGCACGAAATGTTCCTGTCAAACTTCTTCGCCCAAACGAAGGCGCTGGCATTCGGGAAAACAATCGAAGAAGTCAGAGAAGAAGGAACGCGGGAAGAAATCGTTCCGGCTCGCGTTTTCGGTGGCAACCGGCCCACCACCTCGATAATGGCTCCCGAACTCAGCCCGCGAGTACTAGGACAGTTGGTCGCCCTCTACGAGCACCTCACATTCGTGGAAGGCGCCGTGTGGGGCATCGACTCTTTCGACCAGTGGGGTGTCGAACTCGGGAAAGTTCTGGCCAACCAGATCCTGCCCGCAGTGGAAGGGAACGCGGCCGCCCTAGAGCAGCAGGATACCTCCACCCAAAACCTCATCGAGTACTACCAGAAACACAGAGAAAAGTAGGAGGCTTCCGGCGCAACAAGTCCCAGCCTTGCAGGCTGCCGGAGCGGTAGCCTAAAGGAAGGCATCTTGCGCTCTCTAAAATGGGGGCAGGCCACCAAAGCCAGGTTTGTTAGACCTAACCAGAGGAGAACCAACACATGACCGAACCACGCATCGTCACCGTCACAGGCGCCGCCGGAAACATCGGCTACGCGCTGCTCTTCCGCATCGCCTCCGGCGCCATCTACGGGCCCGACGTACCCGTACAGCTGAACCTGCTGGAGATCCCCCAAGCCGTGAAAGCTGCTGAAGGGACCGCCATGGAACTCGAAGACTGCGCGTTCCCCCTCCTGTCGGGCGTCAACGTCTATGACGACGCGAACCAGGCATTCCAGGGCACCAACGTGGCGCTCCTGGTTGGGGCCCGGCCCCGCACCGCAGGCATGGAACGCGCCGACCTTCTGGCGGCGAACGCCGGAATTTTCGGCCCCCAAGGGAAAGCCATAAACGACGGGGCAGCCGAAGACATTCGGGTTCTAGTCGTCGGCAACCCGGCGAACACCAACGCTGTGATCGCTCAGAACGCAGCCCCGGACGTTCCCGCAAATAGGTTCACTTCCATGATGCGCCTAGACCAGAACAGGGCCATCGCGCAGCTAGCCGAAAAGACGGGGGCACCAGTCGCGGACATCAAGAACGTCGTCGTCTGGGGGAACCACTCAGCTGACCAGTACCCGGATGTTTCCTACGCGACCGTTGGCGGAAAACCCGCGACGGAGCTCGTTGACGAAGCCTGGCTGGCCGACTACTACCGTCCGACCGTGGCCAAACGTGGAGCCGCCATCATTGAAGCGCGTGGCGCTTCCTCTGCTGCTTCCGCGGCGGGGGCAGCAATCGACCACATGTACAACTGGATCAACGGCACGCCCGAAGGCCAGTTTGTCACCGGTGGTGTCTACTCAGACGGCAGCTACTACGGCGTTCCGAAGGGTCTCTCCTACGGCTTCCCCGTCATCTCCAACGGTGGCGACTACGAAATTGTCGGAGACCTTGAAGTGAGTGACGCGACTCGGGCAGGCATCGACCACAACATTGCCGCTCTGCAAGAAGAATACGACGCGGTTAAAGCACTGGGCTTCATCAAATAGCCTCCAGTGAAGAACCGGCCGTCCCAACCAAAGAAGGGGCGGCCGGTTTCTGTTCCCCCACTCCTAGCGCAGGCCAAGGACCGCGTGGGCAACGTTTCATCTCTACGCCCACCTGCGGTTATGATGTTTTCAGAAGTGTGGACGGGAGTGAGGCATACCAGTTGATAGACAAGCACAGGGAACGGGCGATCCTTCGCGCCGTGGAGCTCTACTACTTTGAGGGGCTCACCCAAGCTGCTGTCTCTGAACGGCTCGGCTGCACCAGGTGGACCGTTGGAAGGCTCCTTCAAGAAGCGGATCAACAGGGAATCGTCCGAGTAACCGTGCATCACCCAGGCGCCCGCCGCCGGGACCTGGAAATACGATTGACCGAAAAATACGGCCTGTACCGTGCGCGTGTCATTCCTCACGAAAATGATCCGAAAGCCACACTGAAAGCCGTCGCCGTGGCAGCTGCCGACTTCCTAACCGACATTCGCCCCCGACCGGCCACAATTGGCCTGGGACATGGCCGCACCGTCGGGGCCATCGTCAGAGCAATCCCCGATACTTGGGACCGGGGGACCACAGTCGCACAAATGTTCGCCGCCCCGGTTCTCATCGATGATGCACTTGTCGGCAGCTCCGTAAGACTTCTAGCCCGGCGCACGGGTGGGGAAGCGAAAACCCTTCCAGCAACCCCCGTGTTCGCAACCGCAGAAGCTTTGGCCGTCGCTAGGAACGAAAACGCGGACTGTTTAGAGTCCGCAGCAGCAGCAGAGGCGATCGTCTATTCCCCGGGAACGGTGGATGCCGCCACTTTTCTCCTGAAGGACTCGGCGGTCACCGACGAGGAAGCAGAGACAGCCCTTCGGTGCGGTGCAGTGGCAGTCGTAGGGAACCGGGTAGTCAACATGGATGGCGAGGCGGCACACGCCGATCTGGATTCCAGGACGCTGGGGATAACACTTGATGAAATGAGGGCGGCCCCGGTGAGTGTGGCCGCGGGGGCGGGACTGGAGAAGGTGGAGGCTTTCAAGGCGGTTCTAGGGGCGGCTTTGGCAAATACGGCAGTAGTTGACTCGGCTATAGCTGAGGAGTTGTTGGTGTCTTAGAAGTACCGGAGGGTCGACTGGTCGCACATATGCGACCAGTCGACCCTCCGGCGGCGGCATCGTAAACCGCCACTGCATACTCGACGGGTTTCTCCTCACGGGGTCAGCTACGCCGACTGGACGCAAATATGCGACCAGTCGGCGTGCGGGTATTCTGGTTTTGATACGTAATAGCCAAGGCCCACGTTTGGAGGACCCGTGTCCGAACCGTTGCTGAACCTTCCCCTAGAGCAGCTCGACCCAGAGATTTTCGCCACACTAAACGGCGAGCTCGATCGCCAACGCGACACTCTGGAAATGATCGCGTCAGAGAACTTTGTCCCGCTGGGTGTCCTTGAAGCACAGGGGTCCGTCCTCACCAACAAGTACGCGGAAGGTTACCCGGGGCGCCGGTACTACGGCGGCTGCGAATGGGTTGACGTGGCTGAAACTTTAGCGATCGAACGCGCCAAAGAACTGTTCGGCGCCGACTATGCGAACGTGCAACCGCACTCGGGGGCGCAGGCGAACGCTGCGGCGCTGCAGGCGATGGCGGAACCGGGCGCAACGATTCTTGGCTTGGACTTAGCTCACGGCGGTCACTTGACCCACGGGATGCGCATCAACTTCTCCGGTAAGTATTACAACCCGGTCTCCTACAAGGTTGATCCTGAGACGTATCACGTGGATATGGATGAGGTCCGCCGGGCGGCTCTCGAACACAGACCAGCCGTGATCATTGCCGGCTGGTCCGCCTACCCTCGGACGCTCGACTTCAAGGCGTTCAGGGAGATCGCTGATGAGGTCGGTGCTTCTCTACTGGTGGATATGGCTCACTTTGCCGGGTTGGTTGCTGCGGGCCTGCATCCGTCACCGCTTCCTTATGCCGATGTGGTGACCACCACCATCCACAAGACGCTTGGTGGCCCCCGGTCCGGCATGATCCTGTCCGCGAGGGGGGAGCAGTGGGCTAAGAAACTGAACTCTGCCGTGTTCCCCGGCCAGCAGGGCGGTCCACTCATGCACGTGATTGCGGCGAAAGCCGTCGCCCTGAAGGTGGCGAGCACGGAGCAGTTCCGGGAACGGCAGGAACGCACGGTTTCGGGGGCGAAGATTCTGGCGGAGCGCCTGTCCTCCCCGGACATGGCGGAGCAGGGGATTAACGTCCTGACGGGTGGCACCGATGTGCACCTGGTTCTGGTTGACTTGCAGAACTCTTCTTTGAGTGGCAGGGACGCTGAGGATCTCTTTCACAGAATTAACGTGACGGTGAACCGCAATGCTGTGCCGTTTGACCCGCGTCCTCCCATGGTGACTTCGGGGCTGCGAATCGGCACCCCGGCGCTTGCGACGCGAGGCTTCCAAGAGGAAGACTTCGCTGAGGTCGCGGACATCATCGCGACCGCGCTACGCACTGTTGCCGCGGGAGAGGAACTCCCAGAAGAGGAACTCCTCGCCCGTGTTAAGGCGCTTACGGACAAGTATCCGCTCTACCCTGGCCTTGACCAATGAGGTACCCGTGGCCCGGGGCTGGAGGGGCCCGCTCTTTGGACGGCACCGCACTGGCGGCCGACGTAAAGAGGGAACTCAAAGGAAGAGTGTCGGCACTTAGGCGTGCGGGTGTCGAACCGGGTTTGGCGACTGTCCTGGTTGGGGACGACCCCGCATCGCGGTCATACGTGCGCGGTAAGCACAAGGACTGTGAAGACGTTGGGATCACTTCGATTCGCGTTGAGTTGCCTGCCACCGCCACACAGTTCGAGGTGGAGCAGGAGATTGATCGACTGAACGCGGACCCAGCGTGCACCGGTTTCATTGTGCAGCTGCCGCTGCCCAGACACCTGGATCAGGACGCTCTCTTGGAGCGGATTGATCCGAAGAAGGACGCGGACGGACTGCATCCTTTGAACCTTGGGCGCTTGGTGACTTCCATTGATCGCTCGCCTCAGTGTCCTCAGCCCTGCACGCCGCGCGGCATCATCAAACTGCTTCAGCGCGGTGGCGTTTCGCTGTCGGGGGCGACGGTATGCGTCATCGGACGGGGCTTGACGGTTGGGCGTCCGCTGGGCCTCATGCTCACCCGCAAGGACATAAACGCCACTACGGTCTTATGTCACACGGGCACGAAAGACCTGAAGACCATTACGAACGAGGCGGACGTCATCGTGGCAGGGGCGGGAGTTCCCGGCCTTGTCACTCCCGACATGGTTCGCCCGGGTGCGGCCGTCGTGGATGTGGGCGTGTCCCGTGTGGATGGGAAACTCGCAGGAGACGTTGCGCCCGGCGTTGAACGGGTTGCCGCGCTTCTCAGCCCGAACCCCGGTGGGGTTGGGCCGATGACCCGAGCGATGCTGTTGGCCAATGTTGTCGAGGCCGCTGAGAGGCAGCTAAAAAACCAGCGGTAGCCTACTCAGTGAGCTAAGACTTCTTCGCAGTCGTTCCCCGGCGGATCTATTTGCACCGTGAGGTGCTGGATTTGGCCGGGGAAATGCTCTTTGGCGCAGCGTTGAATTTCTTTCAAGAGCTCCGCCTGCTCTGGTCCGGACATGTCTGCCATGTCTTCGGCTAGGACCACGTGGGTGGTGAGCGCGACCAGACCGGTGCCAATGGTCGTTGCGTGCAGGTCATGGACCTGCGCTATTTCGGGCTGCTGCAAGAGGTGTTCGCGAACCTCGTCCATGTTCAGATCGCCCGGGGCGTTGGCCATGAGGATGCTGACGGATTCGCGGAGAAGCCGTAAAGACCGGGGGACTATTAGTGCAGCGATAAGAAGAGACGCCGCAGAGTCCGCGTATGGCCAACCGGTCGTCATGACCACGATTGCGGCGGCGATAACCGCTACGGATCCCAGAGCATCGGTGGCTACCTCTAGGAACGCCGCTTTCATGTTTAGAGAATCGTCGCGCCCCCCAGAGAGTATGGCCAGGGAGATCAGGTTCGCCACCAAGCCGACAATGCCGATCACCAGCATCGGTTTCGACTCGACCTGAACGGGTTCGGTGATGCGATGCAACGCTTCCCAAAGGATCGTTACGCAAATACCCAGGAGGAGCAGGGCCTGAAGAGCGGCGGCGACAACCTCGGCACGCGCAAAGCCCCAGGTCCGCCTGCTGCTGCGTGGTCGCCCGATCAGGTGGGCGGCAATCAGGGCGATCACAAGCCCGCTGGAGTCGACCAGCATGTGTCCGGCGTCAGCCAGGAGCGCCAGGGAGCCAGAGATCCACGCACCGAGCAGTTCCACCACCAGTATCGTCGCGGTTACTGCAAGCGCCCACGCCAAACGTTTTGTGGACGCGCCCGCATGATCGTGCCCGTGTTGCTCCGCCATACCTCCCTTTCCGGCACATACCCCCATAGGGTATTGCGCAAGACAGCTTACTCACGTCGAAGGCGTCCTGCAATGGTGCCCCGGCCGAGTTGGTGCCTCCGCCGGGCGAGGTGTCATACTGCCCCTATGACTCGCGTTTCGATCACCACAATGAACCTCAACGGCATTCGCGCCGCCCACCGGAGGGGGCTAATGGACTGGCTATCGGTGGAGCAGCCAGATGTTCTTCTCTTGCAGGAGGTGCGCGCTCCCGAGGACGTTACAGCACAGCTCCTTGGGGAGGAGTGGGAAGTGCACACGCATCCCAGTCTCATTAAAGGTAGAGCGGGAGTGGCGGTTGCTGTTCGGCGAGCCGGCGCTTTCAGCGTCGCGGCTGAACCGCGGATGGGGCTGGCCGACGACAAAGAAGACGTCGACAGCGGCAGGTGGATCGAAGTTGATGTGGCAGGTCCAACATCGGTGACCTTAGTTTCGACATATTTCCATTCCGGGCAGGTCGGCACGGAGAAACAGGAAGCCAAAATGCGGCACCTGCCACGTGTGGGTGCCCGGATGGAAGAATTGCGGGCACAGGGCACTCCCGCTCTTGTTGCAGGGGACTTCAACGTGGTTCGCTCTGAGTCAGACATAAAGAATTGGAAGGGCAACTACAACAAATCCTCGGGTGTTTTGGACGAGGAAATGCAGTTCCTCAACGATTGGGTAGAGGCCGGCTGGGTGGACGTAGTTCGCCATTTGGCGGGGCCCGTCCAGGGACCCTACTCTTGGTGGTCATGGCGCGGAAAGGCGTTCGATAACGACGCCGGGTGGCGCATCGACTACCAATACGCAGACTCTGACCTGGCTTCCCGCGCGGTAGCCTTCGATATCGCTAGGGCGCCCAGCTACGACCGGCGCATTTCAGACCATTCCGCAGTTACCGTTCACTATCACCTGTAGTCGGGTCGGAATCTTCCGCGTCACCGCCGCTTGCAGCGCTCGGGTGGTCGCCGGAAACCGATGTTAGGGATGTTGGGTCCGAAAGAGTCTCGTAGTTGGGGCCCTTCATTCCGCGCCTGAACGCAACTTTTGCCCGGGTCCGAAGTCGAGGCGGATTCGCCATCCAGGCACTAGCAAACAGCAGAACTAGCGCTTGCAGGTTGATCCAGACAACCAGGGTTATAAGACCGGTCGCCGCGGTGAGTATCGGGCCCGTAACGTTCGTGACAACCGATGTCCCGACCAGTCGCAGCCCCGTCGTTCCAGCGGCTGCCAAGAAAGAACCGGAAAGAAGGTCCCGGCGCGGCGGGTGAACTCCGGCCACCCACCACACGAATGCCACCATGATGCCCATGTTTATGGCCAGGGACGTGACCGCAGACAGGGTCTGTGAAAAGAGGTTCACCCAGGAGTGGTGTGCGGGTGTGGCGATCCTGTGACCCGCGCTCCTTATATATGTGTCCAGCACTAGGAATCCTGCCGTGGAGCCGAGTCCAAGCACTATAAAGACCAGCCCTAGCAGCCGCTGCCCGAGTGCGATCAGGTATGGCTCTTTCACCGTGGACAGCCCGAACATTGCGCGGATCGACATGGACAGGGACGCGACTACGTAGCTGGCGGAGTAGATGAGAACCCCGGCAAGAATAATGCTGGCGGCTCCGGTGCCGGGGGAGGCCCCCAGGGCATCCAGGCTGACCAGGCCTTCGGGAGTCGTCGAGGACTTCACTAAGCCTGGAAGCCAAGCGTTGATAGCTTCCGCCAGGGTGTCAGAGAATCCCTCCCGCTTCTTCAGGATCGTGCTGAACAGCATGCCAGCCAGGGTGATGGCCGCAGTCAAAGAGAACAGGGCCATAAACGAGATACCCGCAGCCAGGAGCCTTCCGTTAGCTTCCGTGAAGCGGGCCCAAGCGCGCATTACGCGCGTGTGGAGGAACAGGCCGAGGAGCTTCGATCCTTTGTCCTTCAACTGGTCTTCGTCAAGCGCTTCCTTGAAGTCTTCCCGGTGCGGAACGAAGTCGGAGTCGTGGTCGGTGACGGGGAAGCTGTTCACCCCGGAGTGAGAGTTGCCGTTTGTTGTTTGGCTCATCCCTGTCCTCCCCTCGGTCGCCTCGTGCCCCATGGTAGCGGCAGCCCCGGGAAACGCTTACTCAGTGAGGAAAATCGAACAGCGCGCGGGTTGTGTATGTGCCATCCGCACCGACGGTGTCAAGGCGGAAGCCGGGCACTACCCAGGATGCCTCGAAATCATCCCAGTCTGTGGCGGCGCGTTTCAGATCGGTTTTAGCTACGCCCTGCGCAAGGGTTATGTGCGGGTGGTACGGGAATCGAAGATCAAAGTCCAGGGGGCCCGTCCGGAGCTCATCAGCTAGGGAAATGCACTCGTCCCGGCCCTTTTGTAGGTTTAGGAACGCCACCGGGGAAACAGGGAGGAACGTGCCGGTCCGGGCGACTTGCAGTCGGAACGCTCCGAAGTATGAGGCGACTTTCCGCAGGTGAGTGACCAGGGCTTTCCGCTCGTCACGCTCCACGGGCGTGGGAGGAATTAGCGTAATGTGCGCGGGGACTCGACCCGCAGCGGGGTCTCCGTACTCTTTGCGGGCCTCCGTGAGTTCGGTGACCCAAGGTTCCGGGATAGCGATCAGAACGCCAACCCACTCTTGGGTGGAACTCTTGGACGGAAGGTGCATGGGGGCCAAATCTGAATAGTCGGAGGCTGGACGTCACTACAGGTTAGCAGAGCCCCGCTCGTGTCCCCACACTAATTCTCCGGTCCGTTCTCCCGGGCGAGGGCGACAGTCGTCGAGAGGATGGGTACCCTTGACGAAGGCGCAGGATCTGCCGCCGCGCCAAGCAAAAGAGGAGACGCTGTGAGCCAAACAGAAGCGTGGACACGAGCCGAGGGGACCGATAGGGTAACCCGGCTGTTCGAGGAGGCTTTTGGGCAGGCTCCGGACGGAGTTTGGTCGGCGCCGGGACGGGTCAACTTGATTGGGGAGCACACAGACTACAACGGGGGTTTGGCCCTGCCTATCGCGCTACCTCACCGAACGTACGTGGCGGTGAAGAAACGTGATGACAGAACTGTTCGGCTGGTTTCCGCCCAGGAAAGCTCCCTCCGGACCGTTGATTTGGATCGGGTGGGCCCGGCCAACAGCGATGAACAGGTGGACGGGTGGCCCGCGTACATCGTGGGCGTCGCCTGGGCTATGGAGCGAAGTGGCAAGGCGGTGAGCGGTTTCGACATCGCGGTCGACTCGTGCGTTCCCTACGGGGCGGGGCTTTCCTCCTCTGCCGCACTGAGCGGTGCCGTTGGCGTGGCACTCGAAGAAATGTTCGAGGCCGGCGTAACCGCAGAACAGGTCGTCGACTGGTGTATAGCGGCAGAAAATGAAATTGCGGGTGCCCCCACGGGAGGGATGGATCAGTCTGCTTCCCTTCGGTGCCGCAAGGGCCACGCCATTTTGCTAGACAATCGGGACCACTCCTTGGAACACATCACCTTCGACCTCCACGCAGCTGGTCTGCGACTGGTCGTTATAGACACGAAAGCTCCCCACGCGCTGGTAGATGGGCAGTACGCGGAGCGCAGGAACACCTGCCAACAGGCTGCGCGGGAACTCAACGTGGAGTATCTGGCGGACGTAACGGACTTGGACGAAGCGTTGGAGACACTGCACGACCCCGTGGCCCAACGCAGGGTCCGCCACGTCGTCACGGAAATCGCCCGCACCAGGCGCGTGGCTGACCTACTGCGAGCAGACGGTTCCCTCAACTCTGTCATGGAGCAGGTGGGGGCACTGTTGACTGCCTCGCACGAATCTCTGCGTGACGATTACGAGGTGAGCTGCCCAGAATTGGACGTGGCGGTTGACGCGGC
>CAYFRG010000019.1:23001-29994 GCA_964345535.1 uncultured Actinomyces sp. | reverse complement strand
AGAGCGTCTCACTCGTAATGAGAAGGTCGCGGGTTCGATTCCCGCAGGCGGCTCCGCTGTGGCGTGGCGAGACATAGTTTCTTTGTGTATCACCATTTTTATTTACTCGGCTCCTGTATGTCTCCTGCTGCAAACGCCCCCGCCATCAAGGTGTTGCGACAACCAATTGAATGCACCTTGAAATCCGGCATCCAAGTGGTGGATGATTCCTTTGCTAGTGAAAGACCACCCGGTTCCTGAGCGGGTGGAAAGAGCGTGGTCAAGGGCTTTGGTGACTAAGGTGGCATCCACGCCGGGCGAGGTGACCCAGCCCAGGATCCTGCGCGAGTACACATCCGCGGGGAAGGGAACGTAGCAGAACCTGTTGCCCCGCGTTAGTAGGTGAAGGTCGCCACCCAGATCTGGTCTGGCCTATCAGCCTGATTCCAGCCACGTTCAACCGGGTCCGGGAACCGCTGCATGTACGTGTCCGGGGTAGTGGTCTTCGGGGTCTTCCCCCGCACCAGGCCTTGGATCCCAGCTATTCCCACCAGGCGGCCCACTCGATCGTGTCCCAGTTCCACGCCCGCTACCGCACGCGGCGTAACAAACAGGCGAACACTCCACCTAGGCAACACCGCGGACCTGTCCAACCTACAGGGTCCACCTTACTGAAAGGTCAACCTTTATAGTGGTGGCGGGGCGTGCTGCCACTGGGCTCATCTTCGCCGGACTTCTTTTCGTCGGGCTTGTTTTTGCTGGGATTCTTTCCGTTGGCGCTCTTGCGACGGTTGCGCTCGAGGCGGCGCTCTTGCCAGTAGGCGTGCCAGCGGCGCACGCGAGCACGGCCGCGGCCTAGGGCCTCGTTCTCTTCGACCGCTAAAGCGCGCCAAAGTAGCGATGTCAGGACGAACCAGACCGTGACTGCCAACAGGACAACCAGGTAGTCCGTAGGCTCCATGAACTTGATCTTATGGCGCCAGCGGAAGAAGGAACTGAAAGGCAGTATTATCGCGACGATTGCGAGTGACCAAATAAGAATATTGAAGCGGCGTTCAGGCCTGATTATCAGGTTCAGCGCTAAGGCCGCGTAAATCAGCGTATAGGTGACTCCGAGTTGTGCCGTGCGCCAGCTACCTGTTGTTGCGATCTGGAACTGATAGACCCCGAGTGTGATGATCGCCAAAAGGATGCCAGCTGGGAGCGTGAAACTCATGAGGGTTCTGGCGTAACTGGTTCGAAATGTTTTTGGTTTACGGGGCTTGCCGAAGAAGCCCAGGTAGATGGACGGAATCGTGGCTGAGAGCAGAGAGATCAGCGAGCCCTGACTGGAAAGGTGAGGGAACCCAACGCTAAAGGTCCGCACCAACAGAATCAGTATCCCCGTGGCCAGCACCAGGGTCAGGTTCAACTTCATGACGTCAAGAAGACGGTTTATGATGTTCTGACCCTTGCGCAGTAGGCGCAAGAGGATCCCTGGGTCGCTCTCAGTCAGGACCATATCGGCTAGGCTGACAGCAGCCTGGGTGCTGGCGGGTTGCGCGACGGCAAGCGTCGCGTTCCCAAGTGCCGGCAGGTCGTGCGTTCCGTCGCCGACAACCGTCACCGAATTGCCACCATCCCTCATCGCTTTGATGAGATCACCTGCCTGGCTGGGGGTAAGACCGCCGAAGAGCCCGTGGTCGCGGGCGACCTTACCCCAGTCTTCTCGGGGAACTTGTTCCAGGTCCTGGCCGG
The DNA here is from genome assembly GCA_964345535.1 of uncultured Actinomyces sp. Classification (GTDB taxonomy): domain Bacteria; phylum Actinomycetota; class Actinomycetes; order Actinomycetales; family Actinomycetaceae; genus Scrofimicrobium. Next base: position 28,278 of record CAYFRG010000019.1, on the reverse strand, counting down.
TGATGGTGCCGCGTCCTTCAATCTGTTTGATTTGGTGGGAAGACATTCCACCAGCCCGCAGCAAGCTGAGGATCGTGTCGACGTTGCCACCGAATGCTTTCACACTGACGCCTACATCATGGTACTGGCGCATCAGGTCGGCAGTGTCCATGTCGGGGTCATCTGAGAACGTGACGACACCCAGCGGGATTAGCTGGTCGGGCAGTTGCGCATTGCCGTGTTCGTCTTTGAGGGGGACGGCTTGTGCGCGGTGTGCCAGCACCAGTTGCTTTTTCTTGGTGGCGCCATCACCTTCTGGTGCTGGGACGGAGACGGGGTGCAGCAGGTTCGGTTCGATGATCGCCCGTGGCCCTAGGACGTGGGTGCCAGCGGCGTCCTTTTCACCGAATGTGACCGCGGCCCACCCGTCTAGTCCGGGATCATCGTATTCTTCCTGGACGACGCGAAGGTTCCCTTCGTACGAATCGGCAAGCAGATCAATAATGGGAGACTGAGCTGTCGCGGACCGACCTATGTCACCCAGGGTCCGCCGGACCCTCGACGCGGAGGTCTTCTTCCCGGACGGGTCCGCACACAGGGTTAGGTTGAGGGACGTGCCTACCAGCGTGCCCAACTCGGTGAAGCAAACAATATCGGTCTCAGCCAGGGTCTCAACGGCTTGCGCGGTGCGGACAACGCCACCTTCGCGCGCCAGCTCCACTCGGCCCGCTGCCAAGCTGACCATGATCATCAGGTACATGCCAGTTGGGATAAGGCTGAAGATAACAGGTGCCGCCCCCAGCAGGGTGTCACCGTATTCGCCGACGTCGACACGGATATAGGTGGCCAGCAGCAGTAGCAGGTAGACGATGACGACAACCAGCAGTCCGGCAAGGATGCGGGAAATGGTGACTTCCAGCCGCGTCTTCGGGTCCTTGACAATTTTGGCAGCGGTTTTGCTGGTTGTCGCGATGACAGGGAGCTCAGCGTAGTAGACGGCCCGCCCGCGAAGGACGACGGAGCCCGTGATGAGTCGTTCCCCGGGATAGACTGTTAATTCGTGGAACTCCCTTGGCTGATGCAGTCCGTGCCTGTCGGGTATGGTTTCGTCGCCCGTCTCTGGAATGCCGACCACGACGTCGCCGGGCCCTAGCAGTGTCCCGTCTGCGAAGAGTTGATCTCCGGGGCCGGTGACCAAGGCATCCCCATCGACGATCTCTTCGACTGGAATATCAGTTAGTTTCCCGTCTCTGATGACGGAACAGGATGTCAGTTGGGAATCGCGGAACCTCTCCATCCGCCGGTCCGCGATGCCGCGTTGCACAAAGCGGATGGTGGTGTTCAGCAGGAGCATCACAAGGGTTATGAGTGCCCCCTTCCAGGAGCCCATCAGCAGCTGAACCGCGGAAAGAGCCACCAGGTTCAGATTGAAGACAGAAAAGATGCTGCCCCGGGGGACGGCGACCCTAGAACGTTTCTTCCGTCCCTTTGGCTTGGCCTCTGGTGGCCGTCGCTGCGCGACCTCAGCGCTGGAGAGACCGTCGGGCCATTCGAATGTCATAATTTGATTTTATCCCGCAATCGGCGCGGCTTCAGGGTTCATTAGATGTAGCTGCACCATCTACTGCGCCCTTTTTCTCTATTACCGGGAAGCAGAGATTTATATTTTGGGACTGGCTTGGCACGGTGTTGTGTGGGCGTGGGTGCCGAATACGCGGCGGAAAGGGAAGACGTGGCAAGCTCAGACGGCGCTCACCCCGTCTTCTGAAGTAGGCTGAGAACCCGGCGGTTGTTAGCGACAAAGCTTGGTTTTGAGCTATAGGAGCCCTGCTGATCGGGTCAGGATCGCCGACGAAGGAGCGACGCAATGTGTACCCGGGTGCTTTATAAGGGTAAAGACGGCCGGATTTTGACGGGTCGGACGATGGACTGGAAGGTGGACCTTCCAACCAACCTGTGGGTGTTCCCACGCGGGATGGAGCGCGACGGCGGTGCGGGAGACCGCTCCTACACGTGGACTTCGAAGTACGGGAGCATAATTGCCAGCGGCTACGAGATCTCGACAACAGACGGGATGAATGAGGCCGGACTGGCCGCAAACCTGCTGTGGTTGGTGGAGTCCGAGTACCCCAATCTGGATGATTCCCGACCCATAATGTCGATAGCGGTGTGGGCCCAGTATGTTCTGGATAGTTTTGGTACTGTGGCCGAGGCCGTAGAGGAGTTAGCGAAAGAAAAGTTCGCAGTCGCGACCAGCGCCGTTCCGGGAGAAAGCCGCATGGCAACGGTGCACCTGTCCATTTCGGATGCGACCGGGGATAGCGCCATTCTTGAGTACATCGACAGGAAATTGACTATCAATCACAGCCCGGACTATCAGGTGATGACAAATTCGCCTACGTTCTCTGAACAGCGTGCCATTGCCAGCTATTGGGACGAGATTGGCGGGACGATCATGCTGCCCGGAACCAACCGGGCCGCGGACAGATTCGTCCGTGCCAGGTTTTATGTCAACGCCGTGCCGCAGGTTGAGGAAAGACAGATAGCTCTGGCTGCGGTCTCCAGCGTGATCCGCAACGTTTCAGTGCCGTACGGGATAACGACCCCCGGCCAGCCAAACATTTCGTCGACCCGGTGGCGGACCATTGCGGACCAGAAGGACTTGACCTACTACTTTGAGACGACTCTAATGCCGGGGGCATTCTGGACGAAGCTGAGCGCCTTCGACCTGAGTGAGGGGGCTCCTTCCATGAAACTGGATGTGAAAGCACAGCAGGAAATAGGTCGCTCGGGGGAGGCTTCCGCGGAATTCTCCGAGGCCACCCCGTTCGTATTCGAGGGCGTCTAACAGGATTCTTCAGCGCACAGTCGGGAACGCGGGTAATGGCCGTCAGCAGAACACGGCCATTGCCCGCTTTTCGCAGCCATCACAGGCCGGGACCCTCTTTTAGGCAGAATGCAACGCGTTCCGTCTAAGCGGGTCAGCTGGACCTCAGTTCAGATCGATTTTGACGACTTCGTCGGTCAGAGTTTGCAATGGCTCTGGTCCAGATTCGGTGAGCAGATAGCCACTCTCGTAGCGTAGGCCGCCCCAGTCGCCGAAGAATAGCGGTATATCGATCGAGAAGACCATATTCGGCTCGAGATCTTCCGTGTAGGTAGAGGCAAGCGAGGGTGGCTCAAACTCGGCGACACCAATGCTGTGAGCACCCGTGTACACGAAGTTCTCACCGAATCCGGCCTCGGCGGCGACTTCACGGGCCGCTGCGTCCACAGCATTTCCAGGGTTACCCGGACGGAGCTGTTGCCTGCCTGCCAGTTGTGCGGCAATCGCGGTCTCCACCGCGCTTTCAACGACAGGGTCCACTTCCCCGATCAGCACGGGTCGGGCGATTGCGGCATGATAGCCCTCATAGCGAGGTGCAATGGTGAAGACAACCAGCTCGTCGCTTTCTATTTCCTTGTGAGTGGTGCGGGAGATGATTGGGCGACTGTGTTTCTTGCCGGAGGCGACCATGGTGTCAATGCCCATGCCTTCCGACCCGAGCGTACGCATAACCTTCTCGGCTTCCGCAGCGATTTCGCGTTCCGTTTTTCCTAGGGCGAGTGCCTCTATTGCGGCCTCGACCCCCTTCTGCGCGATGAAGTAGGCGTATCGGATCACTTCGATCTCCGCCGGGGACTTCACCTTGCGAAGGTCGATGAAGATCTGGTCGCCGGAGGGGAAATCCTTCCGGTCAAAAATCGTTTGCAACTGCTTGTAGACTCCATGCGGAATCCGGTTGATCCCCGCGATCGCGACCGTCAGAGTGCTCAAGTCTTTACCTGGGACAACCTCTTTGATCTGGGAACCCAGGGATCTAGATGTAGAGAAGGGAAACTCGTGTGACTCGTATACGAAAGCATCAACGACCTTGACGTTTTGGCAGTACGAGGACGCGTAGACGTATTCTTCTGACTCCACGCCGGTGAGCATCCAGCTTTCGCCGTCGGCCGGGATCACGGTCAGCGCAGGCTCAAAGTGGGGCTGGTAGTCGAACAGCCACCGAGTGTACTCCTGGCCGAATACGGCGCCGTCATCGGAGTAGCAGATTAGTAGGTCGATTCCGGCTTCCTTCATAGCGTCTTGAACGCTAACTTGCCGGGCGGTGAATTCTTCAGCAGGGATAACAGGCCTGTTCAAGGTGAACCTCTTCGTCAGTCTTTGCGAACGGGGATGTTAACCCACAGCATAGCTGCACGTCAGAGATAAGTAAAACGTTTCAATCTTGGGAGGTGTTATTGCAAATTGAGCGTTGCGAAGTAATCTTCTGGCGTTTCTGCGCGGCGGATCAGGCGGGCGGTACCATCCATCTGGAGAAGGACCTCGCCCCCGCGCAGCTTCCCGTTGTAGTTGTATCCCATTGAGTAGCCGTGCGCCCCGGCGTCGTGGATTAGGAGCAGGTCCCCTCTAGTCACAGGAGGTAACTCTCGATCCACCGCGAACTTATCGTTGTTTTCGCAAAGGGACCCGACCACATCCACAACTTTGCCCGGCTGGTCTTCTTTCCCCACTGCCGTGATGTGGTGGTACGAGCCGTACATTGCGGGGCGGAGCAGGTCCGAAGCCGAAGCATCCACACCCACATAGTCCTTGTAGGAGCTCTTCAGGTGTCGCACTCGGGTGACAAGCGCACCTGCCGGACCGGATAGGTACCGGCCTAACTCCGTGTAGATCGCCGGGGCCAAACCGTGCGGGGTTAGGCGTGATTCGTACTCCGCCCTAACGTCTTCCCCTATTTGTTTCATGTCTAGAGGTTCCTCGCCGGGGCGGTAGGGAATCCCTAGGCCGCCCGCGAAGTTCAGGAAGGAAACCTCTATCCCCAGGCGATCTTTGATTTCGACGGCCAAGTCGAAAAGTTCCCGAGCAAGAGCCGGGTAGTACTCCTGGTTTAGGGAGTTGCTGGCGGCCATGCAGTGAACGCCGAACGTGGTTACCCCCAGATTGTGTAGCTGTTCGAAGGCCTCGAAGAGTTGCTCTCGGGTCATCCCGAATTTGCTCTCGCCGGCCTCTCCCATGATCTTGTTCGACGCCCCGACCTCGTACGCAGGCGTGTACCGGCAGCAGATTGTCTCGGGGATCCCCGCAGTGCCTGCCAAGAAGTCCACCATCTCCAAGGAATCAAGGTTGATTATCGCCCCGAGCTCCCTGGCGTGAACGTATTCCGCAGCGGGAGTGTAGTTCGAGGTGAACATGAGTCGCTCACCGGTCATTCCCGCCCAGGTAGCCAGGGTCAGCTCGGTTTCGGAGGCGCAGTC
>CAYFRG010000019.1:0-22901 GCA_964345535.1 uncultured Actinomyces sp. | reverse complement strand
GACACCGTGCAACCCGTGCTCTCTTCTGTTCGGGCAGCGGAATCCAAGAGAATCTCCCGGAGCTGATCGAAGACCGGGTCGGAGAATGCCCGCAGCGTCCCCTCCAGGTGGGCGGAGCCCGCAACTGCGTTGCGCACGGTTCCAGCGCGCAGTAGTCCGAAACCTAGGAGCTTATGCACGTCGGCAGGGATCTCTTGGAGAGAATCGTGGACTAGGTCCAGCAGAACCACGGCCGCTCGCATCGCGTCCTTGCCAGTTGCCGCTTTGGCGATGTGCACGCTCTTGCCTTGGATATCCACGGTGATCTCGCTACTGCGGGCCATCAACTCCCCGGGGCGGGAGATGATGGTACCGGCCGGGTAACCGGGCCACATGTGCAAACCAAACACCGCGTCGACTGCGTATTCCTGTAGGACACCTGACTTGCAGATAGGTTCGGCGCCGCCGGTGGTTTCCTCCGCCGGCTGGAAAATAGCAAGGACGTTGTGAGGAAGATCTGCCAGATTTTCGGACACAAAGTCGCACAGACCAAGCAGCATCGACATGTGTCCGTCATGCCCGCAGGCGTGCATCTGACCCGGGAGGGTCGACGTGAAGCTGGTTTCGACCTGCTCTGGGACGGGGAGCCCGTCCATGTCAGCGCGGAATGCAATGGTTGTCTCTCTGCCGGCGTCGAAGTACATGCATAGGCTGGCCGGAGCAGGTTCGATCAGCTGGCCGTTTAGGGTCTGCAGGTGCTCTCGTACGTATTCCAGAGTGCGGGGCAGATCGAATCCAAGCTCCGGGATCCGGTGCAGGTCCCGTCGATATTGTGTCAGCGCGCTCATGCGCAGTACCTCCGATGTCATGTCGCTATCGCCATGTTAGGAGTCGAGCGGTGCTTTCGCGATGAGCTTCCATGATCGAAGGGTGGCTTCGAGTCGGGAGCTGCGCGTCGGTGGGAGATAATGGCCGGGAAGGTTTCCCCAAGAAGCGCGCAATTGTGCGGAAGGAGACAAATTGACAATCAAGATTCTGCTCTGTGGTTATGGCCGGATGGGGCAAATGCTAGAGAATCTTATAGGTGAGTCTGCGGGGCTGGAGGTCGCGGGAATCATCGATATAGATAACGCCGGGGAGTTGGAAACAAAAGATTTCGGTGCGGATGTGCTGATTGACTTCTCCGGCCCCGGGTTACTTCCCCGGATCGCGAGTTACGTGGAGCGCACTGGGACCGCCTTGGTGAGTGGAGCTACCGGCCACGCTGATCAAGGCCAGTCAATCCGCGACCTGGGGGCTTTCGCTCCGGTAATTTACGCTGAGAACTATTCCGTAGGGGTTAACGTCATGGCCCAGGTGGCTACCGAACTCTCCAACCTGCTTGGCGCTGAGTTCGATGTTGAGCTGATGGAGACGCACCACCGGTACAAGAAGGACGCTCCCAGCGGAACCGCGCAGCTACTCTTGCGTAGCGTTGACCCGGGCGGGGAGAGGCCGCGCGTTTATGGACGCAGTCCGGAAGATGGAGAGCGCCAGCCCGGAGACATTGGTGTTCACGCACTTCGTGGGGGCACAATTCCCGGCGAACACACGTTGATCTTCTACGGTGAGGACGAGACCCTGGAACTGAAGCACACCGCGTTTTCCAGGAAAATATTTGCTCAGGGAGCCCTGACCATTGCCCGAAAGATCGTGGGCAAGCCTGCCAGATCCTATACGTTCCAGCAGCTGCTGGCCGGCTGATCGAACTGAAATTGAACCTGTTAGACCTGGAAAAGAGTGCCTGAAATGCAAAGAACTGCCGAAGAGATCATCCAGTACATTTCGACCGCGAAAAAGGTTACCCCCGTACGGATCTATCTGAAGGCCAAGGGACCCATCGACTTTAGCCCTGCCCCAAGTGCGATTGTGCTTGGGAGTGAAGACATGGTCGTCTTGGGCGACTGGGGTGAATTGAAGCCGGTATTGGACGAGAACGCCCAGCTGATCGCGGATATCCGGATTGAGAACGATGCGCGGAACTCAGCGATCCCGCTGCTGGACCTGAAGAATATCGATGCCCGCATAGAGCCCGGGGCAATCATCCGAGACGAGGTCGTTATAGGTAAGAACGCCGTGATCATGATGGGTGCGCTCATAAATATTGGCGCTGTGATCGGGGACGGCACCATGATCGATTTGGGTGCGATCCTGGGGGGAAGGGCCACGGTGGGAGCAAACTGCCACATAGGCGCGGGCGCGGTTCTTGCAGGCGTTATCGAACCGGCCTCGGCCACCCCCGTCATCGTTGAAGATGACGTTGTAGTGGGGGCAAACGCGGTGGTACTAGAAGGCGTTCGGATTGGGCGCGGAGCTGTCGTAGCCGCCGGCGCTGTCGTGGTGGAGGATGTCCCGGCGGAGTCAGTTGTTGCAGGGATGCCAGCTCGAGTAATCAAGATGAAGGATGAGAAGACGACACAAAAGACCGCTTTGCAGGCTGACCTGCGAAACATCTGACACAGAAGCATTTGGCTTTTCGCCCTGCATAGCGGAAAGCGACGTGTAATGATTACAGTGACGTGACGGTGTCTGGCGTCACGAATCCGAAGCATCTACTTGGAGTGGAGAATTATGGCTGAGAACGTTGATAGGGAAGCAAAGAAGTGGGCGGATGACGTAGAACGCGCCACGGAGCATGCTGAGAAGGTCTATGAGGACCAGGTTGAAAGGCTAGAAAAGCAGGCCGAGCACCTGGAGAAGCATGATGAGCGCGTAATCAAGCATGCGGAGCGTCAGGTGGAGGTCGATGGCGCGCTTGCTGCCGAACACGTTGAACACCTGAAGTCTGTTGCCGAGCATGCAGATGAGCGCGTCGAACGCGCCTACGACAGGGTCGCGAAGAAAGAAGAGCGCGGCGCCAGCGAAGCTTCTGTTGCGCGGGCAGAGGCCCACGCGGAGAAGGTCGAGGCCCGAGAGGCTGAACGCGTCGAGAAGGTTGCGGAAAAGGAAATGAAGCACCTTGAAAAGGACGCGGAAGCAGCTGTCCGCCACGTAGAAAAAGCGGCTGAGAAGCTGGGCGAGTCTGTCGAAGACCTGGTTGTGGACGCTGAGAAGGACGCTGGTCGCGTGGACGACGCGGTCGAAAGAGTCGCTAAGAAGATCGAGAACTAGTCTTCAGATTCTCTAGAGGGGCCATCCGACGCCGGATGGCCCCTCTATTTTTAATGACCAACGTTCTTAAATCCCAGTGCTCCTGATCCCCAGTGTTCCTAATCCTTGGTCCCCTAAGCCGCGGATGTCGAGCCCGTTACATTGCTTTTATTTTCAGACGTGCCCGCGCTGACCCACAAGCAGTTGGGCCAGGTTGACGCCTTCCGCGTCAGCCAACTGCTGGGCTTGAGTGCGGCAGGAGTATCCGTCGGCAAGGAAAACTGCATCTGGATCGGCTTCCCGAAGGGCGGGCAACAACGCGTTTTCTGCGACTGCCACCGAAACGTCGTAGTGTCCTTTTTCCATGCCAAAGTTACCGGCCAGACCGCAGCAGCCTGCCAGTTGTTCCACGTCGGCGCCCAAGCGGCGCAGCAGCATCGCATCGGCTTCAAACCCCATCACGGCATGCTGGTGGCAGTGCGGTTGGGCGATCACCTTGACGCCGGCCAGTGTCTGTGGGGGCTCCCACTGCGGCCCGGGCCCCAACTTGGGGTCCGTGAGCAACTCCGCCAGCGTATAGACGGATTCAGAGACCGCTTTGACGCGCGGGTCGTCTGGAAGCAGGTCCAACATGTCATCTCGCAGTACCGCGACTGCGGAGGGTTCCACTCCAACGATCGGGACTCCAGCTGCTGCGAACGGGCCCAGCACCCCCAGGAGCTTTCGAAGCTGCTTCTTCGCGCCGGTGAGTTGGCCCGTGGAGATCCAGGTGAGGCCGCAATCCGCTTGCCCCGAGGGGATTCGGACTCGATACCCGGCGTGCTCAAGTAGCTCCACCATGGCAATGGCGCCTTCGGGATCCAGGGTTTCACTGAAGGAATCGGCCCAGAGCGCCACGTCTTTGCGGGCACCAGTGTCCCCAATGAGTCGGTCAGAGCGAGCCCTGTTTGTGCGTTTGAACCAGCGGCTAAACCTATCGCTGGTAAACCGGGTCATTTCGCGGCGGCTATCCAAACCCGCCACGCTAAAGACCAGATTCTTTATCGGCTTTATACTCATTGCCCAGTTCGCCACTGCAGCAACGGGCGGCAGGAGTGTCACCAGGTTTGACCAACGCGGGAGCCAGCCCAGGGCGTAGTGATTCATGGGGCGCAGCTTGCCGCGATACTTCTGGAAAGTCGCTTCCGACTTGTACTTGGAGATATCTACGCCCGCGGGACAGTCTTTTCCACACGCTTTGCAGCTGAGGCAGTAGTCAAGTGACTGGGCCAGCGCTGGGTCATCCCAACCGGTGACCAGGGTGCCGTTGGCGACCTCCTGGAGCAGACGCGCTCGCGCCCTGGTCACATCCTTCTCATCTTTAGTTGCTTGGTAGCTGGGACACATGAACCCGCCGGTGCCGAAGTTGTCTGCGCGGCACTTACCGACCCCCACGCAGCGGTGCACCGCTCGCGTGAAATTGCCCCCGTCTTCCCTGTAGGAAAATCCGGTGACAGGCAGGTCCCGAGCCTGCGGTCGGCGCAGGTCTTTCGTTAGTGGAGCAGGTCGGACCAGCACTCCCGGGTTCAGAAGATCTTGGGGGTCGAACAGCCATTTGAACTCAGAGAAAATCTCGATCAGTTCAGCTGAATGCGTCCGGGGCAGCAGTGAAGAGCGCGCTCGGCCATCCCCGTGTTCCCCCGAAAGGGAGCCGCCGTAGCGGGCAACCAGGTCGGCGGCGTCATTCATGAACTCTCCGAACGGAGGAATGTCCGCTGGGTTGTTCAGGGGCCAGTCAATGCGAACGTGGATGCAGCCGTCGCCAAAGTGTCCGTAGGGCAATCCGGTCACGCCGTAATCGACCATCAGTCTTTCGAAATCAGACAGGTAGGCCCCCAGGACAGCCGGAGGCACTGCGGCGTCCTCCCATCCGGGCCAGGTCGGTTTTCCATCCGGCGTTCTCCCGGCCAAGCCGGCTCCGTCGGCTCTGATTCGCCACAGGCTTGCCGCTTCGGAGGGCGAGGTGACAATGCGTGAGTCAACCGGGTCGCTTGCTGCGATAAGCTTCTGGGCTCGTGCTATGGCTTCGGCCTCGTTCTCTCCCGTTACCTCGCAGAAGAGCCAGCCTTCACCACCCGGCAGATTCGGGACGGTCCCGCGGGCCCGTTTGACCACGTCGACCAGCCGCGAGTCCATTCCTTCAATAGCTTGCGGGTGAAGGGGGAGTAGCGCTGGCACCGCGTCTGCCGCCGCGACCATGTCGGAGTAGCCGAGTACGACTAGGAGGGGTCGCGTTGGTAGAGGGTGCAGGATGACCGTGGCTTCCAGGACACTGGCGCACGTTCCTTCCGTTCCGACCAGTGTGCGGGCCAGGGAGGTCCCATTCTCTGGGAGCAGGTGTTCCAGTGAGTAGCCGGAAACCTGTCGAGTGAAGCGGCCCAATTCCGTGCGGATTGGGCCTAGGTTTTCCCGAACCAGCTGGGCCAACCCGGGGACGACGCTTAAGTCATCAGCGGCCTGGTACCTGCGGCCGAGCCCGTCGATGACGTCCAGGGACTGCACGTTGTCTGCTGTGCGTCCGTACTCCAGAGCGTGCGGGCCGCACGCGTTGTTTCCGATCATTCCGCCGAAGGTGGCACGGTTTTTTGTGGAAGGGTCTGGACCGAACCAAAGCCCGTGAGGGCGAGCAGCGTCCTGCAGGTCGCTCATGATGACACCCGGTTGGACGCGCGCCGTCCGAGCCCGGGGGTCGATGTCGATGATCTGGTTCATATAGCGGGAGTAGTCGACCACTATCCCCGGGCCGACAGAGTTACCTGCGACCGAGGTTCCCCCGCCCCGGGATGTCAGCGGCACTCCGAATTCGCGGCTTACCTGGTGTACCGCGACCGCCTCCGAGGCATCTCGAGGGAACACGACCACCTCCGGAACCACCCGATAGTTCGAGGCGTCAGAGGAATACTCCGCTCGACGCCGTCTCGAAGAATCCGTCGGCGCAGCGGCTTGCAGGGCATTTAGTAGGTCGCTCACACGCTTAGTGTTCCACGCCCGCGTGGGTGTTGCCCGGGACTTCTAGCAGTGTGGGATGCCCAGGCAGATGGAAGATCTTCACATCCGGGTTTGTCCTTGCGCATCCGCACCTGTGGCAACCTGATTACGCGCGCGCAATCTAGCGTGGCGTGCGGGCGTAACCCGCGTGACCGGCTAAACTTGGATGACATATTTTGCCCAGTCTGTGGGGCGTGGAACTATTTTTGGGGAGTGAGCATGGCGGGTCGGACGGTGGCGATCATTGGAGGACACGGAAAGATTGCCCAACTCCTCACTCAGCGGTTAGTTGATGCCGACGATCAGGTTCGTTCGATAGTGAGAAACCCGGAGTACGTCAGCGAGTTGCGCGCCTTGGGCGCAGAACCGGTCACTGCAGATATAGAAATAATGGACGCACGGAACCTGGCCCCAGCCCTTGAAGGCTGTGATGCCGTCGTGTTCGCTGCTGGTGCAGGCCCCGGATCGGGCGCGCGGCGGAAAAGAACGGTCGACTACGGTGGGTCCGTCCTGAGCCAACAGGCGGCCTTGGAGGCGGGCGTGCCCCGCTTCGTGCAGATCTCCGCCATCAACGTGAAGCGTCCGATAGACCCGGAAGCCGGAGAGGTCTGGCGCGAATACGTCCGCGCGAAAGAGGACGCTGACAAGCGGCTGCGTCGCACCGCTCTGAACTGGACAATCCTCCGGCCGGGTCGACTCACAGATGAACCGGGCACCGGTCTGATCACCGCGGCACTGCTGCTCCCTCACGACGTTGCGACCAGCACTCCGATCCCAAGGGCGGACGTTGCGGATTCGATTGTTGCCACATTGGACTTAGATAACACTATTCGTAAGGAGATAGACTTGGTGTCGGGCCAGACGCCCATCGTTGAGGCGCTGGGGAGCCTGTGACCTACCTTCAGTCTATTGCCGGGTTACCCTTTGGGTTTCTTCTCCTGGTGGTAGTTACCCTGTGGGTGACAGTTCGGGATCCGCGACGAGTGAGCGCGGCCATCCTCTGGGGCCTGACTCTGAACTCTTTGATAATCACCCTGGTGGGTGCCCTGGAGGGGCGCCTGTGGGAGTTGTCTGAGCAGGTATCAGCCTGGGTTCTCCTGGCCATGTTTGCAGGAATATACCTGTCCGTTCTGGTCCTGGCATTGGTTCTGATTGGGGCGGGCGCGAAACTGGTTCGGCTGGAGTCTTTCAGTATTTCCCACAGTCTGGCCCTGGCTTTGGGCGTTGGAATACTTCTTTACTTGGTGGCGGTCCCCCTGGTGCTCTCCCAAAACTTGGTTACGTTGGGCGTGTTTCTTTTGCTCCTGGGACTTCCCCTGGGCTACTTAGCATTTGTTCTGACCTCTTTCCTGCTTTACTCGTGGGCGTATGGCAGGTGGGCCAGTAAATTCGCCCCAACTCCGCGAGTGGTAGTCGTTCTTGGTGCGGGACTGGACGGAGAAGATCTGACGCCCCTTCTGCGTGCCAGGGCCGATTTGGGGGTAAAGATCTACCACGAATGCATCGCAAAGGGAACGGACCCGATCCTGGTGGGTTCCGGCGGCCAGGGGGCGGACGAGGCGATAGCGGAAGGAACCGCTATCGGCCGCTACGTCCGTTCCCAGGGTGCCGTCAACGTGGTTGAGGAGACTCATTCGGCAACAACCGAGCAGAATCTAGCGTTCACCCGGGAACTGGTGGGTCAAGACACGGAGCCCTGGATGGCTGTCACGAGCGACTACCACGCGTTCCGGGCGGCAGTTTTGATGCGCCAAATGAGGATCTCGGGCAACGCAGTGGGAGCTAGAACACCGAAGTATTTCTGGTCCAGTGCGGTGCTGCGCGAATACGTTGCACTGCTGGTCCGTAACTGGAAACTCAACGCGGCCGCCCTAGTTTTGTTCGGGGCGCCGCTGTTGATGTTCGTCGTGGGTTTGATTCGCAGCGGTTTAGGCGTCGCCCAGTAGGGATTTGAAGTCGACAAAGTCGGGGAAAGCCTCCGTGGCGGATGCCCGAGGTGTCTCTTTCTCCGCGGGTACCGCTTCCGGTTCCGGGGGGATCACTTCCCGAGTGGGCACGGATGCCCACACTTCTCGCACAGCGCGTGCGATCCGCTTGTCCAGCGACTCCTCCCATCCAACTTCTATCTCGAGCCCCGGGTCTCCCCAGTCCTGAGTCGCCGCAAAAAGCGCCGTCGGCAGCGGAACTGCGCCCAGATAAGCAAAGAGCGGGCGCAGTGTGTGGTCAATCATCAGCCCATGTCGTCCTGTGCCCCCAGTGGCGGCTAGAAGTGCGTGCTTCCCACGTGCAGCGCCGTCGGGGAGCATGTCCCAGAACAGCTTGAACAATCCGGAGTATGACGCCTGGTATGTGGGAGTGACCGCCAAAATCAGGTCGGCCTTCTCAACATCCGCGTACGCCTGGCGTACTGCTGAAGAGGGAACGTTGGAGAAAAGGTAATCAAGGAGTGGGTGACCGAGTTCCCGCAGATTGATCCAGTCCACATGTATAGGGTCGGTCCCCCCGGGGCGCGCCAGATCTATTTGATTCACCACTTGCTTAGCCAGGGCCACGCCACTGGAGCTGTCAGATAGCGACGCGCTCACCACCGCGACGCGCATCAGTTGTTCTCCGCTTCCCGAATCAGGTCTGCTGCGTAGCCAAGACTCGCTTCTGCTGTGGCCTGCTGCGGGTAGAACGACGCGCCGGTAACGGTGTCGTGGATCGCGTCCACAGCAGATGTGGCGCCGGTTTCTTCCGGAACATCGGGTCCGGCCAAGACCGCTGAGTGCAGGGGCGGATCTGAGGGAACCCCCGGGGCGCGGAGGCGGTCAAACTCGGCTCGGAGCGTCGGCACGACCTCTTCTCCGAGCAGGTCGATTTGTTCCAGAACTGTCTTGAGGGGCAGGCCCGCATGGTCCACTAGGAACAGTTGCCGCTGGTAGTCGCCTACGTAGTCACGGAATCCAAGCGTCCTGTCGATCACTTCCTGCGGGGATCCGACGGTCAGAGGAGTACTCCGGGTGAAGTCTTCAAGGGAGGGTCCCCCGCCGTACACCGGAGCGTTGTCGAAGTAAGGGCGGAACTCCCGGACCGCATCTTGCGAACGCTTCCGCATAAATACTTGCCCGCCCAGACCGACGATTGCCTGGTCGGGACGTCCGTGACCGTAGTGGGCGAAACGTTCACGGTACAGAGCGACCATTTGCGCGGTGTGCTCGGGAGGCCAAAAAATGTGGTTTGAGAAGAACCCGTCCCCGTAATATGCGGCTTGTTCCGCGATCTCTGGGGAGCGGATAGATCCGTGCCACACGAAAGGTGGCTGGCCCGCTAGGGGCCGTGGCGTGGAGGTGAAACCGCGCAGCGGGGTCCGGAACGGTCCCTCCCAAGTGACTACCTCCGTAGACCAGAGCTCACGTAGCAACCTGTAGTTTTCAATTGCCAGTGGAATGCCGTTTCGGATGTCCTGCCCGAACCAGGGATAGACCGGACCCGTGTTGCCGCGGCCCAGCATAAGATCCACGCGTCCATCGACTAGGTGCTGGAGCATTGCGTAGTCTTCGGCGATCTTTACCGGATCGTTCGTGGTGATAAGCGTTGTCGCCGTGGAGAGATGTAAGCGGGAGGTCTTAGCGCCAATGTATGCCAGTGTCGTTGTGGGGGAGGAGCTAAAGAAAGGAGGATTGTGGTGCTCGCCAAGCGCGAACACGTCCAAGCCAGCTTCTTCGGCGTGCTCTGCGATGCGGATTACATCCTTTATTCGCTGCCCTTCAGAAGGGACTGTTCCCGCGACGGGATCCGGCGTTATGTCCGAGACAGAAAAAAGTCCAAACTGCATTGTTACCCCTTATTCCGTATTCCTTAAGCCCCGCAAGGCACCGCCTCCAGTGTTCCATGATAGAGCGGTACTGGTTAGGGGTGTTCTCTGGGGGTGAATCGAGGGCCACGAATCGAGGGGTGAATCAAGGGGTGAATAGTTTAGTTCCGTTCAGCCGGAAAAGGAATGGGAACAGAGATTTTGCACATAGGTGCTTGTAGGGGTGAGAATCTAGTGGATTCTTCTGTCTTGAGGCACTTGTCGGTTACGCTTCAGGAAACGTGTTATGAAAATACCTGCGTCCCAATACATTTTCAGTTCCTATATATTTGATTTGAAAGTGTGTCTACAGATATGTTGGAAATGGTGAAGAGAGTCGGGAGCGGACCTCAATTAGTGAAGGAGTACGGGGATGGCCACACAGGCCAGATACATACTTATAGATGACATAGATGGCTCTAACGCTAAGGAAACAATAATCTTCTCAGTTGGGCGCACTAACTATGAGATTGATTTGAATCTGCAGCACGCCGACGAATTCAGGCAGGCACTGGCTAAGTGGATAAAGCATGCGCGGAAAGTGTCAGGTCGCCGAAGTGTTCGTGGTCAGAGGGCTGGCTCCGCGGCTGCAAGTGACGCTCCGGCGATCAGGGCCTGGGCGAAGGAGCGCGGCATCGATCTGGCCGATAGGGGCCGAATCCCCACTGCCGTACGTGAGGAATACGAGCAGGAAAAGCGCGGGGCGTGATTGTCGGGACCGCCCCGGTTTGTCTGTTGGGGCAATAACAGGACCGACATCCCTTAACTGAGGCTCGAAAGATGGCAGAATAGAGACATGACATACACGCTGATACTGCTTCGCCACGGCGAAAGCGAATGGAATGCAAAGAACCTGTTCACCGGCTGGGTAGATGTGCCGCTCTCTGAGAAGGGCGTAGCGGAAGCCAAACACGGCGGTGAGCTCATGAAAGAAGAGGGCATCCTGCCCGACCTTCTCTTCACGTCTATGTTGCGGCGCGCAATTACCACCGCGAACCTTGCACTGGACTCCGCTGATCGGCACTGGATCCCGGTTGAGCGTGATTGGCGTCTAAATGAACGCCACTACGGCGCGCTTCAGGGGCTGGATAAGCGGGAGACGCGTGACAAGTATGGTGATGAGCAGTTCATGCTGTGGCGTCGTTCCTACGACACACCTCCACCAGCTATAAAGCATGGTTCCGAGTTCAGCCAGGATGGGGACCCGCGCTATGCGGGTGATCCGATCCCGGATACCGAGTGTCTGAAGGACGTTCTTGATCGGCTTATGCCATACTGGGAGGACACTCTTGTGCCGGCACTGCAAACCGGAAAGACGGTTATGGTCGCTGCGCACGGTAACTCCCTACGGGCCCTGGTCAAGCACCTGGACGACATTTCGGATGAAGACATCGCCGGGCTGAACATCCCCACGGGTATCCCATTGGTCTACGAGCTTGATGAGGAAACCCTCAAGCCCGTAACGAAGGGCGGACGCTACCTTGACCCAGAAGCCCAGGCGAAGATTGACGCTGTTGCCAACCAGGGCAAGTAGCGACAACTGACGCTAATCCCCGTCTCACCCTCGGGTGGGGCGGGGATTTTTTCTCGCCTGTTAGAATGGGGACGGTAAATTTATCGGCAGCATACTGACCCGTAGCATTTTGGAGCTTGGATACATGACTTTTAAGGTTGGGGAAACCGTCGTCTACCCTCATCATGGGGCGGCAACCATCGAGGAAATCACGGAACGCGAGCTGAACGGGGAGCCCACCACGTACTTGGTCTTGCGCATCCACCAGCCGCAGCAGCAGGACCCGCAGAGAGAACTGATCATCCAGGTCCCCGCAGACAAAGTGGACGAGGTCGGGGTCAGAGATGTTGTGGACGATGAGGGTGTCGAAGAGGTAGAGGAAGTTCTGCGCGCCCAAGACGTTGAGGAACCCTCAAATTGGTCGCGGCGGTTTAAAGCGAACCAGGAGAAGATCACCTCAGGCGATATTGTTCGTGTCTCTGAGGTCGTCCGGGACCTTTCCCGACGCGACGCCGACAAGGGGCTCTCAACCGGAGAGAAGCGCATGCTCACCACTGCTCGCCAGATCCTCATTTCTGAGCTGGCGCTGGCGGGGGATGTTGATGAGGAAGCGGCGGGGGCGCGCCTGGACACTGTTATCGAAGAGGGCATGCCCCAGGACGAAGAGAAGTAATCAGTGCCCGCAGAGGATGCGGTTTGCGTCCTAGCGGCCGCTGGTAGCGGATCACGCCTGGGAGAGGAAAAGCCAAAAGCTCTGGTGGAGCTCTCAGGGAGGAGCCTTCTGAATTGGGCATTGTCCGGGCTTCAAGAGTCGGGGCGGGTCTCAGTTGTCGTTGTCACTGCCCCTGCGGAACACATAGACCGGTTCACCGAAGAGGTCGGCAGGGCTAATCTGCGCGTGCCGGTGACTGTCGTCGCGGGGGGTCGCAGCCGCCAAGAATCTGTGGCAAACGGCCTTGAGGCCGCGGTGGCGCTGTGCGAACGAGCCGGGATTGAGCTGGGACCGCTCACCCCCACGCTGGTTCACGATGCTGCTCGTCCGCTTACCCCGCCAGAACTCATTGCTTCCCTGGTGGACCAGGTGGCGGGCGGAAGGAGCGCGGTCATCCCGGGCCTGCCGGTGGCGGACACAATCAAAGTTGTGGAGGCCGCGGACGGTCCCGCAAGGGTCGTGGAGACTCCGCCGCGTTCTTTGCTGCGCAGGGTGCAAACGCCGCAGGCCTTTCACTGGTCTCTCCTCTTGGACGTTCACGAACGGGGCCGAGACCTGGGTGCTGACGAGGCCGCATCGGCAACGGACGATGCGGGTCTTGCGGAAATGTTCGGTGAGGAGGTCTGGGTTGTTCCCGGCTCCGAAGACGCGTTGAAGGTGACGACCAAAGAGGATCTGCGGCAAGCGGAGCAACTGGCGGTGGCGCTAAGCTTCTGAGAAGTGCCAGCGCCGCATTTTGCTGGCTTCCCAGCGCGAAGGAACCACAATGAACGACGATACGGCCCCCGGCGGACAGACACAGGATCCTGTAGGTGCGCCGGACGCGTCAGCGCAGCAGCCCGCGATTCCGCGGAATAAGGTGTGGTCTTGGGCTGCTTGGGACTGGGGTTCGGCTGCTTTCAATGCGGTGGCAACCAGCTTCGTTTTTTCTGTTTACCTGACCGGGGAGGGCGTGTTCGCCTCGGCAGCCGTCGCAAACCAGTACTTGGCGGTGGGGATGACGATTGCTGGGATTGTGGTTGCGTTCCTAGCTCCGGTCACGGGTCGCCGCGCAGACAAGGCAGGCAAAGGACTGCAATCGGTTGCCCTCTTCACGTTCCTTGTCGTTGGCAGCATGGCTGCGATGTTCTTTGTTGCCCCCGAGTCTCCCATGGGCGCGAAGAACGCATTGATTCTGGGCGTCGCCTTGCTCGGACTGGGGAACATTTTCTTCGAGTTCGCGTCCGTGAACTACAACGCGATGCTCAACTACGTGTCCACGCCTGAAAACCGTGGCCGCGTGTCGGGATTTGGGTGGGGGTCAGCCTACCTGGGTGGGATCGTCCTGCTGCTGATCCTCTACTTTGGTTTCATAAACCCGGAGGTCGGACTGTTCGGGGTGACCGCCGCTAACGGGCTGAACGTGCGGGTCGCAATGCTGTTCGCCGCACTGTGGATGGGGCTTTCCTCCCTGCCGGTGCTTCTGAATCCGCCGCCCGGCTACGCTCATGCCCCTGCCGAGGGTGGCGCGGGAACCATATGGCAGAACTACAAAGCTCTCTTCCGGCTGGTCGTGTCGCTCGCGAAGGACTCCCCGGACACGTTGAAGTTCCTTATCGCCTCGGCCATCTTCAGGGACGGGCTGGCGGGCGTATTCACGTTTGGCGGAGTGATCGCGGGAGCCGTCTTCGGTTTCAGTGCCGGTCAGGTGATCATCTTCGCAATTGTTGCCAACGTGGTGGCTGGGGTCTCAACGATACTGTCTGGAAGGCTGGACGACCTGTGGGGCCCCAAGAAGCTGATCGTTCTGTCTTTGGTTTCCATGGTGATCGCGGCCGTGGGCGTGTTCGTCTTCCACAAGCAGGGCCCGATCGTCTTCTGGATACTGGGCTTGATGCTCACGATCTTCGTAGGCCCCGCCCAGTCGGCATCCCGTTCCATGCTGGCGCGCATGATCCCGCCGGGTAGGGAAGGAGAGGTCTTCGGGCTGTACGCGACCACGGGCCGTGCAGTGTCCTTCCTGGCCCCGATGCTCTACGGAATCGCGATTACCATCGGTACGGCCATCACCGGTCAGGATGGGACCCCGTTTGGGATCCTGGGAGTCTCCGTGATTCTGCTCGCTGGGCTGCTGCTTCTTCTGCCGGTGAAGCAGGGAACAACGATCAGCGTGGAGAACCTGGACGGCTAACCGCGGCGATTGCTAGGGCGCCCAAGCCTTCTTCCCTGCCCAGGAACCCTAGACGGTCGGTCGTTGTCGCGCCCAAGGAGAGGTCAGCCCCGCCCAGGGCGCTGGCCATTGCTTGGCGGGCTTCCTCCATCCGCGGCGATAGGCGAGGTTTCTGCCCGATGATCTGCACGCTTACGTTCCCGATTTCCCACCCCGCTTGGTCAAGCAGTCGGCGCACTTCAGCGAGCATAGAAGCACCTGAAGCACCCTCCCATTGGGGATCGTCCGTCCCAAAAACTGTTCCCAGGTCACCCAGATTGGCGGCTGCCAGAAGCGCGTCGCAGACCGCGTGAGCAGCTACGTCTCCGTCTGAGTGCCCCTCTAGCAGGGGGGAGTCTGGCCATTGCAGGCAGGCAAGGCTCAGGGTGCCGGTCACCCCCGGGGAGAAGGCGTGCACGTCAATTCCTTGGCCTACTCGAAAAACTTGGGTCATAGGACCAGAGTATCCGGTGCAGTTCCAGCCCGCGCAGGCAGCTACTATTGGGGCATGAAGCTGCGTCTGTATGATTCGAAATCCCGAGATGTGACTCCCCTGGACCCGGTGGTTCCGGGTCAGGTGGGCATTTACCTGTGTGGTCCCACCGTCCAGGGGTCCCCCCATATTGGACACCTGAGGGCAGCGGTTGCTTTCGATGTCCTAATTCGGTGGCTGCAGCGCAACGAAGTCGACGTCACATACATTCGCAATATCACTGACATAGACGACAAGATCCTGGCGCGCGCGGAAGAGACGGGGCAGGAATGGTGGCAGTTGGCTTCCCACTATGAGCGGGAGTTCTCCGCTGCCTACGACCAGTTGGGCCTGTTGCCCCCTACGTTTGAGCCGCGTGCCACCGCGCATATTGTCGATCAAATAGCCCTGATACAAAGACTCTTGGAGCGCGGTCACGCCTATACCGACGACCAGGGGAACGTTTACTTCGACGTCCGGTCCCAACCCGATTACGGGAGTCTCACGAACCAGCGACTTGAGGACATGCAGACTACCGAGGATTCCACGCAGGACTCGGAGGAAATAGCTAGCGGGAAACGGGATCCGCGAGACTTTGCCCTGTGGAAAGCTCCGAAGGAGGGCGAACCGGAAACCGCCCAGTGGCCTGCGCCCTGGGGGTCGGGACGGCCCGGTTGGCACCTTGAGTGCTCAGCAATGTCCCACCGGTACCTGGGCGAAGCTTTCGACATTCACGGCGGCGGCCTGGATCTGCGCTTCCCACATCATGAGAACGAACAGGCACAATCCCATGCCGCCGGGTGGGAGTTTGCCCGAAGGTGGGTGCACAACGCATGGGTCACCCAATCCGGTGAAAAGATGGCGAAGTCACTGGGCAATACGTTGTCCTTGGAGAACCTGCTGGCCCAGCAGCCACCAGCTGTTGTTCGACTGGCTCTGGGAACCGTCCACTACCGGTCGATGATCGAGTGGGACGACGAGACCCTCCCACGAGCCGCGGACGTCTGGCGCCGCCTCGGGGATTTTGTTGAGCAGGCAGGTGGCTTGGTCGGCCAACCCGAGACAGTATTCCTCTCGGCTGAGGAATTGCCCGATGCCTTCAGCGCAGCACTTGACGACGACCTGAATGTCGCTGGCGCAATGGCTGTCATTTACGAGCATATGAAGCTTGGGCGGCACGCCCTGCAGCAGGCCGATACTGAGCGGATAGCGCAAGAGCTTCTCCTGGTCCGGTCTATGTTGGACGTTCTGGGAATTGATCCGGGGGCGCCCAATTGGGCTGCACCTGGGACGGGGGAGTCGCAGGGGGAGAAGCGCGCCCTTGACGTGCTGGTTAGCGCAGCGATCGAGCAGCGGAATCAGGCGCGCGCGGAACGCGATTGGGAGCTCGCGGACCAGCTCCGGGATCGGCTCATCGGTGCCGGTATCGTTATTGAGGACGGGCCGGAAGGGTCGACTTGGAGGGTGGAACGTGACTAAAGGTAACCAGGGCAGACGCGGCGCACAAAGGAAAACAAACCGGAAGAGCGACAAAGCCACCGAAACGGCCGCTGGGAATGCTGGTGGCAAAGCATCGGGCAAGCCCACTCCTCTTGGCAGCGGCGGGAAGCATCGTCGTGCCCTGTCCGGGAAGGGTCCGACCCCGAAGGCACAAGACCGCACTTACCACGCGGCCTACCGCAGAAAGGAGCTAGAGGAACGCTCCAAAGAGAAAGCGGCACTGCGCGCCCAAGCCCAACAGCGCACCAGAGTCCGGCTCCAGCCGGGGAACGAACTTGTGGTGGGGAGAAATGCCGTCATCGAGGCAGCCGGCGGGGGAATCAAGATTGAGAAAGTGTTTGTTTCCTCGGATCCGGGGGACGGGCGCATGCGGGACGTTACCGCTGCGCTAGCCCACACGGGCGCTCCGTTTGTGGAAGTTACTCGCAGAGACTTAGATGTGGCAAGCGGCGGTGCTGTCCACCAGGGTATTGGAGTTGAGGTAGCAGAGTACGAGTACTGGGATCTGGACGAGCTCCTGGTGAAGGCACTGGAGAAACCCAGCGATACTCCGGGGCTGCTCCTGGCGCTTGACCACGTTACAGACCCGCACAACTTGGGGGCGGTGCTCCGTTCCGGGGCTGCATTTGGCGCCGATGGGATTATTCTGCCAGAGCGTCGCTCCGCCGGTGTGGGAGTAACCGCTTGGAAGGTCTCCGCGGGCGCCGCAGCAAAGGTACCGGCTGCGCGTGTGAAGAATCTGGTACAGTCTCTGCGGCGCTGTCAGGACGCCGGTTTCTTCGTGGTGGGCCTAGAGGGAGACGCGTCCGAGACCGTCCGGCACCTGAGCGTTGCCGATGTGCCCCTGGTGATCGTGACTGGCGCGGAGGGGACGGGCCTTTCCCGGCTGGTGAAGGAGACCTGCGACGTGCTCGTCTCCATACCCATCTCCGGAATGGAGTCGTTGAACGCAGCGGTGGCCACCGGGATCGTGCTGTACGAGGTCGCCCAGCAGCGCCTAGAACTGCGGGCCGATACCGAGTGAGCGCCTGCCCCGTGCTCCGGTAGCGGGGAATTTGCCCGGCTTTCACGGTAGTCTGGTAGGGCTCAAGTGGTGCTCACGTAAAGAGGTTTAAATGTCGAAGACGACAGATACTGATCAGTACTCCGACTTGCGTCTTGCGGCCCAAAAGGCTGAAGAGACAGCGAAGCGCTGGACCGAAAAATCCACCCAGTACCCGAACGGCCGCGCAGCCCAGCTGCTGGCAAAGGTCTTGGAAGACCCCGCGGGACTGGACTTCACCGTCGAGTTCGTCGACGGGGTCATCCGCCCCGAAGATATGCGCGTGGCGGCAAATAACCTGCAGCAGCTGACCAAGACTGCTCCGACATTCCTGCCTGCCTGGCTTCGGATCCCCGCTCAAGTTGGCGGTACGGTAGGTTACCTGGCGCCGGATGTCGTTGTTCCGGCGGCCCGTAAAGTGTTCTCCGAGTTGGTTGGGGACTTGGTCGTGGACGTGACGGACCACAAACTGGGTCCGGTAATCGAGAAGCTTCGTGCGGACGGATCCAGGCTAAACATCAACCTGCTTGGAGAAGCAGTGCTTGGGGATGCGGAGGCGGACCGGCGGCTTGCTGCCAACACGAAACTGCTTCAGCGTGACGATATTGACTACGTCTCGTTGAAGGTCTCTGCGGTCACGGGGCCATCAAGCCACTGGGACACAGACGCGATTGTTGACTCAGCGGTGGAAAAGGTGCTTCCCCTGTACCTGGCGGCGGCTTCGTCGCCCACTCCTAAGTTCATCAACTTGGACATGGAAGAGTACAAGGACCTGGACATCACCATCGATGTGTTTGAGAGGCTCTTGGAACATCCCGGCTTGGAGAACCTTGAGGCAGGCATTGTGATCCAGGCGTATTTGCCGGATTCCTTGGATGCTTACAAGCACCTGGTCGAGTGGGCGCAGAAGCGGGTGGCGGGCGGTGGTGCGCCGATTAAGATTCGCCTGGTCAAAGGCGCTAACTTGGCGATGGAACGCGTCGAATCCGAGATCCACGACTGGCCACTGGCCCTGTGGGAATCCAAACAGGCTTCGGACGCCAACTACCTGAGGATCCTGGATTGGGCTCTTACCCCAGAGCGCAGTTCTGCGGCGCGCGTCGGAGTGGCGGGGCACAACCTGTTCTCCTTAGCGTTCGCGTGGGAGATGGCGGGGATGCGCGGCGTCCAAGACAACATCGACATTGAGATGCTCGCCGGGATGGCGGAGCCACAGGCTCAAGCAGTGCGTGACGAAGTCGGACACCTGCTGCTCTACGTTCCGGTGGTGCACCCGCAGGAATTCGACGTTGCCATTGCCTACCTGGTACGGCGTCTAGAAGAGAACTCCGCGCCGGAAAACTTCATGTCTAACGTCTTTGATATAGGGGAAGATTCCCGCGTCTTTGACTTGGAGCTGGACAGGTTCCGCAAGTCCGTGGCGCAGGTGGAGGCCGAGGGCACCGTCCGCTGCGCTCCGTCCCGCACGCAGGACAGACAGACAGAAACCGAAGCCACACTGACGGCAACTATGCGCGGACCTGGTGGCAGCTGGCACTTCAAGAACACGCCGGACACGGACCCGGCACTCGAAGCTAACCGCGTGTGGGCGAAGGACATCATGGACCGCGTCCCCACCTCCGAGTTGGGGGAGAAGACCGTCAAGGAGAACACGGTCGATACCGTGGAGGACCTGGACCAGCGAATGGGGAAGGCTTTGGCGGCGCAGCAGAAATGGGCGGAGAAGAGCCCCCAGGAACGCGCTGACCTGCTTCACAAGGTGGGCGTACAACTGGCGCTGCGACGCGGAGAGCTCTTGGAAGTTGCGGCCTCAGAGCTCGGTAAGGGAGTTGGCCAAGCTGACCCTGAAGTGTCAGAGGCCATCGACTTCGCTCACTACTACGCGCAGCAATCACTCGAATTGGATCGGATCCAGGGAGCGGACTTTGTCCCGGCTCCTCTGACCGTGGTTACGCCCCCGTGGAACTTCCCGGTGGCAATCCCGCTTGGGGGAACGATCAGCGCGCTGGCGGCCGGGGGCGCGGTGATTCTGAAGCCCTCGTCTGCGGCAAAGCGATGCGGGGCACTTTTGGCCGAGTGCATTTGGGATGCGGGCATTGACCCGGACCTGATGCAGCTGGTGGTTCCGGGCAACCGCGAAGTCGGGAAGGCCCTGGTGACCGATGAACGTACGGAGCGCGTGATCCTCACGGGGTCCTCTGAAACCGCAGAGATGTTCCTGGAGTGGCGCCCTGACCTGACGCTACTTGCGGAAACATCTGGTAAGAACTCGATTATCGTGACCCCGTCTGCCGACTTGGACTTGGCGGCCAAAGACGTAGTCAACTCTGCGTTTGGTCACGCCGGGCAAAAGTGTTCCGCGGCCTCCCTGGTCATTTTGGTTGGTTCGGTGGGTCGCTCGAAGCGTTTCCGGGACCAACTGATTGACGCGGTGAACTCTCTGACCGTTGACTGGCCAACGAACTTGGCTGAGGAAATGGGCCCTCTCAGTGAACTCCCCGGGGAGAAGCTCATGCGCGGACTCACCGTGTTGGAGCCGGGACAGTTCTGGGCCATCCAACCCGAGCAGTTGGACGACACGGATCGCCTGTGGAGTCCGGGCGTTCGTGCAGGTGTTGAGCCGGGCAGCGAGTTCCAGCAGGTTGAGTACTTCGGGCCCATCTTGGGTATCATCCGCGTGGACACGCTGGAAGAAGCAATAGAGGTGCAGAACTCCACTGTCTACGGACTTACGGCGGGACTCCAGTCCCTGTCGGTTGAGGAAGTCAACTACTGGCTGGACCGGGTCCAAGCTGGCAACGTGTACGTCAACCGGGGGATCACCGGCGCAATCGTGCAACGCCAGCCATTTGGCGGCTGGAAGCTGTCGGCCGTTGGCCCCGGTGCGAAGGCTGGAGGTCCCAACTACCTGTTCGGGCTGGGGTCGTTTGAAGATGTAGAGGTCGAAACCGGCTCTGTGGGTGGGGAAGGTTACCCGGCTGTTCCGGATCGAGAACTGCATTTGAACAAACCTCAGTTGCGTGAAGGTGTAGAGCTTGCCCGGCAGATACTGTCTTCGGAAGATGCCGCAAGGGTGGAGCGTGCAGCCTACAACTTGGAGCATGCTTGTGACTCCCACTTTGATCGGTTGAATGATCCGACGGGGCTGAAGTACGAGAAGAACGTGCTCAGGTATCTGCCGGCCCGTTCCGTAATTCGGGCTGAGAAGGGCACCGAGCTGGTGGACGTTGTCTCCACCGCGCTGGCGGCAGTTGCAGTGGGCGAGTACCTTCCCGCGGATGAAGACCCGGACTTCTTGCTGCGTTACGCGGCTGGTCAAACCGACGGGGAGCCGTTCGGTTACCAGGGGGCGCAACTAGTGCTGTCCACAACGGAGGCGTTGCCAGACAGAGTGCAGGATTGGGCCCACAAGTACGGGTTTGCTTGCCTGGTGGAAAGCCCGGAGGAGTTTGCGCACCGGCTAAATGCCGCCGAGGTTGATCACGATGGAAGGGTCCGGCTTCTGGGAGCGCCCCGCGCGGAGTTGCTGGCACGCCTGGACTCCCCAATCGACTTCGCGGTCTGGGACGGCCCAGCAACAACGGCCGGACGCGTCGAAGTTATTCCTTTCGTGCACGAGCAGGCCGTTGCGGTGACCACGCACAGGTATGGCGCTCCAAGCGCCATGGGGGTGGGAGTCCTGTAGGTGCAGGGCAATCCGAGAGCGGCTTAGAAACAACGTGAGCCGTAGCGAAAGCAGAAGTTGAGGGAAACGAAGCGGGGCGGGCGGCGACCTTCCCCGCTTCGTCCTGTTAAACGGGCGGGTCTCTGTAAACCCGCGTTTCCCCGCTAGAATGTTCGGGTAACGGCTCGAAACTGCCAAGTGAGGGAAAATGCCGGGAATAATCGTGGTCGGAACCCAGTGGGGCGACGAAGGTAAAGGCAAAGCAACCGATCAACTTGGCGGTGATGTTGACGTCGTTGTGAAGTTCAATGGGGGCAACAACGCTGGACATACGGTCGTTGTTGACGGGGAGTCCTACGCTCTGCACCTGCTACCCGCAGGAATTTTGAATCCGCAGGCGACACCTCTCATCGGCAACGGAGTCGTGGTCGATTTGGAAGCACTGTTCGCTGAAGTGGACTTGATGGAGTCCCGCGGCGTAGACACATCCAAGCTACGCGTCGCGGCTAACGCTCACGTCATCCCTCCCTATAACCGGTTGTTGGACCAGGTGACGGAGAAGTCGTTAGGGGAGCAGCAACTTGGGACGACAGGGCGCGGGATTGGCCCCACGTACGCTGACAAGATGAACCGCATTGGCATTCGCATTCAGGATGTTCTAAATGAGGAACAACTGCGGCAGCGCGTGCGCGGAGCCCTGGCAGAGAAGAACCTTCTATTGGAGACCGTGTACGGTCAAGAGGCAGTGGACGCAGATCAGGTCGCGGATGTCCTTCTCTCTTACGCTGACCGCTTGCGCCCGATGGTTGTGGATGGGTCCCTGCTAGTAAACGAGGCCCTGGACGCGGGAGAGACCGTTCTGTTTGAGGCCGGTCAGGCGGCCATGCTAGATATTGACCACGGAACATACCCGTTTGTTACCTCCTCTAACGCTACTGCTGGTGGCGCGCTAACGGGGGCGGGCGTTGGCCCGACGAAGATCGACAGTGTCGTAGGAGTGACGAAGGCTTACACGACGCGTGTGGGGGAGGGTCCTTTCCCAACTGAGCTGTTCGATCAGGAAGGCGAACACCTGCGGGAGGTGGGCGGCGAATACGGAGTCACGACTGGGCGTCCCCGCCGGGTTGGCTGGTTTGATCCGCTTATCGTCCGCTACGCTTCTCGCGTCAACGGGTTGACTGACATTGTTCTTACGAAGTTGGACGTCTTGGACGACTACGCCCAGATTCCCGTCTGCGTCGGGTATGACGTGGATGGCGAGGTGGTTACTGAGATTCCCATGGAGCAGGCGGACTTTGCAGATGCGACTCCGGTGTATGAGGTGCTTCCGGGCTGGCAGCAGGACACGACTGGTGTTCGCAAGTTTGAAGATCTGCCCCAAGCCGCCCAAGACTACGTGGAACGCCTAGAAGAACTGATTGGCTGCCGCATCTCTTCCATTGGGGTTGGCCAGTCCCGTGAGGCTATCATCGTGCGGCACGAACTGGCGTAGCCCGGGCTGGGCAGTTGCAGGAGGCTCACCCAACCCGGATGATCGGTAGATCGGACCCCTGGAAAAAAAGGGGGTGTCCGATGCCGGGCAGCAACAGGGGCTGCGCAGAGCGGAAAGCAGAAGGCTAATACGTGTCGGCAGCGTGAAACCACGCCTCAAAAGGGATTTAGAGCATCGGGCCCAATGCGCCAGTCGGCGCTAAGGCCACTCGTGGTGGCAGAGTTTGGAGCCCGGGGCAATGGGACCCGATGCCTGACTTCAGTGTACTCTACCCGGTGCTTTTCGGGCGTCATCCCGAATTCTATTTTGAAGTGCAACGCTGATTGGCTGGTGTTGATTGTAGGTGTT
>CAYFRG010000018.1:0-30149 GCA_964345535.1 uncultured Actinomyces sp. | reverse complement strand
CAATTAGCTAGGAGTACCACAAAAGTGGCAGTTCGTATCCGTTTGAAGCGCATGGGCAAAGTCCATGCCCCCTTCTACCGCGTCGTAGTGGTCGACTCTCGCAAGAAGCGGGACGGCCGTGTCATCGAAGAGATTGGCATCTACAACCCGGTCCCCAACCCGTCCATCATTGAGATCGAGTCTGACCGTGCCCAGTACTGGTTGGGCGTGGGCGCGCAGCCGTCAGATTCGGTCCGTCGTCTTCTCGTCCTGAGCGGTGACATCGCCAGGTTCAATGGCAAGGAAGACGCAGTCAGCCGCATCCAGATCTCGGAGGCCGACCAGGCACAGAAGGTCAAGGAAGCCGTTGAGGCCGCTGAAGCCACCGCGCAGAAGGCGAAGGCTGAGGCAGCCAAGGAAAAGGCTGACGCTGAGGCAGTAGCCGCTGCCGAGAAGGCCGCGGATGAAGCTGCAGCTTCAGATGCCGAAAAGACCGAAGACGCAGCCGCTGAAGCTCCGGAAAGCGAGTAAACATGCTGGCTGACGCTCTTGAACACCTAGTCTTGGGGATTGTGGATCACCCGGACGACGTTCGAGTATCTTCTCGTCGTCAGCGCCGCGGACAACTCCTAGAGGTTCGGGTGAACCCTGACGACCTGGGACGCGTCATTGGTCGCAACGGCAGAACCGCGCGGGCTCTGCGGAAGGTTATTTCTGCTTTGAGCACAGGTGGCTTTGTGCGTGTCGACGTCGTTGACGGGGACGGTCGCTAGACAGACTGTAGTAGTGATGGTGGGTTCGAAAGTGTTCGGACCCACCATTTGCTTATCTGGAAGGGAGCAGAGATGACTGAACAGGCCTTACTCATCGCTGGGCAGATCGGGACACCCCGGGGACTGCGCGGTGATGTGAGCGTGATCGTGCGGACCGACGTCCCAGAGGACCGCTTCTATCCCGGCGCCGTCCTCACGACGACTAAACCTGACTATCCTGTCCTAACGGTGGAGAAAGCCGGCTTTCATGGGGACCGCCTTTACGTGACCTTCGAAGAGGTGCACAGCCGAGAAGCAGCCGAAAGCTTGAGGCATGTGGAGCTGCTGGTTGAACCGGCAGAGGAAGAAGACGCGTGGTATCCCAGCCAGCTGCGCGGGCTCTCAGTCGTCTCCGCAGCGGGTGAGGACTTGGGGACGGTCACCGGCATGCAGGTGGGCTTAGCTCAGGATCTGCTCGAAGTAGACGCAGATGGGCAAACGGTGTTGGTACCCATGGTCCAGGAAATCCTCGCAGAGGTAGATCTCGACGGAAGAAGGATCGTTCTTACCCCACCAGAGGGGCTCTTCTAGACGATTGAAGGCTGGCCCTCCTCTTGACGTGAGAGGCCTGCGATGGTTGAAGATGGCCGCGATCATCGCGGATTACTCAAAGACAAGCCAAAGGACACAGGTCCATGGCCATCCTGTGATCGGGGAGGCGTCCCTATCCGAAAGGGCGTTAGATTGCCACTGTGAACCGGGCTGATTCCAGCAGTGACCGGTGCCCTGGTTTATCGGTGAACAGACTCGACTTTTGCTTAGGAAGAGGTCTCATGCTTTTTGACGTAGTCACGATTTTTCCGGAGTTCTTCCGGGTACTGGACATATCCCTGCTTGGGAAAGCGCGAGACAGCGGCGCTCTGGAGGTGGGAGTCATGGATCTTCGCGACTGGGCAGATGGAAAACACCGCTCTGTGGATGACACTCCCGCTGGGGGCGGCGCTGGAATGGTGATGCGTCCAGACGTGTGGGGACTAGCTCTGGATGAGGCACTGGGCCGCGCTGACCGGGGTGGTCGACAGGTCCTCGCAATCCCCACCCCGGGCGGAGAACCTCTTACGCAGGGGATGCTGGCAGACCTTGCAAGTGCGTACCAGGTGGTCGTGGCGTGCGGCAGGTACGAAGGGATCGATGCCCGCGTAGCTGAGCACTACCGGGACCGCGGAGTGGAAGTCCTCGAGTTTTCGCTGGGTGACTACGTCCTCAATGGGGGAGAGGTCGCAGCGGTTGCACTGCTTGAAGGTGTGGGAAGGCTCCTCGACGGAGTCGTTGGCAATCCACAGTCCCTAGTCGAAGAGTCGCATGGTGAAGCGGGGCTGCTCGAATACCCCGTCTACACCCAGCCGCGGCAATGGAGAGACCTGGCCACCCCGGAGGTTTTGTCCAGCGGCGACCACGGCAGGATCGCGGCATGGCGCCGTAAGAAGAGCTTGGAGAAAACCGCTCGGCAACGCCCTGACATGCTGCAAGACTTGGATCCCGAGCAGCTTAGCGGGGTGGACCGTGCCACGATCGCCGCGGCTGGCTACCTTCTGGTCCCCGAGTTTGCTTCTGTGGAATTGCGGCCTGCTAACACGGATGACCTGTCCGAACTGAGCCACCTAGCGGCCGTTACGTTCCCTGACGCGTGTCCGCCGCAGATCTCGCTTGCGGACATTTCTGCCCATATAGAAAGGGAGTTCTCCGAGGAGAACTTGGCACGCTATATGGATGACCCCGGTGCGCAGCTTCGCGTCGCAGAAAGTGGCGGTCGCTTGGTTGGCTACTCCCTGACTCTGCGTGATGTACCCGAGGAACTAGCCGGCGTCCCTGAAGGATCGGCATATCTATCAAAAGCCTACACGTTGGCGGAATACCGCGGGTCGGGCGTCAGTGCTGCACTCATGGAAACGGCCATAAGTGAAGCGCAGAGGGAATGGGACTGCCCGGCCGTTGCCCTGGCTACCAACATCGGCAACAAGCGCGCAGCGCGGTTCTACAAGAAGATGGGTTTTCGAAAGAGTGGAAGACGCCACTACGTTGTTGGTGAGGCCGATAACATAGACGACGTTTTCGTGCTGGAATTCACTGACCTGTAGCTCGCCAAGTGGCTTGGGGAACTTCCGTGCGTGTGGCAAAATTGGCTGTTGGATCGCTCCGCGAATCCTGCTGCAGGGGGACGCACCAGGGGTGACCAGCCAGAATTAGCGGGACCACCTTGCAGGTGGCAGCCGCCTGATCGACGTGACTGACCTGCAGCAGCCATGTTCGGGAGATAAAATGCAAAAGCTTGACCCGGTAGACGCAGCCTCTCTGCGCGAAGATGTTCCTAATTTCCGCCCCGGTGACACTGTGAAAGTCCATGTGAAGGTTACGGAAGGTAACCGCTCGCGTATCCAGATTTTCCAGGGCGTCGTTTTGGGCCGTCGTGGTCATGGAGTCTCAGAGACTTTCACCGTGCGGAAGGTCTCCTTCGGCGTTGGTGTTGAGCGTACGTTCCCTGTGCACGCCCCGACAGTTGACAAGATCGAGGTCGTGAGCCGCGGCGACGTTCGCCGCGCGAAGCTGTACTACCTGCGGGATCTGCACGGTAAGGCAGCGAAGATTCGCGAGAAAATCTGAGCATTTTAGCAGTAGAAACCCCGGAGTCGCCAAGCCTGGCGCCCCGGGGTTTTCTTTTGGCTAGGGGCACAGAAGCGGAGCGCGCCCGCCCAGTGGCGCTAGACTGTTTGGCATGACGCCTTCTGACAATGTGCCCCGCCACAGAGCGCGGCGGGACATAGAACGCGGCGGGTGGCTTTCCTGGGCAAAAGAAATCGCGATCGTCCTCCTTCTTGCCTTGCTCATCTCCACGCTACTTAGGCTCTTTGTAGTCCAAGTTTTTTCCATTCCGTCGGAGTCGATGACTCCCACCCTGAACGTGGGGGACAGAATTCTGGCAAACAGACTTCCGTGGGCAAAGGTAGAACGCGGAGACGTGGTGGTATTCGAGGACTCTTTGGACTGGATGGCAGAAACCCCGCAGGAGGATTCTTCGTTCCTGCGACCAGTTGGTGAATTCCTGGGAATAATCCCAGCGGACGGACGCCAGATCATCGTTAAGCGCGTAATCGGAGTCGGTGGAGACACTATTGAATGCTGTACGGCTGAGGGAAAACTGACCGTAAACGGGACCGCGGTCGAAGAAGAGTACTTGCAGCAGACCGACCTGCCTGCGGCCTCCGAGTTTTCTGTCACCGTCCCGGAAGACACATACTGGGTCATGGGCGATAACCGTTACAACTCGGCGGATTCCCTTCGCCATTACGACATGGGCGAACCCGCCTTCATTTCCGAGGGAGCCCTGATTGGGCCCGTCAAGTGGGTCGTATGGCCACTGCGGAACTGGTCGACCGTGTCACACAGAGAAGCGTTCTCGGAGTCGGGTACCGGCTGAGGCGGGACGTGTGGACGATCTTCTGGCTAGATTCGGGTCGGTAGCAGGTATGGACGAGGTCGGTCGTGGCTGCCTTGCGGGGCCTGTTTGTGTGGGCTTGGTGGTGGCCGGTGGGGGAGCGCCTCCGCCCGGACTGACGGACTCAAAGAGACTCTCGGAGAAGAAAAGAGAGTCTCTGTACGACCCGATCTTGCAGTGGGCTGAAGTCGCGGTTGTTGGTTGGGCTGGCGCTGCAGAAGTGGATCAGATGGGCATCATTGGAGCTTTGCGCACCGCAGGTTTGCGTGCAGTCGCGGCGGCAACGCAGGCTCCGAAGCGGCGCTCACTTGGGGCAGTGCTCCTAGATGGGAGTCATGATTGGCTGGCGGGGGACCTTTCCTTGCTGGACCAGGAGTTGGCCGACATTCCGCTCCCTCCCGTCTTTACCAGAGTCAAGGCGGATCTGACTGTCCCAGCAGTTTCTGCGGCTTCGGTCATAGCGAAGGTCGCTCGAGACCGGCATATGCGGACTCTCCCCGACCCCGGGTACCATTGGGCCAGCAACAAGGGGTACGGTTCAGCGGCTCACCGTGAAGCGATCGTTAGGCTCGGGCCAAGCTCTGAGCACCGGATGACGTGGAATTTGCTGGGACACCAGCAGTAGCAAAGGAAAAGGAGGCCGGAGTTGGGCGGCGAGGAAATCGAGAGCTACGAAAACTCTAGGGAACTGGAGCTATTTCGGGAATACCGCGACGTCGTCGGCCTGTTCAACTATGTGGTGGAGACTGAGAGACGCTTCTACCTGTGCAATCAGGTTGACGTGCAGGCTCGCCCTGCGGGCGGGGACGTGTTCTTTGAGCTGACCCTGACTGACGCTTGGGTGTGGGACATCTACCGGCCCTCCAGATTTGTGAAATCCGTACGTGTAGTCACTTTCAAAGACGTGAACGTGGAAGAACTCAGTAAGCCGGATCTGGGGATCCCCTAGGCCCGGACTTATACACATGCGGCCGTTGGCCCGCTGTCCACAGTCTCGTCGGGCGGTGCTTCGCTAGGGGACTGTCGAGACTCATGCTGGCCCCATGAGCAAACGTACGAATGATCTTGGAAAGCGCGGCGAAAAAACTGCCGAGCGGTTTCTCAACAGCCGCGGACTGGTAACTATTGACCGAAACTGGCGGGATGGCCGCGTCGGCGAAATCGATCTGATCCTTAGGGACCAGGACCGCATAGTCTTTGTGGAGGTGCGGACGCGCAGTGGTGGCCCCAGCGCAGTCCAAGAAGTCGTCTCCCCGCAAAAGCTAGGACGTTTGCGCAGGCTGGCTGCCGCTTGGCTGAGTAAACAGGCGGGATACGCCGAATACAGAATTGATCTTGTCGGAATTGCTCCCAGACGCGGTAGAGCGGACGCAGATCTTTTCTGGTGGAAAGGCATTGACCGATGACGGCAACTGCCCACGCGATATCCCTCACTGGCATTCAGGGCGTTCCCGTCCGGGTAGAGGCACAAGTAGGAGCGGGACTCGTGTCCACCACCATCGTCGGTTTGGCGGACACGGCTTTGCGCGAATCTAAAGAGCGGCTTCGGTCGGCCCTGCTTAGTTGCCAGGTGCCGTCCCTGAACCGGCGCCTGACGATCAACCTGTCCCCGGCATCCCTACCTAAGACCGGATCCGGGTTTGACCTTCCGATTGCGGCGGCGGTGCTGGTTGCCCGGGGGGAACTACACCCGGACGTCCTTAGGGGTACTGTCTTCGCGGCGGAGCTTGGCTTGGATGGGTCTCTGCGCCCCATAACAGGAGTCCTGGCGCAAGTTTGGGCGGCAAAGGAGCGGAACTTTGACCGAATCGTCGTGGCTCAGGAGGACCACACGGAGGCAGCACAGGTGGATGGGATAGAGGTGATCGGGTGTCATAACCTGTCCCAGCTCATCCGGGCATTCCCGCTTGGAGAGTCCGGATCGGTCAGACCGGGATGGGACGGACTTCGGGGGCCGCGGACTGCATCGGTGAGCGCAGCGGGAAGCCATACGGAACCTACCGGCAAGGAGGCGGGGCCAGATTTGGTCGAAGTTCGCGGGCAGCCGCAAGCGCGTCGGGCAGCGCTCCTTTCAGCCGTCGGGGGGCATCACCTTCTCCTTTATGGCAGCGCTGGGAGTGGCAAGACCATGCTTGCGGAGAGGATCGGCACGGTTCTACCCCCACTTTCGCCACGCGACTCCATGGTTCTAGCGGCGATGAGATCCTCCGCGGGGGCCGCGGCGGAAGTTACTTCGGGGACAATTCCGCCCGTCCAGGTTCTGTCGCCAACCACGACCGTTGCCGCGCTGGTGGGCGGTGGACAAAGGCAGGTTAGGCCGGGACTGGTCTCGCTGGCCCACGGGGGAGTTCTGGTGTTGAACGAAGCCCCGGACTTTGCCCCGCGAGTACTCGACGCACTGCGCGGGCCACTCGACACCGGTGAGGTCGTCCTGCGGCGTTCGGCCGGCGAGGTTTCTTTTCCAGCGCAATTTCAGCTGGTTCTCACAGCCAACGACTGCCCCTGTGGGAGAAGCGAAGGAGAAGAATCGTGCACCTGCACGCCGATGCAACGACGCCGGTATCAGAGGAGGCTCTCCGGCCCTCTTCTGGACAGGGTCGACATTCAGTTGGAAGTGCGCCAACCCACGTTGGCGCAGATTCAGGAAGATACTCCACTGGATTCCGCTTCGGCCTCGCTGATGGTCGCGGATGCGCGCGAACGTACCCGCCACAGGTGGCGAGCGGACGGCTGGGAAACGAACTCGGTTGTGCCGGGGAAGGTACTTCGCTCGATGCCCGGACTGCCAAAAGGTTTCACAGAGGTTCTGGAACGGAACATCTCTCAGGGATGGCTGAGCCTTCGCGGAGCCGACAGGATACTCCGCTTGGCGTGGTCTGCGGCTGACCTTGCAGGACGCTCTTCACCGGACACGGATGACCTTAGCTGGGCCTTGGAGCTGCGTACCGGAGCGGCCTGGGGGGAACTATGAGTCAACCTCAACTGTTGTCTATCCCAAATGAGCTCCCGTTCGATGTTGACGATCCGCAGCAAGCGGCCGTGGCCTGGTCGGGAATCATCGAGCCCGGAGACCCCGCGGCCAGGTTGCTCATCCGAGCTGTAGGCCAAAAGCGCGCTCTTCAGTGGGTATTCAATCCGGCTCCAAGGGACCCGCAGGAGTCGGCAGACTGGAAGGCTCTAGACACCCAAACCCGCGACGCCGTTGATGCAGTCCCTTGGCGCAAGGTACACCAGCGTTGGCACGTGCGGGCAGCCAGCCTCAGTGTTTCTGAGTATCTGGAAATGGGTCGCAGGCTCGGGGCACGCGTGATCTCTCCTGCCTCGCCTGAGTGGCCTGGCTCCCTCGCTGTTTTGGAAGACAGGGAGCCACTGGCCCTGTGGGTACGCGGGGCAGGTGATTTTGGCCAGCTTAACGCAGTGGCCATCTCCCTGGTTGGAGCCCGGGCATCCACCAGCTACGGCAATAGGGTCGCACAGACGTTCGCTGCCGATCTGGCCAGTGTCGGCTACCCGGTGGTTTCGGGAGGGGCCTACGGGATTGACACGGCCGCGCACAGGGGCGCGCTCTCCGCGCCCGAAGGATCCCCCCGCGGACTTGCGATCCTGTGTGGGGGAGTGGGCAACCTGTATCCGGCGGGCAATGAGCCGCTGTTCGAAAAGCTGATGCGAGGCGGCCTCCTCGTGAGCGAGGTGCCGCCGAACTGGCGGCCCGCCAGGTGGCGTTTCTTGGAGCGTAATCGGGTCATCGCAGCGCTGGGTTCGGTAACCGTAGTGGTGGAAGCGGGGATTCGCTCAGGAGCCATCGCCACGGCGAACCGGGCCTTGGAGCTCGGCAGGTCGGTGGGGGCAGTGCCGGGACCGATTAGCTCTCCCGTCTCAGGGGGCTGCCACCAGCTGCTCCGGGAGGGTGCAACCCTGGTCACCAGCACAGAAGACGTGCTCTCCTTGGCAAGGGGAGAAGAACCGGATGTTCTGAGCGTTAGAGCGCCCACGCTTTCACTTACACCGCTTACGCGGATCGTCTGGTCGGCTTTCCCGACCTCTCGGCGCGCCACCATTGATTTCCTTGCTGCAGAGGCCGGACTGTCACCCACGGAAGTGCAGGTCGCACTTTTGGAGATGCAGTTGAGAGGACTTGCGCAGCCCGCGGGAGAGGATTGGGAGCGGATCGAAGTCGGTCTCTGATGTAGCACTAGACTGTCATTTACCGGGAGGGAGCAGACTTGGACTTGCAGCAGGCAGTTGCCGCGTGGCTGCGGTACCTGGATGTGCGGGAAGGCTTTTCCCGCGCGACGGTTCGCTCATACGGGGCAGACCTCCGCTCTTTGACCGAGTTTCTGCAAGGCAGTTCAGGGCAGTCACCGCAGACATCTGACTTGAGCTCCCGGTCCGTGAGAAAGTGGCTGGCCTCCAGAGTGGACCGGGGGCACGCGCGCAGCACTATCGCGCGAAACGCGGCGGCAGTTAGGTCGTTCACCCGGTGGGCTACGAAAGAGGGGTACCTGGACACAGACCCAGCCCAGGCCCTGCAGACCGCGGGCTCTCCAACTCGCCTGCCGACCGTCTTAGACGCTGAGCAGGCCAGGAAGCTGCTCTCCCATTCACGAAAGAGGGTTGAGACTGCAGATAGGAGCGCGGACAGGACATGGGCGGTCCGAGATTGGGCGATCGCAGAGGTTCTGTACGGGTCCGCGCTTCGGATCGGGGAGATGTGCTCTTTAGACGTCCAAGCAGTAGGAGGCTCTGACCGGCTGCTGCGTGTAATGGGCAAGGGTGGGAAAGAACGAATGGTCCCGTACGGAAGACCCGCCGGGTTGGCATTGAACGACTGGATGGCTGCCAGGGCGGCGCTGGTGGCAGAGGGAGTCGTTTCCGAAGAGCAGAGGGCTCTTTTCGTGGGCAAAAGGGGAGGCCGCATAGATCCGCGCGTGGCCAGAGCCGTGGTAACAGCTCTGGCAGAAGAAGCAGGCTTCCCTGACTTAGCTCCCCACGGTTTGCGCCACAGTTCAGCGACCCATCTGCTCGAAGCGGGGGCGGATCTACGCCACGTCCAGGAGTATCTTGGACACGCCTCGCTCCAAACAACTCAGCGGTACACGCACGTTGACGCCGCCAGGTTGTCCCGCGTTTACCGGCAGGCGCATCCACGTGCCTAATCCCACGGCTTAAGACGCACTGCTCCCAGGAGCAATGTCAGGGGATCGATGTAATGGTCGCCCGCGTACTTCGCGCCCCAGTGGAGAGCATTTTGCTCGTGCCCGGACACCAGGGTGCCTATGGGTTGTCCTGCAGTCACGGCGTCCCCAACTGCGACTGCCGGTTCCACCGGCTCGAATGTTAGGCGCAGTCCGGAATTGTGGCGTATGGAAATCACCGGGCGGTCTACCAGCTGTCCGGCGTAGATGACCGTGCCAGAGCAGGGCGCAGAAACCACTTGCCCAGGGGTCATACCCAAGTCGACTCCTCTATGTCCGGGCAACCACCGCAGGGCCGGAGGATCAAAGGCACGCGTCACTGGGACCGGTGTTCTGCTAGGCCACTGCCATCCAGCCTTTGGCCCAACTTCCAGGGAGGCTTGGAACCCGGGCCCGCTGAATCCCAGCAATGCCAAGAGCAACATGCTCGCCGCTGTCACGCGCTGTAGGTATCTCATAGAGTCAGGTTCTCCGGGGCCTCCGCTCTGTCCAAACCACGCCCGCAAGGGTTGTGGAGTGGGCGGGTCCTGGAGCCTGTGCATAGCAAAAGTGGGCGCGCATCACAGTTCCGGAGCTGGGATGGGCAGCCCCTGTCCTCTACAATGGACGAAGCATCCATTTCGGTGGATGACTTCGCGTGTCATTAGCGGGTTTCCGCGGCAGTGCGGCTCAGTCCTTCGGGCGCCTCACACCTTGACACCAGGACTGGCACCAAACCGGGCAGCCAGTGACAACTGAAATCGGGCGCAAGCCCCTGAACTTTGCTGCCACGGCAGCGAAAGGACGAACATGGCCGTCGTAACCATGCGTCAACTCCTCGAAAGCGGAGTGCACTTCGGACACCAGACCCGCCGGTGGAACCCGAAGATGGAGCCGTACATCCTCACGGAACGTAACGGTATCTACATCATTGACTTGCAGCAGACCATTGCGGACATTGACCGCGCCTATGACTTCGTGAAGAGCACCGTCGCCCGTGGCGGTTCTGTCCTGTTCGTGGGCACCAAGAAGCAGGCTCAGGAGGCCGTTGAAGAGCAGGCTCGCCGCGTCGGCATGCCATTCGTGAACCAGCGTTGGCTGGGCGGAATGCTCACCAACTTTTCGACCGTGGCCAAGCGGATTCAGCGACTGAAGGAGCTGGAATCCATTGACTTCGAGGACGTAGCGGCTTCTGGGTTCACCAAAAAGGAACTGCTGATGATGCGTCGCGAGAAGGATAAGCTTGCGCGGACCCTCGGTGGTATCCGTGACATGAACAAGCTGCCCTCCGCCGTGTGGGTCGTCGACACCAACAAGGAGCACCTTGCGGTAACGGAAGCTTCGAAGCTTTCGATTCCCGTCATCGGCATCCTTGATACGAACTGTGATCCGGAAGAAGTCATTTATGGTATCCCGGGTAACGACGACGCCATCCGCGCAGTTGACTTGTTGACGCGCGTGGTTGCGGATGCTTGCGCTGAAGGCCTGCTGGCCCGCTCGGGTGCAAAGCAGCCAAGCGCAGCGCCCGCCGACGTAGAGCCACTGGCTGAGTGGGAACGAGAACTGTTGGAAGCGAACACGGAAGAAGCCGTCGCGGAAGTTGACCCGCAGCTGGCTGCACCGGCAGCGGAGACCGTAAAGGTCGTTGAGAAAGAGACCCCCGCAGCAGCTGGTGAAGAGGTCGCTCAGGAAGTTGTCGAAGAGGTCGTTGCTACCGAAGAAGCTGTCGCTGAGGAAGCCGCGCCCCAGGTGTAACCACCACCAAATCCGGTCAGGACCCGCATGCGGGTCCCCAGCTAGTTACAAAGGAAAAACTTAATGGCAAACTTTACTGCCGCTGACGTGAAAGCGTTGCGCGAGGAGACTGGCGCGGGCATGTTGGACGTCAAGAACGCTCTCACCGAAGCTGACGGTGATAAGGAAAAGGCCCTGGAGATCATCCGCCTTAAGGGCCTCAAGTCGCTCTCTAAGCGTGAAGGACGGGAAGCCTCCGCTGGCCTCGTCGTCGCCTCAGTCACGGAAGACGGCAAAGTCGGAACCATGGTAGAGGTCAACTCCGAAACCGACTTCGTCGCGAAGAATGAGAAGTTCATCGACTTTGCTGACCAGATTCTCGCTGCGGCAGTTGCTGCGGAGGCTGGGGATCTGGACGAGCTGCTTGCAGCCCCGGTCGGTGACGAAACGGTGCAGGACCTAGTGAACAACATGGGCGCAGTTGTGGGGGAGAAGACTCAGATCAGTAGGATCTCCCGCGTGGAGGGCGACAACGTCGACCTTTACCTGCACCAGACCAGCCCGGACCTGCCCGCTCAGGTTGGCGTTTTCGTCGTAACGGACGCGAACGGAGCCGCTGTAGCGCACGACGTCGCCATGCACGTCGCCGCATTCCGCCCCTCGTGGTTGGACAGGGATTCCATCCCCGCTGAGGTGCTGGACAAGGA
Organism: uncultured Actinomyces sp.; assembly: GCA_964345535.1. GTDB lineage: Bacteria > Actinomycetota > Actinomycetes > Actinomycetales > Actinomycetaceae > Scrofimicrobium. Next base: position 18,310 of record CAYFRG010000018.1, on the reverse strand, counting down.
GCGCGACACGCTCACGAAGCTGACGCTTCAGGACGGTAAGCCCGAGGCAATCGTGCCAAAGATCGTGGAAGGCCGCCTGAACGCGTTCTACAAGGACAATTGTTTGGTCGACCAGGACTACGCGCGTGATCCCTCCAAGACCGTCGCGCAGGTTCTGAAAGAAAATGACGCAACCGTGACGGAATTCGTGCGTTTCAACGTAGGCGCCTGATTTCTTCCCTGTGGCCCCGCTCCCGAGAGGTGCGGGGCCACAGTCACAACAACCCACCAGCGAAAGTAGAAGCGCATGTCGGAGCTTGCCGAAGGAAGCAAACCCAGACGGGTCCTCCTGAAACTCTCGGGGGAGGTGTTCGGTGGAGGCTCCGTCGGCCTAGACCCGGATGTGGTCTCTGAGGTCGCTAAGCAGATTGCCGAGGCCAATCAGTCGGGAGTCCAAATTGCGATTGTCGTCGGAGGTGGCAATTTTTTCCGCGGCGCGGAGCTGTCACAGCGGGGGCTGGACCGTTCCAGAGCCGACTACATGGGGATGCTGGGCACCGTCATGAACGCTTTGGCGCTTCAAGACTTCATTGAGCAGACAGAGACGCCCGCACGCGTCCAAACAGCCATCAACATGCAGCAGGTAGCGGAACCGTACATACCCCTGCGCGCCATCCGACACATGGAATTGGGGCGCGTCGTCATCTTCGGTGCAGGCTCCGGAATGCCCTTCTTCTCCACGGACACTGTTGCTGTGCAAAGGGCACTGGAATCTCATTGCGATGAGCTCCTGGTGGGCAAGAATGGTGTGGACGGAGTGTACTCTGCCGACCCGCGTTTGGACCCGACCGCCAAGCTACTTCCGCAGCTCACCTATACGGAAGCGCTGGCTCAGAACTTGAAAGTCATGGATGCCGCAGCTTTTGCGCTGTGCCAGGAAAACGGATTGGACACCAGAGTGTTTGGAATGGCGGAGCCCGGTAATGTTGCTCGGGCCCTCAAAGGTGAGACAATCGGATCACTTGTAACCCGGAACTAGGACAGGGGTACCCCATGATTGACGAAGTTTTGTTGGAAGCCGAAGAAAAAATGGACGGCTCTGTTGAGGCGACGGCCGCCGATTTCGGGAACATCCGCACTGGGCGGGCGAACCCGGGGATGTTTACAGAGTTGCTAGTCGATTACTATGGCGCCCCCACGCCCCTGCAGCAGCTTGCCTCCGTGAATATTCCGGAAGCGCGCACGGTCCTAATCAGCCCGTTTGACCGTGCAGCCACCGCGGAGATAATTGCGGCTATCGTCGCCGCCGACCTGGGCGTAAACCCGAATGATGACGGCAAGGTCATTCGCGTGACGCTGCCCGTACTAACGGAGGAACGTCGCCGGGAATACGTGAAGCAGGCAAAAGGCCGCGCTGAGGATGGTCGCGTTCAGGTTCGGGGGGCCAGGCGGAAGGCGAAGGATGAACTGGAACGTATTAAGAAGGACGGCGACGCGGGCGAAGATGAAGTGGAACGCGCCGAAAAGGCCCTTGAGCTGACCACCAAGTCGTACACCGAGAAGATTGATGCTCTCCTTGCGGCCAAAGAGGCCGACTTGATGGAGGTCTGAGCAGCAAGAATGTCAGATATGCCCGCGACTGGACTGCGCCGCCTGTGGGTGGCGCCTCCCACCGAGAATCACGCCCAGCTTAAGGCTTCAGGGCGTGCGGGACGCAACTTGCCAGCCGCGGTGTCCTCCGCCTTGATTTTGCTGGGGGCTCTGGCGCTCGCACTATTCTTCGCGCGCCCGGTATTCGTTGGCTTTGTGGTGCTGCTTGCGCTAGTAGCTTCCTGGGAAGTTGCGGGCGCATTCGCACGCAAAGACCTGACGGTCGTACTGCCTCCTGTCTATCTGGGTGCGCTTGGAATGGTGCTGGCCGGGTCCTTTGTGGGCTCGTTTTGGGTTATGGCAGCGCTGTCATTTACTTTTGCGGGGATAGTCATCTGGCGACTGGCGAGCCGTGAGCTGCCCAGTCCCGCCATCATGGATGTCGTTGTCTCCGTCTTCACCAGTGTGTACATCGGTTTCAATGCGGCTTTTGTCGGTATGATCTCGGAGGCAGCGGCCAGCGTCTGGCCCATTGCGTTCTTTGTGATCATCGTTGTCTGTAATGATTTGGGCGGATGGTTGGCGGGCATCAGTTTTGGCAAGCATCCGATGGCTCCAAAACTTTCACCTAAGAAGTCTTGGGAGGGATTCGCTGGGTCTGTCCTGATGTCTGTAGTAGCGGGGATAGTCGCCACTTTTGTTTTTGATATCCACTGGGCCTGGGGGATCGCGTTCGGCGTTACCGGCGCCGTGCTGGGGACACTGGGCGACCTTCTGGAATCGCTGATCAAGCGTGAAGTCGGGCTGAAGGACATGTCGGCTATCGTTCCTGGACACGGTGGTCTGATGGACCGGCTAGACTCACTTCTCTTCGCTGCCCCAGCCTTCTATTTCCTATTTGCCCTCTCATTGGGCTGGCCGCTGTGAGCCCGCGACCCGAGACTTCCCGACGGGAAGTGAGACCCACCGATCAGGCTCCCGAAGGAGCCCAGAGTCCGGACGCGCGCCCGGTTTTGTCATTCTCAGCGAAAAGGCGTGGGAAGCCCCCTATGCACTTGGCTGACATGGACGCTAAGACGCGTCGGGACTGGATGAAAGAGTTGGGCCTGCCCGGCTTCCGTGCCGATCAGCTGTCACGTCATTACTTCCAGCACGGCGTGGTGGACCCGGAACTAATGAGTGACATTCCAAAGGGGCTCCAAGAACCGATCCGAGAGACACTGCTCCCGGAGCTGGTTACCCTTGCGGACCGGCAAAGTGCGGACGGTGGCCAGACCCTGAAAGATCTGTGGGATCTTTACGATCACACAAAGGTCGAAAGCGTCCTCATGCGCTATCCGGGCCGTACCACTTTGTGCGTGTCTTCCCAAGCCGGCTGCGGAATGGCCTGCCCGTTTTGCGCTACGGGCCAGATGGGTCTGACACGGAACCTTTCCGCTGCAGAAATTGTCGAACAGGTGCGTCGTGCTCAAGTCGCCTGCGAGTCGGGTGACTTGGCTGGCGGCCCAACAAATCTAAGCAACGTGGTCTTCATGGGTATGGGGGAGCCCCTAGCTAACTTCCGGGCCCTAAAAGAAACGCTGCACCGACTGATCGACCCGAGTCCCGAAGGATTTGGCATGTCAGCTCGAAATGTGACGGTGTCCACCGTTGGGCTGGTGCCAGCAATCAACAAATTGGCACAAGAGGGTCTGCCGGTGACACTTGCGGTCTCTCTGCATGCTCCTGATGATGACCTGCGTGATGAGCTCATTCCCATAAACTCCAGATGGAAAGTTGGCGAACTCCTGGATGCGGCCCGTGCGTATTTCGTAAAAACGGGGCGCCGCGTGTCAATTGAATACGCGCTTATCAAGGATATGAACGACCAGCCTTGGCGGGCGCAGCTTCTGGCTGATGAATTAAATAAGCGGGGCAAAGGGTGGGCCCACGTCAACCCCATTCCGCTCAATCCAACGCCCGGTACCATTTGGACCGCATCAAGTCCGCGTGCCCAAGAAGAGTTCATTTCCGTCCTTCGTTCGAACGGGATCCGGACGACGCTGCGTGACACCAGGGGCGCAGATATAGACGGAGCGTGTGGGCAGCTCGCCACTTCCTGGGCGGAGAAACAGGCCAAGAAGAACCAGGAAACAGTACAATCAGGGACAGGGTCTTCCAAGTGAAGACGGAAAGAAGGAGCTGATCGCAGTGGCCGCTATCTTCCCCAAGTCAGGAATGCTTCGACCGGGATACTCGCCGGATCAGGTGAACCAGTTCTTTGCGCGCGCCCGTGAAGCCTACGAAGGCGGCATTCCCGCCTCGCAGTTTTCTGCTCAAAACGTGCAGCAGGTGGCCTTCGAGCTGAAGCGGGGCGGATACGACACTCGCGCTGTGGATTCTGCGTTGAACCGGCTAGAGGCCGCTTTTGTACAGAGAGACAAGATCGACTTCATCTCTGTGAACGGCGAAAGTCAGTGGCATGCGAAGGTGGCAGAGGACGCGACGGCGCTCTACCCAAGGTTGCTGCGGCCAGACGGTGAACGTTTTAGCCGCCCACCAAAAGGTGAGAAGGGGTACAAGGCTGACCAGGTCGACGCCCTCTTGAAGCGTATTACCGCGTACTTTGATAGCAACGAACCGCTCACCGCGTCGAATGTTCGCCTCGCCTTGTTTGATCAGGCCAAAGGAGATTCCGCCTACCGGGAAGACCAGGTAGACGCCTACCTGGGTCGGACCATACAGATTCTGCTCGCTGCGTCATGACAGTCGCACCAATTGACCTGGTGATTCTGGGGAGCACCGGGTCGATCGGAACACAGGCCTTAAACGTCGTGCGTCAGCACGCCGACCGGTTCCGCGTTGTGGCGCTTGCCGCGGGTGGTCGGGAGCTGGGCCTTCTATCCGACCAGGTCCGCGAGTTTTCCCCGCTAAACGTGGCCGTCGGACGGGAGAACACCAATCTAGACCCATTGCGGGAAGAGTTTCCGGCGACGCATTTTTCTACCGGACCTCGGGCGGTGGAGGACCTAGCTGGTTCTTTCCCGCAGGCGACCGTTCTCAATGGGATCACCGGAGGCGTAGGCCTCGGAGCCACACTGTCCGCGTTAGAGGCCGGTTCCACACTGGCCCTTGCCAACAAAGAATCCCTTGTGGTCGGCGGGTCCTTGGTGCAGAGAGCCGCGGTCAGGCCGGGCCAGGTAATTCCAGTTGACTCCGAGCATTCCGCTATTGCCCAGGCGCTGCTGAGCGGCGTTCACCACCGGGGATTGGTATCTCCCAACGTGGATGGTGCAAGTGAGCTGGACAGCATCGTGTTGACGGCCTCCGGGGGTCCTTTTCGCGGCTGGGACAGGGGGCGGCTCGCAGAGGTAACTGTGGAGCAGGCCCTTGCCCACCCCACTTGGGCCATGGGCCCGGTGGTGACGATAAACTCCTCGACATTGATGAACAAAGGGTTGGAGCTGATAGAGGCCGCGTTGCTTTTCGACGTCGATCCGCGCCAGATAACCCCGGTCGTTCACCCAGAATCAATTGTGCATTCGATGGTGACCTGGCAGGACGGGTCGACCATCGCGCAGGCCTGCCCTCCGAACATGGAGGTGCCGATCGCACTGGGCCTGGACTGGCCTGTTCACTTGGAACGGGTTGGCGCTCCACTTAGGTGGGAGCAGGCTCAGAGCTGGAACTTCGAGCCTGTGGATCCGGAGCTTTTCCCAGCACTCGAGTTAGCCGCGCAGAGCCTGGCGACTTCGGATTCGCACCCGGCCGTTCTAAACGCAGCGAATGAGGTCGCGGTCGATGCCTTTCTGCAGGGACGGCTGCCGTGGCTTCGTATTGTGGACGTGGTTGAAGGGGCGCTCGCGGATCACGAAGGGGTTCAAGCCCCGACCCGGGAGCAGGTAGAGGATATCCAGGAGTGGGCTTTTGCGCATGCCCGTGAGTCTATTGGGGCACTGAATTGATCTTCCTTGCCGGGGTAGTCCTCATGATCGTGGGACTGGTTGTTTCCGTCGCATTGCATGAACTAGGCCACCTTTTGCCGGCCAAGAAATTCGGCGCTTTGGTTCCAGAGTATTGGATCGGCTTTGGGCCGGTGCTTTTTTCGAAGCTGATTGGGACCACAACGTACGGGATACGGGCAGTTCTCCTAGGAGGATACGTTCGAATCGTCGGTATGTTTCCTCCGTCGAACGTTCCCGTGGCTGGGCGCAAGCCCGACAGTGGCGTGGTTGCTGAGGCTCGCCGCCAGTCAGGTCTAGAGATAGCCGCGGCCCGGGATGAGGGTTTAGAGGGGACACCTTTCTACGAGTTGAAGACCTCCCAAAAGCTCACGGTGATGATGGGCGGCCCGCTCATGAACCTGCTGCTGGCTTTTCTTCTCACCGTGGGAACAGTGACTGGTTTCGGCTGGATGCAAGCTTCCGCGACGGTGGCCGAGGTGGTTCCGAGTGTCGAGGAGATCGAGGGGGGCGAAGGGGACACTCCTTCTCCAGCGTCGCAGGCGGGTGTTCAGCCAGGCGATCGGATAGTGGCTTGGGACAGTCAACCCGTGGACAGTTGGGATGAGTTCACGGAACTATTGGGAGCTTCGGACGGAACCGAAGTCATCCTCACGGTAGACAGAGACGGGACGCAAGAAGACTTAAAGATCGTGCCGACCGACAGTGGGGACGGCTACAAAATTGGAGTGGTGGCCCAGGTCGAACGCGTTCACGGAACAGTAGCAGACGCCGCGCGAACCACCTGGCAGATGGTGATCGGCACGGGGAAAGCCATTTTGCAGCTCCCGCGGAATCTGTGGGACCTGGTGGTCGGAATTAGCACGGGCGCACCCCGTGACGCGGAGGGAGTTGTCTCGGTCGTGGGGGTTGCCAGACTGGCTGGCGAGGTTGCCACAGTTGATGGGCCGGGCGTTGGGATCAGCGACCGCGTTGCAGCGCTTCTTTCTCTCTTGGCATCCTTGAACGTAGCGCTTTTTGTATTCAACTTGATCCCACTTCCGCCCCTTGACGGCGGCCATGTCGCCGGGGCCGCGTGGGGCGGCCTGCGGAACACTTGGGCCAGACTTCGAGGCAAATCCAAGCCGCTTCCTTCGGATACGGCAAAGATGGTCCCGATCAGCTACGCGGTCTTTATCGCGTTGGTGGGACTCTCGGTGATCTTGATGGTGGCAGACATTTTCAAGCCTATGCAGTGGGGCTGACTCTGCGGCCCGGTGTGAATACAGACAACATTGGCTACCCGCGACCAGAATGGGGGATAATGACACGGTGACTGAAGTGAACCTTGGAATACCCAAAATAAAGGATGCCCCTTTCCCTAGGCGCCCAACGCGCCTGATCCATGTCGGGGACGTTCCCGTTGGCGGTGGAAGCCCCATAACGGTGCAATCAATGACTACCACTAAGACCCACGACATCGGGTCGACACTGCAGCAGATCGCTGAACTGACCGCTGCTGGCTGCGACATTGTTCGTGTGGCCGTACCGACTGACAAAGACGCGGAAGCCCTTCCGATCATTGCGCGCCAATCGACGATCCCGGTCATCGCCGATATTCATTTCCAGCCGCGATACGTCTTCGAAGCCATTGAGGCGGGGTGCGGCGCTGTGCGCGTGAACCCGGGCAACATCCGGAAGTTTGACGATCAGGTTGGCGCGATCACGAAGTCCGCGAAGGAACAAGGTGTTTCACTGCGCATCGGTGTGAATGCGGGATCTTTAGACCGGCGTATGTACGCGAAATACGGCGGGGCTACAGCAGAGGCACTGGCCGAATCTGCAATTTGGGAAGCCAGCCTATTCGAGGAACACGATTTTCACGACTTCAAAATCTCCGTGAAGCACCACGACCCGGTGACGATGATTCGGGCGTATGAGCTGCTCTCTGAGGCCGGGGACTGGCCACTGCACCTTGGCGTTACAGAGGCGGGCCCCGCATTCCAAGGCACCATCAAGTCGGCCACGGCTTTCGGCGCGCTGCTCAGGGAGGGCATCGGGGACACCATCCGAGTCTCCCTTTCCGCTCCACCTGTCGAAGAGGTGAAGGTGGGTTTGCAGATTCTACAGTCGATGGGTTTGCGGGAGCGCACGTTAGAGATCGTTTCCTGCCCCTCCTGCGGCCGGGCACAGGTGGATGTCTACAAGCTGGCCGAAGAAGTGACCGAGGGGTTGAAGGACCTTACCGTTCCTTTGCGCGTCGCTGTGATGGGCTGCGTTGTGAACGGACCCGGAGAAGCCAGGGAAGCGGATCTGGGAGTAGCTTCCGGCAACGGGAAGGGCCAAATCTTTATTCGGGGCAAGGTCGTTGACACCGTACCGGAAGATCAGATCGTGGAGTCTCTTATCAAACATGCGAACATGTTGGCGGAAGAGATGGGCCTCGAAGAAGGGGAAGGGGAGGTAGAGGTACTTGCGTAAGCGCTCTGCTGCCCTTGCTGGGGTCGGCTTGGCTGGAGTTCTGGCCAGCGGTTTCCCAAACCGCGTGGGAGTGACCCGCTCCGGCGCCGACCTATCTCTTCCCGGTGATCTTGCTCTACCCACTGCGCAGGTGCAAGCCGACCGTGCCCGCGAATTCGCAGCAACCCCGGATCAACTCTGGCCGGAGCTCCTAGCAGCAGAGGACTTCTACGCATTTTTGTGGGACCGTCCGCTGACTCTGCTCACGGACGATTCAACGGAGTTCCTAGTGTGGCAAACGCCTCCGGCAGAGGATTGGCAGGCAACGCTCACCGCAGCACTGCTGCCGGGTACCGACGGACACACCGTAGTCCACTTGCGTGAGCGGTACAGGGAAGGCCCGTCGTACCGTCGCGGCACCATCCCGTGTAAGGTCGTCGCTTCTGCAGCAACAGTCCCACTGACCTGGTTCCGGTTGCGCCGGTCCACGAAGTAGTCTCCCATACCAGTAAGGTTGAACCGTGCTTACAACTATGTCTGATCTTTTCGTCCGTACGCTGCGTGAAGACCCCGTGGAGGCGGAGCTGACCAGCCACAAGTTGCTTCTGCGTGCCGGTTATATTCGCCGGATAGCTCCAGGCATCTATTCGTGGCTGCCTCTGGGTTTACGCGTGCTGCGGAAGGTCGAAAGAGTTGTCCGGGAAGAAATGAACCGGATTGGTGGCCAAGAGGTTTTGTTCCCCGCACTGCTCCCCGCAGAGCCCTACCAGGCGACCGGACGCTGGGAGGAATACGGCCCGAACCTGTTCCGTTTGAAGGACCGCCGCGACTCGGACTACCTGCTTGCGCCGACGCACGAGGAAATGTTCACGCTGATGGTGAAGGGCGCGTTCTCCTCGTACAAGGATCTCCCTGCAACGCTCTACCAGATTCAGACGAAGTACAGGGATGAGGCGCGTCCACGCGGCGGGCTTCTACGCGGGCGCGAATTCGTGATGAAAGACGCGTACAGCTTCGACTTGGACGAAGAGGGACTGGACCGGTCCTACGCTGCGGAGAGGCTCGCGTACCAGGCAATATTCGATCGACTGGGACTGGACTACGTGATCTGTTCTGCCATGGCAGGAGCGATGGGCGGATCTAAATCAGAAGAGTTCTTGCACCCCAGTCCGGTTGGGGAGGACACGTACGTTGTTTCCCCGGGCGGGTACGTTGCGAACGTGGAGGCGGTGACGACTCCGGCCCCGGCTTCGATTCCGCTGGAGGGACTACCGGACGCTCAAGTGCTCCCAACGCCTGACTCGCCGACGATTGACTCGTTGGTCCAGGTAGCGAACGATAAGTACCCAAGGCCGGACCAGCCTTGGACAGCGGCTGACACCCTCAAGAACGTGGTTTTTGCGCTTGTCCAACCAGACGGGACTCGGGAACTGCTGGTGGTCGGACTGCCGGGGGACCGAGAGGTGGACGAGAAGCGGCTTGAAGCTGCTGTGGCCCCGGCGGAGATAGAGGTGGCCACGGAAGAAGACTTTGAGCTCCATCCGGAGCTTGTGCAGGGCTACATAGGGCCGCAGGTTCTGAGCCCCAACAGGGAGGGCGGCGCGCGCTACCTGGTGGATCCCCGAGTTGTTGAGGGGACTTCTTGGATCACGGGTGCCAACGCGGTTGACACGCACGTTTTCGGACTGGTTGCAGGGCGCGATTTCGTCGCGGAAGGCACTATTGAGGCCGCGGAAGTGCGGGCAGGTGATCCCTCTCCGGATGGATCCGGTCCACTGCAACTGAACCGGGGCATAGAAATCGGACATATTTTCCAGCTGGGTCGTAAATACGCTGAGGCGCTCGGCCTCCAGGTCTTGGACCAGAATGGCAAGTCCCGCACCGTCACCATGGGATCCTACGGTATCGGAGTGACCAGGGTGATGGCCGCGCTGGCTGAGTCGAACGCAGACGAGAACGGTCTTGTGTGGCCTCCGATAGTTTCACCCTTCTCCGTCCAGGTCGTTGTTGCCGGTAAGGGCGAAGCCCTAGACAGCGCAGCGCAAGAGATTGCGGCGCAGTTGGACGCGAGCGGTTTGGACGTCCTTTTGGATGACCGCCATGGCGTTTCAGCGGGCGTGAAGTTTGCGGACGCGGAACTAATCGGTAACCCGATCATTCTGGTTGTGGGACGCGGGTTGAAGAACGGCGTGGTCGAACTGCGTAACCGTAAGAGTGGGGAGCGCGTAGAGGTGCCCGTGGACACTGCAGTGGCCGAGGTGCTGGATCTGTGGTCGCAGTTGCAAGAAGACGAAGAAGAATAGAAAAGGTAACGCGGTGGCAATCAGAGAGATCAGAACGATCGGGGACCCAGTACTCCGCACCCCCTGCGAGTGGATAACGAATATCGACGACAGGGTCCGTGCGCTGGTGGAGGACCTGCTGGAAACAGTTGACATGGATGGTCGTGCGGGTCTTGCCGCCCCCCAAATCGGTGTCGGATTGCGGGCATTCTCGTGGAATATCGACGGAGATATCGGGTATGTGCTCAATCCCAAGTTGGTCGAGGTCTCAGAGGACGAGTTCCAGGAAGACGATGAAGGGTGCTTGTCAGTTCCTGGCCTCTGGTACTCGACCAAACGGTCGCAGTACGCCAAGGTTGAAGGAATCGACTTGGAGGGTAAACCAGTCGTAATTGAGGGGGAGGGCTTGATGGCTCGCGCCTTGCAACACGAGACCGACCACCTTGAGGGCATGATCTACATCGACCGCCTGGATCGCGGCACACGTAAGCGCGCGCTGCGAGATATTCGCAACGCTGATTTCTGATGTTCGGCGGGCGGAAGCCGGTACGTGACAACCGCCCCCTTTATCAGCCATACTTGGGTTACACCGTGAAGTAGTGCGCTACCAGTGGCGCCAAGGACGTAGGGGAAGACGGCCTTGAAATTGCAACTGGAGGTAGCGATGACTAGAGGTTTCACCCGCGGTGTACTTTTTGTGCACACGGCACCCCCCGCATTGGGGCCGCATGTGAACTGGGCGGTCGGTAACGTGCTTGGCCGCGAAGTGAGTTTGCAGTGGACGGAGCAGCCAGCCGCCCCGGGGATGCTGCGCGCTGAGCTGTCCTGGGTGGGGCCGATGGGCTCCGGTGCAAAGCTGGCGTCCGCCCTGCGTGGGTGGGAACACTTGCGCTACGAAGTAACGGAAGAAGCGACAGCCTCCACTGATGGGGGACGGTGGGCTCACACTCCCGAGCTGGGGATTTTCCACTCTCAAATGGACTCCGTGGGAAACGTCGTTGTCCCTGAGGACCGGGTGCGTTCAGCGCTTCAGGAAGCAACTAGCTTCACCTCCCTACAGGAGGCGCTGGGCTTGGCGCTGGGGCAAGCTTGGGACGATGACCTAGAACCATTTAGGTATGCGGGCGCCGGGGCTCCTGTTCGCTGGCTGCACCGGGTGGGCTGATGGGTTCGATCGCGGATCTTCTGGGCGACAAGTTACCAGAAGACTGGAAGGAAACGGTCAGCGGACAGAGGGAAGGGAATACGGGTTCCCCGGACACAGAAGAAAGCAAGGAACGTTCCGCAGTTATCGCGGCCGTACTAGAGGAGACGGATTTCGACCCGGCTAAGATGAGTCCCCACCTGCGCTTAGATCGCGATCTTGAGCTGACAGGACTGCCGCTGTGGTCCGTTGTAGCGGATATTGAGCGTGAACTGAAAACTACGTTTCCGGATGAACAGGTGCGGGGCTGGGAGACGCTTGGCGACCTGCTGGATGCAGCCTCGAGCAAGTAACCCGGCAGCAAACTACTTAACGCGGGTTTCCTCGCAGAACTCCCCGATTCGCCCGATCGCCTCGCGCAGGATTTTTTCCTCCGGCAACGCCACAAGGCGGAAGTGATCCGGACGGGGCCAGTTGAACGAAGAGCCATGGCTGACCAGGATTTGTTTACGCTGCAGAAGCTCAAGTGCCCAAGCTTCGTCGTCCTCGATCGGATAGTACTCCGGGTCAAGTCTCGGGAACAGGTACAGGGCGCCGTCAGCGGGTTCGCAACTGACCCCGGGGATTTTGTTGATCAGCTTATGGGCCAGTTCCAACTGGTCGTAAAAGCGGCCCCCCGGTTTCACCAGCTCGTCAATAGATTGGTACCCGCCCAGAGCGGTCTGAATAGAGTATTGAGCTGGGACGTTGGCACACATTCGCATGTTGGCCAGCAGGTCGAAGCCTTCAATTATGCTCGAGGCCGCCCCAAGCGGTCCCGTGATAACAACCCAACCCGCCCGGTAGCCGCATGCTCGGTAGGCTTTGGAAAGGCCCGACATAGTGAAGCAGAGGACATCATCACCGGTGAGCTCCGCCGTGTACACGTGCTCGCCTCGGTAAATGATCTTTTCGTAGATCTCGTCCGAGAAGACAATGAGCCTGTGTTTACGAGCTAAGTCCACTATCTTCTGCAACGTTTCCCGGGTGTAGACCGCGCCTGTCGGGTTGTTCGGGTTAATGATGACAATGCCCCGAGTCTTCTCCGTAATTTTAGACTCTATGTCTTCAATGTCTGGTTCCCACCCCTGTGCCTCGTCGCATAGGTAGTGCACCGGGACGCCGCCGCTGAGGGTCGTCTGGGCCGTCCAAAGCGGGTAGTCGGGCGCGGGAATGAGGACTTCATCCCCGGGGTTAAGTATGGCTTGGAGCAGCATAGAGATTATTTCGCTGACACCGTTACCCAGGTAGACCTCATTCACATCAACGTGCTTGCTCAGGGCGACCTGGTAGTGATTGGCCACCGCCGTGCGTGCAGAACGCACCCCCCGCGCGTCCGCGTACCCCTCTGCCTTCGGAAGGTTAGCGACCACCGCTCGCACCATGCTCTCCGGCGTGTCAAAGCCGAAAGGTGCCAGGTTGCCAATGTTTAGCTTGAGTATGCGAGCCCCGGCGCGTTCCATCCGTTGAGCTTCCACCATGTTCTTGCCGCGGACATCGTAGCGGACGCCCTTCAAACGCTGGGACTGCTCAAACTTCACGGATTCCTCCTAGTAGGCACTGGTACTCCTAATCGTAGTACTCTCCCTCGTAAGTGGGGTTCAGCAGGCTTTCCGTTGAAAGAATCTCGTCGATCTGATCCTCGGTCAGCAGCTCCCTCTCTAGGACGACCTCTCGAACAGTCCGTCCTGAGCGAGCACATTCGCGCGCGATGGAATCGCCTTCCTCATGTCCGAGAACTTCCGCCAAGTAGGTGACGATACCGATGGAGGTCTCCACGCCGCGCCGTCCCACCTCCTTGTTCACGGTGATTCCGTCCACGCACCGGGTCCGCAATGTCTCGGCCCCGTTGGTCAGGAGTTTGCCCGACTCGAAGATCGCCTGGGCAATTACGGGTTCCATTACGTTCAGCTGAAGCTGTGCGGCTTCGGAAGCCATAGTTACCGCAGTGTCGTTCCCGATCACTTTGAAGCAGATCTGGTTGACAACCTCTGGAATTACGGGGTTCACTTTCCCGGGCATAATTGAAGAGCCCGCCTGCATCTGCGGTAGATTAATTTCTCCCAGTCCGGTGCGCGGACCGGACGCCAGCAGGCGTAGGTCTGAACTGATCCGAGATAGTTTGACTGCCGTGCGGCGCATCGCGGCGTGCAACGACAAGAACTCACTCGTATCAGAGGTCGCCCCGATGAGGTTCTGGGCGGAAACAAAGGGAAGCCCGGTCACCTCGGCCAATTTCCTCACCACGCGCTCCGCGTGACCGGAGGGAGTGTTCACCCCGGTACCAATCGCGGTGCCGCCCAGGTTCACAGTGAGAACCTGATCTGCCACGAACGTCAGATGCGTGATTTCTTCCCTGATCAGCTTGGCGAAAGAGGCAAACTCTTGACCGAAACTCATCGGTACAGCGTCCTGAAGTTGGGTGCGTCCCATCTTGATCGAGTCCGCATACCTGTCAGCTAGGACATCAAAGGCGTCCGCTAAGCGAGCTAATTCTTCGGTGAGCTCAATGACCGTGTGGTACGCAGCTATGCTCAGCGCAGCGGGATACGAGTCGTTGGTGGACTGGGACTTATTGACGTCATCATTCGGGTGGACGATGTCGTACCGGCCTTTTTCATACCCGAGGAGTTCCAAAGCCAGGTTAGCGATCACCTCGTTCGCATTCATATTCGTAGAGGTACCCGCCCCTCCCTGGAAAAGGTCGATGGGGAACTGGTCCATGCAGCGCCCCTCCTCCAAGATCAAGTCACACGCTGAGACGATGGCGCTCGCGACATCTTCTGGGAGAACTTTCGCTTCCCTATTTGCCAGGGCCTCGGCCTTTTTTACTTTCGCGAGTGCCCTCACCAGGTGGGGAGCGTCTGCCACGGTGACACCGGAGATCGGAAAGTTGTCTATGGCGCGCTGGGTGTGGACGCCGTAGTACGCCTCGGCCGGAACCTCAAGTGGGCCAAGCAGATCGGATTCGGTGCGGGTAGGCGAGGAATCATTGGTCGCAGTCGTCATCGTTGTGCCTTACTAGTGAACGAACAGGGTCAAGAGCGATGCTGCTTTTGCAACGCGGGGTCACTCCACGAACATCATTCAACACGCCCCTGCCCGGGGGGTGCGTTGGATCACCAATGGGTGAAACGCGCGCGGGCGTCCAAGGCCCGCGGGTGTAGGGAGAACAACAAACGTATCGCCTCTTCCAAAAGCATACAGAAGCAAAAGTGGCGGCCCCCGGAATGGGAGACCGCCACTTTGGATGAAGCTAGTTACCGCCTAGCCATGCACAGTGTTATCTGGCGCGGGTGGGGCAGCATCTATCGAGTAGTTGAAGATGTCGTACCGTTCGATTGCTTGCTGGACCACAGCGGGATCGATCTTTCCTTCCCTGGCTAGGCCCTGCAAAGACCGGATGACAACTGACTCGGCATCGATGTGGAAGTACCGGCGGGCAGCGCGGCGCGTATCTGACACGCCGAACCCGTCCGCACCCAGTGTCAGGTACTGGCCGGGCACCCACAGGCGGATTTGATCGGGTACCAGGTTGTCCCAGTCTGACGTGGCGATGAATGGCCCCTCTGCACCTACCTTCTGGAACTGCTGGGCCAGGAATGGCTGGCGCGGTTCTTCATTCGGGTGTAAGAAGTTGTGCCTCTCCGCCTCCATACCGTCCCGGCGCAGCTCATTCCACGAGGTCACGGACCAGGCCGCGGCGTCTACGCCCCAATGCTCGGCTAGGAGGCGGCGGGCCTCCAATATCCAAGGCACGCCAACGCCGGAAGCAAGGAGCTCCACCTTCGGGCCGCCGAAGTTCGCGTGATCCTCTATGCGGTAGATGCCGCGCAGCAGCCCTTCCAAGTCCAGGTTCTCCGGCTGTGCAGGCTGGTGAATGGGCTCGTTGTACACGGTTAGGTAGTACAGGACGTTCGGGTCGCGCGGATCGCCTTCCCCGTACATGCGGTGCAGACCATCCTTGAATATATGGCTGATCTCGTACGCGTACGCGGGGTCGTAGGAAACAAAACCTTCGTTCGTTGCGGCTAGGACATGCGAATGTCCGTCCAAGTGCTGCAGTCCCTCACCCGTGAGTGTCGTGCGGCCCGCTGTGGCTCCCACTACGAAGCCGCGTGCCAACTGGTCCGCTGCCGCCCAGAACTGGTCGCCGGTGCGCTGGAATCCGAACATCGAGTAGAAGATGTAAATCGGTACCATCGGCAGATCATGCGTGGCGTAAGCCGTTCCCACGACCTGCATTGCTGCGGCTGAGCCCGCCTCCGTGATCCCCGTGTGAAGGATTTGCCCCTCGACGCTCTCCTTGTATGACAGCATCATGTCCGCGTCCACAGCCGTGTAGTTCTGACCGTGGGTATTGAAGATCTTTGCGGTGGGGAAGATGGCATCCAAACCGAATGTCCGTGCCTCATCCGGGATGATCGGCACAAAGTACTTGCCAACCTCCTTGTCACGCATGAGGTCCTTCAGCATGCGTACGAAAGCCATCGTTGTAGCGACATCCTGGCCGCCCGAGCCCTTCAGCAGTCCGTCGAAGGGACGCGCGGGGAGCGGTGGAAGCTTCGGGTCAAATGGCTTGCGTTCCGGCAGGTACCCTCCCAAGCGTTCGCGGCGTTCCTTCATGTACAGAAGTGCCGGGTGGTCCTGCGGTGGGACGTAGTACGGCGGGCACTCTGGGTCCGCTTCCAGCTGCTCATCGGTGATCGGAATCTTCAGACGGTCACGCAGCAGCTTGGAGTCCTCAACTGTCAGCTTCTTCATCTGGTGGGTTGCGTTACGGCCGGCAAAGTTCGGACCTAGCTCGTATCCCTTAATGGTGTGCGCCAGAATGACCGTAGGCTGCCCCGTGTGCTCCAGAGCTGCCTTGTAGGCCGCGTAGACCTTCCGGTAGTCGTGGCCGCCGCGGCGCAACGCCCAAATCTGCTCATCGGTCCAGTCTTCAACCATGGCCTTCGTGCGGGGATCGCGTCCGAAGAAGTGTTCGCGCACGTACGCGCCGTCGTTGGCTTTGAACGTCTGGTAGTCGCCATCCAGGGTCTCGCTCATAACGTTGACAAGTGCGTGCTCCTTGTCCGCCGCGAGCAGCTGATCCCAGCCGCGCCCCCAAACGATCTTGATGACGTTCCAACCGGAGCCCTTGAAGAAGGCTTCCAGCTCTTGCATGATCTTGCCGTTGCCCCGCACCGGACCGTCCAGTCGCTGCAGGTTACAGTTGATGACCCAGGTGAGGTTGTCCAGGCCTTGCTGAGCTGCCAGCTGGACCATGCCGCGTGACTCAGGCTCATCCATTTCTCCGTCACCAATGAAGGCCCAAGTGTGCTGTTGGCTGGTGTCTTTGATTCCGCGTAGCAAGAGGTACTTGTCGAACCAAGCCTGGTAGATGGATTCTGCTGGGCCCAGTCCAAGGGAAACGGTGGGGTACTCCCAGAACGTTTCCATCTGCCGGGGGTGTGGGTAGGAGGGCAGCCCGTCAGGCGTGGAAACCTGCTGGCGGAACCCATCCATCTGCTCTTCGGTGAGCCTCCCCTCCAAGAACGCCCGCGCGTAGGGGCCGGGAGAAGCATGACCCTGGAAAAAGATGTGGTCTCCACCGCCCGGGTGGTCCTTACCCCGGAAGAAGTGGTTAAGGCCTACCTCGTACAGCGTCGCCACAGAGGCGTACGAAGAAATGTGGCCGCCAACCTTAACGCCCTTGCGTTGCGCGCGGGTAACCATCACCGCTGCGTTCCAGCGGATCCAGCGGCGGTATGTCCGTTCGGTCGTTTCGTCGCCTGGGAAGAAGGGCTCCTGCTCAACCGGAATAGTGTTTATATGTGGAGTCGTCGTCTCTGTAGGAATCGCTACGTCGCGCCTACGAGCCGCATCCAATAGGTGGAGCAACACGTACCGAGCCCGTGGTCCACCTTTCTCTTGGATGAGCGCGTCTAGCGACTCCAGCCAGTCCTCAGTTTCCTGCGGGTCGTTGTCAGGAATTTGCGTGAGAATTCCGTTTACAACTGGGGCATGATCCTTACCGTGGGTCACAAGACATCACTTCCTTGTTGAAGTTCCAACCGTTTCGCGCGCTGACCATAGCGTGCCTGAACCGTTAGTCCCATTGTCCCCCGAAACGCCGTCTAATGCGAACCTTGTTCGGACCTAGGGCCCATGAGAAGGGCCTCATTGCTCGCCGCACCCAACTGGGCAGGTGACCACCGAGCGGCCAATCTTGTGCTGGATAGCTCCAGTTGGCATACGATTCCAGAAGGACCATAATGTTTCACAAATTGAGCTTTCTGAAAGGCGGTTCGCCAGGTGGCTGTTAGCCTCGGTTTCGCTCCGGGACAGGTAGTGCAAGAGTTCTACGTCGATGACGATGTGGACCAGGACCTGCGGGGGCAGGTGGTGACTGAGACGGGGCACGAGATTGTGGACCCTGACCACACGGACATAGTTGACGGGGTGATCATCTGGTGGCGGGCCGACGACGCTGACGAAGAAGACCTGGCCGATGTGCTGGTGGACGCCCTGTCGAATTTAGACGAAGAAGGCGGTGTCATCTGGGTTCTTAGCCCGATCGCCGGTTCTTCGAACGAGGTCCCTGTGGGGGACGTCGAAGAAGCCGCGCAAGTTTGTGGGCTTCGCTGCACCTCTTCCACGAAAGTGGCAGACGACTGGGGTGGCATGCGGATGGTTGCCCGTGGCTGGAGCCGCTAGACCGACTTGCCGCGCTTGAAGCTCCCAGTTTGAGGGCCACTGTCCCGGAGTTACCGGGGTCAGAGTTGGTAGCGCCCCGGGCCCAGATCTGTCAAGCACGACGCAGTTTGCACTGGCAGCGCAGGATAGCTACTATGTGAAAGCCGTAAGGGCCTATAGCTCAGTTGGCTAGAGCGCCACGTTTACACCGTGGATGT